>NZ_JALDXW010000070.1:0-10582 GCF_032154635.1 Cytobacillus sp. | reverse complement strand
ATTTACCATCCAATCTCGCTTAGCGGAATAAATGTTGGAATGGAGTTTCCTTTGTATTCCTTTTTGATAAATTCAGCTACATCATCCTCTTGATAAAGCTCCGCCAATTTCTTTAAATGTTTGTTATCCTTGTCTTCAGCTCTTGTAGCAATGATGTTGACATATGGAGTTGCAGTCGCACTCTCATGGAAAATGGAGTCCTTTGTTGGGTTGAACCCTGCGTCTACTGCAATTCCGTTATTAATGATTGACGCAGCTACATCTGGCAAAACACGGGGTGTTTGTGCCGCAACCATTTCGACAATTTCTAGATTCTTGGGATTTTCAACGATTTTATCTAACGATCCATTGCCATCATAATCATCTGTCAGTTTAATTAGACCTGCCTCTTCTAAAAGAAGCAATGCTCTTCCCATATTGGATACATCATTTGGTACGGCTATTTTTCCACCCTCAGGAATGTCATCAACTGACTTGTATTTCTCTGAATATATCCCCATTGGTGCAAGAACGGTCGTAGCGATTGGCACCAAATCTAAATGATGTTCCTTAATAAAAGAATCAAAGTATGCAACGGTTTGGAATGCATTGGCATCTAATTCCCCTTCAGCTAGAGCAATGTTTGGCTGAACATAATCGGAAAAACTAATTATTTCTACATCAATGCCTTCCTTTGCTGCCTTTTCAGCTACAAAGTCCCAAATGCGGTTATCTGATCCGCTTACACCAATCTTCACCTTTACCGATTTTTCTTTTCCGCTTGTTTCACTAGCGCATGCTGTACTAAATACCGTCAGCGTTAAAATAATGAGTGCTAATAATAATTTCTTCATCGTTGTGATCCTCCTGATTATCGTCTGCGAATTCGTTTTGATAAAATATTGCCAAAGGTTTGAAGCCCTTGAACCATTACAACTAAAATACCTACTGTGATGATCATGACCATTGTGTCGAACCGCTGATAGCCGTAGGTAATAGCCAAATCACCAAGTCCTCCCCCGCCAACAGCTCCAGCCATCGCAGAAGCTCCTACTAAACCAATGGTTGCGATCGTAAAAGCTAAAACTAATGAGCTAAGCGCTTCTGGGATAAGAAATTTGAAAATGATTTGTGCTGGTGTTGCACCCATCGCTTGTGCTGCCTCAAGGACACCGGGATCCACCTCAAGCAAGGAATTTTCGATTAACCTTGCAATATATGGACCAGCATAAAATACAAGTGGAACGACTGCTGCTGCTGTTCCGATTGATGTGCCTACAATCAACCTCGTAACCGGTATGATCGCAACCATAAGAATAATGAACGGGACGGAGCGGAAAATATTAATAATTCCATTGATTACATTGAATACTGGCAGATTTTCCAGCAGATGCCCCTTTCTTGTTACAACAAGAAGAATCCCTAGCGGCAAGCCGAGAACGGCTGAAAATAAGAGAGAAAATGCCACCATCTGAATCGTTTCAATTAGCGCCTCAATAATTTGGTCTGAATTAACTAGCATGAGCTTTCACTTCCTTTACTGTTACTTTCTCTTGGCTGATAAACATTAACGCCCGGTTGATTTCACTTTCAGCCCCTTGAAACTCAACAATTAAGTTCCCGAAAGGCGTGCCTTGCAGCTCAGTAATATTTCCAAAGAGAACATTGACGTGAATATCGAACTTCTTCGCCAGCTGTGAAAGCAGCGGCTGGCCGGCTGAATTACCGATAAAATTAATTCGGAAGATCTTTTGAAGCCCTGCATTTTTCTCAACTATCTCCTTTATGGAATCAGGAATTTGATCATTCATCACAGAGCTGACGAAGTTTCTTGCCGTCTCTGTTTTCGGTGACGAAAAGACATCGAAAACAGTCCCTTCCTCAATGATCTTTCCGGCTTCAATGACTGCCACCCGATCGCAAATTTCTCGGATAACTGCCATCTCATGAGTAATGATAAGAATCGTAATGTTATATTCCCGATTAATTTTTTTCAACAAATCCAAGATTGAGCTTGTTGTCTGCGGATCAAGTGCTGAAGTTGCCTCATCACAAAGGAGAATCGATGGCTGTGTAGCAAGCGCCCTTGCAATGCCAATCCGCTGCTTCTGCCCGCCTGACAGCTGGTCAGGGTAATTATTTGCTTTATCTGACAGGCCAACAAATTCTAATAACTCACCTACTCTTTTCTTGATTTCCTCTTTTGGCACCTTTGCTAAAAATAACGGCATAGCCACATTTGCAAATACCGTTTTTGAGTTTAGAAGATTAAAGTGCTGAAAGACCATCCCGATATTTCTTTTCACCTCGCGGATTTCTTTCGCTGACAAGGCAGTCAGATCATAGCCATCAACAATCACACGGCCAGATGTAGGCTGCTCGAGCCAATTGACACAGCGGATCAGCGAGCTTTTTCCCGCCCCGCTGAACCCAATCACACCAAAAATCTCCCCTCTATTAATCGTTAAATCAATCCCATTCAGCGCTGCAACCTGCTGTCCGCCGCTGTTATATACCTTTTTCAAATTTTGAAATTCAATCATTTTGTCTCTCTCCTCTCGGTGACCGACACCTATATTATTGGAATTGCCCTGGGGGATTTGCAGGCAAACGATTGATCTTTTCATTCACTTCCACTAGAACCACTAGGAATGGAAATAAAAAATCCCTCTTCCTGACAAACAAGAAGAGGGCATGCCTTTATTATCAAAATAAAGGGTAGGGGGTCTCTTCTTATCTCTCAAGCTTTTCGCTTGCTGGATTTGGCATAGATTCCAAAAGCGGAATCCGCTGCCGAGGCTTCATCGGGCCAGTCCCTCAACCTCTCTCGATAAGAATGTGTATTTAATTTTTATTATTCCCATGCGAAAACTATGTTTATTGCATAAGAAAAGCGAAAGCGCCTTGATCATCGCCATACAAACTGGAAGGACCACGACTTATCGTAGGGAGGGGCCTGAGTTTGATAGGCGATAGAGCTAGACAATTCTTTAACGCCAAAGTTATAATTTCCATTTTTTCTAAAAAACTTGAATTCCTTCTTTTGCCGATTAAAACAAAAAACCTCTTCTTGTAAAAGAAGAGGACAGAATTCAATGCTTGCGCCTCTTCTTATCTATCAAGACATGCTTGCTGGAATTGGCACGGTGCAATAAGTCCGTTGCCGAGGTGTCATAGGGCCAGTCCCTCAACCTCTCTTGATAAGAAGTAAATCACATATTCGATTTGGTTAACTTGAAATATACTTTACATTCAATAAAATAAAAAGTCAACTATTTTTTCAACATTTATGAAAACAATGTTCAATGATAGGTATTTGACTGTTGGGCGGATTGATCCATTGTCTTTGCTTTCGTTCCTCTTGTTCCAAGGTATATGGCTCCTAATACACACATAATTCCTATTAGCTGATTCATGCCAAAAGGCTCTTTTAATATGACAATGCCTACCAATGTTGCTGTTATTGGAATAAATCCTGTAAAGATCCCAGCAATATTCGCACTTACCTTTACAACCCCTTTATACCAAAGAACAAATGAAAGTACACTAGCAGTGATCGCATAATAAATAATAAGCAGGTATACCGTTAGTTCCAAAGAAAAGAAATGGTAAGTGATCGCTTCCTTTATCGAAAAAGGAAGAAATAAAATAAAGCCTATAATATTCACTCCGGCAGCCATTTGTATCGGGGTCAGCACATTAGACAGCTTTTTTGCAAAAATCGTAAACAAGGCCTCTGATATAACTGCACCAAAGACAAGTACATTTCCAAGTAAAAATAAAGGGCTTTCTAAGGTTGACGAGTTTGTCTGAAAGGTAATAATGGATATCCCTAAGACTGCAAGACACATAGAAATAGCCTGGGGAGCGGACAATCTTTCTCTTAAAAAGAAAAATGACAAGAGGGCTATAACTGCTGGAACCGTACTCGTAATAATTCCTGCCGCTGTCGCAGATGTAAAACGTACCCCATAAAGCATGAGAACACTGAACAAGAAAACACCAAAAAAAGACTGCAAAATTAAATAGCCCCAGTGACTTTTCTGCATCTTCACCGTTTTTGGCCGGCTAATTAGCATCATTGGAACTAAAAAAAGTAAAGCAATCAGGAATCTTATTTCGGAGAAAAGAAATATCGGGACATCTTCCACAATTATTTTGCCAACCGCAACATTTGCGCCTACAAAAGCCATTGATAGTGCAAGTTGGAAATAGGCTATTTTCAATGCTCTCACCCCTGCTTCTTTTTACACAGAACCAAAGCTGTAGAATTTATTTTTAATGACTATTCCTTTGATTATAGAATTTTCATTTTGAAGTGTAAATAATTAAAAATTGAATTGTCCGAATTTTTAAATTGGATTTCACGCTAAAAAAATCCCTACGGCTATAGCAACCGCAGGGATATTAACGTATAACAAAAGCTATTCTTTTATTTTCTATTCATGCTGCTCCGTATTAGAATGACCAGGATCATCCACTGGAGAGCCTGCAATCGCTATATAGGAGTAGTATCCGCCTACGACTACTAACAGATAAACGATCGCCGAAAGCACCCATTTTTTTCATATGAATCTCTCCTTATAATTTTACTCGCTGCAGACGAAGGGCATTGAGTACAACAGAAACTGAACTGAAAGCCATCGCTGCACCTGCAAGCCATGGAGCAAGGAATCCTAAAGCTGCAATCGGAATACCAAGTGTATTGTAGCCAAAGGCCCAGAATAGATTTTGCTTAATGTTGCGAATCGTTTTCTTACTCATAAAAATGGCATCGGCAATACTTTTCAAGTCGCCTCTTATCAAGGTGATATCAGCCGCTTCCATCGCAACATCCGTTCCTGTTCCGATTGCCATTCCAATATCAGCAACCGCCAATGCTGGTGCATCATTAATTCCGTCTCCTACCATTGCAACTTTCTTGCCTTGCTGTTGAAGCTTCTTCACTTCTTCTGCTTTTCCTTCTGGGAGCACTTCTGCAATGACACGGTCTACTCCAGCAAGCTTCGCAATCGCTTGGGCCGTTTGTTCGTTATCGCCTGTAATCATAATTACTTCAAGACCCAACCCTTTTAAGCGGCGAATGGCTTCGGCTGAAGTTTCTTTGATAGTATCAGCAACCGCAACAATTCCTGCAAATGAACCATCTATTGCTACTAGCATCGCTGTTTTTCCTTGCTTTTCAAGCGTAAGCATATCGTCTGACACATGATCAATCTCTATATTGAACTTTTTCATTAAACGTCTTGTACCAGCGAGCACTTCTTTTCCATCAACGAGTGCTTTAATTCCGTAGCCAGGGATTGCTTCAAACGCACTAGGATGATTAAGAGTGATGTTTTTTTCTTGAATTCCTTCAACGATCGCCTCCGCTAACGGGTGTTCCGATTGCTTTTCTGCTGAACCGACGAATGTTAAAAATTCTGCTTCATCTAATTTTGTGATAACATCTGTTAATACAGGTGCTCCATTAGTGATTGTACCTGTTTTATCTAAAATAACTGTGTTAATTCGATGGGTCATTTCAAGATGCTCTCCGCCTTTAAAAAGAACACCGTATTCTGCTGCCCGGCCAGATCCTGCCATAATTGACGTTGGTGTCGCAAGACCGAGGGCACATGGACATGCAATTACGAGTACAGCAATTAATTTTTCCAGCGCTTCTGCAAAGTCACCTGGTGCAACGAATAAATACCAGACGAAGAATGTGATGACAGCTATCCCTACAACAATGGGTACAAAGATACCGGAAATGGAATCCGCTAGACGCTGGATCGGCGCTTTCGAACCTTGAGCCTCCTCGACTACTTTAATAATTTGCGCAAGCGCTGTTTCTTTCCCTACCTTTGTTGCTTTAATTTTAATAAAACCATTTTTGTTTATTGTTGCTCCGATCACGGTATCCCCTACCGTCTTATCTATCGGAACACTTTCCCCTGTAATCATTGATTCATCAAGTGCAGACTGCCCTTCAAGAATTTCGCCATCAACTGGAATTTTCTCTCCTGGCTTTACTAGAATAATATCTCCAGCAACTACTTCCTCTAGCGGGAGTTCTATTTCTTTTTCTTCACGAATGACGGTTGCTGTTTTTGCCTGCAGTCCCATGAGCTTCTTGATTGCTTCTGAAGAACGGCCTTTTGCTTTCGCTTCAAAAACTTTCCCAAGAATGATTAATGTGATGAGCACGGCACTAGTTTCAAAGTAAAGCCCTTCCGGATGCGCACCGCTGCCAATTGTTTTTAAAGATAAATATAAACTGTAAAAATATGCGGCGGATGTTCCTAATGCAACAAGCACATCCATATTCGCACTCTTATTTCTTAACGCTTTATATGCGCCGACATAAAACTGCTTGCCAATATAAAATTGTACGGGTGTGGCAAGTGCCATTTGCACCCACGGATTCATAAATGCTTCAGGCACGTATATAAAAGAGGTAAAGCTAAAATGACCTGCCATTGCCCATAGAAGCGGCAATGAAAGGATTAGAGAAAATATAAATTTTCCCTGCTGTCTCTCAATTTCCTTTAAACGATGGTCAATCGTTTCTTTTTCATTGTCCTCACTTTTCACACTTGCTCCATAGCCAAGCTTTTCTACCTTTTGTGTCATCTCAGCTGGTGATACGATGGACGGATTATACTCAACCGCAGCTTTTTCTAATGCAAGGTTTACGTTTGCGCTTAAGACCCCTTCCATTTTATTCAGGCCTTTCTCAATCCGAGTCGCACATGCTGCACAGGTCATGCCGGTAAGAACGAGTTCAACCTTTTCCGTGATCACATCATAGCCAAGAGCTCTGATTTTTTCCTGAATATCAGCAGGCCCCATCTTAGCGGCATCAAATTTCACTGTTGCCTTTTCGAGTGCCAGGTTCACATTTGCTTCTGATACACCCTCCATTTTATTTAAGCCCTTTTCAATTCGGGTTGCACATGCTGCACAGGTCATGCCGGTAATCTGAAACTGACTTTCCATTACTTTTTCACTCATTTCTAAGCCTCCTATACCTATATAGGGTATATTTATTTGAAAAAGAGAGCGTGCTAAACTTTTAGCACGGCTGGAATGCGAAATATTAGTTTACATCATATCCTTGATCATCGATTGTTTCTTTAATTTTATCTAAAGAAACTTCGGCTGAAGAGAACTCCACATCTACTGTTCCGTTTTCTAGATGAACCTTGACGTTAGAAACACCAGCTAATTCGCCTACGCTTCCTTCGATAGCTTTCACACAATGACCACAAGACATGCCTGTTACGTTTAAAGTTACTTTTTCCATACTTAACATCTCCCTATTTTTTCATCAATTTATGAATGGTTACGAGAACCTCATCTAATACTTCCATATCGCCTTCTTGAAGGCGATCAACAACACAGCCCTTTAAATGCCCTTCAAGTAGAATTTTTGCAACGCTATTTAGTGCGGATTGAGTAGCAGAAATTTGTGTAATTACATCATCACAATAAGTGTCTCTTTCAATTAAACCTTTTATTCCGCGGATTTGTCCTTCTATTCGGTTTAATCGCGTTACAAGATTACTTTTCACTTTATCAGAATGATGACTCTTTCTTTCACTCCCGCTTGAACAGCAGTTTTCTTCCTCAGGCAGCATTGCATTTTTATCTAGATCGGATCCCATATGGTTTTCCCCCTTGAACTTATTATATTATACCCCCGTATCGTATGTAAAGGAGTATTCATTAAAAAATTGTGAACTTTTTTTGACCTTAATTTTATTATAATACATTCCTACTATGTAACAAAGCCGCTGCCCTGAGAAGGCAACGGCTTGAACTTTATTCCTTTACTGGCTGAAAACTAGCCTGCAGGAAATCGTCTGTTCTATTGGAGTTTTTCAATCTTTAATCCTTTATTTTCAAGTAACTTGATAATACTCATATCACCGAAGTAATGACCTGCACCTACAACAACAAAATACGTTCCTTTTGTAGATCCTGTTAAGTACTTTTCAATTTTATTCGCCATTCCAATATTTCTGTTATCAAACATTTCAGTCATATAAGCTTTGTATTCTGGGCTATTATCAGGCACTGTAAACAGCAGTTTTTCGATTGCAGCATCATCGCTTGTTTGCCAAGCCTTTATAAGCGGTGCTAGTCCATCAGCTGTGCGATCAGCATTTAAGGAATCCTCAAGCAGCTTAATTTGTACATCTTCAGAGAATCCAGACAGCATATTGATTTGGAATTCTGCCCCCTCTAGCTCAATGATCTTTTTGTTGCCTGCTTTAGATAAGAAATAATGATCAATTCCTAATTCAGCTTTATATTTAGGATCTGTTGATTTTAAACTATCCAAACTCATGCTTAAATACCAAGGTTTTAAATACTTGATCTCGTTCATATCTGCGCCATAGCTAACAAAGATATCTGTTAGTTTCTTGTATAGTTCTTTTGAGATATGATCCTCAATTGTTGAACCGTCATCATAGACTGCCTTTTCAAGAACAGTCTGCTGGAATTCAAGTGGGTTTAAGTTAAGGATATCTGCTTCCACAGCCAAATATTGGGATTCATTGAATGCTTTCATTATTTTCGAATTCAATGGATAAAATTCTTCGATTCCTAAATGAATGGAACCTAGCATATAGACCGTATTGCCATTTTTCTCTGCTTTCCAGAAGAACCCGCCTTCATTTTCTACACAAGCAGCTGCTTTAAGTTCAGCAAGCTTTCGTTTAGAAGGTGTTTCATATTTAATGGAGCTATCCTTCTTAATATATTGACCGCCGCCAACACCATAAATCTCACTATTATCCACTTTCTTAAAGGAATAGACTCTATATTCCGCTTTTACAGGGAGTGACTTTCCAGCTACAAGCTTATTGTCTTTTAATGCAAATAGCTTCGTTTCCTTCAGGATCGTTACTTTCCCTAATTGTCCACTCTTTAGTTCTGTTTTTCCCCACATAACTTTCTTAGGAACACAGTTCTTTGCACTTTCAGATGCAGCAAATACTGAGCTAACTGAAAATGATGAAACTAGCAAGGCAGCTATGAAAAGCATTGCTACACTCTTAAATAACTTTCTCAACTTCTTTCTCTCCTCTCGACTAAACCCGCTTCTCTAAAATATGTATCTATTAACATACCAATTTTACCTTGATTTGGCAGGTTTTTCAATCCTCCATAGGTAGAATAATAGGCATTGCCCGAGGCATAAATGCCAAAGAAGTTTAAATGATGGCTTCAAACACCCTTGGCTGATATAAAGCTATAGCAACCTATAGGTCTTTGTTAGTCACATTTTTACTTGCATATACTTAAAATAAAAAAGACAGAGACGTTACATTTCTGTCTTTTTTCATGAACTATTCATTTCCATCATAAAGCCTCAAATTTCATCTATTCCCAATAAACCTTTTATTTCCTCAAAATGATTCTCAAATCCTATGAATACTTTTGACTTTTTCGGTATTCCAAGGAAGGACTTTTCCTTAAATACAAAAGTTGGAACAACTCTAGCACCTGACACCTTTTTTAATTCTTCTTCTTTCTCTCGTAATTTTGTTAAGTCAAATTCTTTGTACGGTATATGATGTTTGGAAAGAAACTCTTTCGCTGCTTGACAATCTGTTCAGGTGGGACGTGTATATAGTTCCATTTTCATTTGTATATCACCTCCTAGGAGAAAAGGTTATTCCACTTTTAAATATTATTAACTGGCTCTTATCTAGCATTTCCCTATAATGCCCATTTTCTTGTCGTTGTTTAAATTGCTAGTTGATTTTTCAGGTTTTCTAATCCAAAACGGTCAATAAATTTATATAACGGTTCTCTCTTTTTACCGTTTTCTGCATAGATCGATATGATCTGTTCAACCGCCTCATAAAGTCTCTCAGGGACTAGCTGTTCCATTAATAAAATACCTGTTTTAGCATTCTTTCCTTTTGCATATCCTCCAATATATAAATCATATCCATTCTTTACCTTCATGACACCAATATCATTAACCAATGGTTCCCCGCATCCAACCGGACATCCCGTATAAGCTGGCCGGAGCGTTACTGGCACGGATTTCCCCGCAATTCGATTATTTAACTCAATAGCAACAGGCATTCCCTCTTCTTCTGCTCCCTTACAGAAATTACATGTTCTAAGACTCTTCACAAAGTTCCCAACCGGATAACATACTAAACCAACTTCGTTAAATTTTTCTTTTATTTTTTCCGCATGATTCTCTAGTACCTCAATGTACAGCTGCTGGAAGGTTGTCAGCTCTAGCTCATCTCCATCATTCATGTACTCTGCAATGACTGCTAGTTGTTTCGCAGTTAATTTGGCACCGAATGATATCCCGCCGTTAACAGCTAATTTCATCTTTTTTTCTTGTTGATCCATCACATTTCACATCCTGTTCATTTATTTCTATTGATCTATTACCTGGTAGTGAGAACTATTTCTACCCTTTATACTGCATAGGGGTATATTTTTTTCCGAAAACAGATCGTGCTAAAACGGCACGACCCATTTATCCATTGAGTGGAAACGTTGATTTCTGACAGGCTTTTCTTTTTTCATTTCACTTGAATAGTAAGTCATTATCTTAAAATGATATTACTATACCCCAGAA
>NZ_JALDXW010000069.1:0-10592 GCF_032154635.1 Cytobacillus sp. | reverse complement strand
CCGAAATGCTAGATAAAATCATAAAGTTGCTCGATAAAAGATTGAGAGTACGAGATAAAATGAAAAAGTTGCTAGATAACTTTAGCAACATGCACAATAAGTAATTTTACTGCGCTGGTGATTACGTCGTACAAAAGAGCTTGTTCAATGAATCAGACCGGCAAATAATTTCACACAGAAAAAGAAGGATCAAAGCAGTCGTTGATCGGCTCCCCGTTTCTATTATTAACTGGGACAAGGTTCCTGTCCCCCTGTCCCATCACCACACGACCCCTGTCCCGCCTCGCCAAAAAATCTATGAATCTGGCAAAAAGTAGTCTAATATATAGGTGACGGTGCCTGTCACCGCGTGATTCGACAAACTTAGGGAGGTGCCTGTTTTTTATGTTGAAAAAGTATTTTAGTTTTTTACTAGTTTTTTTGCTTTTATCGAATGTGACAGCTGTTTCTGCGGCTGAGCCGATTGATGAGATCCGTGCATTAATAAAGGATTATTACATAGAGGATGTACCGGCTTCTGTGCTGGCCAAACCGACTGCCAAAGAAATTACTAAGTACCTGGATCCTTACTCTGCCTACATGACAGCCGAAGAGTTTGCTGATTTTTCCAATGGAATCGAGCAGCAGCTTGTCGGGGTGGGGATTGTTTTAGAAGAGGATGTTAAAGGAATAAAGATACTCTCCGTTATCCAAGGTGGACCTGCTGACCGGGCAGGTATGCAAGCAGGCGATATTATTGTTAGCGCCAATGGCATAAGCCTTGCTGGAAAATCAGTTCAAAACGCTATTTCTCTCATTAGCGGAAAAGAGAACACGACCGTAACCTTAAACTATATTTCAGTTGAAACGAACAAGCTTGTGACAAAGACGCTAACAAGAGAATTAATTAAGCTGCCAAATGTCGAGTATAAAATGCTCGGGGGCGACATCGGGTATGTTCGCCTAAACAGTTTCGCCCAAGAATCAACAAAGGAAGTTATTAACGCAATAGGAAAATTAAGCGGAGCAAAGGGCTGGATTTTCGACCTTAGAAATAATGGCGGAGGATATGTGTCTGCTGCCCAAGAAATTGCTGGCCTTTTTCCACATGTAAAAAATGCGTTCCAGCTGCGCTATAAAACAGAGAAGCCAGAAATTTACGCAGCCATTCCACAAAAAGTAAAGTTTGCAGAGCCGACTCATATTTTAATCAATGAGTACAGTGCAAGTGCATCAGAAATGGTTTCCGTCTCTGTTAAAGAGCAAAAAGGAGCCACCTTATACGGGCAAACGTCTTTTGGCAAGGGATCGATGCAAACATTGTTCCCGCTAAGTGACAACAGCCTGTTAAAATTAACAACTGCACGTTTCTACTCGCCAAACGGCATACCTGTGCACGAAGTAGGCGTGACACCAACTATTGAAACAGCGGAAGGGGAAGAATTAACAGTCTCCCACAAAGATCAATTAATCGCTAAATACAAGGGGTACCAGAAGCTTCCAACGCTTAAGGACGTCCCAGTTACGAAAACATTTACAGTTAAAATGAATATGAAAATGAATTGGTCTGCACTTAAGCAGGAGGATGTCCAGCTTATTCAACTAGGTGGGAGTGAGGTCCCGGTGGATGTGAAAGTAGCTGACGAGTATAAAATGACTATCATACCTAAGGCCAAGCTGCAATCAAAAGGGCAATACATGCTCCTTATCCATCCAAAATGGACAAGCCAACATGCCAAGCAAATGCAGAAGGGCATTTACCTTGAGGTGACAGTAAAATAAAGGAAAAGGGCACAATGCTGTGCTCTTTTTTCTACTATTCCGAGCAAGCGATGATTCTTAGGGCAACTTTAAATAATTGATGAACACAGTTAATTTGCCCCAAATTATGGGTAGGCAATTTTGTTATTTCAATAGAATTAATAGAAAAAGAGAAAGGCGATCTTCCTTATTGAAAGATCGCGCCCGATAAAAGTTTTCTTTTCACTTATAGGGTAATGTAATTTCTAATGTTTTTGTAGGTTTGTCAGCTTTTTGATGCCATTGTGTGACAGCTTCATTAGTATTAGTTTCAATATTTGCGACAGTCAAACTTATTTTTTTATTGGATAGCCAGACTATATTTGTTATCGGCCAATTATAATAACTAAAATACTCATGATTTACAGATGGAATTCTGGATTGTGAGTTGGACTTAAGATTGATTACAACAATTCTTTGTTTTGTTTTATCAGCATTTGAAAGCAAAAACATTACATTTTCATTATCTGGGGAGTACATTAAATCGCTAGTGATCGTTCCTTCTCCTAATGGAGTCATTGTCTGGACTTTCTCATTTACATTCATAAAAGCACTTGCACAGGCAGTTCTGCCACAATCAAATGTAACGATAAAAGATTTATTTAATGTAGTTACATTTTTAACATCGATATAGCTTAATGCAGAAAGAACGTCTTCTTGTTCTCCATATTTATTCTCTTTTACATATTTAACAAAGCCACTAAACATATTTTTAGGAAGCTCAATTGTTTCTCCAGTCGAAGAATTCTTCATTTTAACTAGGTCATTATACCAATAATTAGGTATTTTAACTATGTCTGAAGGGGCAGCCGAATGATTCGGAATCAGATTATTTTCTTCACTATTAAAAGAAAAAACTAAAATGATAGTTGTTATTAAAACGGCTATACTCGCTGTAATAGGAGCGAAAGTTTTTATCTTTTGGTTTGAGCGAAAAGGATATTGTTTATTTAACTTATTCAATACATTTTGTTGATGATCTGTTGTATTACCAATTTTTAACCTTAATTGTCTTTTAATTTCATTCATTAATTAGCACCTCCCATTGTTGAGTCGATAACATATTTCTTAATCGCTCCTTCGCTTTTTTTAAACGATATTTAATCGTACTAGGTGATGTATTTAAGACAATAGAAATTTCAATTATGGTTAATTCTTTATAATAATATAGAACAATTACTTCGCGAAGTTTAATTGGTAAAGCCAAAACAGCATCTGCCACAATTAATTGCTCATCTTGCAATATCAGTTGATTTCTTTGTCGAATAAACACTGTAAAGACATTTGTTAACGTATGTGTTCGATAACGCCAACTTTTCAAATAATCTTTACACTTGTTAATTGTTATTCGAGTTAAATATGTCTTTAAACTAGAATCCCCTTTGAATTCATTTGATTTCAACCAATAGTTAATAAATGCATCTTGAACAATATCTTCTGCAGTATTCCACTCTTTCACGTAGAGATAGCTTAGCTGAAGTAAGTAATCGTTGTATTCACTTATAATCGTTTGAAACTCGGATTCCTCTATTTGACCCATACATATCCCCCCTGTTTCCTTAATTATTAGACGAAACAAAAATTGGAATAGTCAAATTTGGCTGAGACTAAAAATATTATTTTTAATATCCGGTTTCTGCAATAATAAAAAGAAGCGATTTCTACAAATCGCTCCTGTAAATGTAAGATGGAAAATCTCATTCATACATCATTCAATTTTAAAAAATCTCCCAACATTGATTAGGCTAAAACTATGTAAAATAACTCAATAACCGATCAAAGGAATCGATCTCGGCAGATGGTTTTATGTCGGTATCGTTCTTAAGCTTATGCGGATTAAACCATATGCCATTTATATTGGCATGTTGACAGCCGCCAATATCTTTTTCTAAGTCATCTCCAACGAATAATGCAGCTTCCGGTGGCACATTCAGCTTATGTAATGCTAGTTCAAATATGCGTTTGTCAGGCTTACTCAAGCCCACTTCTTCAGAAATAATGATTATATCAAAACAACTATTTAGATGAGTGTTCATGATTTTAGCCTTTTGTCTCTGAGTGGAGCCGTTTGTTATAATGGCCACTTTAGCATGCTCTTTTATCGTATTTACGATATTTATCGTATTTTGGTCTATAGAAAAGCATGCAGGAAAATGTTTATTCCAAAAATCTTGAATATCATGGCGCGGCAATCGATATTTTGGTGGAAATTCATCAAAAAATGATTCCAAAACATTTATTTTATCTCCATGGCCATAGGATCTTTGATCATGTTCTTTGAATTTCTGCAGCATGTCGTTTTTGACTGAATGATTAACGTCCTCATAACACTTTTCAAAAATAAGCAAAAACATGTTATCTACTGCCTTATCCCTATTAAGTAAGGTATCGTCTAAATCAAATAGCACGGCTTGATAATCTCTCAAATCGCTTCACTGCCTTTCTCGCATTATATGAAAAAGTGCCCATTACTGCCTCATTTAAGTGGAAAATAATAACCAACATAATTAAATACATTTCTAAACCCTATATTCTCTGCAACTGCAACAGAGGGCTTGTTCATTTCCATGCAATCCCAATATGGAATCATATGATTCGCCAAACAATCTTGAACAAAATGGTGAGCTGCCTTTTGAGCGAGTTTCTTCCCCTGATGAGTTTCTACTGTTTCAATACTGATGCAATGTACATTGCCAACGACAAAAGCTGAAAAACAAACACTAACAATCTCATTTTTGTAAACCATACAATAACCTATGCCATTGCTAAAGAAACTTTCAGGTGAAGACCAAAACTCTCCTATTTTTGAATGTAAAAATTCAATGTTTTTTATGGAGTTATTCTTATTTTCAAAGAGAGTTTCGCTGATTTTAATAAGCTGATATTCTCGTTCCATGACAGGTTCATCATTGTCTTTATAATCACCCTTTTGTAAAGTATAAACCTTTTGATTCCAACTTTTTAATTTACGATGTTCAAAAACTCTTTCAATCGTGTGATTCCATTTTTCGTGATTGCCAACTGCTTCAAACCATTCAAGTTGGACTTTTGCTGCTTCTGGTACGATTACATCGTTAATAAAAGGGCTTAAATCATTATTAAACCCCTCGTTTTGCTCATTCCCAAAAAAGATAAATCCATCATTGTTTCCTAACCAAATGAGTCCAGAAGCAGGGGTATTTATATCATCAACAAAGATACGGCCCGGATTGATATGTTCAACAATTGCTAGTGCTTCTATTTGCCCTTGTTCATTTAATAATTCTCTACATTTACTAAATTCAGCTTTATCTAATTCTGCTATCATAAAACTTCCCCTGCCTCTCCAAATTGTAATGTGTTAAGTGCTGCCTAGGTACAATCAAGCTTGCAGCTGTACCGTTAAAACTTGTTTTTAAGACATACCTACTTGCGTTACGTTTTTGTTTGTTGCGTTGTTTTGGTTCATGTCCATCCCTCCAAAAGAAAGTTGACTTTGATGATTTGCATCGCATTGGTCCTATCTCCGCTGCTAAACAAACTGATTTGGTGCAACATTTGAATCGTTTATCCAGCTAATTTTGCTAGATCACCAACTTACTAGTATTTTGTATGTTTAATGGTCATCTTTTTAATTTGAACATTATTTTTCCCACTAACAATGCCACAATAAGGGACATAAGGTTCCGGTGTTTTTCTTATTATTTTACTAAAAATTAGAAATTTTAGTAAATTAATTAACAAATATCGGCGCTACATGGGGTGAATGCATTTTAATGTATTTCTCAAAAGTTCTTTATTAAGAATTTATTCTACCAAACTATTTTAAATTCTATCATTATCGTGTATAATCGGGAATATAATTTAAAATGAATCTCTTTGTCCAGCTTATTTTTTTAGAGAAAATGTTCTATATAAAGAACATAAAAGGAGGTTGACATAGTCTTTGAGGCACAAGAGAAGGCTTAAGAAGCAATGGAAAAGAATGTTTCGGACAGTTACATCAAGTGTGGCGATATCCTCTCTTTTGCTAGGAACAGCAAGATTGACAGTTCCTACATACGCAGCATTTACCTCTGTGCAGGATCAAGAAATCGGGGTTCAGGCCTGTTTCATTTTCCCGAAGGAGATTGAAAAGCGACGAGATCTTACATATGAGTGGAAGGAAGAAGCCATCGTACTGATGCAGAATGCACTGACAAAAGCAAGCGAAGTCAATGTGGCGGGCTTGACAGAAAAGATCGATGGCATGATCGAACCTGGGGAAGAAGCTGCTGCCGAAGCACCGCCAGCAGCTTCAGTCGACTCGACTACGATCGAAGGACTACAAGCCCAACAGGAAAGCTTGCGAGCAGAAATTGCTGCTATTCAAACGGCAATTGCAGCAAATGAACAAAGAATCGCAGACTTAAAAGCAATGATTCTTGAGATTCAAGCTTTTCAAACAAAGCTGCAAGATATTCTTACTACTGATTTTCCAAAGGCCGATGAAAAGGCAAGGGAGAATCTAGAGAAAATAGAAAAAACTTTGGAGTTCATCAAAGGCATAGTGGAACTTGCCATTGAACAATGCAATTATGACCCAGAGTTCTTTGAGCTAATCCTTGCCCAAATGGAAGGCTACAAGGAAGAACTCACCTTATTTATGGAGGAATTCGCTAAAGGAAAAGCGTTAATAGAAGAACAAATCGAACTTTTATCAGCGAAAACAAAAGAAGTTCATGCAGCCATAGAAGCCCTCCGCCAGCAAAACACAGACTTACTAGCAAAAATTACTGAGCTTGAAAGCGCGATTGCTGCCATCGACCAACAAATCATCGTCTTCCAAGAAATCCAAAAGAAAAAGGATGCGCTAAAAGAAGGGGCAGCCGAGCTGATTCAAAAGCTAATCGATTCAAAGAATTTAACAGCCGAACAAATGAAATACTTAATGGATAAATTAGCAGAAATCAATGTGGCTCTAGATAACAAGGATTTAACCTCAGACATTAGTGGATTAGAACAAGCGATCGCAGACATAGAGAAAGAAATCTCCCATCTGGAGGAGATCGAAGTACAAAAGAAAGGCTTAAAGGAAGGAGCAAGCCTGCTCATCCAAAAGATCACTGAATCAACGACTCTATCAGAGGAACAAAAGCAAGCGCTTCTTGAAAAATTGACAGGTCTCGATTCAGCTATTGATCATGGGGACTTATCCGCTGGAACAGGGGAAATCGAAAAAGCCCTTGCTGAAATCGAAAAGGAAATGAAGCAAAAAGAAGAAGAGGCAAAGCTAGAGAAGGAAAAGATTGAAAAAGAACAACTTGAAAAAGAACAACTTGAAAAAGAACAGCAAGAGGACGGAGCCGATGAAACAAAACCGCCAAATCCAAATTCAAAAGAAGGCATCGACGCACTCATGAAACAAATTTCAGAATCAACGACATTAACCGAGGAGCAAAAGCAGGAGCTGCTCGAAAAATTGGCTGAATTAGATGCAGCTATCAGTGAAAATCCATCTAAGGGAACAAGTGAACTCGAAAAAGCTCTTTCTGATCTCGAAAAAGAAATGAAACAAAAGGAAGAGGAAGCAAAAGGAGATCAAGAGGAGAAAGAAAAAGCGGAAGAGGATAAGGAAGCTCCAGAAGAAGGGAAAGGAGAACCTGCTGAAGAAGAAAAATCAAAAGACCCAGCAAAAGAAGGGGAGCAGAAGCCAGAAGAAGAAAAACCTGTCAAAGAAAATGAAAAAAAACAAAACCAACAGCCGGAAGAACAGCAGCCAGCAAGAGAAACGAGCAACAGCATTACAGATAAGTTATTAAACAGCGAAGCCGTTCAACCGCGCATTTTAAAAACAGAAAAGCCGAATAAAAATTTATCCATTGAAGATACAAGGCTTGATATGAGAAGAGAAGAATCTTCCGTTGAGATAAAGGAGAATCAATAAAACAGCAAAAAGCTCCGGATGCATAAGCACTCGGAGCTTTTTATAAATGTATAAATGATTTCCCTGCGCTAGTAATTTTCCTCGTACATTAAAGCATACTCAGACCGACTATATTTTTAATATAAAAAAGGCCAGCACTCCCATTAAGAGTACTGGCAAAATGATTCGGCAGCCATGCTGCCCAGTTAGGTAAGCACTAGCCATTGGAAAAACTCGTTGCTAGTGTCCATCTAATAGACGTTATGAGCATCGAAAAAGTTTCATTCAATTTGAAGAATTTTAAAACCATCGTCTTTCGAGTCACTTTTTTCGTCTGAATCCTCTTTGTTCTCCTCAGCACTAGAAGCTTCCTCGCCATTTTCTGTTGCTGCAGTTTCTGCTTCATTCTTTACTTCTCCAGAAGAAACGCCCTGTTCGACGCTCGCTTCTTTACGGGAATCCTCTCCAAGATCAGAAAATAGCATCGGCCAAATAATTAGGTTGGCAATAATAAGCGAAAAGATCAATGTATTACGGAAGGCTTTCTTCATCATTATGGAATGACAACCTCCTTCGTTTCGAGCACTTTGCCTGACATGCTGTACCCTTTAACGGTAATCTTATCACCGGACTTTAGACCAGGCTGATAAAGAACAAATAAATTATTGCCTTTATACTCAAACACATGACTGCCAGCCTTTACCTTTGTCACATAATCGCTTACTTGTACACTGATTTCATCAAAATGTGAGTGTTTTTTCGTCTGAACCTTAACTAGATTCTTCCCAGGCGTTTTTGAGCTTGTGCTAGAATTAGCACTGGAACTAGAACTAGATTTAGAGCCCGATCCAGAACTGGATGTTTTCCCTGAAGAGGAAGTTTGCTGCTTCCCGCTGCTTACAGCAGTTCCACTCGAGTTTTTGCTTCCTTTTGAAGCAGTCTCCATTTTAAAAGGCAATACTGTATGCTCGCTCAAAAACTCATTCTGATCGGATTTTACGTTTCCTTTAATATATAAGTAATAGGTAATGCCTTTTTTATAAGGAGATTCTGGCGTAATCGTCACTTTTTGTTCGTCTTTTGATAGGCTGAGCTTTGCTTTTATCTGTCGCTTCTTTTCATCTTTAATAAGGAAGTTTTGTTTCTTAAAGGTTCCTTTATTAATCGGCTGTGTGAAGGTAATCGTCCAGCTCTTCATTGGATCCTGGATCGTTCGTTCATTGAGCGTAACCTCTTTAATAGAAGCCTGCCCTTGAAGAAGCCCGGGAAACACAATAAGAATACCAACCATCATAGAGAGGATAGCTAGTTTCTTCATTTATCTATCCTCAACCTGAACTTTAATATCCTGCATTAAGCTTTCAGACAGCAAAGAAGCGAATAAGCTCTCCTTCGATAGCAGCTCATGGAACGTATAGCCATTTCCTGCCGTCTTATATTTATATGATTCCTTAAAGGAAGTAATCGCTTTGCCATCCTCGGCAGCGAACTTAATAATCTTCGAATCAATCGTTTGCTGGGCATTGTTTAAAACCGTCACCTTTACGTCGTAAAAGTTAGGAATATTAGAGAAGCCAATGTCGAACGTAAATTGGTTCTTTGAAGCCTTTGTTCCAGTTATTTTGTTCGCATACCCCTTTTGAAGGCTCTTACCATCTTTCATAATATCGACATGGACGTTTACGACATCTTCGCTCTTTGTATTAATGTCAATATTGGTGATGCCGTTAAATGAGGTCTGCTCTCCCGTCAAGGCACCTGTCTTTTTATGAATCACAGAAATTTCATTAATATAACGTTTTGGAGCGAACGCTTTAATTTGTCTGGGTGCATACTGCTCGAGCATGTTCATCAATCTGCCTTCGTTGACAACCATTAATTCGTAGAAATCGATATAGTTGGTTTGGAACGTATAAGACAAATGCTGATTATATGTACCATTTTGCAGATCCACAGCTGGTCCGTTGAATTGAACCATGTATTCTTTGTTGAAATCTAATGATCTCTCAGGAAGGATGAACAATGCCTCCCCATCCTTTTTTATGGTTTTAATTGGGAAATCATAATACGTGCCATTTCTTTTCTCAAATAGTTTAATATATTGTGAGGAAATCGCACGTATATCACTGTTAAAATAAATGCGGATGTCCGTATCGATCGGTACATTCTGTTCAGAAGCAGCAGGGCTTGTACGATCAATCCTTGGATATGTTGCTGCAGAGACCGATTGATCCAAACCAGGTATTAAGATGGAAAGGAGCAATATGAATGTAACGCCTATCCCTTTCAGTTTCTTCATTATACAAACCACCTTCATTAAGAATCATTCTTTAGTCTTACTATACAACGAAATTCGACATTTCTCTATCCCTAAATAGGAAAAAGCCGCCAATTTTGGCGGCCTTTCCTGAACGCTGGAGCGAAGGTTAGTACGTTTGTACTATACAAGTTAAAGAAAGCATCCATTAGGGAGAAAACCTTCTTAATGATAGTGTACCAAATATTAGCGAAAAGTACATGAAAAATTTTCTATTATAGACAAATTTTTATTTAAAGAGGAATATTTTAAAATTCACTGAATAGATTAGTAAAGTGTGCATTCCAATATGAAACAGTAAATATATTACAAAATTAATAAAAATATGATAAAAAATGTAGAAATTTAGCAAGCTTTATATTATGATAAGAAATATAAACCAAAGTTGGGAAGTCTGCCTCCAATTACCTAAAAAAATATATATTGGTAACTATTGCATTAAAGTTAATAGTTTGATATACTTTTTTACTAGTTAGGTAAGCAGTGAGTATAGAGGAAAACACAACCATTGGTTTATTCATTGCTAACAAATAAAAATGCACTACATAGTACGAAGGGAGAATACAAGTTTATGAAAAAGAAAGCTATTAAAATCGCAGCTTCAACAGCTGT
>NZ_JALDXW010000031.1:0-55026 GCF_032154635.1 Cytobacillus sp. | reverse complement strand
AAACTTGAATTAACGTTGACGTTCTTGCTTTGTTTAGTTTTCAAAGAACTATTTTCCAACAGATTCATAATATAACATTTTACAATCTGGCTGTCAAATGTTTTTTAAGCGTTGATGTCTTAGCGACAAATAATATAATATCAACTTCGTTTTTATTTGTCAATCAGTTTTATATTTTTTTAAAAAAACATATGACTAGTTTATTATTTTAAAGAAAGCAGTTCACTTAAAAAGCAGATCTGTGAATACAGATCTGCCGTATTAAATATTCTGCTATTCTACTTTGATTTCTCCGCTTCTACCCCTGTACCATTTACAAAACACGTTAGTTACGTCCTGCGGGACATCCTCTACCCCTGCATGGTAAATCGGCTTTGCCCGATTGATCGTCTTTATTGATGCTAGACCTAACAATTTTTGAATGATATTCCTCGATACCTTTACTTCGATGACCTTTTCTCTTTTAGAAATAAATAATGTAGTAGTTAAACTCCCTGTTTTGAATTGAACAAAACAATCATTCAAAACATATTGGGTATTATAGAAATCCAGTAATCTTGCTATACCAATAACAACTAATAAGATAACAGGTATTATCCACCACGCCTGCTCCATATTTAGAACAACTGGTTTGAAATAGTATAGGACAGCCGTTGTTAAAATCCAAATCCAGCTTGGCCACAGCAAGCGTACCCACAAGGATTTTTTCGGAAGTCTAACCATCTTTTGAGTTACTTCATAAGTTGGCAAAATTTCTGAAATGATCTCATATGCGCGTTTAATTGGTAGATACGGATAGAGAGAGTTGATCTCGTGTTTATCTTCCCCAGAACCAAGACTTCCCGCACTGGTCAATTTCACTTCAGCGAGTCCGAACAATCTCTTTAGTATTGTTTGTTTAATTTCTAGCGCTTGTACTTTTTCTTTTGAAATAGAAAAAGAAGATTCATTAATAACGCCTTTCGTTATATAGATTCGATCAACATCGGAGGAGATTTCATATTTGCCGTATTTTAAAAATGTCGAAACAACGCCAAAAGCTGCTGAAGCAATAACAAGTAATAGAATGATGCCAAAAACAATCCACCAGGAGCTCAAAATTCCGGAAATAACTCCTTTTGCCTCTTCCTCCACATGGAAGATATCATTTATTTTGAAATAAAGTGAAGCAATTAATGGAATAAGAAGGAGAAAGCTAAAAGAGGTGAAAGAAGCTTTTAACGTATCCTTTTTTGTCGGCTTAAAATGTATGACTCGATTTGGACTTACCTTTGAATCATCCTCTTCATAAATTAACTTTTCCTTGTTTGCATCGCTTTCCTGAATGGAAGATATTTCAACGTGTACAGCGCCAGACAATTGCGCCTCCATTCGATCGGCTTCTATTCTTGAAAGGACATCGAATTTTACCGCTGCATCCTCCCCTTTAATTCCTGTTTCAAAACTAATAGAAGTCACTCTAAATATCCGATGGAATAGAGCCGTATGCCGATTGATGTTTTGAATCTTTGAAAAGGGAATTGATCGCTCAGATTTACTAAAAACTCCTTTGTAAAGATAAAATGATTTATTATCGAATGCATATTTAGTGGTGAACCACTTGATAATTATCGAAATAAACGTTATTACGAAAGTTAGAATGAAAATAACCTTACCATATTTAATAAAGGCTGAATCTGAACCTGCCTTGATTACAAATAAAAAGACCACAAAAAAAATGGAATTCTTCATCAAATTCAATAGTTGAAAAAGCATAAGTAAAGGGTTATACCTTTTTGCAGGAATCATGATTCCACTTCCTTTACTTTTGCAAATTGAGCAATTTGATTCCTTAACTCAATCGCTATCTCCTTTGGAAGTGCAGGAATTGTGTACGATGATGCCATTGTTTCCACTGACACCGAATAGAGACCATACCTTCTAAGCAACGGTCCTTGGTTAGTCGCGACCGATTGTATTTTTGTCATAGGAATAAGTTGGTTCTTTTCATTTAGGGTGCCATACTTCAATTGCAAAAATTCTTCATCCACCCCATAACGCCATGTTTTATATAGAAGAAATGGTTTAATAAATGACCAGACTGCTAGCAGCACAGAAATACTTGCAACTCCTATTAATATCCACCCAATCCACTCTTTCCATAAAAACAAATAATCTAGATAAAATAAAACACCAAGTATGATGAATCCAATTATATTTTCAATTACTTCGCTAATTATCCATACTTTGACCACATCTTTGGCTAATCGGTTTTGGGGTGAGGGGATATGATCATTCATAAGCCCACTCCTTTCTCTCTAATCTAGCTGAAACTCTCTAGTTTTATATACGATTATAGACGGAAATGGTTCTATTTTATTTTTAGATCATGTGCAGAAATAATAAAAATGCTAAGACATAGAATTAAACAAAAAGAAGACCAGCAAATTTTAATCAGCTGGTCTTCTCATATGATTTCAAGTAAATACAAAATAAATTATCCTTGAATATCCCGCTTTTTATACCCTATAAAGCCCACAGCTATTATTACAAGAGCAATGATTGTAAGGATGACTATCTTCATATAATTTATTTCTTCAACAGGCAGCTTTGGTATATGGCCATAAGGAGATAGTCTGCTCATCCATTCAGGGAGTTGAAGGAACCCACCTAAATATACGACAAAGAAGGAATAGGATAAGTAAACCCATACTAAACCAGACAGTTTAGGCATAATGCCAATAAATAATGCGGCGATGCCAATCATAATCCATATCGCAGGTAGATAGACCATTGCTGCACTATAAATTCTGCCAAAAGCAATTCCCTCCTCCATTACCGAATTCCCGACTACCCCTAATCCAATTACGACTAGCGACATCATAACAAACCCACAAACAATGGATATAACAAAATAGCTTCCCATCATGCGTATCCGAGATACAGCACGACTTAATAAATGATCTGTTCGATTCTTTCTTCCCCTTTAAGCTTTAACATCGCCATTAAAGGTGGGATCGTACAAATCATTGAAATAATTGACATTACCTGGAACATAAGCAATCTTTTTATGGATTTCGACGGCATCCTCCCACACATCCAATCCAAAGATTTCCGCTTCTCCTTCAGTCGCTTTCAAAATGCCAAGAGTATGCGTATAGTCGTGGATTTTCCAGCACCATTAGTTCATGAGGTTTTTCGATATTACGTAGAGAAAGCAATGGATGAATTTGATCAATTACATAATAGTGATATTGCTTTTCCTGATAAAATTAAGCAAATTATTTTCACTAAAAAGGAAACAGCCAGTCAGATTCATGAAGATTTCTATCAATATCTAATGAAGGAGTATACAACAGGGGTCAATTATATTAAAAAAAATGTATGTCGAAAAAATTATCCCTCGTTTAATGGATCTTTTTAATGAGGGGAAGAAACAGGGATATGTGGATCCAAGTGTATCTAATGAAGCCATCTTATTTTTCATCCAAGCAGTTCATGAATATATACAACGAGAAGATGTATATCAAAAAATTCTCCCGCTGACCGAGGATATTATGAGGCTACTGTTTTATGGAATCGTGGGAAAAAAAGAAAATTAATGCGTAGGATAAAGAAGAAGGAAAAGGAGCACGAAGGAAAGACGTCATGCTCCTTATTGATCATAATGCCCCTAGTTTATCATTATGTTGACCTAATATATTGTTTATATTTTTCTGCATCTGACCTTTCACATTCCACGATTAGTTTCGTCCCATCATCCTCATACTCACTAACAAGCACATGACAATTCTCATTAAAATAAGAAACGATCTCACCTTGTGCATAAGGAATGAGAAATTCACATTGAATAGAATCATTGAATATCACTTCACAAATTAATTGTGTTAATTCATTAAGACCAGTTCTCTTTTTTGCCGATAAATACACACAATTTTGCTGAGTCAAAGGGTATTTCGCTTCTATTAAGTCTGCTTTATTATTAGCGTAAATAACAGGAATTCCTTCAATTCCAATATCATTTAATATCTCATTTGTCAGTCTTTTTTGTTCCTCATGATTTGGATTGGAATAATCCAAAACATGAATGAGTAAATCAGCTTCGCCAACCTCTTCAAGCGTCGAGCGAAATGCCTTTATTAAGTGATGTGGAAGCTTATGAATAAATCCCACTGTGTCAGTTAATAAAAAGGTTTTGTTTTTTGTTAGCTTAATCTTTCGTACGGATGTTTCCAACGTAGCAAATAGCATATCCTTTTCAAAAACTTGTTTGTTCACATCCTCATTATATTTTTCCAGCATCGCATTCATTATTGTAGACTTACCGGCATTGGTGTAGCCGACTAATGAAACGATAGGAATATTATTCTTTTTACGCAGCTGCCTTTGTGTCTTTCGTTGGTTTATTAATTTTTCAAGTTCTTTGTTAAGTGCCGTTATTTTCATCTCAATTTTCCGGCGATCCAGTTCTAGCTTCGTTTCTCCTGCCCCTCTATTCTTCAACCCAGCTCCACCGCCTTGGCGTCCAAGGGATTCCCGCATGCCTACCAACCGAGGCAGCATATATTTCAATCTGGCGACTTCAACTTGCAACTGAGATTCCCTTGTCTTCGCGCGATTAGCGAAAATTTCCAATATAAGCATCGTTCGGTCAATAACCTCACAGTCAAGCTCTGACTCTAAGTTCCGGATTTGAGAAGGAGACAGTTCATCATCGAAAATGACAACATTTGCAGCCCTCTCTTTTATGAGTGTGAATAGCTCCTCAACCTTTCCAGCCCCTAGATAATGCGACTTATTCAATTGGTGTAGATTTTGAGTCATTTCACCAACTGCCTCTATATCACAAGCCCCTGCTAAATTAGCTAATTCCTCCATCATATATTCGAATTCTGCTTGATTACTATTCAGATTTACACCAACTAAAACGGCCTTTCTCTTCATAAATATTTTCCTCCATTTCATATAAAGTGAAACTCAATCAGCGGGGTCTTACGGCCCGTTAATCTGCAATAAAATAAAAAGCACAGGCAATCTGCCTATGCTTCTTAATTAGTAAACGGAAATGGATATATCAAAAAACGCAAAGAATAGTTGTTTACAAAAAACAACTACCGTCTTAACGATAAAGTGAAAGGTCCTTTACAGAAAGAATGGTGCATGAATCTATCCTTAATGTACAGGAAAACTTAGGCTTCAAGCCTAATTCCTGCAATCTTTAATGAAAAATATCATGACATAAAATGAACTATTTTATTTTAAAGACAACAAAAAAGAGAGTGAGTTCGTCCTCACCCTCTTTTTACATGCCGTAAAATAAGGTTTCCTTAAAAAAGGCAGACCAATCCCGTTTACTCCGCGCACAGGCAGAGCCTTGAACGTATTCAATTACTGGTTCAAAGTTTGGAATCGAAGTCTGCTATATACCATTAAGGAAAACCTCCATTCATTATAAGTATCTTTATCATAACATCACTTGACAGCATTAACAATGCAAAAGTTCAAAATTATTCCACAACTGCAAAAAAGAAGAGAATTAATAACTAATCAAACGTTTGATTAAGATATTGACACGTATTTATGCTTTCTCCATTTTCACCTTAAACTTGTTATTCAATGCACGTTTTTGCCATACTATTGTCGTTACTAACGTGATCACTAGGAGGATTAATCCTAGAACAAACGGATAAATTATTTTAACATCGTATAATAATCCCGCAAGCGTTGGTCCTAAAACATTCCCTATGCTCATATAAGCGTTATTCATCCCCATAGCAAATCCTTGCTCGTTTCCTGCCAACTTAGAGATAAGTGTATTCAAAACAGGGCGAAGGATAGAGGTTGCAAGGAAAATTAATAATGTGATACCGAAGAAAAGCACATAACTGGATGCGAATAACGACAATAGAAAACCGAATGTCGCTACACCAATAAACATAGTTAATACGCTTCTTTCACCGAAACGGCGTACAATGCGTTCAACGATGAATAGTTGAACGATGACACTAATTATTCCTGTAGAAGTAACCATAATGGCAATATCCTGTGGAGAGGCACCAAACTGATTATCAACAAATAAACCAAGTACGGATTCATAAGCCATTAAACCAAAGCTCATAACAAGTGTAATAATGAGTGGAATGAAATAAGGCATCTTTACAGAACGAACCATTTTTCTTGCCATCGATTCATCCTCAGGTATATGAACCATAGCTTCAGAAGACTGATCTGGTTTGCTTTCTTTAAGAACAATAACTGAGAATATGACCGCTACAAGTGATACTAACGCCGAAATCAAAAAGGGCATCTTAAGTCCAAAATCTGCTAAAAAACCGCCGACTCCTGGTCCAATAACAATCCCAAGTGACATAGCCGCTGAAACGAAGCTATTTCCCTTTGCCCTTTGTTCCATTGTCGTAATATCTGCTACATAAGCAAAAATAGCAGGTATTAGCAATGCAGCTCCTACCCCACCAATAAAACGAGAAATATATAACCACCAAATGGAATTAGTGCCGTAAAACACGAACATAGAAGCCGTCAAGCCTATTAGTCCATAAATAATCATCTTTCTCCTGCCATATTGATCTGTCCATTTTCCCGCAATTGGAGAGAAGATCAACTGTGCACCTGCAAATATGGCGATCATTAACCCTGCAGCAGTTCCACCTTGATTAATTGATTCCAAATAGGCTGGAAGGATGGGAATGATTATCCCAAAGCTACCTATAGCAATAAACATATTAATCATCAAAATGGTTAACTTTTTCCTTTGATCTGTTGTCACGCAGAAAACACCTCTTCCCATTAAATTTATTCAAACGATAAGATTTTTTTATACAAGTTATGATCTCCTTACTAAATTAAGAGATTTATAACATAATTTTACAGCCGCTAAAAGAGAATTATCATATCATGATATATAAAAGTTGTCAATACATTCAAACAAAATTGTAATTCGAGGTCTATATTACTACTAGTGTACATGTAATCAAACGTTTAATTAAACCAGTTTTCCTTATCAACTACCTTGCATTATTAAGTAAAGTGTTTTATACTTTCAAAATACTTAATATTGTTAAGTAATCAAGTTGGAGGTATCACGTTTGAATGCAGAAATGTTAAAAGGAATAATTGACCTTCTGATTCTTTCGATCGTAAAGGAAAAGGATGATTATGGCTATGGGATTTCTAAAAGAATTAAAGAAAGGACAGAAGGGTCGTTTGAAATTCAAGAGGCTACATTATACTTAGCCTTAAAAAGGCTGGAAAAACAAGGAGCGCTTTCCCCTTATTGGGGGAAAGAAAGTCATGGCAGCCGCAGGAAATATTATGAAGTGACAGACTATGGCTACCTTCTTTTGGAAAAGAACCTATCGGATTGGTTAAAGATCACTGAAATGGTCAAGCGTTTTATCTAATGGAGGTTACAGATGAATCAAAGTTTACGTAGAATAATGAGTTTGCAGGAAATTAGTCACGGCTGGTTATTATTGCTTTCATTCATTCTCTTTGGGTTTTCATTTTATAACGATCGTATCATTGATCCAATTGATGAATGGGGTTCTTCAATCGGGTATGGAATTTCGTTTGCAATTGCAGCTTTTTGGGGAGCTATTAATTATATAAGTCATATACGTATAAATGCTATGTACAAAAAAGAATTGGATATTGGTATTTATGTTCAGCAATTAGCAATGAGTAAGGAAGATCAACTTGAACTGCAGACATATTTGGAAGATTACGTTCAAGATTTAATCACACAAGGTTTTTCAAAAGAGGATGCAACAAAAGAAGCGATTAACCAATTCAAAGTAAAGGAAATTCTTTCAAAAAATACAATGTTGTTTAACTTGCATGCACACTTTTATTTAATTGGATGGGTAGCTATATTATTTATCACATTCATTCTCCTTTGGTTTACAGAGCACTCTCTAAATATTGAATCAGACTATCTTCTTCTAATTGAAGTACCTTTATTTGTATATTGTTTAGGGATGTCTGGTGTGTTTCTATTGTATAAAGTAATTGATTCGATTTTCTATCAAAAATATAAGGAGCTATTTTCATAAGATAGATTTATGCTTTTCATACATTATGTTTAGATAAAAATTGGAGGAAACAAACAATGAAATGGAAAAATATATACAACGGGTTTTTCATGGGAATCAGTGACCTAATTCCCGGTGTAAGCGGAGGAACAATTGCGTTTATTTTAGGAATATATGATGAACTACTCACATCAATCAGCGGGTTATTTAGCCGTAACTGGAAGAAGCATATTGGCTTTCTTCTTCCACTTGGCATAGGTATTGGTGCAGCACTCTTACTGCTAAGTAAGGTTATCAAATATTTATTAGAACACCATTATCAGCCAACACAATTTCTATTTCTCGGGCTTATTATTGGAGTGCTTCCTTTTATTGCTAAACAGGCGGATATAAAAAGAAACTTCAAAGCAGGACATTTTTTGCTCATCCTTGTTGTTGGTATCTTACTTGCTTCAACCGCTTTTATTAAACCCAGTGATGCTACCCCCATTACAGAATTGACTGGGGCAAATGCGATTGGGCTTTTCTTAGCAGGATGGGCTGGCAGTATGGCCATGCTTCTTCCAGGAATAAGCGGTTCTTTTATTCTGCTGCTCATTGGCGTTTATTCAACAGCGATTACCGCCTTATCCGATTTAAATCTTCCTATTATTGCTGTTATTGGAGCTGGTGTCATTGTTGGATTAATCGTCAGCAGTAAAGCTATTAATTACCTGCTCACTCATTTTACACATGCCACATTCGCTTTTATCATTGGACTCATCCTAGGATCAATTGTCATTATCTTCCCAGGTGTACCAATGAACGCAGCTTCAATCGTTTTTTGCATTGTAACATTCATTGCTGGGCTTGTAATTGCAAAACTATTTAGCTCCCCACGTAAAGATTAAAAAAAAGAAACATCCCCAAAACTTTTTGGGAGATGTTTCTTTTTCTATTCATTCAATCATTTATGTGTATCTCTTAAAATTACCCTTCGATCATGCAGTTTATTCTTGTGAGCCTAGCGCCTCTTGCTTCTTCTCTACTTTCATATTATAAATTGGCAATATGAACAGCAAGCCAATAATAAACAAAATGGCTGCTGATTCAAAGATGGCAACCAATGAGAATTGCTGCTTTAATATCCCTGCTGCACTCATTGTTAAAACCATGGAACCTGTGAACAGCGGACTTAATATTCCATTGACTCTGCCAATAAAAGCAGATTCTGTTCTCTGCAAAATCATTGTATTAATTCCAATCTGGATACATGGAAGCATTAATCCATTTAAAAACTCAGCACCAAGTGTTAACCAAAGATTTGTTGATAATCCCATGACTGCCAGCCCAATGCCATTGGCCAGCATTCCAAAAATTAAAAGCTTCTGCGGTGGCACATTTTTTGCAGATATCATCACACCTGCCCCACCGATAATCATACCAATGCCATTCGCAGTAAGTAACCATTGAAGATTTTCCTTCGGTAAGCCTAATTGTTCAGTAACAAGAAAAATAGAGAGAGGCTGAACAAAACCAAGGCCAAGTCCGGCTGCAAGAAAGCATAGACCTAATTGGCTTAATTCCTTCTTATTCAGCACATATTTAATGCCACTCTTCATTTCTTCCCATAGTGAAGTTGTACGGTTCTCTTCTTCCATGACGCGATCTTGAGGAAGGAAAGCTAAGGCCGCTGCTGAAACCAAGAACGCCGTTCCTGTAATCGCAATGGAAATGTTAATGCCAAATGCTTGAAATGCAAATGTTCCAAGAATAGGACCTAACACCATAAATACTGCAAATACCGTTTGATAGACAGACATCCCCGCTTGAATTTGTTCCTCGGGCAAATGCATTTTGAACAGCTTCATTCCAGAGGGCTGAGAAAATTGCGACAAAATGGCAGAGATTAATGTTGCGAAAAACACAACTTGCCACGTCCCGAACATAAGTGTCACTAATACTGCAAATACAGATATGGCACTTAGAATATCGCACCAAACCATTGTTCTTTTCGGACGCCAGCGGTCAGCAAACGTTCCGCCGATAAAAGAAAAGATAAAAATGGGCGCAAATTCAGCAACAGAAATCATTGAAACTGCAAAAGGATCTCCCTTTGTCTGCTCCATAACAAACAGGAGAACAGCAAAGTTTCTCACCCATATTCCTATCTGTAAAAACAAGCCAGACATTATAATAGCCTGGAAAACCCGATTGCCAAACAGACTAGGTGATCCGCTAGCTAATTGATTTTTTTCCAAAATAAAACCTCCTGTCATATTCTAGACAGGAGGAGAAGGTACAATACAATACAATACCAAAATGGCAAAATACCCCTAATGGAAGGGACACAATGAACATATCGTTTGTATAAAAATGTACAGACTAATCCTATCTAGAAAAAATAAATCGTATCATATACGAATTTTTCTTAACAAATAGGATTAATTGTTCATTGTTCCACGGACACCCTTCCATTTTTTGATATTAACATCATAATTGAAAAATTATGGGAACGCAAGGTTTTTCGCAGCCTATTTTTTTACAATAACTGCCTATCTTACAAAAATGTAAGAGACATTGTAAGGGAAAACAATCGTATTTATAACAGCCTCTTGTATGATGAACGAAGTCATACTAACAAGGAGCTGCAATAACAGTACAATTTATCGGCTTTTATTTAATGAATTATTTCGACTCTTCTATACAAATTGAGTTCAAATGATGTTCTAATACCCGAACGATTCGATCTTTGTCAACTCGTTTCGGCTCAAGTAATGCATGGAGTGCGATCCCGTCGATAAGGGCGTACAACCGCTCTGTTTCTATAACCGTATCGAGGCCTTTTCGAAGCAGCCCATACTGCTCCATGGAATCTACAAGCTTTTTTATTCCCGTAAAGACGCCATCATCCTTTATATTAAAAATGTCTTCCTTATGTCTGGCATGGGCAATAAAAGCAAACCATACTTCCATTTCTGCCATCGTTTCCTCATTTATCGGAACCAACTGAAGCAAAATATGCAAGATCATTTCTTTAGGCGGCAAATCTTTCCTAGTTATTTTATTAATACGAACAGTTGCCTGTTCCTTAACAAGTTTCATCGCATACACAAGCAATTCATCTTGTGTAGAAAAGTAATGACGCAAGGCCCCAAGCGATAGCCCTGCTTCCTTAGCGATATTTCTAACGGTCGCTCCTTCCATTCCTAGATTTAAGATGACCCGCCATGTTGCTTCAGCAATTTGTTTTCGTCTTTTTTCATGATCAACTATTTTCGGCATAGTATTATTCTATCAATGAAAAAATGATTTTTCAATTTTATAATACAGTTGTATTATTTAATATCACATGATAAAATTTGTTTTATATAATACAATTGTATTGAAAAGAGGTGCATCGTTTGAATTTCCTTGCCTGGATGATTATCGCTAGTGAGATTGGTTTTTGGATCGTTATTATTTTAGGCTTAGTTACACGCTACATATTTAAAATGAATAAACTTGGGCTTGTTTTTTTAGCCTTAACTCCTGTCATAGATTTAATTTTACTAATAACGACAAGTATTGATTTATACCGTGGAGCGACCGCATCAAATATTCATGGGATTGCAGCTGTTTATATTGGTGTTTCAATCGCATTTGGTAAAGGCATGATTCAATGGGCAGACGAGCGATTCCAATACTATATTACCAAACAGGGACCAAAACCGGCTAAACGTTATGGGTTGGAATATGCTAAGCATTATTTAATCGGATGGGGAAAACACGTAATTGCCTATTTCATAGGTGCTGGCCTTTTAGCTTGGATGATTTATTTCATAAATGACCCCTCCCGTACGGAGGCACTAAGTGGAATATTAAAAGTGTGGTCTATTATTTTAGGCATTGATTTTCTTATTTCAATCTCGAATTTTATCTGGCCGACGAAAGCGAAGGGAAAACAAGTACACTCTAATGACCAATGAAAAAATAAAAGCGGATTTCTCCTATTAGGAAAATCCGCTTAAAACATTACACAATAAAATAAGCAATGATTGATAAACAAATAGAAGTAATCCCCATTGCAATTAACGGCTTTAATGCTTTCGTGCGAAGATCGTGAAGGCTGACATTCAATCCAAGACCGACCATTGCCGCTGTTAAACACCAAGTGGTAAGATTCGTTACTCCGTTCATAAACGTTTCCGAAACAGGAATGGACTTGCCAAACACATAGCTGCCGATTACACTCATAATCATAAACCCAATGAGGAACCACGGAAATTCAATCTTCGTATCTGAATTCTCTCCGGCATTGTTCTTTTTCATCATATACATAAAAATAAAACATAAAGGAACGAGCAAAAATACCCTTCCTAGTTTTGCAAGTAAGCCAATAGCGAGTGCATTCTGCCCCCCGGGTGCAGCTGCTAATGCGACATGAGCTATCTCGTGTAAGCTTATCCCTGACCAAATGCCATACTCACTCGCTGTTAGTGGAAGGATGGGGCGTAAAATCGTATAGCCAATCGCAAAAATAGTACCAACAAGTGCAATAATCCCAACCCCAATAGCAGTATCCTCATCCTTAGACTTAATAATCGGAGCAATAGCCGCAATCGCGGCTGCACCGCACACCCCTGTTCCTACTCCAACAAGCAGTGAAATATTCTTATCTGCTTTTAACAAGCGGGCAAGCCAAACGGTTAACAAAATTGCAAAAACAATGACACCAGCATCACGGATGAGTAATCCAAGACCATCCTCTAAAACCGTCCCGATATTTAGCTTTAACCCATATAAAATAATTGCAAATCTTAAAAGTCTTTTGGACGAAAAAACAATGCCTGTCCGCAGAAGCTCTGGGTATCCAATCATATTTCGATATAAAACGGCTATGACTATAGCGGAAGCTAACTGGCCAACATGGTCAAACCCAGGTAATTTTGCTAGTAAGTAGCCTAATAAAGCGATAAAAAATGTAAATGCAATCCCACCGACCCATCTTCCTGTTGAGACAGGTTTTTTTTCTGGTTGGACCGGTTCCTTCCCAGTTGAACATCCTTTAGCTGCTTGTGCAGACATTTCATCACCACCAAATTTGATTGTAATCTTAGCATAATGTTTTCTTTACTATAAGGAAAATAATAATTTATAATGCTAATAATAAGTAAAATACATACCAATATGGAGATGATGATTTGGATCAGCAATTAGCTGTCTTTGTTACTGTTGCTGAAAAACAGAACTTTTCACGTGCTGCTGAAGAATTGCATATGACACAGCCTGCTGTCAGCCAATATATTCAAGCCTTAGAACGTGCTGTGGGCACAAAATTATTAGAACGGACCAATAAATATGTCCATTTAAATAAAGCTGGAGAAATTGTTTACCACCATGCAAAAGAAATATTGGGTCTTTATGGGAAAATGCATTATTTAATCGATGACCTTACAAATAATCCAAATGGACTGTTATCCATCGGAGCAAGCTATTCTTTTGGGGAATATGTTTTGCCGCGCTTAATCGCTGACATGCAGGAAAAATATCCTCAAATTAGGCCTGCCATCACCATTGGCAATACGAAGGAAATAGCTGAACTTGTTCTTGGTCACCAGTTAGATGTCGGCATTGTGGAAGGAGAATGCAAGGAGAAAAACTTAAAAATTGAGCCTTTTGCGGTTGATAAGATGAGTATTATCACCTCTCCAAAAAATCCATTAACACACATAAAAGGCGGGGTATCTATTGGCGATATTGAAAAAGAAACATGGATTGTTAGAGAAAATGGCTCAGGAACAAGAGAGGCGACTGAGAGACTTTTTAAACAATTTAACATCACACCTCAAAAAATTCTAGAATTTGGGAGTACACAATTAATAAAAGAATCTGTCGAAGCCGGAATTGGTATTAGTCTATTATCTGATTGGGTGATTCGAAAAGAAAAAGAATATGGATCATTGGCAGTCATTGAGATAAAGGGAATTTCTCTTACAAGAGAATTCTCCGTTGTATTGCGCTCCCCATTTCAGTCAAAAGCGCTGTCAGTATTTCTGGAGATACTAAAGAATGAAAAAGAGTAACGTGAAAAAGCTGATAAACTTTCCAAAAGCAATCGTTTATCAGCTTCCTTATCATTTTATATATAGCTAGCTAAAATCTGGTGATTTATAAATCATTGTTTTTCCAAAACTATAGTCATGTTCGACCATTTTTTTACTTTCCTGTTGCGGATAGAGAATAAGCTTTCCTTTATATACGAGTTCAAGATTGTTCACAGCTAATAAATCTTGCGGTGTACATTGGCTTGGGCACTTTTCAATTATCCCTTTTTTTTCATGTAGGATTGTTGCAACAAATTGAGAGCAAAAGAAAGCATTTTTTCGTTTCAGTTTATATTTTAGCATAATGGCAATAAGTCCTAAGAAATTATATTTATATAACTCTTTGTTTGCTTCTATTTGTCTAACCTTTGTTTGCATTTGTTGATATTCCACTTCTGTTAAGGAATAGCTGTATATCTCACATCTCGCTTTTTTAAATAATCCTTCTGCTATTCTTTCCCTTACAAATCCGCCAATAAAGGGATTATAAGGCCTCTTTCGCCCAAAGCTGAATATATTCGTTAATTGTTTATCAAATGAAATCGATACATGGTTTAAAGGCTTCTTTGTATATAGCTTGATTAATTTTGTAAAAAGTGTTCCTGTATCCGTAAAAATGATATAAACCTTTTTCTCCTCCATAATCTACCTTCACTTTCTTCTAAAATTCAAGTCAATTTACTCTTCTCTTCTTATAGACGAAATAATACATAGAAAGGGGCCACCATAATACACAAAAAATTGGGTAGACTGCCCAAATTGTGTTTGGAGAGGAGACTGCATTCACAGTAATGAAAAATAAAATGATTAATAAACTAGCGTGTACCGAGAATGCAAAATAAGTCTTTTTCAACTTATGGTATAAAGATAGCGGCCACCATAACACGACAAATGCGGGATAGATTGCCCAAGGATATCCAGGTGAGATGAGTATGTTCAAAATTAGAGAATATAGGATTATACTTATGCTACCTACCCATGCAACGGACATGGTCTTAGCCCTTTTCCCTAAAATAATCAGTATTGGCCACCATAGGATGGGGAAAATGGTGTACAAGGACCACGGGTGAGCTGGCGAATGAATCACATTTTCAGAAATAAGAAAAAGAATAATGAGTCCACTGCATACGATCGAAAAGAATGTATGTTTCCCATGTTTCGCACAATACAGACCAATTGGCCATAGCAGCAATGCTAATGAAGGATAGATAAACCATAAATACTCGGTGCTTGTTATATAATTGACGATCATAAAAAAGAGAATACTCATAATACTGCCAGCTACGGCAAAACCAACATCGTATTTTTTCATTTTCTTTCACCCCTTATTTAGAACGCTGCCACTTAAAGTACATCGTTAACGGCCACCATAATACAGCAAACGTCGGATAAACAAACCAGATGACATCAGGAGAATAATAAAAATTAATAAAAAGAAATAATGCAATGATTAGTGCACTTCCCCATATAGAATAGCCTAAATTTAACTTCGTCATATTCTTCTTTATCGGTTGCTTGACACCGAGTTCTTTTTTTAAGTCTTCAATATCACCAAATTCGACAATTGCTTTATTAATTGCATCTTCCTCTTCTTTCCCACTCGCTATTAAATCCCAGACCTTTTCTTCAAGATTTTCCAAAACCTCTTGCTTAATTGCCTTTTTTTGCTCACTTTCGGGTATATCCTTAAACAGTTCTTCTACATGATTCTTTAGCTTTTTCACTTTAATCCCTCCATAAATAAATCAATGATTCCCCTTACTTCCTTCCACTCTTTCACCATTTCATGCAAGTAAGCCCTTCCCAGCGTAGTAATGCTGTAATACTTTCTCTTACCTCCTTGGGAAACCTCTCCCATGTAAGATTCAATTAGCTCCTTTTTCTCAAGACGCTGGAACACTGCATATAAAGTAGCTTCCTTTATCTGAAATCGATTGTCTGTGCGTGAACTGATTTCCTTTGAAATTTCATACCCATAACGATCCTCTTCGTAAATCAAGCGCAAAATAATCGAATCCAAATGTCCGCGAATAATATCACTTCTAATCATTTTGACACACCCTTGTACATTCACTATTCTATCTGATAGAGTAATGTTAACCGAAATTACTCTATCTGTCAAAGTAATTTTTATCCCTTTTTTAGCTTTTTTTGATTTTTTTGTAAAAAAACAAAAGGAACATCTCCTTCTTCTAGGAAATGTTCCTTTTCAGCTTTAGATTAGACGAACAATTTGTTTTTTCTTCCATGCCCAGCGGTAATAAGAATACACGAACGCAAAGGTCACGATGAATGCAGCAGGATAGCCGAACCATATTCCTTTGATGCCAAGATTTGTATAACCGGATAGCCAATACGCAACAGGAACCTCGATCAGCCAAATCGGAATAATACTTAAAACGGTCGGCCAAAGGACCGTTCCGCTCGCCCGCATCGTCGAATTTAGAATATGTGCATGTCCGATAATCACATAACTCCATAATGTAATCATAATCAAGCTATTCGCCATTTCAATTGTTTCTTTACTTGTAATAAATAGCGAGAGTATATTTTCTGAGAAAACGTAGATAAGTATAATTAATCCCCCGCTGATTACATAATTAAAGAAGACCCCTGTTCGAATGACCTGCTGTAATCGCTCGAATTGACTCCCGCCAATAGCCTGTGCAGCAAATACAGAAACAGTAATGCTTAAACTGATTGCAGGCATTTGTACATAACTCGCCACTTGATTCACTACGCCGTAAGCAGCTGTTGCTTCCGATCCATATCGGTTAACAAACGTGATCACTGCAATTTCAGAGAGTGACAGTAAAATCATACTAATACTGGATGGAATACCTAGGCGCAAGAGTAATTTAAGCAAGTCTTTATCCATTCTAAGATATTTTCGAATGGTAGCATCCAGTTTCAGCGGATGCTTCATTTTGTGTAAATAAAAAAGCATGACAACAAAAGTGATGATGGTCGATAGGAAGGAGGCGTAGGCTGCTCCATATAAACCGAGCTGCGGAACACCAAACCAGCCGAACACTAATGGCGGCAATAAGATAATATTAAGAACCGTACTGACAATTAGGAAATAAAATGGCGTTTTCGAGTCTCCTGTCCCCCGCATAAAAGTCGTGTATACGGAATACAAAAACAATACTGGCAATGACCAAAATAAAATTTGTGCATAATGGACACTACTATCTAAAATGTTTACTGGTGTACCAATTAAGCGAAGAATATCCATGGCAAAGATACCCCCAAGGATGGCAAGCACGACACCTATAATGAATGTAAATGTTAATGTTGTCCCTACTACAGCTTTAAGCTTTTCATCATTTCTTGCTCCAAAAGCCTGGCCTATCAGGATTGCACTGCCTGATCCGATCCCGATAGCAAAAGATATAAGCAGAAAGAATAAAGGAAAAAAGGCTGAGATGGCTGCCAATTCATTCACGCCTAACCAACGTCCGACAATGACCATGCCAAATAATTGACTAACAGATTGCAAGATATTGCTGAGAATTAGAGGGATCAGGAATATAAGCATCGAACGCCATACTGGCAAACTGCTCGTTCCTTGTCCTCTAGACTTAGGATTTTCATCTTTTATACTTTGCTGCGGTTCCAACTTTCATTTCTCCTTTTAGCGGGTCTTCTCCTGATGATACCCGCGTTCTCCATATGGCTGAAGCTGATTCAGCCACTTTTCTTCCAGTTTCTCTAATTCTTCCTTCTCATTATAATAGGGATCATCTTTTGCTTTTAAAATCTCTACTATTTCTATTTCAAATGCATCTTTTCCATATTCACTCCATTCTTTTTGGAGCATTTTATTGGAATAAGAACCATTTTCTAAAGCAAATTTTGTTCCATTCAATGTTTTAAAATTTCGTGTACTTCCGATAAAAACCTTATCATTCTTTATATTTTTAATTTGAAAGATCCCTGCTTCAATTTTAATTTCTTTAAATTGCTGCTTTAGTTCCTTTTTTCTATCCATATTCTCTTTCCTCCCGATTATTTTTTAAGCCAATATTCACTGCCATCTGCTTTCCGATCTAAAAAGCCGTATTCGATTAGATAACGTCTTAATAGTACATAATCATGGAAAGCATTATTCAATAGTTGATTAACTTCCTTTTCTCCATATATCTTTTCACTTTTGAAACGATTGGCAATTGCACGAAGAACGACTAGTCTTTGTTTTTCCTTCGGCGGAAAAGATTTCAGTTGTCCACTTGTTCCTTCAGGAAAAAACTTTTGCAGTATTTCATCATTCTCCTCCTTCGTCACATTATATCGGTCATCGACCATTCTTGCTGTTGTATGAATATCAATGAATGCTGGTTTATGATTGTCCTTTTCTTTTAAAAGCTCCATCAATGTCAAAAATAGCTTTGCCTGACGCTCTTTTTCTTTTAAAACAAAGCGGTGGTTTCGAATCGTCGATGCACTGCCAATTCCCATTTCCTTCTGCACTTCGGCATCACTTTTACCCTCAAAAAAAAGGCGAAGAAGGCGATTTTGATGATCTGTCAATCCTGTAAGCTTTTTATCAAGATCAATCAGGTACTCAAAAACAGAGCCATGTTCAGCTTCTATATGAAGAGACATATACCTTCCCGCTTCGTAGAAAACATCCTCTGCCTGATAAACGATCCCTTTCTCTGTAGTTTTTCCGCATATTAGACACATGTAATGACGATCTTGCTCAACATAGCCTTGTTTCAATTCCTCAATTGAGGCATTCCAAAAGGTTTCAGATAAACTCATTTGTAGTCACAACCCTTAACTGTTTGTATTATATTAGACATTATATATTTTTGTTTGTTTATTGTCAAACAAACTGAGTAGATATCTATGCGAGTTGATGGTTTGGCCATAAAAAAGAATCTGGCTAAGTGCCAGATTCTTTTATTGATAAGCTTTAATATTTAATAATGTTTCTAAGTCTACCATTTCAAAGCCCTTTTCCTGCAGCCCTTCTATTAAATCAGACAACGCCGTGGCTGCTTCTGTCTTCTTTGAATCTGAATGCATGAGGATAATATCACCATTTCTAACATCATTCATAACATTATTAACAATATTGCTCGCCTCTTTTTGTGACCAATCAAGCGTGTCTATGGACCAAAGGACAACCGAATATCCTTCCTGCTGCGCTATCTCTACAACTTGTTTATTCGTCTCACCATACGGCGTTCGGATAATGGCAGGCTCTTTTCCAATAACCGATTTAATCGAATGTCCAGCTCGCTCAATTTCTATTTTAATTTCTTTCGCTGTTAATTTCGGTAATTCAACATGATTATAGCTATGACTCAAAACTAAATGACCACTGTTATATGCCTTTTTCACAACTTGCGGATGTGCTTCCACATGACTTCCGAGAAAAAAGAAGTTCCCTTTTACCTTATATTTATTCAATAGATCAATAATGGCTGGTGTTACTTTCCCATCTGGGCCATCATCAAAGGTTAAAGCAACTTGTTTTTTATTTGGACCATTTAAATATACATTTTTATGCTCACGAGCAAATGAAACCATTTGTTGTCGCCATTCCTTCATGCTTTCCCATGCCGATGCAGACAGCTGATTGGATTCCCCTTTAATATTAAGAAGATACTCAGCCTTGGCTCGTTCTGAATTCATCACTGAAAGATGATGAACACCTTTTTCACCTTTTGGAATAATGAACTTCAGTTCGATTTCCTGGTCTAATTTATATACATAAATTTCTTCCTTATCCATTTCCCTCAATTGGTCAGGCTGACCAAAACAATCTTCTATTTGCGCTGACGTAATTTCATTAAGTTCCTTAGCATAGGAACGAACATCGAATATATTCCCTGACTTATTAAATCCATACGCAAAGCTTTTACTTTGATAAGTAGCATAGAACCCCTTGCCTGCTTGATCCTCATTGTCCGGCTTACCCCATTCAGCTTTTACTTCATCTATGTTGCTGTCCAGTACATTGTAAGGACTGCCTAAGGTCATTCCGCTTTGCGCTTTTTCCATGACACGATTAAGCAAATCGAAAGCCTGATGGTCTTCTTTCGGCTGCAGTCCATCTTCCCTCTGCTGCAATTGCTCAGATGAAGCCGAGTTATCCGCATGACAAGCACTTAATAGAATCAGTAACATGCAAATAACAAGTATGCTTTTTTTATTCAAGGTTCTATGCCCCCTTAAAAGTTATTTCTTCTTATCAGTCGGAAATATTCAATTAAAAGTTGCAAGAATGCTTAGAATCAGTTCTGAAGAAATGTTAGGATAATGCCTTCAAGCCCGTTACACCGATAACGATAAGGATTACACTTGCAATCCTTAGCTTATTTTTAGATTCCCCAAAGAACACCATATTTAACAGGACCGCTCCTGCTGTTCCAATTCCAATCCACACAGCATAGGCGATACTTAACTGTAAATAGTTGAATGAAGTATATAAAAATGCAAAAGAGGCACCAAATCCCCCTAAATAAATGAATCCATTTTTAATTGTTTTGTTCTGGCTATATAATTTTAGCCCTAGTACACCAATAATTTCACTTACTGCAGCACAAATGACAAACAGCCAGCCCATACTTAAGCCACTCCTTTCGATACTGTTTCCTCTTCTTTGTTATCAGCTAGATTTAACCCAATAACTCCTGTTACTAAAATAGCGATAAAAAGAAACTTCCCTGCACTAAAGCTGCCACCAAAAAGGAAAATATCCATTAATGCTGTTCCAATTGTTCCTACTCCAGCAAATACTGCATAAACAGTCCCCGTTGGAAGACTTTCACATGCTTTTGGGAGGAAGTGGAAATCAATCAAGATGATTCCAATAATAATCACCCATTGCCACCAAGTCTCGGCAACATTAAATCCATACACCCAAATTAATTCAAATAAACAAGTTAAAAAGACATACATCCATGCTTTGTTCATTTTATCCCTGCCTCTCGATGACTGACTGTCATTCATTTTTAAACAATAAAATATTACTTTACATTTTTACTATTCTTGAATACCTAATCCATGCTTTAGAAATTCTAAAACTTCCGCTTTCTGGATAGAGGCTTGATCATCCTGTTTTGAATCATATAAGTAAACCTGCTCAGCTGCCGATTCTACTAAGCCGATGAATAGTTTTGCCGTACGCTCGACATGAATCGAATGACGGATCACCCCTGAAGCCTTTGCCTCTTTTAGAAACTGGCTAATCCAAGAATAAAAAGGTTCATATACGGTTTCCCATTCTTTAATATGTTCCGTTGATCCCATACCTGCATAGATTAACGCAAGAACTTCCCGGTAATCACATGTGATCTTAAATATGGCATCAACTACTTGGGCAAGCTTTACAGAAAATGAGGCATCCTCTTGTACTTCATTTTTTACCGCCGCAATCGTTTTCTCAACCATTACTTCTGCAATTGCCGGCATGACGGAAAGCTTAGATGGGAAATACAAGTAAAACGTACCTTGTGCAATATTTGCTATTTTTACGATATCGGAAATTTTCGTTTTCTCAATGCCTTTTTCACGAAAAACTTCAATCGCAGCATGAACAATCTTTTCTTTTTTATTCATGTTTTTTTTGTCCTTTCAAAATAAATGACTGACTTTCATTCATTTTATAGAAAATAATACATGTTGTCAAAACGCAATGTCTTTTTTATGAAGTTTCAAATGGGCACTTTAGGGAACTTCTAAGAATACGATAAAATGATAAAGTTTAGAGGAGTGTATAAATTGTACCCATCTTCCAATTATGGATACCAGAAAGTATGTAAGGATCAACCTATTGCCTTTCCGCCTCAGCATCAGGATACTCAGCCAGGACTTGAATATTTAATGGTTCCAAGACCCATTTCGGAGAAACCAGCTTATAAGGGCTCAGGAAAACTCAAAGGAAAAGTTGCTATTATAACGGGCGGAGACAGCGGGATCGGCCGTGCAGTAGCCTATGCTTTTGTCAAAGAAGGGGCTAAGGTCGTTATTGTTTATTTAAATGAGCATAAAGATGCTCGGGAAACCGAAATAAGAATTAAAGAGCTTGGCGGAGAATGCCTCCTTATTTCAGGTGATTTAAAGGAAGAGAAGATGTCACAGCAAGTTGTTCAACAAACATTAAAGGTATTTAGAAGAATTGATATCCTAATCAATAATCATGCCATTCAATATGTGAGAAAAAGCATACTCGAAATTACTAAAGAGCAGCTGGAGCAAACATTTCAAACAAATATTTTTTCATTCTTTTACTTAACGAAAGCTGTACTTCCACATCTAAAAGCTGGCAGCTCCATTATTAATACAGCTTCCATAACCGCTTATGAAGGAAATAAGAAACTAATCGATTATTCAGCAACAAAGGGAGCCATTATAGCATTTACACGTTCATTGTCCCTTTCTCTTGAAAAACAGCAGATTCGTGTAAATGCTGTTGCGCCGGGCCCTATATGGACGCCGCTCATTCCTGCCACATTTTCTGAAAAAGAGGTTATGAAGTTTGGACTGGATACCCCAATGAAAAGAGCCGGCCAGCCATTCGAGCTTGCCCCCGCCTACGTGTATTTAGCATCCGAAGATTCAAGCTATGTTTCCGGGCAGGTAATTCATGTAAATGGCGGGACAATGGTGAGTTCCTAAATTCCCCATTGTTTTTCAGATATCTTACTCGATATATTTTTAATATGAGGAATTTTTCTTCCATCCACCTTAATTTTGACAGGTAAAAAGGTACAATAAAAATAGACTGGTTCCCGCATTTATTTATGGGAGTCAGGCTATTTTTTACTCAAAAAATTCATTACATCTTCTTTTTTATTCAGAAAAACCTGTTTCCCTAACTCAATTAGTTCATCCATAAATTCTACTTCATCAAAGGGCATTTCTCTCCCAAGCTCCTCATTTAAACGAAAATAGTTACTGCCAAGCAGATGCTGACAATAATACGTAACAGATTCGGATGACAATTGCAGGGCCAAATCTAGTAGCTTTGGTGTCATCTTCATAGAGGGGAAATGAAATGGGAGCCAGTGCTTGGCACCCCAGTATTTATCCTTCCCAATGGAAAAATCAATGTGCTGCAGACCTGTACCAATAGAAAATATCTCTATTTCACTTATATCCCTTTTTAATTGATGAAGTGCCTCTGTCACACAAACAAGTGATGGGTTATTTGCCCATAATCCCCCGTCAATAGACAAATACTGATTATTTATATTGTTCGGCGGAAAAAAGACCGGTGCAGAACAGGACGAGAGAACTGCATCCCACAGCTTAATCGATAAATCATCATTCTCTGTATGTCCGTAGTTCGATCGATGAATAAAGGGCTTCCCATTTGTTACATCTACCGCCGGGATCAGCAGTGGCTTTTTTATGTCTGCAAGCGCCCTTTCACCAAATGCCTTCCGGAAAAAGCGTCGTAAATAGTGGTCGCTATAAATACTTTTAAATAGACCAACCTTCGCCTGCCGTACAAAAATCTTCTTTCCAAATAATTGATAGCTATCCATCACTTCGCTCATTCTCTTTCTCAATACGACAGATGTGGCAATAATTGCACCTGTACTCGTTCCAGCCACCACATCGAATAAATCACTTATCTGATATTTACACTCTTCCTCTATTGCCTGTAAAATAGCTACGGCAAATACCCCTCGGATTCCACCGCCGTCAATGCAAAGCATTTTCATCTTTTCCACCTTGATAGTATGTCTTCCACCATACTGTTCCCTAACTCACAAAACTTTAGCATAAAAAGAATCGTTTATGCATACTTGTTATACTTGGGAATATTTTATTTTATTTTCGGAGTCCGTATCCTCCCAACCTTTACAAACATCCACCCATTCTTTAGCAGAGGAAAATTCAAATATTTCATCACAAGTTAGCTCAATGGCCGAGTTGGTACTTCCACAAGCAGGAAATAGAGTTTCAAAACGTTTCATAGAGACATCTAAATAGATGTCAAGATCTTTCACCAACCCAAACGGACAGACACCGCCAATCATATGCCCCGTCTGTTCCACTACCTCATCTGCAGAAAGCATACGCGCTTTCATTTGGAAAGCCTGGCGAAACTTTTTATTATCAACCTTTGCATCCCCAGCAGCAACAACTAGAATGGCTTTATCCTCTTCTCCTCTAAATGACAGTGTCTTTGCAATACGTGCAGGAATAACACCTATGGCTTCAGCTGCCAAATCAACGGTTGCACTTGATGTGTCAAACTCCATAATATCCATTTCACGATTCCATTTTTTCAAATGAGCTCTTACACTTTCGAACGACATCTTCATCCACTCCTTCCTTATATTATGCAAAATATTACCACTATTTATCGCGTTGAAGCAACAGGAGTGATTTGGAACTAAACGACATCAGCGTACGTTTTTCTTTTTCATAGTATAACAACTCTGAGTGGATTGAAAAAATAAATCATTAATATATTAAGTTTTCACCAATTTTTCACTTATAACCCATAATTTTCTGATATAATAATTTTTTGATAGAACTATCTAAATTTAATTGTAAATAACCATTTAATAAAGGAAGTGTTTGATCTATTATGGCAACAGGATCTTATTCGATGAATGTAAACACAGGAAAAAAAACGATCGACATGACGGTTAGTGGAAGTTTTACACCTGAAAAGGCACAAGAATTTATTAACGAATACCAAAGTAAAACAAGTGCTATTAAGGCTGACGAATTTATACTTCAATTCGATTGCCGAGATTTAAATTTAGTTACACAAGAAATGATCCCTGATCTTGAAAACTGCTTTCGCCTTTATCAAAGCTCTGGGTTCAAGAAAATAGTTATTGAAATTAAAAAGAGTGCGGTCTTAAAAATGCAACTAAGCCGTTTGGCACGCAATACCGGATTAAATAATGTAGAGGTTATTGAAAATTAATACGGTAAGTAAATGAGTAAGGCTTTTTGTAGTCTTACTCATTTTATTAATATAATAATAATAGGACATTCCTTAGGAGACGTTATGACAAACATTAAAATCAATGCAATTGAGGTTTATCACCCTAGTAAAATTGTTAAGAACGACTACTATATTGACCATTTTCAACAAATAGGCAGAGATATTACACATTTTTTGGATGTTATGGGACGTAATGAAAGATTCCTTATTGAGAATAACAACGAGAATGGTATAACAATGGCAACAGAAGCTTCCAAGCGTGTATTAGAAAAGGCTGGGTTAACTGGAACAGATATTGATATGATTATTTTTTCAACTCAAGTTCCAGAGAAAACTGTGCCCACAAATGCTATGTATGTTCACCATTCTATTAACGGCAAGAGAGATGCAATTGTAATGGATACAAACGCAAATTGTGCTGGAATGACCATTTCAATCGAGCAAGCTTCACGTTATATGCTATCAAATCCACATGTACATACTGCCCTAATTATAGGTTCAGATAATTTCTCACTTATTGCTAATCCTGAAGAGGAAATTACATATGCTAATTTTGGAGATGCGGCTTGTGCCGTAATCCTGGAGAAGACCGAAGAAAACACAGGATTTATTGATGCAATCTATGAAGTAGATTCTACTTATCGAGACAATATTCTTTATCCTGAAAAGGGTTTATCACAGACTATTAAAGGAGAAGGATCGATTGATTACATGAAATGGTATCCATTTGATGGAAGTGTATCCTTGCCCTTTACATATGAAAAAATCAAAATACTATTAGAACGCAACCACTTAAAAATTGAAGATATTGATAGTTTTTGTTTATCACAATTCGCTCTTTCAAATATTTTAAAAATCCAAGAACATTTTAGCATTCCTGATCAAAAAATAATGTATGTGGGTGACCGATATGGCTATACAGGAACAAGTAGTCCATTTATTGCCCTTTATGAGGGAATTGAATCTGGCAGAATTAAACGTGGCGATCATATCCTTTTTTGGACAATCGGCGGGGGCCACGAATTTATTACGATGTTATTTAAATATTAATGATTAACAAATTGAATTAGACGATATACATATATTCCTAAAAATTATTATAATCCAATTGACAAATACCAGTTAATTGTATATTGTGATAATAACTAAAAAATGAAAGGGTGACCCAATTAGATGAAGTTCTAATCCTATTTTTCGAAAGCAATCAATTGAAGACTGTTTTAGTTAGCAGATTTCTGCTCTATTTCTTGCTGTCTTCAATCGAGGTTTTCAGAATAGGATTAGGTTTCTATAGTTGGTCCTTCAAAGGGAGCAGTCTCTTTGTGCACCTCTATGCCTCCTATTCTGAATGCAGATAGGAGGCATTTTTTTGTCTCCAAGCACTTGATGAAATGGGGATGATTGTATGTTGCTATTAGAGGCAAACCATATCAAATTATTTATTAAAGACCGCTTATTATTAGATATAGATAAATTACAAATTCAAAAACATGATCGAATTGGCCTGGTTGGCAGGAACGGCTGTGGAAAAACAACCTTATTAGAGGTTTTAGCAGGAAAAACTGCTCCTGATCAAGGAACACTCACAACAAACGGCCTATGCGAGCTTTTGCCGCAGCTAAAAAGAACGGATACGACAAAAAGCGGTGGGGAAGTTACACAGGAATATATTAATGCCGCACTCGCAAAAAGCCCTGCTATTTTACTGGCAGATGAGCCAACAACAAATTTGGATACAAGTCACATTGAATGGCTGGAAAAGAAATTCAAAAAATCCTTCAGCGCACTTGTTCTTGTTTCACATGACCGTGCATTTTTAGATGCTTTATGTACGTCCATTTGGGAGCTTAATGAAGGAAAAGTGAAGGTATACACGGGCAACTACTCCGATTACATGAAGCAGAAGGAATTAGAGCTGCACCAGCAAAAGCAAGCTTATGAATCGTATGAAAGGAAGAAAAAACAGCTTGAAGAAGCATTAATTTTAAAAGAGAAAAAGGCAGACAGAGCGACGAAAACGCCAAAGAATGTAAGTTCCTCCGAGGCAAGCATTACTGGTGCCAAGCCTTACTTCGCCAAAAAGCAAAAGAAACTGCAAAAAACGGCTAAGGCAATTGAAACTCGTTTAGAAAAGCTGGAGAAAGTTGAAAAAGTTAAAGAAGCGCCTGTCATAAAAATGAATTTACCTAACGAAGAAACCTTTAAAGGACGAATTGTGCTGCGGGCAGAAGATATGCAATGTTCGATCGGTAAGAGATTGCTTTGGAAATCTGCCAGCTTTCATGTGCGTGGAGGAGATAAGCTCGCCATCATCGGGGCGAACGGCTGCGGAAAAACAACGCTTGTAAAAAAAATATTGAAGCAGAATGAAGGGATATCGATCTCCCCTTCGATGAAAATTGGCTACTTTAGCCAAAATATCGATATTTTAAATACGGAAAAATCAATACTGGATAATGTCAGCACAACCTCGATACAAGATGAGACATTCATACGGACAGTCCTGGCGAGGCTGCATTTTTTCAGAGAGGATGTCTATAAGCCTGTTGGCGTTTTAAGCGGAGGGGAACGAGTAAAAGTAGCTTTCGCTAAATTATTTGTTAGTGAAATTAATACAATTATATTAGACGAACCAACAAACTTTCTCGACATCCCATCAGTAGAAGCACTCGAATCTCTCTTGCGGGAATATGAAGGAACCGTCATTTTTGTTTCTCATGATCGGCAATTTATCGAAAGCATTGCCACACGAATTTTAGCGATTAACAACCAAGAAATCCAGGTATTTGATGGGACATACGAGCAATACAAGAACTATACACCGAAAGAAACACGCGATACGAAAGAGGATCAGTTGCTGCTATTAGAAACTAGAATAACAGAAGTGCTGAGCCGTCTTAGTATTGAACCTTCAGATGAGCTGGAATTAGCGTTTCAACGGCTTTTAGCTGAAAAACGAAACCTAAATAAATAAAAATAACAAAAACGGCAGAAATCGAATTGCCGTTTTTTCATTTACCTACTTTGACCAATTAAAAATAACAATCCACTCTATTTCCCTTAGAGATAAATCAAGTTTTATACAAATCTTTATTTTGACTGGATGTGTTTAGATTCCTTCCTCCCCATTTCACACATATCCTTTAAGACTTATATACCTTCTTGTCCCGTATGTTCAAAATTTTATAAATTAGATATTTAAGTTTACAAATGAAAAATAATCTTGTAGAATGTAAATCGTAATCATTACTATTTATATCTCATTTTTGGGTTTTTTCGTTTAATTTAGGCCGCCAGTTAACAGCAGTTAGAAAAGAATCTTTATTCACAGCCAATCTGTTTAAAGATTTTATAAGTACATAAAGTTCATTACATTGTACTTAAAATTTTTTCAAGGAGGGTTCAAGATAGAATAAACAAGAATATTTTTCACATTTTTACTTGGCTAGTAACTAATCATACTTTACAAGGAGATGTTATTTTAATGACATTAAAATCTACCTTTCTTACTTTGATGCTCACTGGGGCAGTAGTGCTAAGCGGCTGCTCTGGTGCAAAGGTTGATAATAAAAAAGCAGAAGAAAATCATAAAGAAAAATTGAGTGTATACACCACCATTTTTCCACTCGAGAATTTCACAAGTTTAATAGGCGGTGATAAAGTCAAAGTGAAAAGTGTCTATCCTCCAAATGTAGACGCCCATTCATACGAACCAACTACAAAAACAATGATAGAAATTGCTGATGCCGATTTATTTATTTATACTGGTGCAGGTGTAGAAGGATTTGCTGATAATGCAGCTATAACCTTAGAGAAAGAAGAGGTAAAAATCATTAAAGCCGCTGATGGAATAGATTTGCTGAAAAATACTCATGACCACGAACATGAACATGCTGATAGCGATGAAGGTCACAATCATGAACATACTGATGGCGATGAAGGTCACGATCATGAACATACTGATGGCGATGAAGGTCACGACCATGAACATACTGATGGCGATGAAGGTCACGATCATGAGCATGTCGATGGCGATGAAGGTCACAACCATGAGCATGCTGATGGCGAAGATGAGCACCACCATCACCATGGAGAATTTGATCCCCATGTTTGGCTTGATCCAATCAGGTCCATTCAGCTTGCTGAAAATATTAAAAATACATTAATCGAGCTATCTCCAGAGAATAAAGAAGAATTTGAGGAGAATTTTAGTGAGTTAAAGCAAAAACTTGAAAATTTGGATCAAAAATTTGTTGATACGATTAAACAAGCATCTTCTAAAGAAATTTTAGTATCACATGCTGCGTATGGCTATTGGGAAGATCGCTACGGGATTGAACAATTGCCCATTTCAGGCCTTTCTCCCACTCAAGAGCCTTCACAGAAGCAATTGCAAAGTATTATAGAACTATCCAAAGAACATAAAATCAAATATGTAATTTTTGATCAAAATGTCACTTCAAAAGTTGCAGAAATCATTCGAACTGAACTTGGAGCTGAAACACTCACGTTGCATAATTTAGAATCTATTACAGAAGAAGATATTACTAAAAATGAAGACTACTTTACTCTTATGGAAAAAAATATAAAGACACTTGAAAAGGCATTAAATAATTAAGGTAGTGAAGGTGATCAGATGCATAAAAAAAGGGCTTCAACAGAAGCCCTTTTATCTATGGCTCTCCTTATTAGGATAATCTATTTATTAAAATATAAAAATCCGGCTGAATAGTGTCAGCCGGAAATATAATAAAAATACTCTATGAGAATAATTAAATAACCAAAAGGATTAAGTATTTAAATGCTTACCCATAAAAAATAAGCACTATTTTGTTTCGCGGTGTAAAGTATGTCTCTTTAAGCGCGGACAATACTTTTTCAGTTCTATTCTGTCAGGATTTGTACGCTTATTTTTTGTTGTAATATAGTTTCTATCTCCAGTTTCAGTACAAGCCAATGTAATTTTCACTCTCATTTTTCATCCCTCCTATTTATACTGTTTCTTCTATTACAAATGGTGGCAATGGATCCTTAAACGTGGACCAATCCTCTAATAGCTCATCTTCGGTAAGGAGACATTTCTCTAAGGCGTGTTCAACTTCATCGCGGTTCATATCAACCCCTATCAAAACAAGCTCAGTCATCCGGTCTCCATATACCTCATGCCAATTCTCCAGCAACTCTGGTTCTTCGGTTAATACTTGTTCCCTCTCCTCTTCTGGATAGGCTGCTATCCATTCACCAACACCTTGCAGAGTAATGGAAGGCCCCGCCTGTGAGAGAAGAGCCGCTATATTATTTCGTGTCGCTATCCAGATAAAACCTTTCGCCCGAACAACATCTACTGGCCAATCCTCTAACCATTTCATTAATCGCTCTGGATGAAATGGCAGTCTCCTCCGAAATACAAAGGAAGAAATGCCATATTCCTCAGTCTCCGGAATATGTTCACTATTTAACTCCTTTATCCATCCTGCACTTTGGCTTGCTTTGTCAAAATCGAATAATTTTGTATCAAGAACACGATCAAGAGAAATCTGTGCATGATCCGTTTCAAATATACGTGCTTCAGGATTTAACTTTTGCAGAACAGCTTTTAATTCAAGAATATCCTCTTGTTCTACCAAGTCAATTTTATTTAACAAAATCACATTAGCAAATTCAATTTGGTCTATAAGTAAATCTACAACCTCTCTCGTATCTGTTTCATCTGTCGCTTCCATACGATCTAACAAGCTTTCACCAGAAGAAAAATCATTCCAGAAACGATTGGCATCAACAACAGTTACCATCGTATCCAATCTGCATAATGACGATAAATCAATTCCTAGATTCTCATCCACATATGTGAAGGTTTGCGCCACAGGAACTGGTTCACTAATACCCGTTGACTCGATTACGATGTAATCAATGTCGCCTAAAGAAGCAAGCTTTTCTACCTCTTTAATCAAATCCTCCCTAAGTGTGCAGCATATACAGCCATTTTGCATTTCTACAAGTTTCTCTTCTGTTCTTCTAAACCCTCCCTGTTTTACTAAAGAAGCATCGATGTTAATTTCACTCATATCGTTAACAATAACAGCGACTTTCTTATCTTCTTTATTTTGCAAGATGTGATTGAGTAAAGTCGTTTTTCCCGATCCTAAATACCCGCTTAATACTGTTACTGGTATCTTTTTCATAAATTGCATTCTCCTTAATCAAAATCATTACGATTTACATAATAAAAAAATAATCGATAGCAGCTTTAGTGTAGTTCCCAAATAACAACCGTACGTTCTCACCTCACTTTGAAAAATTTCAAAAGGTCTAGCACTTTATTCTTGGATCAAATCGTAATAATTACGATTATAACTCGCACTTGTTACAATACCATCTCCTTATCCAAAAAACAAGAGTCCTTTTTAAATAATTTAATAAAAAAGTCAAAGGATTTAAGTCCTTTGACTCTTAACATAGTATTTTTTAATTCTTTTCTCAGGCTATTCAATTAAGAATGAAGTTTACCTTCACTCATTCTCATCTCATTTTCCAATTGAGCTACCCTCGCATCAATGGAGTTGCTGTGAAAAGCTCTATTTACTTGATCCTCTAAACGCTCAAGATAGTTTTCTATTTCTTGAAATCGAGAATATGGCTTATCGGAATAAGAATACGAATCCAATACTTTGTTTATTTGGTGATTAGCTCGGGTAACATTTTCACGTCCCATTAACTCCATTCTACGAATATGCATGTCTTTAAGCTTGCGCTTCATTTCTTCATATTTTCCTTCTAATTCTTCTAGCTGTCCATAGATGTGTTTTTGGGAAATTCTTAATCGTTCTGCACGTTCTGAGTAATACTGATGCTCAGCGGAGGCAAATTGATAGAGCTCTGTTTCACCTGCTTTTGAAGCAATTTCTGCTTGATACTCTCTTTTCTTAGCAAACCCTTCCGCCTCTGCTAGCTCTCTTTCAAACTCATCCTTTAGCTGATATTGACGATCGACAAGTTTTTTTGCCTTTTCTGTTGCTTGTTCACATTCACGAAGATATTGATTAAGCAAAGTAATTGGATTTCGATTCTCTTTGCTTTCAAGCGCTTCGTTGAAATCGGCTTTTATTGTATTTTTAATTTTTGTAAATAAATTCGTCATGAAACGTTCTCTCCTTTAATCCAATTAATTGTTGATGTCATTCCATTGCTTTTCAAAATTGACAAATGGGTCTGTTTCTTTAACAATCACCTGTTTGTTCTCATTCCATTTTTTATAAACAAGATACAGGACGTATGCCGCTACAACTCCGATAATTGCAGGTGCATTATGAATCGATGCCAGTAGAATAAAGAAACCGACAATGCCTAATCCAATTTTCCCTCCTGTTGAATCTGTCTTTAAAAATTGTTTAAAGATGAAATATAGAAGCGCAATACTTACTAGGAACCCAATCATAGGACCAATGGTAGAAAGCAGTATCATCGCTGAAATTCCGCCGATTAATAACAAACCAAATTTTTTCATTTTGTAATCCCCTTTCCTTATCTTGATCTCATCTTACCTTTATTCTCGATTTCTTATAACGAGCTTGCGCTTTATTTTCAACTCAGCCTCGAGACTTAGAGAGAGTAAGCCCAAAAAATAGCTGTAATCAATATATATTTCCAATATTTATAAATTTCCCAACATTTAACAACTTTTTTATAGTAAAATAGGAATCGTGTAGGCCTTTTATCCCAACTAATCTACTAGAGGAGAAGTATTTTATGAAAAAAACCATCACATGGCAGCTTGGCAGAATGATCATTTTTGTTATTTTCATTTCAATGATTATTACTTCTGTATCCAACTACTTAGTAAGTTATGAACACACATACGAAGCTGCAGGCATTGAAGCTGTTGGCTGTGCGAATATTACCACCGGTCTGATTAATTCTAATGATCTTGAAGATATCATGGGAGGCAATGATAGAAAGTTAAGGGAATTACAAGAAACCTTAAAGTGGACAACTGAACATAAACAAATTTTTGAAAGCCAATACGTGTTACACCTGGATGGTACAATTTTAGCTGCAGATAAAAATTTGCAGGATCAAGGATTTAAAGCAGGCGATGACTTCTATATTGATAGGAAAGCATTAGGGATAATCAAGGAAACAAGGCATCCATATTATTCGGAAATTTACGAATATGGAGGGATGAAACGGATAACTGGATATGCACCTATATTTAAGGACCACGACCCAAATAAAGAAATAATCGCCTTAAATGCGATTGACTTTAATGCCAAAATTGTTTCCGAAAGAACATGGGATTCTGTTAAAGGCAGCTTTATTCTTGGTCTTTTTCCAATGGCTATTGCCAGCATCATCACGATTTGGCTGATAAGAAGGAAAACAAAACCCATTTCTATCTTAATTCATGCTGCAAAGAAAATGGCTGACGGAGATCTATCAAATGAAGATATTCAAATTAAAAATAAAGATGAAATTGGAGATTTATCAGCTACCTTAATTCTCATGAAGAATAATATTCGAGAAATAATTCATCAAGTCCATACTGGTTCAAAGCAAGTCGCTGCTTCTTCCGATGAATTAACCGCAAGTGCTGAACAAACAAATTTTGCTACAGAACAAATTACTGCTACTATGCACCAAATGGCTGCAAACGTTGATAAGCAAGTGCAAAGTGTGGAAGATACTTCCCAAACAATCACTGAGATATCAAATGGCGTACAGCAAATTGCTGTTAATGCGCAAAATGTTACGCTCACAGCAGTTGAGGCTTCTGACCAAGCCACTGAGGGGGTACAAGCAATTAAAACAGCCGTTCAACAAATGAATTCGATTAACGGAACTGTCAACGATTTAGCTAGAGTCGTTAGCGGGTTAGGAGATCGATCAAAAGAAATCGGTCAAATTATTGGAGCAATTACTAGTATTGCAGAACAAACAAATCTTCTAGCTTTAAATGCAGCGATTGAAGCAGCAAGGGCCGGTGAGCATGGTAGCGGGTTTGCGGTAGTAGCAGATGAGGTCCGTAAGCTTGCAGAGCAATCTGCTCGATCTGCCCAAGAGATTTCACAACTTATCTCCATCACACAACATGATACAAATAAAGCTGTTGAATCGATGGAATTTGTAACGAAAGAAGTAATAGCAGGGATGGAAGTTGTAAACAATGCCGGAAATTCCTTTATTCACATTCAGGAATCAGTAAATGAAGTGACAAATCAGATACAAGAAGTTTCATCTGCTGTTCAACAAATGGCTGCGGGTGCTGAGCAAGCCGTTCAATCAATGATATTCATTACAGAATTAGCTGATACTGCTGCATCTAGCACCCAGTCTGTATCCACAGCAACAGAGGAACAGCTGGCTTCTATGTACGAAATTACATCTTCAGCCAAGTATTTAACGAAAATGGCTGATGACCTGCAAGCACTGATTAAGAAATTTACGATTTAACATAAAGATGTCGAAAAAGAGATTTTAGCCAACGAAAAATCCGAACGATTATACAACACTCTCACTTAGTGTTTTGTAATCGTTCGGGTTTTCTGTTTATACTGCTTTGTTATTTTGTCTTTTGGATTCATTTAAACGTTATTTACTTGAATCAATTCGATTGTCTCATGATTGGGTCCTTCATAAAAGACAGTGAGCCACCCATTTCTTAAGCTATAAGGTCCTTCCGACGGATAAAGTCCTTCTATCTCCAGCTTTCTGATCCATTCCTCTATATCCTCCACTTGCCACGCAGTGTGAATAGAATGTAGTGGTACTGGACTCTCCTCTGACTCAATTAATTCAAGTTGTACATCCTCATTCCTCAGAAAAACAATTTTTTCATCCTGAAACATCAAATATTGCTCAAAAGAAAAACCAAACTTCTGTTTATAAAACAGGAGGGATTCATTTAAATTACTTACTAGAATACCTGCATGGTGCCACTTCATTGTCTCTCACCCATCGGCAGGATTAAATTCATATCTCCAAATTCATGCCATAAATACCCATCAGCTAAAGCCTTTTTGTACGCTTTCATTAATAAACCCTTATCAATAAAGGCAGAAAGCAAATCCAAATGGCTTGCTTCTGGCTCGTGAAAGCCAGTAATTAGACCGGCAACCGCCTTCAGAGGGTATCCCTTTTGTATATATAAGCTCGTGATTCCTTTCTGTGGTTCTACATTGCCATTTACATTGACTGCTGTTTCAAGTGCCCTTACAACAGTCGTTCCAACTGCAATCACTCGCCCGTTATTTTTCCTTGTTTTATTAACCAATTCAGCTGTTTCTGCTGGAATACAAAACTCCTCAAGATGTTTATTCGGGTTTGGCCAACGGTCATTCCCGTAATAACTTAAGCCGGCATGAAGCTGTAAATAGGCAATATTTACACCTTTTTTCTTCAGCTTATTAAGAAGTCGCCAAGTAAACGCTCTTCCAGCCGATGGCATTTCCACAGATCCCGGGACGGAAGCGTAGACTGTTTGATACATCTCTATGGGCCAAGGGGTTTCGATATATTCATAATGAAGCGGCTCTCCGTATTGATAGAGGATTTCTAATAAATCTAATCCGTTCTTTGAAAAAGAAAGGACGAGTAAAGGTGACTCAGCACCAATCCCAGTAATTGTTGCTGCCAGCCCTCCAGGTAAGTCAATCTTTTCCCCGACAGTGACTACTCCGCCGACAATAAGAGCCTCCCATTCATTACTCGTTAATTTTCTGGATAAGCGGATTTCAATTGTTTGCTTCCCCCTTTTTCCTTTCAATACTGCCGGAATGGTTCGACTATTATTTAAGACTAGCAAATCTCCCTCTAATAGATAAGAATCCAACTTGTTAAAATAATTATGGGAACAATCTCCTGTCACTGAATCTAGTGTCATTAAACGGACATGATCCCGCTGAATTCCTTTATATTCTGCTGGTGTATGTGCATTTAAATATTTGGGTACTTGGAATGAACTCGCAGTGCTCATCATCGTTCATCCCTCTTCTCTTGTAAAAAGGATTGAGCCTCAAATCGCTTGCCATGTAAATCAATTGTTTCATCTAATGTAAGGGCAACGAATACCTTAGCTACTTCATTAGGATCTTCTAACTCATAATCACATTCAGGAACGGCAACCCTGTGCATTTCCGTGTTCATTTCCCCAGGATCGACCATACTAACACTGACTCCGGTATCTTGCAGTTCATCTGCCCAAGTTTGTGTTAAGCCTTCTACTGCAAATTTAGAGATGCCATATGCGCCCCACTCTGCAAATCCTGTCTTGCCCGCTTCAGAAGTCAAATTAATAATTCTCCCTTTCTTTCGAATCAGCATGCCTGGCAAAACTCTCTTAGTTACGAGGAAAGGATTCATTACATTGACCCTGAGCACTTCAGCAAAATCATGTTCCGGGTAATCAGATAATAGTGCTGGTCCGGGTCCAAAAATAGATGCATTATTAATTAATACATCGACACCTCCAAATCCCTCTTCTACAATAGATACGAAACGGTTTACATCCCGAATATCTGCAACATCCGCTTGAACTGCAATTACTTCTGCTCCTAGGGACAGTACCTCTTTCTCTATTTTGCGAAGCATCATTTCTCCTCTTGCACAAATAGCTAGACGTACTCCTACTTTAGCCAGCGCCAATGTTAGCGCTCTTCCAAGACCTTTTGATGCTCCTGTAATCATTACAACTGGTGTTTTTTTCATTGCAATCTCTCGCTTTCTATATTATTGTTAACTTTATTTTAGAAAGAAAGCGTTCACACAGCATCGGGAGCAAGATGGAATGCAGGTACTCAATTATGTTGAGACTCTCTACTACTTTTGAATGAGACTTGATTTAGGAATACATAAAAAAACGAAGACAACTGGCTCCGTTTTCCCTTTTTATTTCCTCTCAATTATTTGAATCCATTTAAAATAACCTATTAATAATAGCAAAAGGATTGGGTCGATGATTGCAGAATACTCTAACCTCCACCACCCATATTCGAAATAGCCCCAAGGAGGCGGAAGCTGAGCAATACTCTCATAAACTAATATGGCTGCTACCCATAGCGCCATATACAGGAACTTTTTTATAAAGGAACGTTTAAAAGGAAACCAATTTAAAAAAAGGATATTAACAGGAGGGATTAAAATGGTGTAGGCAGGAAGGGCTTCCCAATCAACTCCTTGCGTTATATACCAGTAGCCATGATATTTTAAATTAATAAAAACATCAAAAATTAATTGGAATGAAATTGTAAAGAACCATATGTGGACCATTTGGTTCATCGTCAAGTTCTTCTTTATAAAAAAGACGAACATATTGATTGCAATAACAAAAAGGATTAATCCGATCATTCCTGCCCTCCTTGCCCGTTTTCAATTAATTACTTCTGCTATCATTAGTATTGCCGATTTGATTACTGGATTATGCTGACATTTATGAAACGAAAAAACGAAGATGTTCAATTTACAACACCTCCGTTTTGCCATTCTTAAAAATCTATATTAAATTTATAGCCTAAGCCACGAATAGACACAATGTAGGGATAGTCAGAAAAACCGGCTATTTTTTCCCTAAGGTTTTTAATATGGACATCAATTGTCCTTTCATTAATTACCTTTTCATTTTTCTTATATATTTCATTAATAATTTGTTCCCTTGATAATATTTGATCTGGATGTGTCATAAAAAGATACAGAAGCCGATATTCAAAATGAGTAACATTGATCTCATGATCATGAAATTTTACGATTCCTTTTATCGGCTTAATTGTCAGCCCTTTAAAGCTTAGCTTACTGCAGCGATTAACGGTTCGTCTCAAGACAGTCTCTATTCTTATTAATAGCTCTTCAAGGTTAAGTGGTTTCACAATATAATCATCTGCCCCCATCTTAAGCCCTTGTATTTTGTCCTGGTCAGCACCTTTCGTTGATTGTATGATAATAGGCACATTGTTAGAGTTCTGGTTGCGAACCCACGTACAGAATTCCAACCCATTCATATCAGGAAGATCTGTCTCTAGTAGTACAAAACAAGGGTCATACTTTAAAAATTTCATTTTGGCTTCTTTTCCATTCTCGGCCTCGATAATCTCAAAACCATTTTTGGACAAATACCAATTAAGCTCAACCCGGTTTTCTTCATTCTCATCAATTAGAAGAATCGTCTTCCCTCGCAGCTTCCCATCTTCCATAACAATCACCACATTTCTCTTATACAGTAAAACTAGCAGCTAACTTTTTTATGAATCTTCTATTCATCGGATTTCTTTTTACCAGCTAAAGTTTCATATGCTGCATCATCTGGTGCATCTCCATTCGGCCAGTCATGAATTTTGTTTGGAAAATCAGGACGCTCCATTGAATTGATGTATGCTGCGATATTCATTGCCTGTTCCTCTGTAAGAGAACCTGCTTCATAATCGCCTACTGGCGCCTTTGGCATATATTTTTGAATGTAGCCTGCTGCTGTTCGAACTCTTGCCATCCCAGCACCAATATTGTATGAATTATCTCCCCAAAGTGCAAGTCCTGTTGCTCCACCAGCACCATCTTCTCCGTGACAAGTGATACATGCCTGCTGGTAAAGCTCTCTTCCTTCATCTACATTTACTTTTGATAAATCACCTTCAGCCTTTTTGAGCTTTGCCCATGGCCGATCAGTCGTACCATCTGGAACATTTGTTGAAATATAATTATAATAAGCAACCATTGCCTTCATTTCTTCTCCCTCTTTAGGAAGGGGCTTTCCATTCATACTTCTTATAAAGCATCCATTAATCCGATCCTCTAGGCTTACTTCTCTTCCCGCACGAGGATTATATTGCGGATAAGTTTTTGAGATCCCAACTAGATCAAGAGAATCGCCAACTCCGCCATTTGCATGGCAGCTTGCACAACTTAATGTGTTGCCTACATAACCGGCTAGAACACTGCTTGTTTCATTGTGATATTTCTGTCCAAGCTTAATTCGTTCGCCTTCTTCTCCTTCTGGCACTTCATCCATACTTGGCGGTGCGTATGGGTGATTCGTCATTTCTTCTGCTTTCGGCTCTGAACTTGCAAGTTCCGTCTTAGCTGGCTTATCCTTTACATAAATATAAAGATACGTAAAGCCGGCTATCATCGTAACAATGATGGCCATTACAGGTAAGATGAACGGATTTTTCACTCTCATATTTATTCTCCTTTCGACTGCTGCTTATTCAGCATTTACTATGATTGATACCTCATATAAATTGTCTAAAAGGAGTGTTAAGAGTTGGTTAATTTGTCGTGAGCGTTTAGTGAACTTTACAATGAATGAAACAGATTTCATATATTTTTCATTTTTCACAGCAGACTATGCCTTATGCTAATTTGAAAGTTTCTGCTATATGTTTACCACTATAGAAAAAGTTTCTTTCAACCCTTTTTCGCCTTTAGATGTAATTTTGATTGCTCTTGTTTTTGGTAAACGTTCCACCCAGTTTAATTCTAATAATCTTTCTAAAAGGGCATTTCCTAGTGCTCCTGCAAGATGATGCCGTCTTTCACTCCAATCCAGGCATTTGTGTGAAAAAGAACGTCGCTTTTTCTGAACCTCATTGAGATCGATTTGAAAGTCAGCAAGGAATTCCTTACCTTTTTCTGTAACGATGAATTCCTTCGGTCCCTCATAAAGAATGCCTTCTTGAATAAGAGCGTCTGTCAATTGTACACCAAGCCCCCCTGCAAGATGATCATAACAAGTCCGCGCTAATCGAATGGCCTTGTCCTCAGAAGCTTGTTTGAATGATTTAATTTCAATTGGAGGTGCCATTAACAGCAAGGATTCCATAACCTGAGCAACCTGTTGGCTTTCAATGCCATAATACCGATGTCTTCCTTGTTTTTCTACAGCCACAATCTTTGCAGTGACCATTTTAGATAAATGAAAGCTCGCTGTTTGCGGCTTTATACCCGCCATGTATGCTAATTCATTTACCGGATGATATCTGCCATCCATTAAAACGGTCAGAATTGCCGCACGCGAAGGTTCACTCACAAGACTTGCAATAATAGCTACATTAGGATTTGCATTCATATTATTCTCCTTCACTACGTATTCCATATTTCGATGAAAATTAGAATATTACTATTTTACAATAAATACGAACAAATATGTAGGAGGAGAATAATAATGGAAACTACCTATCAGCTACCAAACATCGAGAGAATTCAACCTAGCATTCTATACTATGGAACGCCTGTTATCTTGCTAAATACACTAAATGAGGATGATTCCGTAAATATCAGCCCTATATCATCTTCGTGGGCATTAGGCGATTGCATCATTTTGGGGATTGGACTTGGGGGTATGGCGATTGAAAATCTAAAACGGCATCCTGAATGCGTCATCAATGTTCCCAATCCTTCATTGTGGAGAAATGTTGAACAATTAGCACGTTATACAGGAAAGAACCCCGTACCAGAATTTAAGAAAAAAGTGGGATTTGAGTATGGGAAGGATAAGTATGCCATTAGTGGATTATCACCCATTGAATCTGAAACTGTAAAGCCTTCTCGAATTATGGAATGTCCTTTACAAATTGAAGCAACAGTGAAAGACATTCGGATTCCCGAGCATACCCCTGATTTTGCCATTGTAGAGACAAAAGCGTTACAAGTTCATGCTCATAAAGATATTCTCATTGGAGAAAATCATATTGATCCAAACAAATGGAGTCCAATCATATATAATTTCCGTCATTATTTTGGCCTTAGCGATCAGCTGGGAAAAACTTTTAGAGCTGAATTATAAAATACTCAAGATCACCCCATCTCACCCTATTTAGGGATTGTGGGGTGATTTTAGCTTTCTATGATAATTAAACTTCCGTTTGATAATAATCCTGAGAATGATATGCTTTAAACCCACAAGATTCATAGAGTTTTAATGCATGAGCATTCTTTGCTTCCACTTCTAGAAAAATCGGAAATCCCTCTATTTGTTCTCTTAAAATGGTATTTGTTAAAGCCTTTCGTCCGATTCCTTTACCTTGGTACTCAGGAAAGATAGCAAATCCGTATATCCATGCTTCCCCATCCGTATGAGAAACTCGCATTTTACCTACAGGCATTTCCTTGGATTCAATGATATAGAATTGATCCGTGTTATCCCGTTTAATTCTTTCGTTATAATCTCGCGCATCCTTTTCTTCAAAATGGAAGCACTGAACATCTAATTGGACTTCCGTTTCGAAGTCATCGGAAGTAGAGGGTCTCAATACCACATCCTCTTGGTACGAGAGATCCATGTTTCCCCATTTCATCTGATGCTCTGAAAATGAATAAGAACAAGGAATCGATTGCAGAAAGGCTTTACCCGATGTAGAAATTGAAGGGGTATTCAATAGAATATGCTGAATTCCCCTTTCCTTCAACACATTATGTGCGTTGCGATAAAGTTGGGTAAAAATGCCTCTCCTCCGATAATCTGGTGCAACCATTCCACAAACTTCTACCTTATTTCCAAACCCATACAGACCTAAAAACCCAACTAGCTTTCCATCCTCATAATGAAAAAAATCATTTACTTCATTTTCTTCACGTGATTGGAGCATATCCCAGTTCAATTTCAATTCAAAGGGTTCACCCTTCTCACAAATTTGCTGCAGTTCCTTAATATCTGATAACTGTTTAGCTGTCAACATTTTTTACCTCCCAAAATTTAAGCGATAGTTACATATTCTTTATTTCTAACATAAAATCCTTTTTATGCGTTTAATTGAAAACAGCCTGAACCCATCTCCCGCTACAATCTAAAGCTTCCCCATTGTTATCTTCGTTTTCGACAACTCGTACTCCCAATCCCTTTACTTAAGCTGCTCATTCAACACACTATCTTCTAAAACAGAAAATTTATCTCCATATACTCTCGTTAAATGTGTTTCACCCCATGCACATAGTAGATTTAGGATCCCTTCTAAGCTTCGTCCATATTCACTGAGTTCATATTCTACTTTTGGTGGAACTTGATTGTACACAATTCGGTTAATGACACCATCTTCTTCTAACTCGCGCAGTTGTTGGGTGAGCATTTTTTGTGTGATATTTGGCATGAGCCGCTTTAATTCGCTCGTTCGTTTTTTTCCGTGAGTGAGATGACAGAGAATCACACATTTCCACTTTCCACCAATGACTTCTAATGTCGCTTCAACAGAAATATTGTATTTCTTTTTTTGCATTCTTGTCCTCCTCCTTATAGGCACCTAAAAGTACCTATATTACTTTTTTGTATCTATATAACTTTAAAGTGCGTACTTTTCTTTATGTCCGATATATCTCATAATAACATTTGCTGGCCGATTCATACTATACTTTCTTTTAAAATTTATTATTCACCGAAAAGAAAGTTTCCATTTATATAACAGAGAAAAGGAGGAAATCATATGGCGTTAAATAAGAAGCAAAGCACGTTTGCATTGCTTGCTTTAGCAGTCAGTGCTTTTGCAATCGGAACAACAGAATTCATCAGTGTAGGATTGCTTCCACTTATTGCTAACGATTTAAGTATTCCAGTCACTACGGCTGGATTAACTGTGTCTTTATATGCTTTAGGCGTAACGTTTGGAGCTCCTGTTTTGACATCTTTGACATCGAAAATGTCACGTAAAACATTATTACTTTGGATTATGATTGTCTTTATTATTGGCAATACTCTTGCTGCAATCTCTACAACAATTGGGCTATTGCTAGTGGCACGTGTAATTTCAGCATTTTCACATGGAGTCTTCATGTCAATAGGATCAACCATAGCTGCCGATTTAGTTCCGGAAAATCGCAGAGCTAGTGCAATTTCTATTATGTTTACAGGTCTTACAGTAGCTACGGTAACTGGTGTACCATTTGGAACCTTTATTGGTCAGCAGCTAGGTTGGAGAACAGCTTTTGTTACTATTGTTATCATTGGTGTCATTGCTTTAATCGCAAATAGCATTCTTGTTCCATCAGATTTACGGAAAGGAGTAAAAACTACCTTTCGAGATCAGCTGAAACTTGTGAAAAATGGCCGGCTATTGCTTTTATTCATCATTACAGCACTAGGATATGGCGGAACATTTGTCGTATTTACCTTCTTATCTCCATTGCTACAAGACATCACGGGGTTTAAAGAAGGAACTGTCGCTGTTATTTTATTAGCTTACGGAATTGCGATTGCGATTGGGAATATGATTGGAGGGAAGTTATCGAATCAAAATCCGATTGATGCATTGTTCTATATGTTTATTGTACAGGCAGCTGTCTTATTTATATTAATGTTTACAGCACCATTTAAAATTGCCGGGTTAATAACGATTCTATTGATGGGTCTGTTAGCATTTATGAATGTGCCAGGCTTACAAGTATATGTTGTGATGCTGGCTGAGCGCTTTGTCCCTAGTGCGGTTGATGTGGCATCGGCTATTAATATAGCTGCATTTAATGCTGGGATAGCGATTGGCTCCTATTTAGGCGGTCTCATTACAGACTCGATTGGACTGATCCATACGTCTTGGATTGGAGCAATTATGGTTTTAGCAGCTGCAGTCTTAACTGGATTTAGCAGAGCTTTGGAACGAAAAGATCAAGTAAGTAAAATATAATAAAATTTTGGAGGGTTTAAAGATGATGGTTAAAAATTTACAAGATACAACAACTTTGCATAATGGTGTGAAAATGCCTTGGTTTGGACTTGGCGTTTTTAAAGTCGAAGAAGGTCCTGAATTAGTAAACGCGGTAAAAACAGCGATTAAACATGGATACCGCAGTGTGGATACCGCTGCGATTTATGAGAATGAAGAAGGGGTTGGCCAAGGGATCCAAGCAGGCTTAAAAGAAGCAGGCATTTCTAGAGAAGAGCTATTTGTCACTTCAAAGGTTTGGAACGCAGATTTAGGATATGAATCAACGATTGCTGCTTATGAAACAAGCTTAAAGAAACTTGGCTTAGAGTATTTAGATTTATATTTGATTCACTGGCCAGTTGCAGGAAAATATAAGGATGCTTGGAGAGCGTTAGAAACGCTTTATAAAGAAGGCCGAGTAAAAGCCATTGGTGTAAGTAATTTTCAAATTCATCATTTGGAAGACTTATTGAAAGATGCTGAAATAAAGCCAATGATCAATCAAGTAGAATGCCACCCACGATTAACTCAAAAGGAGCTGAAAGCATTTTGTGAAGACAACGGTATTCAGCTAGAGGCATGGTCACCATTAATGCAAGGTCAATTGCTAGATAACGAAGTTTTACAGGAAATGGCGAACAAGCATAATAAATCTGTAGCCCAAGTTATTTTGCGTTGGGACTTGCAAAACGGGGTTGTTACGATTCCAAAATCAACAAAAGAGCACCGAATTGTCGAAAATGCGAATGTGTTTGATTTTGAATTGACGAAAGAGGAAATGGAGATCATTGATGGATTAAATCAAAATCATCGTGTAGGGCCAGATCCAGATAACTTTGATTTTTAATATAAAAGTACTCAGAGTGTAGAGAAAGAGTATTTTTTCTCTACACTTTTTTATATTGGTTGATTTCAAATCATTTTGCCATTTCATTGTGTTAAAATACACTACGTACTAATCCTCCATCGATTCTTAATAATGGAAAAAGAGAGAAGTTAGTACACTTCTCTCTTTTCATCAAAGTTCAAAGAAAAGATGATTCACACCAATTTCTTTGTTGATATTTATAACTCGATTCATCTATTACGCCCATCCTAAATCCTAATCTTATAGGAGTAGGCATTTCATTTGTCTCCATTTTTCTATTGCTTTTATTTGAAAATGAGGAGTTCTAAGGTAGTACATCCATCCGTCACCATTCTCTAGGTTTAATATCCGAATAATCCGATAATTATTTAGGTTCCGTATCTTGCTTCGGATCTGGCTGTTTTCCCTTTTCTTTTAACTCTTTATTTGTATCCATGCTCTCCATTACCTTTCCATTTTCCTTCATTTCCTTGAAATTCTGTACCATCGTGCCGTTCATTGGTTTCAGATTCTCTTTCATCTCTCTCTTCATTACACTCACCTCAAGTTATTATTGGATTTGATGAAATGATTACTGAACTTTTTCATTGAAAAATTGCACAGAATATTGAGCTCCTTCACTAACCATATTATTATCCTCAATATCCTGCGGATGCGGGTGTCCCCCTTTTTCAATTGGCAGATTTTCACTCTTATCAAAAGGAGTTGGTTTTACCTTTCTTTTCCAGTCTCTTAGCACATCTTTAGCTAGGATACGGTTTGGTTTAGACGATAACCATATAGCCGCCGCTGATGCTCCTACCCCTATACCTACTACCGTTAATGATTTTACAATTGAAGCTTGTTTCATAATAAGTCCTCCTCGTCTATTATGTTTTAAGCTTTCTTAATGAATCATTCCATCTATTTCTCTACTAGATTTATTCCCTATTTCTATCAAATTAAACATTTTTCTTTTCACATGATTTAAAATGCGCAATATATATTCTATAATTATCGAATATATTATTCTATATTTATAGAATATAGAAAAAGAAAATAAATGAGGTGTCTACATTTGGATATTTTAAATTTTACGGGCAGAAAAAGAGAGACATACAAAATTCAGCTGGAATACTCCCTTTTGTGGGAATGTGCATTAGGGATTGCCGCTATTACTAATACCCCACTTATTAAAACATTAGAAAAGCAGCAAGATTATTGGGCTGGCATCAGAAATTCTGCATCAAAAGAGTTATTGCAGCATATAGACTTTGTTGAAAAGAACAATACTTGGAAAGCCTTGCTCCAGCTCTTGCATATGAAGCCATTCACTCACCTATCCGAGTTTACATCGTATATTCATGATCTCCCGAACATAGATTTCAAGTTCATTTGTTTACCATTTATAGGCACCCATTATCAAGAAATTAGGCACCATGCGGCAACCGGAGATCAAGCCGCAATGAAAGAAATGCAGCGCTTAACGAGCGATCATCCTTATTTGCCTAACTATATAGCATTTATATGTTTAGCAGAAGAAAAACTCCTAAAAGAGCATCTTATCGATGTCATGACAGGCTGGTACGAAGCAGTTATAAACAATAACTCTGAACAACTGTTGGCTATCTTAAAAACAGATTATGAAGGGAAAAAACAGATGGCAGAGAAAATGGATTCTGAAGAATTCGTGGAATGGGCAACTGGCGGGATTAGTTATTTACCAGAACCAAGCATACATACAGTCATTTTAATTCCACAGTACATATACCGTCCATGGAATATTGAAGCAGATATAGAGGGAGCAAAGGTCTTCTATTATCCTATAGCCAATGAAAGTATCTCACCCAATGATAAATACACACCTAATCACTTTTTTGTTCTTAAACATAAGGCGTTAGGAGATGAGGTTCGAATGCGTATGGTCAAAATGCTTCATGAGCATGACCGTACCTTACAGGAGCTTACTTCACAATTGAATATTGGGAAATCTACGATCCACCATCACCTTAAGATTCTTAGAGCCGCTAAACTAGTAGAGACGATTCAATCCAAATATTCACTTAAAAGAAACGCACTCGAAGGTTTAGCGAAAGAGTTAGATTTGTATTTAAATCAATGATGAGGCTATAGGTGGGAGATATATGAGGAACAATATATTTAAAAATCGGTCGTTTGTATTTGTATGGATTGGAAATGCAATCTCTGAATTAGGCGGTGCTTTTGGGACCTTTTGCAATTCTATTCTTATTTATCAGCTTACTGGTTCCACAATGGCACTTGGAAGTATGTGGCTATTATACTTTCTCCCTTCCCTTATCCTCCAGTTATTCATTGGTCCTTTTATCGATCGCTGGAGTCGCAAGTGGATGATGGTCTTTTCGCAATGGATTAGAGGAGGAATTTTCCTTATCCCACTTGTTTCATTATTAACGGAAAATCTCCTGCCCTTGCATATTTTCGCAGTACAAATCATCATAGGATTGATCACGCCTGTATATACACCAGCAAATCAGGCAATCATCCCTTCCATTGTGGCAAAAGAACAGTTAAATACAGCCAATGCCTATTTGGATGGTACCGTAAGATTGATGACTTTTATCGCTCCAATTGCAGGAGGAGTAGTGGTGGAATATTTCGGGGTAAAACTAACGCTTTTCTTTGTTAGCGGGTTCCTTCTGGCAAGCGGTACACTATTGTTATTCCTAAAAGAGACAAAGACCGCTCAACATGTGCGGAAAACTTGGTTACAGCAATTTACTGAAGGAATATCCTACTTTTTCAAGCAGCCTATCATTGTCTGGCTAGGAATCTTTCTTGCTTTTGTTCAATTTGGTGTAGGCGTTACTATGGTCATCACTCTTCCTTATATAACTGCTGAGTTATCGGGAACCTATGCTGAATACGGCTATTTTATGGCAAGCTTTCCTCTCGGATATGTAATCGGTTCTATATTAATCGGGAAAGTTAAATACAAAAGCCGGCGAGTGATCATGCTCGGGTCACTGGTTATAGGCGGATTCACTTATATATCCCTCGCCATTAATCATAGTATGTATGTTGCATATACAACAGAGGCTATTGCCGGAATGGCCATGGCATTTTTTGGAGCACATAATCTAACCATCTTTCAACAAATAATACCAAACCATTTAATGGGGAAAGTCATTTCTGTCAGGCTTTTTATTATTCGGGGTGCGATGCCTTTAGGGGTAGTCGCGGGCAGTGTATTGAGTGAACTATGGGGGGTAAGGCCTTTATACCTATTAATCGGATCAATCATTTGTTGTATTTCTTTAATAGGCATTTTTCTCCCCTATTTTAAATTTATTGATCAACCAATGAAAAAGGAAATGGCTTCTTATTAAAAGGTTCTTATAAACAAAAGCTGCCATAATTGGCAGCTTTCTAGTGAACCTAATCAATCAATGCTTCATTCATACGCTCAAGTAGTTCACCAAATATCTCTTTCTCTGTATTTGACCAGTTGTCTAACATTGCATGATAGCGCTCGATTCTCATATTTTTGTCAGTTATTAATTTTTCCATGCCTATATCCGTAAGTTTAAACAAGCTTACCCTGCCATCCGTTGGATCTGAAAAACGCGTAATGTATCCTTTTGCTTCAATAGCAGAGGCTTGTCTAGAAAGAGTCGATATATCTAAATTAAATGTTTCAGCCAATGCTTTTAATCGAGATGGACCACATTCATCTAGATGCCTTAATAATAAATAGACAGATCTCTCCAAATGCCCAATTTTTTTATCGGAAATATCTAAATAAACCGCTCGTCGGATTAATGTAGTAAGTTCATATTCTATGCGTTCAACTGCTTCTTGGTTTTCTTTTTGCAATGGATTCCCCTCCCGCTTATATTTTATCCATTTTAATTGATGATTGACAAATCGAGATTTACTTGTATAATACAAACATATACTTGTATCTTACAAGTATATGTTTGTAAAGTAAAGATCATTTTTATTATCATCACGATTTCACATGAAAAAGGAGGCAGCTGTTCTTTATTTGAAGAACAGCAGTATTATGAAGGGACTACAAATTATCTACCAAATTGCAATCTTATATGCTTTCACATGGATTGGAAATGTTATTCATCACATTTTTCCTATTCCAATCCCAGGAAGTATTATTGGTCTAATCTTATTACTTATTTGTTTATCACTCAAAATTGTTCCATTAAAGATCATAGAGAATGGAGCAAACTTTTTATTAGCCTATCTGCCATTATTGTTTATTCCAGCCATGATCGGCATTATGAATTACCCGTCACTTTTCTCTATCAGCGGAGCGATTTTATGTTTGATCGGCATTGTTAGTACCATTGTGACCATGCTGGTATCAGGAACAGCCAGCCAATTTTTAGAAAAGAAGACAATAAAACGAAAGGAAAATAAACAATGCAGCAGTCACTTATCGCAATCATTATAATTCTTGGAACTGTTGTTGTTTACTTAGCAATGGCTAGGATCTATGCACGTTTTCCTAATCCGATTTTGATTCCCGTTCTTACTGCAACAGCTCTCATCATTTTACTTCTAATACTTTCAAATATTTCGTATGATGAGTATATGATTGGGGGTAAGTGGATTAATTCATTATTAGGACCAGCAGTTGTTGCATTGGCCTATCCACTTTATAAAAACCGTCACATATTAATAAGCTACATCTATCCAATTATCATTGGTGTTCTAATTGGATTGTTTTCCGGGATGATCAGCGGAATCTTAATTGCAAAGGTTTTTGGAATTAACCGTGACTTAATTCTATCCATAATTCCGAAGTCAATCACTACACCTGTAGCCATTCAGATTGCTACAGATTTGGGTGTTGAGCCTTCTATGACAATGGTATTTGTCATGATTGCTGGTTTTTCTGGTGTTATTCTAGGGCCATTATTTTTAAAATGGAGCCGCATCAATAGCTCTATTGGCAGAGGGATTGCCTTTGGAAGTGCATCACATGCGCTAGGCACCTCGAAAGCATTTGAATATGGCGAACTGACAGCTTCCATCAGCTCTGTTTCTATGACATTATGTGCTGTGCTTGGATCCATTTTCGGACCCCTTATCGCATGGGCTTTTCATATTTAAACTATTGGAAAAAAGGAGCACTCTAAATGATTCAATTACCAAACGAATTTGTGCAAACAATCAAGTCCGTCCACAAAAAGAAAGGCGAACAATGGCTGAATCATTTTAATAAGCTAATTGAGGAATGTGAAGCACGTTGGGACATCCAAATCATGTCTCCATTCCCGTTATCTTATAATTTTGTTGCTCCTGCTGTTAGGAAAGATCGGAAAGAAGTCGTTGTTAAGCTTGGCATTCCCGGCGATGAATTCAATAATGAGGTTTACACGATACAGCAATTTAATCGTCGTGGAATGGTTGGGGTCATTGATGTAGATTTCAAAAAAGGAATACTCATTCTTGAACGATTAACTCCAGGAACAATGCTGGCATCCATAGAAGATGATGAAACAGCTACACGTATTGCCTCAAGAGTCATGAAAGCATTGTGGGTACCTGCATCAGAATCCCTGCAAATTCCTACTAGTGAAGATAGGGAAAAAGCTTTATTAAAAATATTGATGGAAAATCCTGAAGGAATCGGTCCGATTACAAAAGAGACGCTTCAGGAAGCATCTGAAACATTTACAGCATTGAATAAATCAATAGAAAAGCCCTACTTGCTTCATGGCGATCTTCATCATTACAATATATTGAGTAATTGCAGTGATTCATGGACAGCCATTGACCCTAAAGGATTAGTTGGTGATAGAGAATATGATGTCATTCAATTTCTATTGAACCGGCTGCCTGCAGAAAATTTGTCAGCTGTGATTGACAAGCGTATAGCCCTGTTAGCAGAGGAATTAGATCTCGATACACATAGAATTTATTCATGGGGATTTGCCCATTCCGTTTTATCTACATGCTGGTCTATTATAGACCATGAGAATTATGATGAAGCTTTTTTTCATTCGATACAATACTTTTGGGACCATCGTCGACCTATGTAAAGGATCGAGTAAGATGGTCCTTTTTTAGTAACTCCGATCAATAAGCTTTCCTTCCTTTGGTATCCTCCCTTCAGCTATCCAGTCTTCAATGATTTGATTGAAAAAGGCCGGATTTGCGAGTGAAAGTCCATGTCCTATATTTGGGATAATCATGCCTATACAATTTGGATTCCTCTTCACAATATCGATTGCTGACTTCTTCATTACGGCTTTCTCTTTTTCACCTACAGTTACCAACATCTGCGCCCTTGCTTTATGGAAATGATCGGGTATCTCAAATGACATATTTTCCTCTAGTATTCGAATCAAAGTATCAGATTTCATTTGACAGGTTTCTTTATAATAGATTTCAAAATTATCCTTCCCAATATAAAGTGTTCTTGCCTGAATTCTTGAAAATGACTGATTTTTGATAAGGGGAAATGTAAGTTTAATAGAGGGACTGATCCACTTTTTCATCCAAAGCATAGGCTTTACTAGCGCACTATTGATCATTGCATAATCGATTAATTCTGGTTCCATACTTACCATTTGAATGGTTACCTGAGCGCCTAATGAAAAGCCTATAACAATCACTTGCTTTCCATTTGCCTTTTCTTGTATTAATTCAATTAGTTTTGCAGCAGAGGTTTCTATCGAAAAGTTCGTTCCATCATTGCTCATCCCTTGCTCAGGCAGATCTGGGACAAGGCAGTGATAATGTGTAAAGTGTTGAATCTGCTTATCCCACATCCAGCCACTCACCCCACCTCCATGTAAAAAAACCATTATAGCGCCTTCTTTGTCGCCATACTCTTTATAATGCAATCGTTACATCCTCCTTTTTGTGCAGAATGAATACGTTGTACAGTTCCGGTGTTTACGCTTATTTTTCTATTGTCTTTCCAGCCAAAATTCTTTAGTTCTTCATTCTGTTATTTTGTAATAAAGGGATTATTTACTATTTCTATTATATCTCAAATCATCCTACTTTTTATGGCGCAGATATGCGAAAAGGGACATGGTGAACGTTCACCATGTCCCTTTTCAATCCCTAATTTTCTGATGTGTTAGTTGATTTTAATCTTTATATCCTGTTTAATTACAGCTGGATAGTCTAACAATTCCAGTTTAATTGGTCCGGAAATCTTTTTATTTGTTGGAAAAGGGACAAAGTACCGGATGAAACGGCCATCAGTACTTGCTCCAAATGTTCCTTCTTCTATAATTTTGTTTCCGTCACTATCTATAGCATAATCAAAGAAAATTTGGTGATCGATAAACTTACGGTCTGCTTCTAGCTGAATAGCAAGCTCGTTCTTTCTCTGTTCAGCCTTTGTCAGTTTCCCATCCTTTGGTGCCTTCAGAATTTGATTGGATTCAGGATCTATTTCCACCCAAAGCTCATCCTTTTCAAGGGCTCGGATTGAATCAAAATGTAAATATAGTTTTTTAGAGCCTGCAAAGAAAAAGCTTTCCAAATAGATAATTCTTTCATTCTCACTTATCAAAGTATCTTGAACTGTATTTGTATTCCAGGACTCTCCTTTTTCATCCTCTACCCTTAGCCCATGTATCCCAAATATTTTTTTGCTGTTTTCTGGGTCATATTCTACATGAACGGCTGTATGGGTAGGATAAGATACAACCTTTTTAAAAGTGATCTTCTGATTTTCTATTTCCACCTTTTTATTAAGCATATACTCCTTTTTCGGCGAAAGCTTTTCTTTATTCAAAGTTATCGGGATATTCCACTTTTCTTCAAAAACCTTCCCAGTGCTTAATCCTATTTCAAAAGATATGATTAGGTTTTCAGGAAGTATATTTCCTTCTGCCAATGAAAATCTAACCTCTGATAAAGGGTCACTTTCCGCAAAAGACCACTTATTACGCTTAAAGGGAAGAGGCTTACCATCCTGATCCAATAAGGAGATTTCCGAAAAACCCATTTTTTCTTCTTTAGACGCGTATTTAAAAAAAATAATCAAATTACTTTCATCATGAATAACGGAGTCAACAGTTACCTTGAATCCCTCATGTTCATCAGAAAGATTCACCTTTTGAATATAGTCATTCTCTGCAGCTGCTAAGAGTCCCTTATCATACTGGATAAGCTCCACTATCTTTTCTAATCCCGGAACATTCGATGCATAAGCAGCAACGGTATCAGAAATCCTCACCGAGGTGATAAAAACAAGCATAAGAATACTAGCCGCTAGCAAGATTTTAATAGGAAGTAGCCTCTTCTTCTTTATCTTTAATGCATTTGCCCGCCTTATTCCTTCTAGAATAGCTTGATCTGTTTTCTTGTCTGCAATAGTGATTTGACTGTATGCATTTTTCGATTTCTCCAATTCCTCTTCTTCTTTCGTAAAATCAAACATGTAATCCACCTCTTTCATCTAATTGGTCCCGAAGCGCTTGCAGCCCTTTATAAAGCCATGTTTTTATCGTACTCTCTGGACTTTCTAGGATTTCAGCAATATCCTTAATTTTTAAGTCATGATAATATTTGAGGATGATAACTTCACGGCAGCGGGAATCAATTTTATGCAAGGCTTCGTCAATTTCTAGTGACCGATTATAATCAATGTTTTCCTCCAGTTGATCTAGTAAATTTGAATCTGCTATTCTTTTCCTTTTTCTGCTTTGATCATGGCAGTAATTAATCATAATACGGATAAGCCAGGTGGAAAAGTACTCAGCATGCTTTACTTTTTTGATCGAACGATAGGCTCTAAAGGTGACCTCTTGAAGAGCTTCTAAAGCTTCTTCCTCATTTCTTAAATACGATATCGCCATTCTTAACAAACGTTCTTTATGTACTTGCATCAATTCATAAAATGATGTATCATCTCCTTTTTTTGCTTTTTTAATTAATATCTCAACATTCAAGGAAACCCCTCCTCTCTCTTACTACTCGTTAGACTTGCCAGGGTTATAAAAAGTCTTAAAAATATATATTAAATTTTTGTTCTTGTTAAAGGTGGGCATCCAAAAAGAGCTAGCGCAATTTCAAGATGGTGAATATAGGAAATACAATTATAACTATAATATAAAAACTGCTGGTCCATTCAGGCTTTCACAAAAATCGATAATAAAGGATCAAACAGATGGTGTATTATATAGGAAAGCATAAAGGAAATGGCAATTTGACTGTGAAAAGTGATGAATATTACGGAGATACCAATAAAACTTTATAGGAATGTAGACTAGTAGGAAGGAAGAATGAAAAGAACAAACATATATCTCGTTATAAGAAGTAGTTGTCCAAAATAGCAGGAACACGGAGGGGTGTATATGGAAAAGGTCGTTTATACAATTCAGCCTCCTGATCATTTTGAGGGATTGTTGAAAATATATGAATTATTAGGTTGGAATTCACTAAAATTGACCGTCAATGATTTAGAAAATATGTGTAAACAAAGCTGGTACGCAGTGTATGCTTTTGATGAAAATCAATTAGTAGGGATGGGACGAATAATTTCTGATGGTGTCATTACAGCACTAATATGTGGAGTTTGTGTAATGCCTACTTATCAGTCCAAAGGAATTGGCAAAGAACTATTGAATCGATTGATTAGCCACTGTGAACAAAATAAAGTTATTCCTCAACTTATATGTATGGAAAATCTAGAAAATTATTATGATGCTTTTGGTTTTAAAAAGTTCGCTATCGGCATGACAAAAAATATAATTCGATAAATACTTTTTAATTGAACAGGTAGCAAAAAAGGACAGCTAACCATATCAATGTAGAATGATTAGCTATCCTTTTTCTAAGTAAAATGAATTTTTTACGCGCCTTAGAGGATTCGAACCTCTGACCGTACGCTTAGAAGGCGTATGCTCTATCCAGCTGAGCTAAAGGCGCAAGATATATGTATGGCGGAGAAGGAGGGATTTGAACCCTCGCGCCGGTTACCCGACCTACACCCTTAGCAGGGGCGCCTCTTCAGCCTCTTGAGTACTTCCCCATATGATGGCTCCGCAGGTAGGACTCGAACCTACGACCGATCGGTTAACAGCCGATAGCTCTACCACTGAGCTACTGCGGAATAATAAATCATTTATGGTGGGCCTAAATGGACTCGAACCATCGACCTCACGCTTATCAGGCGTGCGCTCTAACCAGCTGAGCTATAGGCCCATTATAACATAAATAATGGAGCGGGTGAAGGGAATCGAACCCTCGACAACAGCTTGGAAGGCTGTGGTTTTACCACTAAACTACACCCGCATATACATATTGGAGGCAGCAACCGGATTTGAACCGGTGATAAAGGTTTTGCAGACCTCTGCCTTACCACTTGGCTATGCCGCCTTAAAAAATGGCTGGGCTAGCTGGATTCGAACCAACGCATGTCGCAGTCAAAGTGCGATGCCTTACCGCTTGGCTATAGCCCATTGAATAAACCTCAAGAGAAACTTCTCAGAATAAACCGCAGGAATATTTAATTACACAAATGGGGCGGCTGATGGGAATCGAACCCACGAATGTCGGAACCACAATCCGATGC
>NZ_JALDXW010000030.1:0-56125 GCF_032154635.1 Cytobacillus sp. | reverse complement strand
CAGGATCAAACTCTCCAATAAAGAGTAAGATTAGCTCTTAAGTTTTAAAACTTGATTTAAACGTTGACGTTTTTTGTTCGTTCAGTTTTCAAAGAGCAATGATTGTTATCACGCTGTCGCTTAAGGCGACTTTTAAATACTATCACATTTAAGCCGTTTAAGTCAACAACTTTTTTCATTCTTTTTTCAAAAGTTATTGTCTCGCAACAACAGATATTAATATACCACCATATCAACATGGTTGCAATATGTTTTTTTAATATTTATCATAAGAATTCAAAAAAAAAATATTCATATAATTTATTGAAATACAAAAAAGGTAAAGCATATAAAAATACACGCTTTACCTTTGATAAATCTATTAACGATGACGCATTAACGGGAATAACAGAACATCTCTAATAGATGGAGAATTTGTTAGAAGCATAACAAGGCGATCGATACCAATCCCCAGTCCTCCTGTTGGAGGCATTCCGTATTCTAATGCTTCAATAAAATCATCATCCATCATATGCGCTTCATCATTACCCTGTTCTCTTTCTTTGAGCTGCGCTTCAAAACGTTGTCTTTGATCAATTGGATCATTTAGCTCTGTAAACGCATTCGCATGCTCACGTGCAACAATAAATAGCTCGAAACGATCCGTAAACCGTGGATCTTCGTCATTTTTCTTTGCAAGTGGAGAAATTTCTACAGGGTGTCCAAAAATGAATGTTGGCTGAATTAGCTTCTCTTCAACTTTTTGTTCAAAAAACTCATTTACTATATGACCATAAAGCATATGTTCAGTAATCTCTACCCCATGCTCTTTTGCCAATTGCTGCGCTTCTTCTTTGCTCATCTCTTTCCAGAAATCTACCCCTGTATATTCCTTAATCGCATCTACCATATGAAGTCTTTTCCATTCTGGTTTTAAGTCAACTTCATATTCACCGTACTGTACCGTCGTCGTTCCCAGTACCTCCTGTGCGATATGAGCGATTAGGTTTTCAGTTAGACTCATAATATCACGATAGTCAGCATATGCTTCATATAATTCAATCATCGTGAATTCCGGATTATGACGTGTTGAAACACCTTCATTACGAAATACGCGGCCAATTTCATAGACTTTCTCTAAACCGCCGACAATCAATCGCTTCAAATGAAGTTCAATTGCGATACGCATGTACAGCTCCATATCAAGAGCATTATGATGAGTAATAAACGGACGAGCTGAAGCTCCGCCAGCAATCGAGTGCATCATCGGTGTTTCTACTTCTAAGTATCCTTGACTATCTAAATAACGGCGCATAGATTGGATAATCCGACTGCGATCAACAAATGTCTTTTTGCTTTCCTCGCTCATAATTAAATCTAAATAACGTTGACGGTATCGCTGTTCAACATCCTTTAAACCGTGAAATTTATCAGGAAGCGGTCGCAATGCTTTTGTTAATAGTTCAAAATCCTGAACCTTAATAGAAAGTTCGCCTACTTTTGTTTTAAAAAGAGTTCCTGAAACACCAACAATATCCCCAAGATCAACCGAGTCGAAAATTTCATATTTTTCATCACCAATTGCATCTTTACGAACATAGATTTGAATTTGGCCAGATAAATCCTGGATATGTGCAAAGCCAGCTTTTCCTTTTCCGCGCTTTGTCATGATACGGCCAGCAAGAGCTACCTTTATATTTTTTTCTTCAATCTCCTCTTTTTCAAACGCCTCATATTGTTCAATCAGTTCCTTAGATTGATGAGAACGGTCAAAACGCTTTCCAAAAGGATCTAGCCCTTTTTCTCGCAGGCTATTCATTTTTTCCCTTCTCACGATTAATTGGTCATTTAATTCTTCATGACTCTGACTCACTTGTATCATCTCCAATATTTTGTAAATCTTTTTATGTAAAGCTTAAGCACAATAAAAGATTTCTCACTTCTATTATTCTACACAATGTGGACTGCACAGACATCAATAATATGAATAAATAGAATAAAAACTGCCAGTAGGTCCACTGGCAGTTCTCTTTCGTTCAAAAGTATTATAGATAAAGAAAATTTCAAAGTCAAACATCATCCCTGTTATCCCGCTTGGACTTGACTCTGTTCCTTTTCCTCTACTTCTATTACAAGTGCATTTAACAATGTAACAAGATCTTCTCTCGTATGACACTCATTGATAGCATTTCGCGTTTTTGCATTTCCACGAATCCCTTTTAGGTACCAAGCAGCATGCTTACGCATTTCACGAACAGCTATATACTCGTTTTTCAAAGCGATTAAACGATCTAAATGAAGGATGCAAACATTCATTTTCTCACGTACACTCGGCTCACCCATTAATTCCCCTGATTCAAGATATTTAACTGTACGGTAAATCATCCACGGGTTCCCTAATGCAGCTCTGCCAATCATGACACCATCACAGCCTGTTTCATCAAGCATCCGTTTAGCATCTTGAGGCGTTTGAACATCTCCATTTCCGATCAGCGGAATATTGATGCTTTGCTTCACCTCACGAATAATATCCCAATTTGCTTTTCCTTCATACATTTGAACGCGTGTACGGCCGTGCATCGCAACAGCCTTTCCGCCCGCACGTTCAACTGCCTGCGCATTACGTACAGCGTAAATATGGTCTTCATCCCATCCCATGCGCATCTTAACAGTAACTGGCTTTTCAACTGCATCAGTAACAGCTGAGACCATTTCATAAATTTTATCTGGATCAAGGAGCCATTTAGCCCCTGCATCACATTTCGTAATTTTAGGAACAGGGCAGCCCATATTAATATCGATAATATCCGCGTTTGTATTTTTATCAACAAATCTCGCCGCTTCAACCAATGTCTCTTTTTCTCCGCCAAAAATTTGCAAACTTAGCGGCTTTTCTCTTTCATCGATGTAAAGCATATTCATTGTCTTTTCATTCTTAATAATGATGCCTTTATCACTGACCATTTCGGCACATACAAGTCCAGCACCAAACTCCTTTACAGTAAGTCGAAAGGCCGAGTTGCATACTCCTGCCATTGGCGCAAGTACGACACGGTTTTTTAATTCAATATCGCCAATTTTAAACATAGAAAGCCTCCTAGTTGAAATACGAAAGCGCCTTGATTAGGAAGACAAGCATAAGACCAGTCTTTTAACCCAAGGCGCAGCAGCTAGACTTTTATCTAGCCTAAAGTACTATCCTTATTCAAAAAAATCTATTCTCTATTTCCCCCCGGGGGTGTTAGATCTTCAACGGTAATATTTAGCATATAAGCAACCCGTTCCAAAAAGTCAGCTGCGGGCATTCTATTCCCTCTTTCAATCTCCCCTAGTATCGATACTGATACCCCAAGCTCTTTAGCAAAGCTTTCCTGTGTAAAGCCTTTTAGTTTACGAAAAGCGCGAATACGTCTTCCCCATTTTTCCGCTTCCATATCCGAACTCCCTCTCTATCAGGTATATCCTCTAAACATGCTTGAAGAGGCTTTTCCATCGTCGGAAGCTTGATGCTGGACTGAATCTCAAGTAGAGGGATGATAACAAAAGCTCTCTCTTGCATCCGAGGATGAGGAACTAATAACTTCTCTGTTTTAATATTTTCTTGATTATAAAGCAAAATGTCAAGGTCTATCGTTCGAGGGCCCCAGCGGATATCCCTTTTTCTCCCAAGCTCTTTTTCGATAGCAAGACATGCTTCCAATAATTGAATGGGGCTTAATCCCGTTTCCAAATATATTACCATATTTAAAAATTGCTCTTGATCTTCATATCCAACCGGATCCGTTTCGTAAATGGATGAGGTATTCACTACCCTCACGTCTGGAAGAGCGTTCAACTCCTGGATTGCCTGCTTTAAATGCTCAAAACGGTCTCCAATGTTAGATCCTAAAGCAATATAGGCTTCATTATTCATTACATTCTACCCCTTGTTACTTCAACTGCAACCGATTCATAATGCCCTGGAATAGGCGGATCTGGTTTAATTACCCTTACTGTCACTTGGGAAATTGACGCAAAACGGGCAAGCATTTCCCCGGCAATCTTTTCAGCAACTGCTTCAACTAGCTTATATGGTTTTCCTTCAACAATATCTTTACATACTTGAAAAATTTCTCCGTAATTAATCGAGTATTCCAGCTGATCAGTTTCCCCAGCCTTTTTTAAGTTCGTTTCTACAGTTAAATCCACCATAAACCTTTGTCCCAAACGGGTTTCCTCAGGAAAAACCCCGTGATATCCATAAAACGCCATCTTATTTAATATAATTTTATCCATGATATACTCCCTTACCTACTAGTGCATCCATCATTTTTGCCATTCGAGCCATTTCTTTCACATCATGAATACGCATGATCTGACATCCCTTCTGGATTCCATAACAAACAGTTGCACCAGTGCCTTCCATCCGCTCTTCAACAGGTAAGTCTAACACCCCGCCAATCATAGATTTCCTAGAAGTTCCTAGTAAAACAGGATATCCAAGGGATACAAGCTTGTCCAAGTCTCTCATCATTTCTAGATTATAAGTTAAGTCTTTAGCAAACCCAATTCCTGGGTCTAAAATAATATTTTCATCCTTGACTCCAGCATACTTAACAAGTGAAATGCTTTCAAATAAATCGTTAACAACATCACGATAAAAAACCGAGTAGTCTTGGTTTATACGATTATGCATTAACACAATTGGAACTTGAAGCTCAGCAGCAACCTTCGGCATATCCTCATCCGCTTTCGCACCCCAAATATCATTTATGATATGCGCACCTGCCTTAATGGCTTCCTTAGCAACTTCTGCCTTATATGTATCTATAGAGATCGGTACATTTACTGCTTCCGATACTGCCCGAATAATCGGAATAACCCGCTCAATTTCTTCTTCAGCAGATACTTTAATAAATCCAGGTCTAGTAGACTCTCCTCCAATATCAATAATATCTGCCCCATCCTGCACCATTTGCATAGCCCGTTCCACTGCTTGATCCAAATGATTATATTTGCCTCCATCGGAAAAGGAATCAGGCGTAATATTTAAAATCCCCATAATTAGCGTTTTCTTGCTATAATCCAATGAATAAGGGCTACATTGAATAATTGTAGACATGAATAAATCTCCTCCCTTAACACTCATTCCTGCTCCACAAGGTTCTGCTTAAGCTCTTATATTGCTTCTGAAGATGCTGTACAAAGCTTCCGTTAACACCCGGCATATCACTCCCATCAAATGAATAAATCGGAACAACTTCCTGGATGGAATTCGTAACGAAAACCTCATCTGCCTTTTTAGCTTCATCCACATGATAGAAGCCTTCCTCAACGATCATTCCATTACTATGAGCTAGATTTATAATTAATTTTCTTGTCACTCCATTTAAAATGCCCGTTGCAATAGCTGGCGTGTACAAAACATTTTCTTTTATCCAAAACAAATTTGAGACAATTCCTTCTGCCAAAAAACCCTCTTTTGTTAGGAAGATCCCTTCACAATTAGGCATATCCCCTATTTCTCGCTTGGCTAAAATATTGTTCAAATAGTGATGCGACTTTAAGCGTTCTTGTCCCTCAGGGGTATTCCTATTCAAATTTAGTATAACAGCCCTTTTTTCCTGTCTGCTCATGGAAGGAGGAAGCGGCTTCGCAAAGATAATCAAATTAGGGTGAAGATAAGGTTCCGACCGCAGTCCTATTTCCCCTATGCCTGCTGATACATTCAAACGGATGTAGGCATCTGTTAAATGATTTTTTGCTAAAAGCCGGCGAAGCGCATGCAGTATCTCATCCCTCGAATAAGTAGCTTTCATGTTTAACACTTCTAAACTATTATTCAGCCTTTCCAGATGATCGTCCAATAAAAAGGGGTGTCCATCATAGACTCTGAATGTTTCAAACAGTCCCATTCCGTATAAAAACCCATGGTCTAATGGAGAGACGACAGCCTCTTCTTTCCTGACAATTTCACCATTCATATAGATAAACATAACACAATCACCCTTTACTACCTTCCATCTTCGAATAATAACTTAGGAAATTCTTGAGCAAATCCTTTCCTGACGTTGTCATGATCGATTCCGGATGAAACTGAACACCTTCTACAGGCAATTCCTTATGGCGAATAGCCATGATTTCACCTTCAGCCGTCCATGCGGATATTTCGAAGCAAGAAGGCAGTGTTTCTTTCCTGACAATTAAGGAATGATATCTTGTTGCCGGGAAAGGATTGGGCAGTCCTTTAAAGATCGTTCTCCCATCATGATGCATATCAGATGTTTTTCCATGCATCAGCCGCTCTGCTTGAACGACCTCCCCGCCAAAAACTTGGGCAATTGATTGGTGCCCTAGACAAACTCCAAAGATTGGAATATGACCTGCAAATTCATTGATTACTTCAATGCTTATTCCCGCTTCATTCGGACTGCAAGGCCCAGGAGAAACCATTAAAAACGTTGGATTTACTTTACGAATTTCTTCAATCGACGTTTCATCATTTCTTCTAACAACTAATTCTTCGCCCAGCTCACCTAAGTATTGAACGAGGTTATATGTGAATGAATCATAATTATCAATCATGAAGATCATCATTAATCACCTTTTTTCTGTTCAGCCATTTCTTTTGCCTTCCATAAAGCAATAGCCTTTTTTAACGACTCTTTATATTCGTTTTTTGGATTCGAATCAATGACAACACCCGCACCAGCCTGAACATGCGCAAGCCCATCCTTTACTAGCATTGTGCGAATAATAATGTTCAGCTCAAGGTCCCCGTTAAAATTTATCCATCCGAATGATCCAGTATAGGGCCCTCTCGTGACAGGTTCCATCTCCTCGATAATTTCCATTGTTCTTATCTTCGGAGCCCCTGTAATCGTCCCTCCAGGGAACACAGCATCAATTAAATCAAACCCATCTTTGCCATCAGCAAGTTCTCCCCTTACGTTTGAGACTATATGCATAACATGAGAGTATTTTTCGATCACCATGAACTCATCCACTTGAACAGACCCGTATGTACAAACACGACCAAGATCATTTCTTTCCAAATCAACGAGCATCACATGCTCTGCCCGTTCCTTTTCATTTTCAATTAGCTCATTTGCCAGTTCAAGATCTTCTGACTCATCTCTTCCACGAGACCTTGTACCTGCAATCGGCCGAGTACTAACCTCTTGGCCCTTTTTCTTAATCAATAGCTCTGGCGACGCACTGACAAGCTGATACTCAGGTGTATGGATATAACCCATATATGGGGAGGGATTTAATACCCTAAGCTGTTCATAAACATCCATTGCTGGAAGTGACATCGGCTGGCTTTGCCGGACAGATAAGTTCACTTGAAAAACATCGCCCTGTGAAATGTAATGCTGCACACGCTGAACCGCCTGAATAAACGCCTCTTCACTCATAGAGACATCTTTTTGCCTGTTTATTTCAGCTGTTTTTTTAAAATAGGGCTGAGAATATTCGGTCAACCATCGCCTTTTCCATTCTTCTGCTCTTCTTTCTATTTCTGCTTTATCATCCGACCCATCGTATAGAAACATGAGCCACAAAACTTCATGTTTATGATCAAACACAAACCATTCCTTAAAAATTAAAAAATGAATATCGGGCATTTGCAAATCATCTTTTGCCAATTTCGGCAGCTTTTCAATATAACGTCCATAATCATAGCTAATTAAACCGATTGCGCCTCCTTGAAAATCAGGGAACTCCTCATGCCTATCCATTTCGTATTGACGGAGCCAGTCTTTCAGCAAATGCAGCGGATTTCCTTCAAGCGTTTGTTTGCCAGTCTTGTGGATAATTTCTAACCTTGAATTTTTCCCGATCAAAACAGTTTCTGGATCAAAAGCTGCAATACTATAGCGCCCGCCGCGCCCGCTTTCCAAGAAAATATGATGATCCTTCTCTAAGGAAATTTGGCGATATTGTTGAAAAAGACGACTGTATGTATAAGGAATCTTGTTGGCATGTATATTGTATTTATTCATCGGAAGGTCACCCCCATGTAATCTCTTTTTTCATCATACATGAAGAACGCCTAGCTTTCATTTTAATTTAAAAAATTTGAGCAAATATGTAAGTGCAAAAACAAAAAAGCAACAGTCTCAAATGACCGTTGCTTTTTGCTTATTATTCCGTTTCAAATTGGTACAATGGAGTACTTAAATAACGCTCTCCATTACTAGGAAGAATCGCAAGTACTTTCTTACCTTTTCCAAGCTCTTTCGCAATCTTTAATGCAGCAAAAATAGCTGCTCCAGATGAAATACCCCCAAGAATCCCTTCTTCTTTTGCTGCACGACGAGCATACTCAAATGCCTCTTCATTTGACACTTGAATCACTTCATCATAAATTTCTGTATTAAGAATTTCCGGGACAAATCCAGCGCCAATTCCTTGAATTTTGTGCGGGCCTGGCTTTCCGCCTGATAAAACTGGGGAGTCAGTTGGTTCTACCGCATAAATTTTGATATTCTCATATTTTTCACGAAGAACTTCGCCGGCACCGGATATTGTGCCGCCAGTTCCAATTCCTGAAATAAACGCATCCAGCTGGTCACCTATTTGTTCGGTGATTTCTTTACCAGTAGTTTTCCGATGTATTTCTGGGTTAGCAGGATTTTGGAATTGTTGAGGCATGAAGTAGCCATGCTCATTCGCAAGCTCTCCCGCCTTTCGGATCGCCCCATTCATTCCTTCTGCTCCTGGTGTTAAAACAAGCTCTGCCCCATAAGCACGAAGGAGATTGCGTCGTTCCATACTCATTGTATCAGGCATAACTAGTATCGCCTTATACCCTTTTGCAGCAGCAATCATTGCCAGCCCAATTCCTGTATTTCCGCTTGTTGGCTCAATGATGGTAGCTCCTTCTTTTAAATCTCCACTTTCTTCTGCCGCTTCAATCATCGCAAGAGCAATACGATCTTTTACACTGCTCCCGGGATTCATATATTCTAATTTTACAAACACATCTGCACTATTCTCATCAACGATGCGATTAAGTTTCACAATTGGAGTCTGGCCAACTAATTCTGCAATCGAATTTGCTACACGTACCACTTGCCCCACCTCTTATTCCGAGTATTTTTATTGGTTTAATTAAAACTTACCAAGTAAAGCCTATAAAGTCAATTGTTTTGCAATGAAAAATTAAATTTTCAAATATATTTCATACTTTCGCCTAATCTTCATTATTGTACCCTTTCGACTTATCGTAAGAAGGGAACCTGAAGTTTAATTGTTGATAGTCCGCTTGCGCTAGACTATTATTTCATTCAAAGTTATACTTTCTTATCTTTTCAGAAAAAAACACGGACATAGTCCGTGTTGCATTCACTTTTATTGAGCTTCAAGTTCTCCATAAAACCATTCAATATCTGTTTCATTCCAGAGCGGCTTCGCCGAAACAGGGATCTCCATTTGCTCTAAAGCAATTTGCCTTCTGATTTGATCCTTTACATCCTTAAATTTATACTCCTTGCCTTTAACAGCTTCATGGAGAATAACTATCGCATAGCTATCCTCTAACTTTACTGGTTTACTCCATTTACCTGGTTTTAGCTTTTTAACAATTTGAAGAAAGTCTTTTGAATACCGGTCACTATCTTCATTTACGTAGCCTGCATCTCCGCCAAGATTAGCAGTAAATTCATCAACTGAGCGTTCCATTGCAAGCACAGCAAAGCTGGATCCTTGCTCTAATTCCTTCAGGGTTTGTTCCGCTTCTTTTTTTGTATTAACAACAATTTTGGAAATATGATAGGAGTCAGGCAAATGAAACTGCTTTTTATTCTGCTCGTAATAAGTCTTCATTTCTTTTTCTGATACTTTAACATCCTTTGTCAAGATTTCTTCAAGCATCAAACTGCTTTTTATTTGCTCACGCATTTTTTCCTCATCTGATGACTGGTAACCGCCAGAGGAACCGTACATTGTTTTAATAACCATGAGCTCCCGTTCAACTGCTTGATCAGAAATTTTTATTCCGTACTTCTTTCCAGCTGATTCAATAATTTTTTGGTCAACTAGTTCACTCAGTATTTCTTTTCCATATCTTGACTCCATCTCATTAAGCCAATCCTGCCGCGTAATCTTTTCCTTTCCTACCCTTGCCACAACCTCACTATTTCCAGTACTACCTTTAGAAATGAAAAAGGCTATAGTCAAGCAATTCAGCAAAATAAGTCCAGCTATTAAAATCCAAATTTTCTCTCTCTTCAACCTCTCCTTTTTCACCTTGTCCTCCCCCTAAAACTCCACCTTTTACTTTGCCTCTTGCTTTAACTCTTCTAATTCTTCTTTTGAATAATGGTACAATTCATTGCAGAAGTGGCATTGTGCCTCTGCTTTGCCATCCGTATCAATCATATCCTGGATTTCCTCTTTTCCAAGACTAGTAATCGCGTCTGCAAACCTTTCCTTTGAACAAGTACACGTGAAAGCTACAGGTAATTTCTCAAGTACCTTCACGTTTTCCTTTCCTAATAACGCCTCTAATAATTCTTCTGGTGATAGCCCTTGCTGTATGAGCTTGGATACAGGCGGAATCATTTTTAAGCGATTTTCAATATCTGTAATCGTTTCGTCATCTGTTCCCGGCATAAGCTGTAAAATAAATCCACCAGCAGCAAGAATCGTATTATCTGGATTCACAAGTACCCCCACACCAACAGATGATGGCGTTTGTTCAGAGGTAACAAAATAATAAGTGAAATCTTCTCCTAATTCACCTGATACAATGGGAACTTGACCAGTAAAATGCTCCCTCATGCCAATATCTTTAACAACCGTTAATGTCCCTGTTGTCCCTACTGCACGGCGAACATCAAGCTTTCCATGTTCATTTAAATCAAAATGAGTTTGAGGATTCGTCACATATCCCCTAACTTCGCCCTTTGAATTACTGTCAACTAAAATGGGGCCAATTGGGCCGCCGCCCTCAATTTTAATCGTTATCTTTTCCTCGCCTTTCAACATAGCACCCATCATGACTCCAGCTGACATCGCTCTACCTAATGCTGCAGAGGCTGTTGGCCATGTTTGATGACGACGCTGTGCCTCTCCAACTGTTTCTGTTGTTCGAACAGCATATGCCCGTACTTGCCCATTATAAGCAAGTGCTTTTATTAAATAATCGCTCATTTGTAAACCCCTTTCATTTTGCCAATCCTTGTTGTCAGTTATTTTAATGTCTCCATATTACGCTTATAAATAACCTGAAGGCCTTTTAAAGTTAAAAATGGATCAACAATGTCGATAATCGTTGATTCCTTTGCAATTAGACTTGCTAATCCACCTGTTGCAATAACAGTAGGATTTCCTTTTGCCTGATCCTTCATTCTCTTAACAATTCCTTCTACTTGCCCTACATAGCCAAATAAGATTCCTGCCTGCATCGCAGCCACCGTATTCTTTCCGATAATATCATCAGGCCGTGCAATCTCAATTCTTGGGAGCTTGGCAGCTCTAGAATATAGCGCTTCCGTTGAAATGCCAATTCCTGGAGCGATCGCACCACCCATATATTGTTTATGTTCATTGACATAGCAATAGGTAGTCGCTGTCCCGAAATCAACTATAATAAGCGGACTGCCATAATCATGGATGGCGGCAATTGCATTCACAATGCGGTCTGCTCCAACTTCCCTCGGGTTTTCATATTTAATATTTAATCCTGTTTTCATACCAGGACCCACGATTAGCGGTTTTATGTGAAAATATTTATGACACATTCTTTCCAGTGCATTCATTATCGGTGGAACAACCGAGGAAATAATAATTCCATCTATGTCAGCAAACTTCAACTCTACATGATCAAACAGGGACTTAATCAGCATGCCATATTCATCTTCTGTTTTATTTCGGTTCGTTTCAATTCTCCAATGGTATTTTAATACGTCTCCATCATATACACCGAGAACCATATTTGTATTCCCTATATCAAATACGAATATCAATTTTCTCACCACTTTTTTAAAGTTAAATTCGACAATGTTTTCACTGAACACATCATAACATAACTCGGTTAGCAACGTGTAATCGGAATTTACCTGAAGTGAAATTTCGCAAAAAAAAAGCGCTCAAGTAAGAGCGCTTTTTTAATTATTCTTTCTTATCGTCCTTCGTTTCTTCTTCAGAAGGAGTGGAATCTTCTTTTGACTCTGTCGTTTTTTCAGGAAGTTCTTCTTTATTCACGTTTATGTTCACCTTAACGTCTCCAGAAGTGTTTTCATCTGGTTTGACAGAACGATCAGGTAATGTACCATGGTCAATTAAATGTTTAATTTGTTCTGCATCAAGTGTTTCTACTTCTAACAGCGTGTTAGCAATTAAATCTAACTTATCACGATTTTCTGTAAGGACTTTTTTCGCCTTAGCATAACAATCCTTAATTATGCGCTGAATTTCTAAATCGATTTCATAAGCAATTGCATCAGAGTAATTCTGATCGTTATTGAAATCTCTTCCTAAGAAGACTTGGCCGCCCTGTGATTGACCAAATTGTAATGGGCCGAGCTTATCACTCATTCCAAATTCTGTAACCATTCTTCGCGCAATGCCTGTAGCACGCTGGAAGTCATTATGAGCGCCAGTACTTACTTCACCGAACACAATTTCCTCTGCCACACGTCCGCCTAGCAAACCGACAATTTTATCAAGAAGCTCAGGTTTTGTCATAAAGAAGCGATCTTCTTTAGGGAGCATAACAGCATATCCACCGGCTTGCCCACGAGGGACAATCGTTACTTTATGAACCATTTCGGCTTCTTCAAGGACTACACCAATCACCGTATGACCAGCCTCATGGAAGGCAACAATGTTTCTTTCCTTTTTAGAAATAACACGGCTTTTCTTCGCAGGACCAGCAATTACACGGTCAGTTGCTTCATCGATATCAGTCATATCAATTTTTTTCTTATCCCGACGGGCTGCAACAAGGGCAGCTTCATTCAATAAGTTTTCTAAATCAGCACCTGAGAATCCAGGTGTACGCTGGGCAATAGCTTTTAGATTAATTCCCTCATCTAACGGCTTATTGCGTGCATGTACTTTAAGAACTGCTTCACGTCCTACAACATCTGGACGATCAACTGTAATCTGACGGTCAAAACGTCCTGGACGCAATAATGCTGGGTCTAGAATATCTGGGCGGTTTGTCGCAGCAACAATGATAATTCCTTCATTCGCGCCAAAGCCATCCATTTCAACAAGCAATTGGTTAAGCGTTTGTTCACGTTCATCATGTCCTCCGCCTAAGCCCGCACCACGCTGGCGTCCAACTGCATCAATTTCATCAATAAATATAATACATGGTGCATTTTTCTTTGCGTTTTCAAATAAATCACGAACACGTGATGCACCAACACCAACAAACATTTCAACGAAGTCTGAACCACTAATTGAGAAGAATGGCACACCGGCTTCACCAGCTGCAGCTCGCGCAAGCAGCGTTTTACCAGTACCCGGAGGTCCTACAAGTAGAACACCTTTTGGAATTCTTGCTCCTAGTTCCGCAAACTTTCTAGGGTCTTTCAAAAATTCAACCACTTCAACAAGTTCTTGCTTTTCTTCATCCGCTCCTGCTACATCTTTAAAGCGGACCTTCTTTTTACTATCATCATAAAGCTTTGCCTTACTTTTACCAAAGTTCATCACACGGCTTCCACCGCCCTGGGCTTGGTTCAGTAAGAAGAAAAACAAAATAAAGATAATGATGAAAGGAATAATCGAAGTGAAGAATGTTACCCAGCCACTTGTTTCTTTAGCTGGCTCAAATTCTACCTTAGAGTTTTGTGCAGCTAGTGCCTCTATCCGATCAAGGATCGTATCACTATTTACAACATAAGTAACAAAATACTTGCCGTCTTCATAATTTTCCAGCTGACCTTTTACCTCATATACGCCTCTCTCAGGCTGCATAGTGAGTGATTTAATCTCACCGTTTTCTAAATAACTGACAAATTTATCATAAGAAACGCGTTCTGTTGGCTCATTGTTTCCATTAAAGAAACTAACAACGCCGATAATGACCAAAAATATTAATAAATAAAAGATGGTATTCCGGAAGATCCGATTCATCCTTTACCTCCTCCCACGGTAAACAAACTATAATGTATAGTATCATAGAAAATCGTGCCAATACAAGGATTTGCACTTGACAAAACTGTTTCATATCTAAATGTAGAAAGGATCATTCTTGGATGTTAATTCTTACAATTATTGACTTAATTATTATCACTATATACTTCCGGCTTTAGTACACCAATATATGGGAGGTTTCGGTATTTCTCAGCAAAATCAAGACCATACCCAACCACAAACTCATCAGGAACGATAAATCCAACATAATCTGCTTTAATATTCGCTTTACGCCCTGTTGGTTTGTCCAGTAATGTAACAATTTTGATGGATTTTGCTTTGCGGTAGCGGAATAACTCCACTAGATAGCTTAAAGTCAAACCGCTATCGATGATATCTTCAATGATTAAGATATCTCTTCCTTCAACAGATGTGTCAAGATCTTTCACAATCTTCACTTCACCTGAAGAAACGGTTGACTTGCCATAACTGGATACATCCATAAAATCCATTTCAAGATACGTATCGATTCGTTTTAATAAATCGCCCATAAATGGCATTGCGCCTTTTAAAACGCCAATAGCGAGTGGAAAGCTATCTTTATACTCCTCAGAAAGCTCGGCGGCAAGCACCTTAATTTTTTCTTGAATTTCTTCCTCTGTTATTAAAATTTTCTCGATATCATTTTTCATTTTTAGCGTGCCTCCTAGAAGAATCATTGCCTTATGTAAGTTAAAAGAATAAAGTTAGCATTTGACTGCTGCCCAATTGAAGAATGCGATTTTTTTAATCCGGGTACCCACAAGATTTGGCCATTTTTATCTGTTACAATCGGCCAAGAGTTTCTTTCCTGCAAAGGCACTTTATTATCGATAAAAATATCCTTTACCTTCTTCGACCCGTGCATTCCTTTCAATGTCATACGGTCTCCATCTTTCCTCGTTCGAATAACAAGAGGAAGCAAAGAATCGTCCCGCAGCAAAAGAAGGGAATTTGCTTGAATAGAACCCTCAGGATAACTTGTAAATTCAAGTTTCAAACAGCTGCCATTAGGTAATTCGATTTTTCCAGGTTCATTCATTTCATAACGATAGGATTGTATTGGTTGAAGACGAAAAAGGAAATGACATTTCTCGTATGAACGCACAACTTTCAAACCGTTTGGGAAATGAAGTGTTCCGGATGGGTGGGGACTGCTCATTAATGCAAAAACATTCTCAATATGTAAGGCAGATAACGATGCAGGTTTTTCCTTATAAAGATAGTTTAATATTAGTTGAATCCCTCTTCTTTGTAAAGGCATTGGCATTTCTTGAAATTCTTTAATATTTATTATTATTTCCCTGATTGTCTTCTTTTCCATTACTTTATTCATTTTTTGGATCGTTAATTCCTGCAAAAAAACTTCATCACTTTGAACTTCTTCACTAAATCGCTGAAAATGCACGTGAACATGAGGGTTTTCCTTTTTTAAAAAGGGCATGACCTCTTTTCGAAACCGGTTACGGCTATACAATCCCTTTTCATTACTTGGATCTCGGCGCGGATCAAGATCGTTGATTGAGCAATATTCTTCAATTTCTTCTCGATTCAAGCATAAAAAAGGGCGAAGGAGGTACCCACTTCCAAATGGTCTACTAAAAGCAATCCCCGCTCTTGCATCTCCTGAGCTTCCTCTAGTTAACCGCATGAGAATTGTTTCCACCTGATCATCTCCATGGTGACCGAGAGCAAGGTAGTCTGATTGGTGCTTCTCCATCATTCGTTCATAAAATTGATATCTACACTCTCTAGATGCCGCCTGAGTACTTTTTCCAGTCTCTTCAATATATTTAGGGACATCTATTCTTGTCATTTCAAATGGAATATTTCTTTCCTCACAAAATTGCTGAACAAATTTTGCTTCTGCAAAAGATTCTTCCCCCCTAAACATATGATCAACATGTGCAGCAACAATAGAAAGATTAAACGATTGTTTCTTTTCCCACAAATAATGAAGAAGGGCTAGTGAGTCAGGCCCACCTGACACCCCGATTAAAAATTTCTTATTATTTAGTTCTATACCTTTTCGCTGTAAAAAAGCTTTGACCTTGGCATCCAGCATATGCGTCTTCCTTATCTTAAAAATATAATATCTAAATATATTCTCCTTGAAGCATAGCATATATGACTTGGGTGAAACTAATCATTTAATTTTTTATGTTAGTTGACCATAAATATAGAACATATAAAGGAGAGAAATAATAATAAAAATTAAAGCGGTTTCAAGTAGACCTCTTTTTTTCTTTTTCTTCGTATACGTTTGCCTGCTTACACTTTTAATCGTTCGTTTTGTTTGTGTCTGTTTCCTTTGTGCATGGCGTGTTTTAGGAGCTGGTTCGGGCTGATTAAGCTGCAGCATCGCCTCCCTCATTTCCATTGCACTTAAAAAATTTCCTTTTAAGGCAAGTAATAAGATGCTTTCATATTTTTTGAGTTCATCTTTCCCCTTAATCATGGCCTCAAGCTGTTTAAGGTCACCTGGTGTTTTATTGAACCGCTTTGGGTAAGAGATATTAATAAAAATCATGGCAACGGCAAAAAGATCGTAGCCTGGATCAGCCTTCCTTGATCCGAGTCCCCAATACCCTCGGTCGAAGAATTCTGTAAACTCCTTGATTGCCCTTCCTTGAATAGTCGTTCCCCCGACATCAATACAGCGTATACGCGCAGGAGGGCCTGTTACGATTAGATTATCTGGCTTAAGATCCCCGAACACCCAGCCATTTTGATGAAGCGTATGCAAATCTTTTAAAAGCTGTAATATTAGCACCTCTGTCCATACTCGCCCACTTTGCTGAATAAAGGTTAATAAATCCGGACCTTGGATATATTCCATTACATAAAAGGAAATTTGTCCGCCCCTCCGCTGCCAGTCATCAACATCAAGCAAAGAAGGCCCGAGGGCAGACCCTTGGACCTTTGCAAAGGATTTTAGAACATTCACTTCACTAGTAATGGACATTCCATTATCACTCATTTTCAGCGCAACCCGCTGATTGCGAAATTGCGCTAAATAGACAATACCATTTGCCCCAAATCCTAGTTCCTTTATAATCTTGTATTGATTATGGTGCCACTTTCCTTCTATAAGTGTTCCTGGTTTTACATTAAACTGATTCTTCAAAGAATGATTCATCATCACGAGAGAACAGACTCCTTAATGATCGTTTTTTCTTAAAATAAGTTAATGCTTCACGAATGGCAGGACCTGTTGGAGTGATTCCGCCAGTAGTTAATTTGCCAAATACGCTTGTCAAGGAACCAAGATTCGGTGTCCAGTCCAGAACCTTTTCAACTTCTTTCTTCCTAGCTGGGAAAACAAACACGCTAAAATGATTGTCACCTGATCGGGCGTTTAAACTTAAGGATAAATCCAGCAAAGCTTCTTTTACAGTCGGAAGCTTTGCTTTCATACTCGCACTCATATCTACTAATATGAGCACTTCTAGCTCAACGGTTTCACCAAGCTCATCTACAACCTCCAGCACTTCTCCTCTTTGGTCCGGCGGTAGATCCTCCACTTTTTTGCTATTCCCAAGAATTTGCTGAAGCTCTCGATTGACAACCCCCTGTAAAGTTTGTGTCATCGCCTTTCTTGTAACCATTTGAACGGTTTGTGATAATTGTTTCGCATAAACAACCTGACTGACGCCCCCGCCAGACATCGCGATGCCCTCGATTTCATTCATTCCCTTTTCATCAATAACATCATGTTCCATCACCCCGATGACATTTACCGTTATCCCCTGCTCTTTTGCTAACGCGGCCATCGCAATCGGATCTTCTCCTTGATTTGAGCAGCCGTCCGTAATTAATAAAATCTGCTTCAATGTTCCCGTTTTCATGAAACGCCCCTCCTATACCTTCGTTATTCTCATTTTCGACCGGTAAGAAGGGAAATATACATACTTTATTTGCTACTCGGTTAAATTAACTAGTTAGCCATTTTTCTTATTTTATGAACAGGAATGCTTGTCCACTTCGGTGTATTATGTTTGATTTTAGCAACAATGACCGTCATATCATCTTCAATAAAACCAGACCTAGAACGAATGACTTCCTCCATTATTAAATCAGCTACCTCTTGTGGGTCCTCTGTTTTTAATTCAACGATTTTTCTCTTCATCCATAAATCAAAATTTTCTACATGCTTTGGTCCTTCAAAAATCCCATCACTCATCATGATCAATAAGTCCCCTGCTTTTAACTGTTCACTGACCACATCTACTTCAAACTCTTGAATAATCCCCATCGGAAGGTTACTTGCCTGTATTTTTATTACCTTGTTCCCTCTTTTAATAAAGCTTGGTGTCGATCCAATCTTCAGAAATTCAGCCCCCGCATTTTGAAGGTCGATCATCGCCAAATCTAGCGTTGAGAAAATCTCATCAGTCGTCCGCAAAGATAAAACAGAGTTTACTGATTTAATAGCCACCTTTTCTTCAATCCCTGATTGCAAGATCTTTTGAAGAAGCTGAAGTGTTTCCTTACTTTCCACATGTGCTCGTTCTCCATTCCCCATCCCATCACTTATAGCAATTGCATATTTTCCACCGCCAAGCTCCATCGTCGAATAACTGTCACCTGAAAGAAATCCCCCGTCTTTGGCCGCATGCGCAACAGCACTTTCTACAGTAAAAGCTTTTGCAGAACGGAAGGTTACATGACAGAAACCATTCGGATAGGTTGAGCAATCCTCTGAGCCTACAACAATTGATTCTCCAAGGATATCAGACAGCATGGGTGCAATAAGCTTCTCACATTCCCCATGCCCGTTACAGTAAGGGATGGTCATATCAATATCTACATTTCTTTGTTCCAAGCTGTAAATCTCTACTTGTTCAATTTGAATACCAAACTCCTGTAAAGCGTCTAATATCTGTTCTTCCTGCTTATGATGATTTTCTCTTTCCTTTTGAATTTCCTTTGCGAAGTCACCCATTACCTCTGATACACCCAGTAATTGTTCAGCTACTAATCTCCTGCTTTCCTGAACTTGCTTCTTCAGTTTTTGGTTTGCATGATAAAAGGTTAACTCTTGCTGGATCGTATCTGTCACCTTCTTTGCACGCGTACAATGCTTTTCCCATTCTCGGAAAAGCCTAGGCGATACATCGCCATGATTATATTCCATTTCATTCATAATTTCTTTCATATAGTCATATGTTGTATCAAAGTTCCTTGTCCAGCAATGATCCTTCTTGAAGCACATTTGACATGTCTTTTCGGTGACATTGCTTAGAAAATAATCTAACTCTCTCGTTCCCTTCTCTTCTTCCCATTCTGATGGCTGATCATAGGATGAAAAGCTTTTTGAAAGGGCTTGAAATACATTTGAGAATTGCGCCACTCTCTGGGCAGTAACATCACGCATCTTGCGCATATATTGCTGCTGTTCTGCAGCATGTTCGGTTGTACCTGGAATATGTTTTGCAAGCTTCGTTAATAACGCCTGCGGAGTAAGAATAAACAAAAAAATGGCAGCCGCTGTTTCTAATAAAGTTTTATAAAGAGTGCCTCCGCCCTCGCCATACATCCCGATCAAAAGAGTGGCTATTAAAAGACCTGCTGACACTCCTATCTTTCTTCCATCTTTTAATAGACCACCAAGCAGACCTGCAAAAGCTAGCAAACTCATATGGTAGAAACTTGTTATATTGGCAAGGCTAAATATCAGGCCAGTTACAACACCTACTGTAGAGCCTACGGTCGCTCCAGCAACAAACGCAAACAAAAGCACTAAATATCTTGACATAATATGCTCAATGGAAAGCCCGTAAACAGACCAGCCAATCGTTCCAGTCATAACTGTAGCAAGCATAATAATTAAGCAAACAATTTCCTCGATCTTTAACGATTGCTTTCGCTTATTAACAGACAATAGCGGAAGGCTCTGCACAAATATGAGTGTGAGAATAAAACCTAAGCTTGCTTCTACTCCAGCCATCATGCCATCGAAAAGTGTCAGCTGCTTCATTACTATAAAGTCTTCTAATAATTTGCCTGCAGCGATCGTAAAAAAAACAAAAAATGGCAATGCCTTCAATTCATTAGTAAGCCATTTTTTTGCTATTCGATAAGCAAGCAAAAATAAAAAACAAATCCCAAATGCAGATACAGCGTTAGAAATAGAAATGGTGGCTGCGCCAGCAATCAATCCGATAAGGGCAATCGGCGCCTTTTCCTTTCTTAAAAAATATACTGCTGCAAAGAAAGGGAGGCTAAAAGGTGTGAGCTGGGCTAAAATTAGCGCTCTTCCTAGTAAAAAACCGATCAATAGAAGAAGATAGCCCTTTTTAAGAAAAATAGTCTCACATATCTGCTGAAATTTATTTAATCCTTTTGAAAACTCCCATTTAGGTTTAGTAAAATTTACTTCCCCAAGCGGCTGGACTACATTCCTTTCTACACTATTTGCCATTTTAACTACACTCCCCACTTTTTATCGTTGCAAATTATTATAAATTTGAAATGAAAAGAAGTTTGTCAAAATGGTGGACAAGCACTTCTTTTTCGTTCGACTTATTTCCCTGAAATATCTAATAAGTAAACAAAAAAGATCTAATGATGCACATAGCCGATTCCACTTTTTCTATCTTTAAAGAGTGAAGTAGAAAGAAAAGGCATTCTCGGATGTTTCATTTGCCTTTATACTAAAAAGATTGGCGAAAGGATATTTTCCATTGCGACAGAATCCTATAAAAAATTCATCAGACTGAATGTTTATATTTTAAATTAATATTTTTTTATAAAAAAAAGACAAGTCTGTGTCAGACTTGTCTTTACCTATGGGAATAATAAACGATAAACCCTGCTATATAAAATGTATATCAATTAAGCAGCAAGTTACCCTCGTCTAGCGCCTCTTCCCCCACGTTTTGATTCAGTATTGCGTTTTAAAGATGATAAACGGTCCTCACTATCCTTTAAGAAACGAGCCATTTTTGCTTCAAAATTCTCTCTCGAAGGACGATTATCATTTGATCTGCCTTGACGTGGACGTTGAGAATGTGAATGTCCTCTTGACTCTCTTCTGTCGCCTCTTTCAGGACGCTCTGTTCTTTCAGGCCGGTCTTTAGCTTTTTTAATGGATAAACCGATCTTTCCATCCTTTTCGACATTAATGACTTTAACCTCAACTTGGTCACCGACCTTAAGATGTTCATTAATATCCTTTACATAATTGTCTGCAACTTCACTAATGTGTACCAGACCTGTTGAGCCTTCCGGTAACTCCACAAACGCTCCGAAATTTGTAATTCCTGTTACCTTACCCTGTAACTTGCTGCCCACTTCGATTGACATAAAAAGATATTGCCTCCTTGAGTTATATAAAAAAATCAAACTTACTATATATTATACAGAATATGAAAAAAGAGTTCAATACAAGGGCTAATTAGTTGATTTTTCCTTTTTTTCGTCCTTTTCCTTATTCTCGGGGATATTAAAAATAACCTCCCCATTTTCTGAAAGGAAATAATCCTTCCTGGCAAGCTTGGAAATGTATTCATCATCATTTAATTTTACAATTTCTTCTTCTAACATTACTTCTTGCTTCTTTAATAAGGCTAACTCCTGATCAAGCTTCTTTTTTTCTGCCCTTTTTTCATCAAGAACAGAGGATTGCGAAACGAGTGTAGAGATCATGAAAACAGAGAGGACTGCTGCTCCTATAAAAAACACAGTTAATCTTCTGAATAGACGTTTTCTTTTCATATTTACATGAATCCCGGCAGCTTCTTGCTGTTTGGCATAGCTTGTCTGTATTTGGGCTACATTTCTTTTCTTGATAGCACTCACTTCGCACCCTCCCTTACTTTTTATTTTTATCCCATCTAGAAATCCACTTAAAAAAGAAATTCTTTATTTGTTTAAAAATTCCTGCCAATCTATTATATATCTTATCGACTGTTTTTTTAATATGTTTCGGCAAAAGTTTCCAAATTAGCAAAAAAAGCCACTTTACAGGTAGTAAAATGAGTTTCACTATAAATAATACTAGTTTTAGCACGGCTTTTAACAGTGATAAAAGACCCTTTCCTAATAAAATAAATAAAGAAATGATCCCGACAATTAATGCACGAATCGGTTTATAAAGAACAAAATGGAATAATTTCAACAAAAAGCGGTAAAAATTGATGACCATTGTAATAAGGATTTCTAGTAAACGGAGATAAATTCCCTTAAATAAACTTTGGTAGGCAGCAAATCCGCATAAAAGGGCAAGAAAGATATATCCTCTTAGTTCTCCTCTATTAACTAAAAACAAAATATAAAAAATCGCCAACCCTTGTACAATCCAGAAAAGGATATCATTTATAAAAACGATTACGCGATTCCTTTCTGTCCGCTTTAAAAATCGATTATATGTATCAAGGGTAGCGCCAAAGACACAACCCATGCCAACCATTGCCAGCATGGTGATAAATTGAGTTGTTAAAGTCATCGGAATAACTTGCTAAAGAATCCTTTAGCCTTATCTCCATGCTGATCATCAAGATAGACGAGATCAAAGATTTTTCCCTTTATCGAGACAACACCCTTATCTACATCTAAATTCTTCATTTGCAGATTCTGGCCCTTTATTGCTAGAAAACCCATAACTGTATCTAATAGAAACTCTTCATTATCAAAGCTCTCAACCTGCTTAACCCCAGTAATGTCTAACAGCCTTCTGCTTCGCATGATAACATCATGTTCCTGGACGTTTGTTTTTGTCGTTGAATTTGTCTCATAATATTGACTCATTCGTTCATCCCTCGCATTCACAAAGTACAAGCTTTTTGTACATGTTATGAACGAAAAAGATAGAATAGAACAAAGAAATGCGAAAACGCCTTGATCATCGCCGTACAAACTGGAAGGGTCGCTACTGAGATATAGGAGACACAATGAGCGGAAGCGAATTAATGTCGACTTATCGTAAGTAGGTAACCTGAAGTTTGATAGGCGATAGGCGCTGCAGCTAGACAACATAAAAATGCGGAGGCGACTGCTTTGCCCCGACAAGCATAAGACAAGACGGATGGAAGGTTGTTCTTTAACCTTCTAGCCGGATTGGCTTATGACCTCGAGGGGCTAGGAGCCGCAGCTAGACAACACAGAAATGCGGAGGCAGCTGCTTACCCTTCCGATTCGATTTTCTCTTCTTTAACAATCGTATACATTTCAGCAGCGTCTTCTTTTCTCGTTGTTTCCTGAATACGGTCAATTTTTACAGTTACTAATTTTTGGCCGAAGCGAACGACTAATTCATCTCCAACCTTCACGGTTGTGCTCGCTTTGGCTTGCTGTCCATTAACCGAAATACGCCCCTGATCAGACACTTCTTTCGCTAGCGTCCTTCTTTTAATTAACCGTGACACTTTTAAAAATTTATCTAATCTCATACATAACCCTCCTCTATTTATAACCCTTTTTCTTTTGCTTCATCCCAAAATTGATCAAGCTGCTCTAAGCGGAAGTCTTCAAAAGGCTTTCCGCTTTCCTTTACCTTTTTTTCCACATATGAAAAGCGGCGTCTGAATTTTTGATTTGTCTCGTATAATGCCTCTTCTGGATCAATTTTGTAAAATCTGGCGATATTAACAATCGCAAAAAGAACATCGCCAAATTCATTTGCCATTTTATCACTGTTTTTTTCTGCTTCTATTTCAAATTCACGAATCTCTTCTTTTACCTTCTCCCAAGCGGACCCTACTTCCTCCCAGTCAAAGCCAACTTTTGCTGCTTTCTTCTGAATTTCTGCAGCTGCCATTAAATTCGGAAGGGACTTCCCTACTTGATCAAGTAGTGATTCTTCTTCGATCCCCTTCTCTTCTTGTTTAATGGCCTGCCAGTTCTTCAAAACATCTTCTTCGGTTTCCGCTATTGTTTGACCAAATACATGCGGATGGCGGCGAACCATTTTTTCAGACAGCCCTTCGACGACATCATCTATTGAGAAAAACCCTTCATCCTCGCCAATTTGTGCATGCAGGAGAACTTGAAGCAGGACATCGCCTAGCTCTTCAATTATATGGTCAGTATCCTCCTCATTTATCGCCTCTATAAGTTCATACGCCTCTTCGATTACATACTTCTTTAAAGATTCATGTGTTTGCTTTTTATCCCACGGACAGCCATTCGGTCCACGCAATTCAGCAATAATGCGACGGAGCTTTGAAAACCTTTTATATAAAATAGTCTCATCCCTGACTGGCGGGATATAAACAGACGTTAAATTATTTAACTCTACTTCACGATCAAGCTCAAATAATGGAACCTTTTTTATTCGTTCATATTGGCTGCCTGCAGCAGTCACAATATAAATATCATAGTCATACGGGAGGATATCCATAAGTGTAAGCTTTACTTCTGAAGCAACAAATTGATCGTACACCTGACCAATAATTACATGCTGTTTCACTTCCATTTCATCCTTCTTCAGACATGTGCCATCAAGAAGCTGAAAGCCATCGATCGGGTCAATCTTTAAAGCTTGGAATAGGGCATCAAGAAAGCTTTGGCCGCCGCCGATTTCTATTTCCACACCTTTTTCAGATGCTATTTCGAGCAAAAGCTGTACGGTTTGTTCAGCCACAAGCGGATGACCTGGCACTGCATAAGTAATATTCCCCTTTAATAAAGCTTCCTCAAGAAGGGAGTTGCTTATCTCCTCATATACCGCTTGAAATTGATCATGTTTTTCATAAACGGAATCAAAAGATATAAAATTTATTCCCTCTTTTTCTAGTTCATTTATAACCGGATGCTCCTTTGTACGCAAAAAAAGTGAATCCGCGTTCTTTAATGATCGATAAACACCAAGCGGAAGCTGGTCCATATCTCCTGCACCAAGCCCGAGTATATGAATTCTTTTCATCAATCTCTTCAACTCCTATTTCTCTTTAGGCAGGAAGAACAAAAGCTTGCTTCCAAACGGCAGCATCGCTAGTTCCTCCTCTTTAAAGGTCCTCCCTTTTAACACAACCCATAAATACACGATTGCACCAACAATTACAGCACTCATTGCCTGAAAGGCTGCAAACAGTCGTTCATGATCAATAGATGGGAAAAGACCTGTTACATATAAATAAAGCTTTAAAATGAACATCATGACTAATGTAGCTGCACTTACAACAAGGAAAAATCGTTTGCTTAGAATAGACGTCTTTAATAATCTTCGAAGCTTATACAACAATAAGAACATGACCATACATAACGCTATGCAGGATGCAATTGCCGCACCCAATATACCAAATAGCGGTACAAGGGCCATATTCAAGCCAAACTTTATCCCAAACCCGCAAAGAATAATGCAAGCCGGGAAAATAAAATTGCCCAAGCCTTGAAGTATGGCGGTTGTTGTAATGATTATAGAAGTAAAGAAAATCAGCAAACATAATACCGCCAACACTTCAGATCCATCACTATTTTCAAACAGCATACGATTTGTCGGTTTAATAATACTCCATAAGCCAAATGCCGCACCAAGTCCAACGAATAGAGCTATTTGAAGAGCAAGCCTAATTTTATCATGTATATATTCCATTTGTTCTTTCAGCTTTTCACTCGTAATCATCGGAACAAGAGATAGTGACATTGAGGTCGCAACAACCGTACCGAGCTGTATTAACGGCTGCCCACGGTCATAAATCCCCTTCAATTCCTTTGCCCCTTCACTCGTAAATCCGGAAGAAAGAAGATTGGAATAAAGATTCAAAGAATCAGCCATTTGAATAAAAACTAGAATCAGGCTGCTTATACAAACAGCGAAACCTTGGAGAAGAAGCACGCTTGCAATTTTCCTGCTTTCTCTCCAATTTATTTTTTCAATTGATAGTATTGATCGTTTTCTTCTATTCCAATAAAATATACCCAATATCAGTATGGCTGTTAATCCGCCTGTTACTGAACCAAGAGTGGCACCACTCCCGACTACGTATAGGCTATACTCATGTTTCGTCAAAATCCAAGCTGCAAGCAAAATGGTAAGAACACGAACAAGCTGCTCTCCAACCTGAGAAACTGCGGTCGGAACCATATTGCCAGTTCCTTGAAAATAACCTCTAAGGATAGATACAATCGGAAAAATTAGAAAGACAACCGAAATCATTCGCAGTAATGGCACAAGCCCAAGGTCACCCATTGATGCAGCAAGCCATTCAGCTCCCCAATAAAGGATTGAAAAGCCCGAAAAACCAATGAACATTAAAATAACTGAAGATATGACAAATAAATGCTGGACACCATTCTTCTCCTGCTTTACTGCCTGCTCTGCATAAAGCTTAGAGATAATAACCGGAAACCCATTTGTAGCTAATACGAGCGCAACGCCATAAAATGGATAAACTTGCTGATAAATATAAAATCCAACATCTCCAACTATATTTTGAAATGGTACGCGATAGATCGCACTTAATACTTTTACAATCAAAGCAGCCATCGTTAAAATGAGTGCTCCTTTAAATAGCTCTCTAGAATCCTTATCGGGCATCATCAGCCCAACTCCTCCCAACAAAACACAATCCCCAACAATAATTCAGAAGTATTATAACACAGAAATGCGGAAGCGCCTTGATCATCGCCGTACAAACTGGAAGGGTCGCTACTGAGATATAGGAGACACAATGAGAGGAAGCGAATTGATGTCGACTTATCGTAGGAAAGGAACCTGAAGTTTGATAGGCGATAGGCGCTGCAGCTAGACAACACAGAAATGCGAAGGCGACTGTTTAGCCCCGACAAGCTTAAGACGAGCCGGATAGAAGGTTGTTCTTTAACCTTCTGGCCGGATTGGCTTATGACCTCGAGGGGCTAGGAGCCGCAGCTAGACAACACAGAAATGCGAAGGCGACTGTTTAGCCCCGACAAGCTTAAGACAAAGAAAAAAGGCAGCATATCGCTGCCCCTTTCACCATATTTTTTACAAACAATCGAACTAAAAAGCAGAAGTTTTTCTTAGGATTCCATTTGTCTTGCTAAGAAGCTTGCAGCTGTTTCCACCGCTTTCTGTTCAACATCACCTAATGAACCCTCTTTTGAATAGATAATAACTGCACCAATTGGATCTCCATTTGCAATTATCGGACCAATTGTATAAGCGGAGAAATCTTCTGAATTCCCTTCAACCAAGGCGAAATTGCCTGATTGATTCATAATAACCGAACTACGGTCCTCCATAGTTTTCTCAACTAGTTCGCTAATATTTTTGTTTAAATAATCCTTCTTTGAACCACCTGCAACAGCAATAAAAGTATCTCTGTCACATATTAATACGGGATTGCCAAGGCTATCATACAGTGCTTCTGCATACTCCTTCGCAAAATCACTAAGCTCACTGATTGGTGAATATTTCTTTAAAATCACCTCTCCATCACGATCCACAAAGATTTCAAGAGGGTCCCCTTCACGAATACGTAATGTTCTTCGTATTTCCTTAGGAATTACTACACGACCTAAATCATCGATTCGACGAACAATGCCAGTTGCTTTCATCTAATGTTGCCTCTCTTTCATCTGATGATTCGAAAAGCGGTTGCGCTAGCTGTAAACATCACACTCCCGCTTTTCCTTTAGCAATGCTTTAATTGGGAGAAAATGAATGCATCGCCATGTTTGAACTTAGTATCTTTCATCTGGAAAGTTATATACACATTCAATAATTTTTTTCTCGCAATTGTCATAAGAACCAAAGCTAGTCAAACATCACAAAAAATTCAATTAAGAATTACCCTCTTTTTAAGCAAGCTAAACATCTTCTATGAAATCGTTTGACTCTGCTCTTCTTTTCTTGATTCATAAAGACCACGGACAATTTCAAAGGCAATATTCAGCCATTCGCTAGTTTTCATCCCTTTAATATAAAGGACTGCCTTTAATTTTTTTCCATCCATACCAAGACCAACAGTTCGTCCATATTTACTTGTGACTTCAAAGATTTTCTGCCCATCAATTCGTGAGCTTGCTTGTTCAGATAAAAGAATTAAAATTTCATTCTTAGCCTGCTTAATCGTTTCAATTCCTGCCATTTCTCCATATACCTTCATCTCAGTCATTTGAAATAAATAAGATACTTCATCTGGATATTCCCCAAATCGATCGAGCATTTCTTCATTTAATTCTTCCAGATCTTCCAGTGAAGAAATTCCTCTGAATCGTTTATACATTTCAATCTTTTGATGACCGTCATTAATATAAGCATCAGGAAGATATGCATCCACTTCAAGGTCCACTTCTGTTCGTGGCTTGACCACTTCATTCATATTGCCTTTCCGTTCCTCAATTGCTTCTTTTAGCATTTGTGAATATAGATCAAAACCAACAGAATCGATGAAGCCATGCTGTTCAGCTCCCAACAAATTTCCAGCTCCCCTTATCGATAGATCACGCATGGCAATCTTAAATCCGGATCCTAATTCTGTAAATTCCTTTATTGCTTGAAGACGTTTTTCCGCCACTTCTGTTAATACCCTATCCTTTCGGTAGGTAAAATACGCATAAGCGACTCGATTCGAACGGCCAACCCTTCCTCTTAGCTGATACAGCTGTGAGAGTCCCATTTTATCAGCATCATGAACGATCAAGGTATTTACATTTGGAATATCAACACCCGTTTCAATAATCGTCGTGCTCACAAGAACATCAAATTCTCCTGCAAGAAAGCTCAGCATAACGGATTCTAATTCATTTTCTGTCATTTTCCCATGTGCAAAGGTCACCTTTGCATCTGGTACAAGCATAGAAATTTCTTCGGCTTTTCTTTCAATATCCTCGACTCTGTTATAGAGAAAATACACTTGCCCATCTCTCGCAAGTTCTCTTTCAATTGCTTCACGGACGATCCCGCCATTATATTCCATGACATATGTTTGAATAGGAAAACGATTTTCAGGTGGTGTTTCAATTACTGACAAATCACGCACACCTAGCATTGACATGTGAAGGGTCCTCGGTATTGGTGTTGCTGTAAGAGTCAACACGTCCACATTCGTCTTTAGCTGTTTAATTTTTTCTTTATGCGTCACCCCGAAGCGCTGCTCTTCATCTACAATTAATAGACCTAAATCCCGGTAGGAAATATCCTTTGATAAAATACGGTGCGTACCAACAACAACGTCAACTGCACCTGATTTAAGCCCTTTAATCGTTTCTGTTTGCTGCTTTCTTGAACGGAAACGGCTCAGAAGTCCAATTTCTATCGGAAAGTCTTGAAATCTTTCCCGCATAGTTTCATAATGCTGCTGAGCAAGAATGGTAGTTGGAACAAGAATAGCCACCTGCTTTCCATCTGCAATTGCTTTAAAAGCAGCACGGATTGCCACTTCTGTTTTTCCATAACCGACATCCCCGCAAAGCAATCGGTCCATTGGCCGCTCCCTTTCCATATCCCGTTTAATCTCATGAATCGAACGAAGCTGGTCTTCTGTTTCTTGATAAGCAAATGCCGCTTCAAATTCCCTTTGCATTTCTCCATCTGGACTAAAAGCATGTCCTTTCGAGGCTTCTCTTTCCGCATAAAGCTTAATTAGGTCATCCGCAATATCCTGAACAGAGGATTCAACTTTCTTTTTAACTCTTTTCCAATCATTCCCGCCTAATTTATATATTTTTGGCTCTTTCGCCTCTGAGCCTACATATTTTTGAATAAGATCAATTTGCTCGACTGGGACATAAAGCTTATCACTGCCTTGATAGCGTATATGAAGATAATCTTTATGAACACCATTAATTACTAGTGTTTCAATCCCTAAATATTTTCCAATTCCATGATTCACATGAACAACATAGTCACCAACTTTTAATTCCGAATAGCTTTTGATTCGTTCAGCATTTGACAGTTTCTGGCGACGAGGCTGTTTCTTTGTCCGTTTATTAAAAAGCTCTTCTTCCGTAAGGACGGCAAGCTTTTGAATCGGCAATTCAAATCCTGTATGAAGATTTCCTTCTGCGATCTGAACCTTACCAAGAAGAAGCGGCTGCTTTTCATCTACGAACAACGTATTAATTTCATAGTCTTCTAACACCCTTTGAAGCTTCTTTACCCGTTCTTCCCCGGGACCCAACAATATAACTGTATAATTTGCTTTTTTCCATCGTTCCAGTTCACCTTTTAACACATTCATCTGACCATGGAAATTTTGCATTTGCTTGCATGTTACATTAATAATATTTTCTGGACTCGTGTTCGGGACATGTCTTAAAAATAAGGACATATATATAACAGGCTGCTTCTTCTTATTTAAAAACCCTCGTAAATCATGGGATATTTTCACATCATGGATAATTTGACCTTCACTTAATAGACTTGTATACCATTCCGCTTCTTCCTTCTCCAAAGAATCATTCATCTCTTGGACACGACTGATTTCATCTATAACAATAAGACCATTCTCAGGAAGATAGTCTACTAAACTACTTCTTTCCTCATAAGCAAAGGAGAGATATTTGAATAGTTGGTCAGGTTTATTGCCCATTTTCAACTGTTCTAACTCAAAACCAATATTTTGTGCTAGTTGTGTCTTTGCTTTTTCATCTTTTAACTTTTTAAGGCTTGATCCTAATCCTTTTTCGAGCTTTTCGATGATCCTGCTAAAATGATCCGCATGCAAAGGATATTCTGTTGCAGGACCAATTGTCACTTCAGTTAGTTTTTCTTTTGAACGTTGATCCTCCAAGGAAAAGGAACGAATCGAATCTACTTCTGTATCAAATAATTCAATCCGGATAGGATCTGTTTCTGTTAAAGGATAAATATCAATAATGCCGCCTCTTACACTGAACTCACCTGGGGATGAAACCATTCCAACCCGCGTATAGCCCATCTGAACAAATTGCAGGAATTGATCTTCAAGAAGTTCATCGCCTACCTTCAATGTTAATTGACAAGCCTTCCAAAGGGATGCAGGAGGGAGAATTTTCCTCAGACCTGCCATCGGGGCAATTAATATCCCATTTTTACTTTTGCTCCAATAGTTTAAAACTTCTATTCGCTGTGCCTTTAATTCAGGACTAGCAATACTAATTTCTGCAGCGATTAACTCATTAGCTGGATATAAAAATACATCCGATTCCCCAGTTAGATTAACAATATCATCATATAATTTTTGTGCCTGAAGCAGATTATGCGTAACAATAAGCATCGGCTTTCGTGTTTGTTCATATACAGATACTAGAAAAAGTGTGCGTGCAGAACCGGATAGGCCAGATATCAGCTGCTCCTTCAATCCTTCTTTTATACCAGACAAGACGGACCTTACATCATCTTGCTGACTTATTATATGTTTAAGCCCTATCATGGCTACCCTCCAATCTGAAATGTGCAAGCGGCTTGGTCAGACCCGACAATCATAAGATAAGACGGCTAGAAGGTTGTTCTTTAACCTTCTGGGCGGATTAGCTTATGACTCGAGGGGCTAGCCGCTGAAACTAGACAATCTGAAATGTGCAAGCGGATTGTCAGTTTATCTTCACCAACAATTCACAATAGTTAGAAATAGAAAAACGCTTTGGATGATGGTCCAAAGCCTATTATTGAATCAAGAAATCATGTTCGTAATAATCAGGATTACGTACTAACAATTCATGGCAATCCTCGCATATTGCTTTTACTTGAAGATCGCCTGACTGATCATAGGATATCATTTCCTGTCGTTCAGAATGATTTAATAGATGAAAACCTAGAGAGTCCGTGTTGATTGCTGTATTTTCAATTGTTCCAATTTTTACTCCACAATGACGGCAATGATAATGTATAGCCACGCCTGTCCCTCCCTGCCAAGCAGTTCAATACTATTAGTATGAACGCCTTAAGAGGAACTTATTCAAACGAAATACCAAATCGTCGTAAATATAAAGATATATTATTGTATGATACTAATAAAAAAATATGATTGATTACTGATTATATTCATTCATAATATGCAAAAATGGCTTGGATATCCAATCTTCACAGGCATTTGTACATTTTTGAATAACCTCACCCAATATTTCCTGCTCTTCTTTCGTAAATCTTCCTAATACATAGTCTGGAACCTTCATTCCGCTAGGAGGTCTGTCAATCCCTACTCGTATTCTGTTAAACTCTTGTGTCCCCAAATGAGCGATAGTTGACTTTATTCCATTGTGACCGCCTGCACTGCCCTTTTGCCGCAATCTAATTTTCCCAACTGGTAAATCTAAATCATCATAAATAACAACAAGCTCTTCATCTTCTATTTGAAAATAATCCATTAGAGCGGCAATAGATTCCCCAGATAAATTCATGTATGTAAGAGGCTTTAACAAATAAACTTTCTCTCCCTGCACATGCCCAACACCGTAGATTCCTTGAAACTTCGCCTGGTTTAACGGAATATTTAATCGCTCAGAAAGTGCATCAATTACTTCGAATCCAATATTATGCCTTGTTTTTTCATACTGCTTTCCAGGGTTTCCTAGTCCAACAATTAGCTTCATCTTCCCACCATCTTTTTATATATTGCCTAAAAAGAAGGGGCTGACCAATTCATTCAGGCCAGTCCCTTTCTTTCGGGCAAGGCATTATTCCTTTTAGTCTCTTTCTTCACTGCTTTTCGTTTCTCTGCCTTCCTCGTTATCAGGAGTTCCAGGCTCCTGTTCTTCCCCGCTATTAATTTCTGCTTCCTGTCTAGGAGGAAGGATGGAGGCAACGACTTCCTCGTCGCTCTCGTTTATTGTATAACCGCTGTTTGTCGAAATATCAGCGATGGTAATTGTTTCATTTACTTGAAGATTCGAAACATCGATATCAACCGATTGAGGAATGTTATCCGGTGTTGCAGTGACTGTAAGGTCATGCATAGATTGCTGCATCACACCGCCATCTTTGACTCCCGGTGCATCACCAACAAGATTTATTCGGACAGTTGCTGTTATTTCCGTCGACATATCTACTGCAAGAAAGTCAACATGAATTACCTCATTTTTAATCGGGTCTGCCTGATAATCACTTAATACTACATTATGCTTATCCCCGTCTACGTCTAATGAAATAACTCCATTTCTTCCTACTTTTCGGATCACCTTAGTAAAATCAGCTTCACTTATAAAAATCGATTGACTGTCCAGCTTTGCCCCATAAACTACAGCTGGAATATTTCCATCCCTGCGTATACGTGTTAATGCAGAACCTCGAAATTCTTTTCTTTCCTGAGCTTGCAATACAGCTGTCATCAAATTGGTCCCCTTCCTCTTTTTATAATCTAAGACACTCTATATAAAAAATGCCCTAAAATGAGGAAAACTAAACCTTTCCGTTTAAAATCAGCAGTATCAAAAATGCAACAATAGCAGGCTTGCATTTATGCAGGCCTGCTGATTTTTATCAGATAAGAAAGTATTAGCGAAAGAACTGTCTAGCTACAGCGCTAAGCAAAGCATTTACGCTTTCTTGCTATTAATCGAAAAGCGTACTTACGGACTGTTCTTCATGAACACGAATAATTGCTTCGCCAATTAAAGGCGCAACAGATAGCTCAACAATTTTGTCAATTTTCTTTTCTTCTGGCAAAGCAATTGAATTTGTAACAACTAATTCTTTAATATTTGAATTCTGAATTCTTTCAATTGCTGGCCCAGATAATACCGGATGCGTACAACATGCATAGACTTCAGATGCCCCATTTTCAATAAGTGCATTGGCAGCAAGGGTAATCGTTCCAGCTGTATCGATAATATCATCGATTAAGATTGCCACTTTTCCATCAATATTACCTACGATATTCATCACTTCAGCAACATTTGGCTTTGGACGACGCTTATCAATAATGGCAATCGGAGCTTTTAGACGCTCTGCCATTTTACGAGCACGTGTTACTCCACCATGGTCAGGAGATACAATGACAACATCTCCATCCATTGCCTTCTTCTTGAAGTATTCAGATAAAATCGGCACACCCATTAAATGATCAATTGGAATATCAAAGAATCCTTGAATTTGAGGTGCATGTAAATCAAGCGTGATCACACGAGTTGCTCCTGCAGTTTCAAGAAGATTAGCCGCTAACTTAGCTGTAATTGGTTCACGCGCTCTAGCTTTTCGGTCTTGACGCGCATATCCATAATATGGCATAACAATATTAATTGTTTTAGCAGAAGCACGTTTTAAAGCATCGATCATAATTAATAGTTCCATTAAGTGCTCATTTACAGGAGAGCTTGTTGATTGAATCACATATACGTCACAGCCGCGAATACTCTCTTCAATGTTGATTTGAATTTCCCCATCGCTAAAACGCTGTACTGAGCATTTCCCTAGTTCTACTCCAATTACACTTGCTATTTCTTGTGCTAAGTCACGGTTTGAGTTAAGACTAAAAACCTTTAAATTAGGATCTAAATATTGGTTAGACATGTTGAGCCTCCATCGCTTTATTTCTTTCTGTTCATTTTTTCTACATAATTCTCTTTATTCACTTGACGCGCTCTAGCAATTGACAACGCTTCCCCCGGTACATCTTCTGTGATAGTAGAACCGGCTGCTACATAAGCGTTCTTGCCAATTGTTACAGGCGCAACAAGATTGGAATTACAGCCAACAAAAACGCCATCCTCAATTTTTGTCAAAAATTTATTTTTTCCATCATAATTAACAGTGATTGTACCACAACCAATATTCACATCCCTGCCAACCTCAGCATCACCTATATAGCTAAGGTGTGAAGCCTTGCTTCCTTCACCAAAGACAGCTTTTTTCACTTCAACAAAATTACCGATTTTTACATAACCGTGAATTTCTGATTTTGGACGAATATGGGCAAATGGGCCAATTTGTACATCATTTCCAATTTGGCTATCAAATGCAGCAGATTGACGTAAGACAGTACGATCTCCCACTGAACAATTAACAATTTCACTATGTGGGCCAATCACACAATCAGAGCCAATTACCGTATTTCCAGAAAGAATTGTTCCTGGGTACAAGACTGTGTCCATTCCAATTATAACATCTGGACCGATATATGTATTGGACGGGTCAATAATTGTCACACCATTTTTCATATGATATTCATTGATCCGCTTTTTCATAATTCGCTCTGCCTCAGAAAGTGCTACACGATCATTTACACCAAGTGTTTCTTCAAATTCATCCGTTTGATAAGCTGAAACGATTTCTTGATCATCTTTTAAAATTTCAATCACATCGGGAAGATAATATTCACCTTGTACATTATCATTGCTTACACGATTAAGGGCACTAAATAAAGCCTTATTGTCAAAACAATAGGTTCCAGAATTGATTTCCTGAATTTCTCGCTCTGCCTCTGTAGCATCCTTATGTTCAACGATTTTTTCTACAAGCCCATTTTCATCACGAACAATGCGGCCGTATCCTGAAGGGTCATCTGCTACTACCGTTAAGACCGTAGCCTTTGCCTTTGTCTTCTCATGGTGGTTAAGAAGCGCTTCCATTGTTTCATGCTTAATCAATGGGGTATCACCACATACAACAATCGTTACGCCCTCTTTTTCACCTAGTATATCCTTTGCTTGCATAACGGCATGAGCTGTTCCTAGCTGCTCATTCTGTAAGGCATATAATATATCATCCCCAAGCTGAGCTTGAACCTGTTCCGCTCCATGACCAATAATGGTAACCATCTTCTCTATATTAAGCTTTGAAACCTGATCAACCACATGTTGAACCATTGGTTTACCACAAACGGGATGAAGGACTTTATAAAGTTTTGATTTCATTCTTGTCCCTTGGCCCGCGGCTAAAATCACCGCATAACGATTAGACATTAACGCAGCCTCCATTCCAAAATATATCCTTAACACGTCAAAAGCCATCACAATTATATCCTTTTTATCCATTAAAAATATATCTTAAATAGGCTTCTATTTCAAGGAATGAAGAAAACTACTTATATTTGTCAATTTCATGAACATTTTTTATTAGGTAAGGTTTAGATGGAAACAAAAGGGGGAAATGATAGAGGAGTGGATGGAAATTGATTTCCACTCCAGGTTGCTCGTTTTCTACTACAATTCATTTTAAAAAAGACAAATAAAAAGAGCCGTACTTTGGAAGTAGGCCCTTGATGTTTATTTGTTTAGGAAGCTCCAGCTTCTTCAAATTCAACTTCTAATTCACCTAAACGGTGGTATTCTGATAATACAGCTTCCTGAATCTTGCCTCTAGTTCCGGAGTTAATCGGATGAGCGATATCTCTAAACTCACCATCTGGCGTGCGTTTGCTTGGCATCGCAACAAATAGACCGTTATTCCCATCTATCACTCGAATATCGTGAACAACAAATTCATGATCTAAAGTAATGGATGCAATAGCCCTCATCCGACCATCTGTATTAACACGGCGTAATCTTACGTCAGTTACTTCCATCCTGTTCACCACCTTTGCTTTGAAGATACAAACCTAATGTATAAATTCAACATCATTCTTATTTCTCCTTCTTTAAGGCGAAAAAAATTTTCGAATTATTCAGTTGAAAGAGTAAGATGTCATATTTTCCCTGAGATTCCCTCATTCATTATGACTAGTTTTCTGTAATAATATACAAGATAATTTTTAATTTTAAATAATAAGCCCTGTGTTAGTCATTCTCCTTTAGCAAATAAAATAAAAAACAAGCTTATTAGATAAATAAGCTTGTAAATCGATCTTTCCATTTATTTAACTAAAGCAACCACTTCAATTTCTACTAATGCATCCTTAGGAAGTCTTGCAACTTCTACACAAGAACGAGCCGGCTTATGAGTATGGAAGTATTCACCATATACTTCATTAATAGCAGCGAAGTCATTCATACTTTGAATGAATACAGTCGCTTTTACTACAGTATCCAAGGAAGCTCCTGCCTCTTCAAGAACCGCTTGGAGATTTTTAAATACTTGATGTGTTTGAGCCTTTACATCGCCTTCAACCATTACACCTTCAGCTGTTAGCGGAATTTGTCCAGAGCTATAAAACAAATTATTTACAATGATTCCTTGTGAATAAGGACCAATTGCTGCTGGAGCCATGTTCGTTTGAATCGTTTTCATACCGATTTTCCCCCTTCTACAGATCTTTTAAAATAATTTCCTTCACCTACATTAATTTTTTTCTCTTTTACATCGACATCTGAAAGCCTAACCAAGGATAAGTATTCATCTACGAGCCGCTCTTCCGCTTTCTCCGATTCAACTAATACAGCAATTCCGGCAACATATGCCTTAAACTCTTCCAGCATACTAACCATTCCATTGACCGTCCCGCCTGCCTTCATAAAATCGTCAACAATCAAAACTCTTGAACCTTCTTCAAGGCTTCTCTTAGAAAGCAGCATCGTTTGAATTCGTTTGGCAGAGCCCGATACATAGTTGATGCTTACAGTTGAGCCTTCAGTTACCTTACTGTCTCTTCTAACAATGACAACAGGGACGTTTAGATAATTTGCCACTGCATAGGCTAAAGGAATTCCCTTTGTAGCAACTGTCATAACTACATCAATTTTTGTATCAGCATAAGCAGAAGCAAATAAGCGCCCTGCACGCTGAACAATCATTGGGTCTCCTAATATATCTGTCATATATAAATACCCGCCTGGCAGTAGCCTTTCAGGACTAGCAATTAATTCACAGAGCTCTTTAATAAATGCTCTTGCCTCTTCATCCGACACCTTTACATGGAACCGTACCCCACCTGCAGCTCCTGGCACTGTTTGTAAAGTGCCAATATGTCTTTGCTCAAATGTCTCCTTAATAATGGCTAGATCTTCACTAATTGAAGATTTAGCTGATCCATATCTTTCCGAAAAAAAGGTTAAAGAAACTAATTGATGTGGATGTTCTAGTAAATAATTCGTCATATCAATTAAACGTTCACTTCGACGAAATTTCATCATAGGACCCCCAGTAAAATCCGAATATTTTATCGATAATATATCATTATCATACGGATTTAATCAAGCATATGTCTTTCACCAAGCATTCTAACCGCAAAAACTTGATCACAAAAACCTCTTAGTCCATTATAAATCCGCTGCATTCTAGAATCATGATGAACAAGGCCAAATACAGTCGGTCCACTGCCGCTCATCAACACCGCATCCGCCCCGAAACGCTTCATTTGCTCTTTTATTTGAGCGACTTCCGGATGTAAGGCAAATGTTACGTCTTCAAGCACATTGCCAACATGCCCGCATACACCTTCATAATCCCCTTGTTCAATTGCTTGAATCATTTCTTTTGTGTGCGGATGATGAATCCCATTTAAATTAAGCCTGCGATACACATCTGCTGTTGAAACACCTATAAATGGCTTAGCCAATACGACCCAGCAAGTCGGTGCAGCTGGAAGCTTCGTAATTATTTCCCCGCGACCTGTTGCAAGAGCTGTCCCGCCATATACACAGAATGAGACGTCTGAACCGATCTCTGCTCCTATTTCAGCAAGCTGGTCAAATGAAAGTCCTAGCTTCCAAAGCTTATTAAGCCCTCTAAGTACAGCTGCTGCATCACTGCTACCTCCCGCAAGCCCCGCTGCAACTGGTATAGTCTTTTCTATGGCAATCTCTACGCCACTTTTCACATGAAATCGTTCTTTTAAAAGGCGTGCAGCCTGGTATGCCAGATTCCGCTGATCATCTGGAACAAATCGATTATGTGAGATAATTTTTATTTCATCTTGCTCTAATAAAGTTAATTCTAGGCGGTCCGCTAAATCAATTGTTGTCATGATCATTTCAACTTCATGATAGCCATCTTCCCTTTTATGTAAAACATCTAATGATAAATTGATCTTCGCCGGTGCCTTCACCAAAAGCTTCACATTTCCACCTACTTTATATATTTCAACGACTCCATTTTTTGTCCTATTTTACCACAAAACAACAAAAGTAAGACCTCTGATCTAACTTTCGTCACAAATTATTTGTTTCACGGAATATTCCGTGAAATACGCTAGCGCTGCAAATAGATCATTCTCAAACTTCAAAGTAAAACATTCTCATTTTAAAATAAAAAAACCAGGGAATATGCCCCTGGTTTCACACAGTGTTTTCAATTTAGTTAATAATAAACAAGCGTTAAAGCCTTTAAAAGAATTACTGGTTTTTCAGAAGACTTTGCTGGGCAATCTCTACTGCTCTTTTGACCATATTCCCTGCATCTCTGGCCGTTATGCCGCCCCACCCCTCTTTTTGGACGGTATCATAAAAGCCTAATTCCTTCGCAAGCTCTTCTTTAAATCCTTCTGACATAACCCCTCTTCTTCTGCCTATGATTAACATCCCCTTTTACACTGTGTATGTATAGTATGGAACAATTATCTTCATTTACACAATGAGAACCCAATAAAAAAGAGCGGCTGATTGATTCTCAGCAGCTCCATGTAAAGCAAAAACATCTATTAATTTAAAGCAACTTGTCCTGTTGTATCTTCATAGAATGTAATTTGAACCGTTTCTGTTAAGACATCTGCATAGCTGTAAGATACGCGTTCAAACGCATTTTCTTCCTGATCTAACTCAATAACAAATACGGATGGGTACGTTTCAGCTAAAACACCTGAACGCTCAATCGTCTTTCTCCGTCCGCCATTGGCCTTGAGTAAAAGTCTTTTCCCAAGGTTTGAATCAAGAGCCTTTTTGATATCATTTAATGTTTTTCCCATTCGGTCCACCTCACTATGTTAAGTATATCACGTTGACACAATGGAGTCAAATTAAAAATATAAATTATAACAGGAAATAAAAAAGATTGTCAATATATTTTAATCCACAATTTCTTCTATTTTTCAACATTTATAGGTTGCCCCTAGATATAAGGAAATATGTATGTTTGCTTACATTCTCTTCACGCAAAAAAATAAACCGTTGTAATATAGAACGGCTTATCAATTAAGATTCAGTATTTTGTTCTCTATTATAAGGCATGCCCGTTCTCAGCACCCCTCTTGTTTCTATTCCTCCTAACCCTTTTTCCCCAGTCAATGTATTCCTTAATACGTCCCAAACATTGATTCGCTCCATAAAGGGCGTAAAGCTGATCTTTGCCACGATATAAACCGGATCAAGTGCATGAATGTTCACTCTATAAGGGGAACTTGCAAAATTTGCCCCCGCATGGATGATTGATTCGAAGTGAGACTGACAAGCACCAGCAAAAATTACAAGCTGGTCTAAATGAGGAACCTTCTTCCTTGCCTCTTTTACCGTTTGAACAAAATGTTTCGAATGTCTATATGCATTAATATCTGCCTTTTTCCCCTTTGCTTTTGAATATGAATCATGTCCTGTAATAACTAATATATCCGGCCTGTAATAATCGATTAATTGTCCAATTTTGACTGGCATTTCCTTTTCATTGCAATGGATCCCTGTTACAGGAACACCGATTTTTTCATATAAAGATAAGCATTTTTCCAAATAAGCCGGGTCACCATCTAAATGCAGCACCCTTCCTGGAATCTGAAAATAATTATAAGCCTTGCTGTACCCGTCTGTTGCCTCATACTCCTGCCTCTGCTTCAGCAGATCTACATCCTGCTGAAATAACTGCAGGGATTGCTCCTCTCTCGTATAAAACTCCTTCGCCTTCTTTTCTCTCATCGACTGGCTTACTGCTAGTAAATCCTCAAGCGGTGCGTCCGCAATTAATCGAATATCTTCCCCATATAAAATGGCCATTTTCTTGCCATTTTGTTCACGTATGTCAATTACCCGAAACATAATATCACATTGATAAGAAATTCTCCCGACAATATCCATGATGTTTATGCTCACTGCTATCACTCCATTTAGCCCTATACAAATAAAGAGCGATCTAATCGAATAATAATCCTTTCATAAAATATGCATACGTCTATAAACATGTGCGTTATTCTATAAAAGCAGGGCAACTAGAGGTAATAGCCGATTGTTATTTTTGTTCAACCGAAAAAGGCCTGCAGCATGCAGACCTTAAGCAAATTTCGGAGAGAGATGATCACTTAACCGGGCAAACTCTTCAATTGATAACGTCTCTCCTCGTCTTCCCGGATCAATTTCCGCTTGTTTCAATGCAAAAAGAATGTCTTCCTTCTTCTGTTTTCCTTCTGGCAGCCCATTCGTAAGGTTATTCAGTAATGTTTTTCTCCTTTGAGCAAAGCTAATTCTTATTAACTGGAAAAAGAAACGCTCATCCATTACTGATACTGCTGGTTCTTTTCTTTTTGTTAATCGAATGACTGCTGAATCTACATTTGGCTGAGGCACAAAAACAGTTTTAGGAACAATCATTACCGTTTCAGCCTCTGTATAATACTGAATAGCAATCGAAAGGGAGCCGTAATCCTTTGTTCCTGGCTTGGCAGCTATTCGATCAGCGACTTCTTTTTGGAGCATGCAAACAATCCCTCTAATCGGCAGCTTTTCCTCAAGCAGCTTCATAATAATTGGTGTTGTTACATAATAAGGGAGATTAGCCACAACCATTAAATCTGCTATTTCACCCAGTTCCTTTTCAATAACCCCTTTTACATCTGCTTTCAATACATCTTCATGGATAACCTTCGTATTTGGATAGGGAGCCAATGTTTCTTCTAAAATTGGCAATAAACGCTGATCAATTTCAAACGCGACCACTTTCTTGCTTCTTCTGGCAAGCTGCTCTGTTAAAGCTCCAATTCCTGGCCCTATCTCAATAGCTGCTGAATCCTCCGTTAGTTCTGCATGATCAACAATACGTTTTAAAACATTTGTATCGATTAAAAAGTTTTGCCCAAGACTTTTCTTAAAGGAAAATCCGTATTTTTCAAGAATATCTCTTGTTCTAATTGGTGTAGCAATATCTTTATGCATTGTCTTCCTCCTGACGTATAACATGGATAGCGGCAGCAAATGAAGCCTTGCTAATCTGGAACATCATTAATCTTTTATGCAGCTGTTTTCCATTTGCAAAACCAATTTTCAGCAACTTCCCAAGTTTTTCTCTGCGCTCTCTTGCTCCCTCTCCACCTATAAGGCCCGCTGTAATTAAATCCTCTTGGGTTATCTCCTCTACAGCCTCTTCATGCATCACTTGAGCAGCTTGAAGAGCTCTCCGGATCGTTTCAGGAGACGCATGTTCAACACCAACCCCTTTTCCGTGCTTATGAATAGCGTCTTCTTTTTCAATAAAAGCATGCTTACAGCCTGGAACCTGTTCTTTAATCGTATGGCGGATTTTTTGTCCTGGAAAGTCCGGATCTGTAAGGACAATAACCCCTCTCGTTTCTTGGGCAAGCTTAATTTTTTCAATCGTTTCTAGACTAATGGCTGACCCATTCGTTTCAATTGTATCAGCGTCTAATGCTCTCTTTATTGCAGTTGTGTCATCTTTTCCTTCGACCACAATAATTTCTTTAACTCTCATATATCCTCCTTAAGACAACGAAAAGCGGTAGCGTTTTGGCCATCACCAAACAAACGCAGAAGGGCCAAGTCTTTCGATAAAGGAAACACGAGGGGCGTTCGCGCATTCGTGCTTGACTTATCGTAGGGAGAGGACCTAAAGCTTGCTAGGCTGATCGAAAACTAGTGCTAAACCATTCTTTATTCCAAAATTACGCTTCTCTTTTAAATAAAATATTTGAAAAAAACTTGAAACATTTTTGTAATGTAAATCGTCTATATAGATGAACATTAAATAATGACTTTTATTATATATGAAAAATCCAAGAATGGAAAAAAACAAAAAATGCAGAGGTTTTAAATAAAAGCCCCTGCATCGTAAATGATCCTATTAATTTAGAATTTTTATTTTAACCGTCTTTCTGCCCCAACGGTATGCTTCAGATTTAGATGAGAAAAATACATCAATTTTGTTTCCTTTAATTGCAGATCCAGTATCAGCGGCTACAGCATATCCATAGCCCTCCACATATACCTTCGTTCCTAATGGAATTACTCGTGGATCTACTGCAATCACCTTTACATTTGGATTGGCTCTCAAATTAATGCCCGTTGCGGTATTTCCAGAGCAGCCATTACAGTGCGCTGTATAAGCCGTTGATGTAACATAGATTTCTTTGCCGCCTGATTCATTGCCTCGGGACACCACATGATTGACTGTCTTGGATCCAACAGCAACTACCTTATCCGTTTTTTCTCTGATTTTTTTCTCACTAATTAATTTTCTGGAAACTTCTATGCCGTTTTCTAAAACAACTTCAAATTCCTTGCTTAGAAGGCCTTCCTTGCCTGGTGTAACAACCTTCTCTGTACCTTTATTCATGCTGCTGTCCTTCTTTGTTACAACAGCAAACTTTATTGGTTCTTCCACTACATCGGTGACCTTTTCTACTCGAATGACATGGATAACGTCATTTTCTTTGACTTTTTTTTCTGCTTTCGGTTCAACACGATCTAACTCTCCTAGTGTAATCCCCTGCTGTGATAAAAAGTCAGCGACCGTAGTCGAAGTTGACCATACTTCTTTCTTATTTCCGCCATCCATTAATGTAATCGGAAATGCTGTATCTATTTCTATCTCTAACTGATTTTTAATTTCGCCTTCGAGATTTGGCTGAACTTTATCATGTTCAGATAAGACAATCTTCTGTTCATTCAAAAGCTCCTCAACAGTTTCGGATACTGTCCAAATCGTTTTCTTCTCGTTGTCTTTTACAATGTGAACCTGTTTTGCCGGCTTCCAAACAACTTCTAAATTGTTTTCTACCTTGGTGTCTCTAGCTGGAAACACATAATCCTCTGAGTGTAAAGAAATTTCTAGCTCTGCAAATAACTCACTTATCGTTGAAGCATGAGTTTTAATATTTTTTTCTTGCCCATCTAATGTTACCGCTACTGTTTTCTTAGTAGTTTCAAAGATTAAGAAGCCAAAAGCAGCTGCAAAAACTAGAAAACTCGCAGCAATAATTGCTACTTTCTTTTTACTCAAAGACTTGGATAACAGGTTTTTCATGTTTTGGAATACGATGAAAAACGCCTCCTTTTCTCTCGGAGTGATTATATAGACTATCGAGCTTGCTGTCAACTCCTTGGTATTTAGTCACCAAATATGATTGTCACATATAGGAGGCAGACAGCTGTCCAACTATTTAGTCGTAATCTTTCTTTCCAAGTAGAATAACCAGCCTCCTCTCAAACTTATTCCCTATTATGCAAAAGCTTCAAGAAAAAGGAAAGAGAGACTTATCGACATGGTTATCCTATGATAGGAGAAGGAAATGTAGAACTTCTTAGAAATAGAAAAAATAAGGACAAGCTATCTAAAAAAACGACAATATTCCTTATCAGATTATGCCGAATATTTTTTTTGCATTGTCCGTTGTTGCTTTAGCCACCTCATCGAAAGAAATTCCTTTTATTTCTGCAATTTGCTCAGCAACCAACTTTACATAGCTAGGCTCATTTCGCTTTCCACGATATGGATGCGGAGCCAAATACGGGCAATCAGTCTCAATCAATAACCTTTCTAACGGGATTGATTCAGCTACTTCCTTTGGTTTTTTGGCATTTTTAAATGTAACTGGCCCGCCTAGAGATATATAAAAATTCATTTCTACACATTCCCTTGCAGTCTCTGGACTTCCGCTGAAACAGTGCATAATTCCCCCAACCTCTTTTGCCTCTTCTTCTTTTAGAATCTCAACAATATCTGCTGTTGCATCCCGGTTATGGATAATGATTGGCAATTTCACTCTTTTTGCCAGCTGAATTTGTCTTCTAAACACTTCTTTTTGAACATCCTTTGGGGACTTGTCCCAATAGTAATCCAATCCCATCTCTCCAATGGCTACAACCTTCGGATGACTCGCAAGCTCTTCAATCCAATGAAGATCCTCATCCTTCATATCAATTGCATCAACAGGATGCCAGCCTACACTTGCATAAAGAAAATCATACTTTTCCACTAATTCCATTGCCCTTTCAATCGTCGGACGGTCAAAACCAACAACGACCATTTGAGAAATCCCCTCGTTTAAAGCCCTATTAATCACTTCTTCTAAATCTTCTTTATACTGATCCGCATTCAAATGCACATGTGTGTCAAATAACATCAAAATACTCCTTTTTATCAAAAATTAATTTTTCATTACATATTTATCATTTAAATAACAATTTAAATAAAACTTCTTTGAAATAATATCTAAATATATTAAAAATTATGTAGATATAACTATTTGAAGGTTAATATACCTTAAAATTAATACTTTTTTACCTATTTAATTATTTTATAAAAGAAAAACATAGAAATGCTCGACGTAAAATGTTACACGTGAAACATTTCTATGCTATTCACATTTATTATTTTACCCTAGAACCTAAAGGAAGCGACTCTGCAACAGTTGCTAATGATAGTTCTCCATCCTTGCTACCTGCCAAAATCATTCCTTCGGAAAGTTCTCCACGAAGCTTAACAGGTTTTAAGTTTGTTACACAAACCACTTTTCTGCCAACTAAATCTTCTGGTTTATAGAACTTTGCAATTCCTGAAACGACTTGTCGTTTTTCATATCCTAGATCTAATTGAAGCTTCAACAGTTTATCTGCCTTCCTCACTGGTTCCGCATGAATGACTTCAGCTACCCGTAAATCAACCTTCATAAAATCATCAATTGTAATTTCTTCACTTTCCGGTTTTACTTCTTCTTTCACTTCTTCTACTTTCGGAGCAGAACCTTGCATCTTTGTTTTGATATATTCTACTTCTTCTTTTAAATCAAGACGCGGGAATATTGGATCTCCCTTGGCAATCTTAGTTTCTTCTGGAATTAATCCAAATGTCTCAAGACTTTCCCAAGAGGTTAAACCCTTTTCATTTATATTTAATTGAGTGAAAATTTCCTTTGGCGTTCTCGTTAAAAAAGGTTGCAATAGAATAGCGATTCTTCTTAAAGATTCTGCTAAATGGACCATTACATTGCCTAATTCTTCCTTGTTCGTTTCATCTTTTGCTAAAGCCCAAGGCTGTGTTTCGTCAATATATTTGTTCGTCTTGCTTACTAATTGCCATACAGCTGTTAATGCAACTGAAAACTCCATATTTTCCATTGCTTCTTCATATTTAGCTACCGTTTCATTATTTACTTGAAGCAATTGCTGATCAAATTCTCCTATTGAACCTTTATAAGTTGGGATCACACCATCAAAATATTTATCGACCATTGCTAATGTTCGATTCAATAAGTTACCTAAATCATTTGCAAGGTCAAAATTGATTCTTTCAACAAATCCTTCTGGTGTAAATACACCATCAGACCCAAAAGGAACTTCGCGCAATAAGTAATAGCGCAAGGCATCTAATCCATATCGGTCAATTAATGTAACAGGGTCAACCACATTCCCTTTTGATTTGGACATTTTGCCATCCTTCATAAGCAGCCAGCCATGACCAAATACCTTTTTAGGAAGTGGCAGATCTAATGCCATCAACATAATTGGCCAATAAATCGTATGGAAACGAATGATTTCTTTTCCTACTAAATGGACGTCAGCTGGCCAATACTTTTTATACTTTGTATCATCCTCTGTACCATATCCAAGTGCAGTAATATAATTAGATAATGCATCAATCCAAACGTAGACAACATGCTTTGGATTTCCAGGGACTTTTACTCCCCAGTCAAAAGTTGTTCTTGAAACAGCTAGGTCTTCTAAACCCGGTTTAATGAAGTTATTGATCATTTCGTTTTTCCGGGATTCTGGCTGAATAAAAGATGGGTTTTCTTCATAATATTGAAGCAATCTATCTGCATATTTACTTACCTTGAAGAAATATGATTCCTCTTTCACTTTATTTACAGGCCTTCCGCAATCTGGGCAATTTCCATTTTCTAGCTGACGCTCAGTGAAAAAGGATTCACATGGTGTACAATACCATCCTTCGTATTCCCCTAAATAAATATCCCCCTGCTCCAATAATTGGGCAAAAATCTTTTCAACTACTTGCTTGTGTCTCGTTTGTGTTGTACGAATAAAGTCATCATAAGAAATATCGAGTTTTTTCCAAAGTTCCTGAATTCCCTCGACAATTTCATCTACATAATGCTGTGGCGTAACACCCTTTTCTTCTGCCTTTTCTTGGATCTTTTGGCCATGTTCATCCGTTCCTGTAAGATACATAACATCAAAGCCACGCATGCGTTTATAGCGAGCCATTGCATCTCCTGCAACTGTCGTATAGGCATGGCCTATATGTAAATTACCGCTTGGGTAGTAAATAGGTGTTGTTAAATAAAAGGTGTTTACTTGTTCCTCCATGAAAATTCCCTCCCTATAAAAAGCATATACACTGGATTTAATATCAACTCTCTAATTGAAAGTAATATTTCACCATTTTAAAACCGGTTCAAATAAAGACGTGTATAAAAATATTCAAGATATCGACTAAAAGTGCATAGAAATTCGTGTTTCTATATTCGTCATCTTTACCTCTTATATCATCAAAATATACCTAAAAATTAGCATTTGTGCAACAAAATGCGCATATTATGTCATACAATCCCATCAAGTATTTTTTTGTATACTTTTCCAATTATTATTTTTTACTAAATTTTTTTAGTTATCCCTATAAAACTAAGTTTCTCTTCGAATACTATAATGCATGTCGAAATGTAGCATTGGAACTTTGTCGAATAATATTTATTTCATTCATCTTAAATATATTATTTAAACTCCCATTTAACCCCTGTAAATAATTTCAAAGTGTAAGTAAAACCTACTTATATCAAGCTTTTAACCAACAGGACAAATTTACCAAATAAAATAAAAATAAAATAATTGACGTTTTTTGGAATGACTGGTATTATTGAGGTACAATGAATTTTGTCGAATTATGGCGAATCAATGATGATTAGAAAAATAGAATCATATATTTCGGGAGGAGAAATTTAAATGAAATCTACAGGTATTGTTCGTAAAGTTGATGAACTTGGACGTGTGGTTATTCCTATTGAATTAAGACGTACATTAGATATTGCTGAGAAGGATGCACTAGAAATCTATGTGGATGACGAAAGAATTATCCTTAAAAAGTATAAGCCAAACATGACATGCCAAGTAACTGGAGAAGTTTCAGATGATAATATTACTTTAGCTAATGGCAAGTTAATTGTTAGCCGTGAAGGGGCAGAACAATTATTAAAAGAAATTCAAAGCAGATTTGAATTAGTATAATATAAAAAAAGCTTCTCAAAAATTGAGAAGCTTTTTTTATTCTTTAATATGGTAGGCGTGGTAAACTTCTCTTTTATTCATATTACGATCATTAGCCGTTTGCTTAATCGCATCCTTGCTGGACATGCCATTCACTGTTATATAATGGGTAACATGGGAGTCAATCGTCATTTCTTGCCACCATACATCTTCTTCCTCATTTTCTTCTTCTGAAGAACCTTCTATTATTAAGCAAAATTCTCCTCGTACTTCTTCATTTATTGCCCAATTCAACGCCTCTTTTACCGTTCCTCTAATAAACTCTTCGTATTTTTTCGTTAATTCGCGGCAAAGGACAATCCTTCTGTCACCCATCTGTTCATCAATCAGTGCGAGCGTTTCTTTTAGCCGATGGGGCGCCTCATATAGAATGGTAGTCGCCGTATACTTAGCTAGCCTTTCAAGTTCCTGCCTTTTTATCTTCTTTTGTCTATTTAAAAATCCGTAAAAATAAAACGGCTGCGGGTTTAAACCAGATGCAATCAGTGCCGTCAGTGCAGCATTTGCACCTGGAAGAGGAACAACCGTTAATTGTTCAGCCGTCGCCGCTGCTACTAGTTCAAAACCTGGATCAGAAATCGTCGGCATCCCTGCATCACTCACAAGGGCAATCTTTGCACCATCCGCTAGTTTTTCCAGCAGCTTCTGCCCGCTCACTTCTTTGTTATGCTCATGATAGCTCACAATTGGCGTATCAATCTCGAAGTAATTACAAAGCTTCTTCGTATTCCTCGTATCCTCCGCAGCAATATAATCGGCTTCTTTCATTATTCTTATTGCACGGAAACTCATATCTTCCAGATTACCAATTGGAGTTGGAACCAAATATAAAATTCCTTTTTGCTCCTCATTAATAAAGCTTTTTTGCTGCCACATATAATCCACCTGATTCCTTTACTAGAAAGTCTTCTTTCTTTTTCTTAGGCCATTGCTTAAATTCATATTCTGCCTTTAAAGCATCTCTTTTATTATCATAAGCTTTTGAGAAGACCAGTTTTACCGGTCCCCTCCCCCTCGTATATTTAGCACCCTTTCCTTCATTATGGAGCTTAACTCGCCTAGCCAAATTATTTGTATAACCTGCATACAGACTATTATCCTTACAGTGCAGCACGTAAAAATAATGGTGATTATTTTCCATATAAAATTTCCTTTAGCTCTTGTGTATATTCATTTTCTTCATTATATACAATAAGTGGCGGCAATATTTTTAAGTCAGGGTTTCCATCTTTTGTTGCTTCAATTAGCAAAATATTAGCTTCTTTCCCTTGCTTCGGATATACAAATTGGATTTTTTTCGGTTCTAATCTATATTTTCGCATTAAAGTCACGATATCCAAAAATCTTGAAGGGCGATGTACAAATGCTACCTTTCCCCCTTGTTTTACTAACTGACTGGAAACTTGAACCACATCCTCCAATGTACACAAGATTTCATGACGTGCAATGGCTAAATGCTCGTTCTCATTTCTTTCTTCTGCTGAGGGAGTAGGGAAATATGGAGGATTGCAAGTAACAACATCAAACTTTCCATATCCTAACCTCTTAGGCATTTCTTTTATATCTCCGTGAATCATTTGTATACGCTCTTGTAGAGTGTTATACACTATACTCCTTTTCGCCATATCGTATAGTCTTTCCTGAATTTCAACACCTGTTATCATTCCTTTTGTTCTTGTACTCAAGAATAATGGAATGACACCATTTCCACTGCATAGATCAATTATACTTCCCTTTTGAATAGGTACATAAACAAATCTTGCTAATAATACAGCATCAAGTGAGAAAGAGAAGACTGATGGGCTTTGAATGATTCGCAAATCCTCTGCTAACAAATAGTCTAAACGTTCATCCCCTTGTAAAAAATCCATTCGCTTTCCTCCAAATCCGATTAATTGCTATTTGAGTGAGATAAGCGGAATCACCTTAATCATTGCCGTACAAACGCAGATTAACGGTGATTGGCATATAGATAGACAATTCTCTGACTCAAAATGATATTTTTTTGTCTTTAAAAATAGCCTTCCTTTGTAGGAAGGCCATTTCTTTATTTCTTATTCAGAAAGGATAAACAAAACAAACAGTCCCCTTCTTTTCGCGGGCTTCCAAAATGAAGATTACAAATATGAAAGCCTTCCTGGTACAAACGGGCAAGGTTATCGTAACCTTCTCCTATATCAATCAGCTTTTCGGCCGCTGACTCTACTTTCGCATTCGCTGCTTGACTCTTTTTGTTCGGCATTTCTACCTCATCTGTGTGCAACTCTAAACGTTGTCTTAGATGATTATTTTCCAGTTTTAAAGAATTATTCTCTTCCAGTATTTCTGCCAAATGCTGCTTTAACTCACCAAGCTGCTGATATAAATGTCCGATTTGGGCTTCCATACTACTTACTGAGTCAAAGATTTCTTTTTTATCCACGTATTCCACCTCATTAATCTGTGGATTGAACTGATACAGCATCCTGTTTTAATATTTCATCATGCGTGTATTCAAGAACCCGCTCCTGTGATGTTACATCGACCTGAAGCACTCGCTCAAGAATATTTAATCCTACAACTTTTCCAGGGCCATCTGGTGTTTCGATCCATTCCCCTATATCTGGCAACTGCTCTTTTGCCGCCTCATATTCATCATTCTCATATTTTAAACAGCACATTAATCTCCCGCATAGTCCTGAGATTTTTGTTGGGTTTAATGATAGATTTTGATCTTTTGCCATTTTTATTGATACAGGATCAAAGTCGCCTAAAAAGGTAGAGCAGCACAGCATTCTTCCGCAGGGACCTATTCCCCCTAGCATTTTTGCCTCGTCTCTTACTCCTATTTGGCGCAGTTCAATCCTTGTCCGAAAAATGGCTGCCAAATCCTTTACTAATTCACGAAAGTCTACCCTTCCGTCAGCAGTAAAGAAAAATATCACCTTATTTCGATCAAATGTATATTCAACATCAACTAGTTTCATATCAAGTTGATGAGTATTTACCTTTTCACAGCAAACCTCATAGGCTTCCTTTGCTGCTTGTTTATTTTCTTCGACAATCATTCGATCCTTTTGATCTGCGATTCGAAGGACCTTTTTTAATGGAAGGACCACATCATGTTCGTCAACCTTTTTCGGGGCAACGACTACCCTTCCGTATTCTACGCCTCGAACGGTTTCAACAATGACAAAGTCATCCTTTGAAATCGTTAACCCGCCGGGATCAAAATAATATATTTTGCCCGCTTTTTTAAAGCGCACTCCTACTACATCATACAAATGAAGACCCCTCCTGCAATTTCAATACAAGCTGTTCCATTAGCAGCTGTGGATTCATATTTGCTTGCAATTTCCTTTTTGCTTCTAAAATGGCTGTTATCTGCTCTGATATACGCCTGCTAGAGGATTGCAAGGCAAACTGCTCAAAGCGAATTTTTTCGTTTTGAAAAACAACTTGATCCTGTTTGCCTAACTGAATATATAATAAATCCTTAAAAATAAGTAATAATAGATCTAAACCATTGTCGATTTGTTCTTTCTCTTTAAAGTGAAAAAACCATTCCTCTTGAAGGGTTACCATTGCCTCAAGCGGGTTTTTTTTAAGCACTTCATGTAATTTTAACACTATTTTTTGCGCTTGTACAAACCAATCATTTCGACTATATTCGATTGCTTCATCTAAATTATTAGTAATCTGCGCAAGTATTGGCGCCAAAAATCGATCCACTCCATTTGATGTAAGCGTTTCAATCAGTTGATAAGAAGAAAGAGCCTTAAATGAAATAGTTTGGCAGCGAGAAAGAATTGTAGGGAGTATTTGTTGAGACTGTTCTGTCATCAAAATAGCAATGGTGTGAGGATGAGGCTCTTCGAGAAATTTTAATAAACTATTTGCTGCATTATTCGTCATTCGATCTGCATGTACAATCATATATAATTTCTTATTCGATTCAACCCCTGTCTTGGAAAACTCCTCTTGCAGCGACTGAATCTGTGTTTTCTTAATGGACTGACCATCTGGTTCAACAACATGTACATCTGGATGGTTTCCATTGTTAAGTCTTTTACAGTTTAGGCATGTTTCACATGGGATATAACCTTCAATAAGGGATTGGCAAAATACACTTTTTGCCAACAACGTACTTGCCTCACGTTTTCCAGTCCCTTTCATTCCTTCGAATAAATAGGCATGGGCAAGCCGCCCCTTTAATATACTATTTTTTAACATTTTCAAAACGATAGGCTGAATTTCCTGAAGCTGTTCCCATGTTTTTGCCAATTTCATCACCACTTACGTATATAAATTGATCAAAAGTCCTTTTATTTCTCCGATTTTCCCTAATATATCTATAGAAGATTCTTCTTTTTTCATAACTTCCTCTGTTAACTCTATTAGCTTATTATCAATCGTTTCTACAACTCGTAAAGATCTTCCCTGGCCAAATTGATTCCAGCTGTGGGATTGCTTTAAATCCATCCCATAATCAACTGCTTCTTTCACAAAACGTTTCACTAATGTTTTATATTTAGCTAAATCTTTAAAAGTTCTAGAACGTCCAAGCCGCTCTCCCGCTATATTGATATCCTTTAGCAGCTGTTGCAGCTGCATATTTTGCATTTTCTGATCTTGCTTTTGTACTAGTCCAGAAAACTTAGCACCGCCATTAATTAAATGTTTATGCTCTGGTCTAACTTTGTCCATATTCAAACGAAGTTCCTGATTAATTTTCATCATAATCCTCCACGGTACCCTTCCATCTAAAACTGAAGAAAATTTTCAATTGGCAATACAAATACAGTTGCACCACCAACCTCCACCTCTACTGGATATGGCACATACGAATCTGCATTCCCTCCCATTGGAGAGATTGGGGCAACTAGCTGGTCTCTTGACTGGCAATTTTCTTTTATTATCTGCAATGCTTTATCAACACGAATATCCTCTGTGCCTATCATGAAAGTTGTATTCCCCGACTTCAGGAAACCGCCTGTACTTGCCAATTTAGTCGCACGAAAATTATGATCCACCAATGCTTTTAATAATTTATTGCTGTCTTGATCTTGAATAACCGCTAATATAAGTTTCATCTTTTCAGCCCCCTTTTGTTTCATGATTATTCCTATCTACATTATACCAATTAATAAGTGAACAAACATATTTAATTCATTGTCGATAAATGGGAAATTTCATTTGATTATAAAAAGGCCCTAAAGTCTATTCTTTAAGGCACTTGTCACTTTCTTACTGAATTATCTCCTTTATTCTTGACTCTGCTTCCTTAAAAACTGATTGAATCGGCTGAAAAGCATTTATTTTTACCATTCTCTCGGGATATTCATTCATTAACTTAGCATATCCCTCTCGAACCTTATTGTGAAATTCAAGATCCTCTAAATCAAGACGATTGACTTCTCGATTCTTATGCTTATTAATTCTTTCAAGTCCAATCTCTGGTTCAATATCAAAATACAATGTCAGCTGGGGCATCATATCTTCTATTGCGAAACGGTTAATGGAAAACACCTCTTCAATCCCTAACCCGCGAGCATAGCCTTGATAGGCTAAGGAACTATCAATAAATCGATCACACAGAACGATATATCCTTTTTCAAGAGCAGGGATGACCTTCTCAACTAGATGCTGTCTTCTAGCTGCAGCATACAATAAAGCTTCCGTTCGAGCATCCATTTGAGTATTTTCTTTATTTAGAATCACTTTTCGAATTTGCTCAGCAATTTCTATTCCCCCAGGCTCCCTTGTTAGGAGAACCTTATATCCTTCTTCCTTGAGTTTTTGCGAAAGCATTCCAATTACGGTTGTCTTTCCTGCTCCCTCCGGTCCTTCCGCTGTTATAAATATCCCTTTATTCATTTGTTAACCCCCATGCTGATTCAATTATAGTAAAATTTTGTTAGGTTAAATATACAGTTAGTTTCCCGTATTTTAGGGCCTCATCACCTTGAAATTTTGCGCCAGATGCTTTAAGTATTCTTATCTGTTCAATTGCTTCCTCACTTATTATTTCCCCAGGAAATAATAGCGGAATACCAGGCGGGTATGGGACAATTATCTGTGCACATATTTTTCCAGCGGCTTCCTCCATCGGGATATCCATTTTTTCTAAGTGTGCTTGTTCCCCTGCATTTAATGCTAATCTGGAAATGTCCGGTTTGAAGTACGATGCCTTTTTTCTTTCCTTTTCGTTATAGGCAACAGATTCCATCACAGTTTGAAGGCGAGTAATAATTTCTTTTATTGGGTATTCCATTGGATATTTTAATAATGGAAATACAAGGACAACATTAAGGGGATCAGCCATTTCTGTATAGATCCCTTTGCTTTCGAATACTTTTTGGAGATCATACCCACTTAACGAAGTAGTGGATTGAATTGTAATCTTTAAAGGATCACCTACTCCCCCTTTATATGTTAACACCCTGATGCCTTTTAGCTGCTGAAGTTCGTTTCGAAATTCAGCTACCTTCCGCTGTAGGAAGTCAGCATCTTTCTTTGTAAACGTAGCTAAATAGTTTCTTGCTATATCTAAAGAAGCCATAATTGGATAGGAAGGGCTGCTAGATTGTAGCATCCGAAGAAAGCTGCTTACATTTACTGCCGAAAGAAAATCGCTGTTAAAATGTAAATACGCTCCCATTGTCATTGCTGGAAGTGTTTTATGTGCTGATTGAACTACAATATCTGCATTCAGTTCTACAGCTGATGGGGGAAAATGTCCTCCACCAATAAAATGAGCCCCATGCGCTTCATCAATTAAAACAGGAATCCGGTGGCAATGGGCAACTTTAATTATCTCCTCTAATTCATTAACCATTCCATAGTAATTAGGGTATGTAAGAATAAGCGCTTTTGCATGTGGGTACCTTTCTATTGCTTGTCTAACACTGCTTACAGATACTCCTCCTGCGACACCCCAATCCTCATCAAACACTGGACCTAAAAAAATGGGACTCGCTTTTACAAGGTTGATCCCATTTAAAATGGACTTATGGCAGTTCCTTTGCACAAGAACCGTATCATTCTCCTTAACTGCTGCCATAATCATCGCCAAATTTCCAACTGTCGAGCCATTCACTAAGAAAAAACTCTTCTTCACTCTATATAATTGAGCCAGAAGCTCTTCTGCTTCTTTAATTACTCCCTCAGGAGCGTGCAAATCATCTAATCCATTAATCTCCGTTACATCGAGCCTAAGCAATTCCTTATAATAACTTTCTATATCTCCTGTAATAAGCGCTCCATATTTATGGCCAGGCACATGAAATGACACTGGATTTTGCTCGGCATGATTCTTTAACTTATCGAATAAAGGCATCCTTTTTTGATTCATTTATAATCACCAATTATCTTTGTTAGCATCCCATTTATTTTACCAAATAGCTGTTTAAAGTGATACTATTACCTGGAGTCATTTAGATTAATACATAGAAAAACAATTCCATAATAGACATACAACCAAATAAAGTTTAAATCATACAATAGTTAATAAGTTTAATTTGAAGTTGAATTTTCGAAAGATTGTATACAATGGTACTAAATCGGACAGACTAGGTGTATGGAGGTGGAGTAGTTGGGTATGCTAGTGGCAAAGAAACATGTAGGGGAAGAGTGTGTCATTTGCGAGCAAGCAAAACGAAAAGGAATACATCTATACACTTCTTTTATCTGTACAGACTGCGAAAATGATTTAATTTCAACAGATACAAGTAATCCTAAATATAAACATTTTTTAAAGCAATTAAGAAAAATAACCAATCCGGAAATATTCTCTTAATCAGCGCTCCGTAAAGGGGCTTTTTATTTTCCATCGTTTATTGCAAAATGAAAAGAGCACCCATAAGGATGCTCTTTTCATTTGCCTAGCGACGTCCTACTCTCA
>NZ_JALDXW010000006.1:0-165266 GCF_032154635.1 Cytobacillus sp. | reverse complement strand
ATGCGCATGACAGCTTTTTTAGTTTTTAAGAAATTAACGTTCTGCTTCTTCTTGTCCTGCATCAAGATCAAAATTAGCATTTGACTGGTCAATCACACCACTATTATAAACATCCATAATTTGCTCACTTACTGCACTCGTTCCTTCTTCATCGAAAAATAAATTTGATTGGCTTTTAGGTTCCCGTTTATTCATGAGGTGTTCTCTCCTTTATTCATAAATTGAACTGCCTCTTTTATTGTTCGATTTTTTGCTACAGATATACCCTTTTTGTTACTGTATAATTAAGGGAGAGGAGGGGAATTGATATGGGAATGAAGTATAAAAATATTTTAGTCGCTGTAGACGGGTCAACAGAGGCAGAATGGGCATTTAAAAAGGCCATTGAAATCGCCAAAAGAAATGATTCACATATTTTGCTTGCTCATATTATCGATAATCGCACGTTTGCAACCGTGGAGGCATATGACCGCACCATTGCAGAAAGAGCCAATATGTTCGCAAAAGAATTAATGGAAAAATACAAAAGTGAAGCTGAAAAAGCTGGTGTTACACATGTAGATTTTATTATTGATTACGGTTCTCCAAAAATTAAAATTCCAAAGGATATTGCAAAGAAGCGTGAAGTGGACCTAATTATTTGCGGTGCCACTGGGATGAATGCCGTTGAACGTTTCCTAATCGGCAGCGTATCTGAAAATATTACCCGCTATGCTCCTTGTGATGTACTAATTGTTCGGACAAATAAAGGAGAGGAATAAATAAAAAAATGATGTATGGAGAGTAGTTGTCCATGCATCATTTTTTATTTTTCGCTAATTCCTCATTTACCCAATATTCCCTGCAATCATTACTTCTTTCGAGTAAATGGGAATTCACTAAATATCTTCTTAAAATAGCAAAGTCAGCATAGATCGATGATAATCGTTCATTGACTTCTTTTTCCGAGTAAGACTTATTTATGTACATGACTGTCATCCTCTCTGAACTAGCTGATATCCTTGTAACCAAACGGATAAGATTCTGCTCCGTCATTTCATTTTAGACATGCAGATCTAGCCAGAGTTTTCCTAGTTTTCAATAAAAAGAACTGATTCAATTAGATCAGCTCTTTTTTCGACTTACTATTAAACTTCTATTTTATGATTTACCAACGCTTTTGCTTTTTCAAGAGCAATGGCAACTTGCTGGAATCCCGTTCCACCTGCACTATTTCTTCTCTTCACAGCAGTGACTGGATCTAACACCACATAAATATCCTCTTCAAAAAGCGGATTTGCCTTTTTATACTCTGCTAATGGCAAGTCACCAAGATAACAGTCTTGCTGGACACATGTTAGTACAAGTTTCCCGACAATTTCATGAGCTTCTCTGAACGGGATACCTTTATCAGATAAATAATCAGCGAGCTCTGTTGCATTGGAAAAATCAGTTCTCGTTGCTTTTTCCATGTGCGCCTTGTTCACCTTCATTGTTTGAATCATGCCAGCAAAGATTTTGAGGGAGCCTGTTACGGTTTTCACTGTATCAAACATGCCTTCTTTATCCTCTTGCATATCCTTGTTATAAGCTAATGGCAGTCCTTTCAGTACGGTTAAAAGCCCCATTAAGTTACCATAGACCCGGCCAGTTTTCCCGCGGATTAGCTCCGCCATATCTGGGTTTTTCTTCTGCGGCATAATACTGCTTCCTGTTGCAAAACTATCATCCAGTTCTATAAACTTGAATTCCTGACTAGACCAAAGAATAAATTCCTCACTTAATCTCGACAAATGCATCATTAAAGTGGAGGAATTCGATAAAAACTCAAGAATGAAATCTCGATCAGAAACAGCGTCAAGGCTGTTCTCATAAATCCCGTCAAATCCAAGCAATTCAGCTGTCACATGTCGATCAATCGGGAATGTCGTCCCTGCTAGTGCTCCAGCACCCAGTGGTGAGAGATTAATTCGCTTCAAACTTTCACTGAAACGTTCTTTATCCCTTTCAAGCATCCCAAAATAGGCCATCAGGTGATGAGCAAATGAAATAGGCTGTGCTCTCTGAAGATGCGTATAGCCAGGCATGACCGTCTCAATATTCTGTTCTGCTTGATCAATCAGAGCTTCCTGCATTTCCTGAATTAGTTCGATAATCACTTTCACCTGCTTGCGCAAGTATAGATGCATATCTGTTGCCACTTGGTCATTTCTGCTTCTGGCAGTATGCAGCTTCCCGCCAACTGGACCCACTAGTTCCGTTAAATAGCTTTCGAGATTTAAGTGAATATCCTCTAATTTAACGGAATAAGAAAGCTCATCATTTTCTGCTTTCTTCTTAAGCTGATTCAGTCCATCCATGATCATGCCTGCCTCTTCATCAGAAATGATTCCACATTTCGCAAGCATCGATACATGAGCAAGGCTTCCTTCTATATCCTCCATTACGAGTTCTTGATCAAACGAAATGGAGGCGCCAAATTCATCGACCCATTCTTCTGCTGATTTTGTAAATCTGCCGCCCCATAGTTTTTTCACACTGTCACCTTCTTATTCTTTTGAACAATGCTTTGCACCTTTGTAGGCAGACCCCATAGCTTGATGAATCCAACTGCTGCGTTATGGTCGAACTCGTCTTCAGATGTATAAGTGGCTAGCTTTTCATCATATAAAGAATACGGAGATTTTCTTCCTTCAATAATCGCATGACCTTTAAATAGTTTTACTCTCACTGTCCCTGTAACATAGGTTTGTGTTTCTTGGAGGAAAGCAGCCAAAGCAGTTTGAAGCGGTGAGAACCATAGCCCTTCATAAATAAGTTCTGCGATTTTCTTCTCAATTACCGGTTTAAAGTGTGCTACTTCTTTAACTAATGTTAAATCTTCTAGCTCTTTATGCGCTTTGATTAGAGTCATCGCTCCCGGACATTCATACACTTCACGTGATTTAATCCCAACTAGGCGATTTTCAACATGGTCTACACGGCCAACTCCATGCTTTCCAGCTAATGTATTTAATTCTAAAATAAGCTGTGCTAATGGGTAGTTTTTTCCATCTAAGCTAACAGGAACGCCTTTTTCAAAGCCGATTTCTACGATATCTGGCGTATTCGGTGCATTTTCTAGGCTTGCTGTCAGCTCATATGCTTCCTCTGGCGGAGCTGCCCAAGGATCCTCTAAAATACCACACTCATTGCTTCTCCCCCATAAATTTTGATCGATTGAAAATGGAGAATCTAAATTAATAGGGATTGGAATATTTTTCTGCTTTGCATATTCTATTTCTTCCTCTCGTGACCAGCTCCATTCACGGACAGGAGCTAAAACTTCAAGGTTAGGATTTAAGGCTTGAATGGCTACTTCAAAGCGGACTTGATCATTTCCTTTTCCTGTACAGCCGTGCGCTACAGCGACTGCTCCTTCTTTTTCAGCAACTTCAACAAGTTTCTTCGCTATTAGCGGTCTTGAAAGTGCAGAGATTAATGGATACTTATTTTCATATAATGCATGGGCTTGCAGTGCCATTAATGCATATTCACTCGCAAACTCATTCTTCGCATCAATCACATACGATTGAACAGCACCAACCGTTAGCGCTTTTTCTTGAATAAAATTAAGATCCTTCCCCTCCCCCACATCTAAACAGCAGGCTACCACTGAATATCCTTGATCTCCCAACCATTTAATAGCTACTGATGTATCTAGACCGCCTGAATAGGCTAGTACAACTTTTGGATTTGACATAAAAATTTTCCTCCTCTAAGCACGAATAATTATTCATCGTTGTTTGTTTTTATTCATTTATATGTTTATAAGATACCATATTTTTAATATTAATCAATAGTTATTCATCAAAATGTATAATAATTTATTCATTCTGTTTTATTTAAGATAACAATCCGTGGAAGGAATAGGCATAGTATAGTAGAATAGAAGCAACCTAATGCTGGAGGATGTTTAATTGTGGATTACTTTTCATATAATGAACGACTTGGTATTCCCATCCCTTCCTTTCATCAGGACTGGGATGATTATTCAAAAGAGACACAGCAAACCATTTTATTTCATTGGGAGAAAATCCGTGGCAGGATTCCAGACAGAATCGCAGAATTGGAAGACCATATCAATTCGAAACAAGCATTGCTTTCAAATGAAGAAAACTTTAATAAATCTTGCGAGTTAAACAGCGAAATTGCGGAACTTGCCTCCATAATTAATGATCTATGGCTATGGTACCGTACGCATCAGGATATCTCAGAAAAAATTCATATGTAAAAATAAAAATCCTTTCGCATATTGAAAGGATTTTTTGTTATTTTGGGTGATACAAAGTCATATTTATTTTTACGCGACTGTTTTTTCCTGTTTTATGATAAAAATATTGATAATGACATTGGCGGGTTTATAAATCCTTTTTCAACTCTCTTACCACATGTCCAAGCTCAGGCAAAATCAGCTTGTTCATAGCTAATTTCACCGCACCTGAAGAACCAGGTGTTGAGAAAACTGCTTTATCTTTAATAGTCCCTGCTACGGCACGCGACAATATTGCTGCAGAACCAATATCTTCTTGATAGCTTAACATTCGGAAGAGCTCTCCAAAACCGCTAATTTCCTTATCAAATAATGCTTTTACTGTTTCAATTGTGATATCTCTTAGTGCAATACCCGTCCCGCCATTTATAAGTACGACATCTATTTCCGGGTCATTGCACCCTTTCAATACTTCTGTACGGAGCTCATCTGCTTCATCTTTAACAATGCAATAACTGATTACGTTATGTCCTGCTCCTTCTAATAAATCCATCATTAGCTTCCCGCTCTTATCTGTAGTCTTATCCCTTGTATCACTAACTGTAATCACTTTACAGGCAACCTGTTTAGGCGCTTCCATTTTATGCTCATGTGTACTCATTGATTCTTCCCTGCTTTCTTATGTAAATATCTATACTGGTAATATTTGTGGGCAAATTCTGATACTTTTCGTGTTAGCTGGTAGTTTGCACTAGCTCCAATAGCCATACTGATGAATGGAATGCCTTGAATTGTTCGATTACGAAAGATAAGAATAGCTAATCCTTTTAATAATTGTTTGGCTGGCTGCTCTATCCACGTCACATCAGCAAGCTCTTCTTTGCCTTCATAAAAGTAATATTCTTCTTGGCTTTGCAGCTCACGCATCAGTTCATCCCATATCCTGCTTTGCATGCGCGAAGGAAGGGTAGCGGCATGAAAAACCTTGAGTGAAGTCATCATTTCATATGGCGTATTTACCTCTATCCCATAAGTCATTGCGATGAGCTGGACCACTCTTAAATTGATTACAGCCATTGCTGGGATATCAGCACCGAGCATGAGTGAACTGCCTGCCCCTGCCATTCCTCCTTGTGCAAATGAGTACAGCCGATGGCGGGCAATTTGCTGATCGGCAATGTACTGAAGTTGATCAATACGCAAATGTTTCAGATCTTCAATCGATTCAATTTCTGGGTTAAACACGCGTCCAGCGGTTAATATCCGTTCCCTTGCATCCATCTGCATTTGGGATCCTTGAATGAGTGCATGCAGATGAAATAGCCAATTATCCAGTGTAGAAAAGAATTGCGCCTGAACTTTTTCCGGCAGCAATGAAAACGATTTTTCTATATATCTCTCATATGTTAATTCAAAATCATTCGGTTCATAGCTATATAATTTCGTTTCCCATTCTTGAATCTCTGCCAAAACCCTTTTCTCACGCTCGGACAATGTCATAATGAACTCCTCCATCTCCTACCTCTTTTGCTAAAGTATAGCATAATTGAAAAAGGGAATTCTTGTTGGATATTCAGCCAGCTTATCAATTTTTTTATTGGACAAACCCTGAATCCAACCAACAAAAAACCACAGCTCATTTAATAAGCTGTGGCAATCAATTACTTAGATAATCTGACAACATCTCTGGCAATCATGACTTCTTCATCTGTAGGAATAATCATGACTTTAACTGGTGAATGAGGGAAGTTAATAAACGCTTCTTCCCCACGCACTTTGTTAAGAGAAGGGTCAAAATATACGCCCATGAATTCAAGACCTTGGAGCACTCGCTCACGAATGACATCACTGTTTTCTCCAATTCCTGCAGTAAAGATAATTGCGTCTACCCCGTACATTTTTGCAGCATAAGAACCGATATATTTATGAATTCTTCCCGCGAAAACTTCAAGCGCTAATCTGGCCCGTTCATTTCCTTCAGATGCTTGAACCTCAATGTCACGTAGATCGCTAGAAAACCCCGATACTGCAAGCATTCCGCTCTTTTTATTCAGCACATCTAATACTTCATCCGCTGTTTGATTCGTTTTTTCCATAATAAAAGGAATTAAAGCAGGGTCAATATTCCCTGAACGTGTTCCCATTGTCACACCTGCAAGAGGAGTAAACCCCATGGATGTATCGATTGATTTTCCGCCTTCAATCGCGGCAATACTTGCACCATTTCCAAGATGGCAGGAAATTAAGCGCAATTGATCCAATGGACGGCCAAGCATTTCTGCGGCCCTCTGTGACACATATTTATGAGAGGTGCCATGGAAGCCGTATTTACGAATTCCATATTTCTTATAATATTCATATGGCAAACTATAAAGAAATGAGCTAGCAGGCATCGTTTGATGAAATGCTGTATCAAATACGGCAATTGCAGGTACATCAGGCAGCACTTGCTGAAATGCTCTAATTCCAGTAATATTCGCTGGATTATGAAGAGGAGCTAGCTCAGATAAAGCTTCAATTTTCGCTAAAACTTCATCCGTAATAAGAACGGAATCGGTAAATTCTTCCCCGCCATGTACAACACGATGTCCGATTCCTTCTATTTCATCAAGAGATTGAATAATTCCTAACCCAGTTAATTTTTCTAGTAAAAGCTTAACTGCCACGTCATGATTAGGTATATCCAATGTTTCTTTTACCTTTTCCCCGTTTGCTACTATATTAAAAATTGAATCGTTCAAGCCTATCCGTTCAATTAAACCTTTTGTAATCACTTCCTCACTCGGCATTTCAAATAATTGAAACTTTAATGAGGAACTGCCGGCGTTAATTGCAATAATTTTTGCCATCATTCTACCGCTCCTTTTACATAACAACATCACAAAAAACAGTACAAGCTTATTTTGTACAACGGACATTATTAATATCTCTCAATTCCTCATTTAAACATTGTCAGCCGAACTTTTCAAGATGGTGCTGACAATGTTATCGTTTTCACAAAAAATAAAATATTTCAGAATTAAGAAATGCGCGAGCGCCTCGTTCATCTCCGTACTGTTGCTTCCTCCCTTAAATGACGGAAATAAAGGTATCATCGTGAGAGTGAACGAACCGATGCTGACTTATCTTAGGGACAAGACATGAAGTTTGATAGATGCTGAAGCTAGACAGCTAAAAGTTATATTTCCTATTCCTATATAAAAAGAAGCCGAAATTAACAAATCGGCTTCTAGAACTTATTTATTTTCTTTATACCATCCATCAATTTTACCTAGAATTTTTTCTACTTCAGCTGTTTTTGATAAGCTAGGCAGATTGACGAGAAGTACCTGCTTGGGAGGTTTTACGCCCTCTCCCTTTTTTTGGAGAATAAAAATGCTTTTCGCGGCATTTTTATTTTTAAATAAACTAAGAGGAAGCTGTAATAAGCCTTGAATGATCCCGTACTTCTTTATGTATTCATGAAGCTTCGGGGCTTGCTCACTCTCAAAAATTCCATTTGGAACAATAAAAAATAAATAGCCGCCGGCTTTTACATGCCTCATACTCTGTTCAATAAACAGATGATGTGCATATGTATGCCCGTCCTCTGCCTTCATTTCATAATCAGCCGCTCTTAAATCATTGGGATAATACCCTACAGGCAAATCACTAACAACGACGTCCGCTTCTTCTATAAACAATGGTTCAAGACTATCCTGGTTAAAAAATTGGATGGGATGCTGCTGTAGATTCGCATTTACATAGCTTAGCTTAATTAAAATATCATCAATATCAAGCCCGATCGCCTCGACTGATTTCGTAGGCTGTTGATTAATAACAGTCGTTAATAAATTTCCTGTTCCAACCGCCGGGTCAAGAAGACGAAAGGACTTATCCTGTACAAATTTATCAACTAAATAACCAACTAACATTCCAACAGCATCAGGCGTCATTTGATGATTAGGCTGGACAATCTCCTTCATGCCCTTAAGAATAGCTAACTGAAATGATTTTCGAATTTCCTCATTAGAGAAGCGACCTAAATGAATCGAGTCATAACTCTTGGTTAACCTTTTAATTGTCAACTCACTCAGTTCATCTTTTTGCAGAATACTCCCTTGAAAAATATTCTCTCCCGATTCAGCTAATGCCTCTAAATACGTACATGCCAACTCTTCTTGAATGATCATGGCTGTTTCATTAAAAACGGTAAATAATTCTTCTACCGGCGCTACACTCATACATAAATCCTCCCGTTCTTATTCTTCGTCCTATTTTAAAATGGAATAATCCGTATCTCAAGTTTTTTAAATAGCCTAGAAAAGCGCAAGCGCCTCGATCATTCCGTACAAACGCAGAAGGGCTCCGACTGAGATAAAGGAAACACGGTTTACGTTAGCAAACGAATGTTGACTTATCGTAGGGAGGAGGCCTGAAGTTTGATAGGCGATAGGCGCTGGAGCAAGACAATTCTAACTCCAAAGTTATACTTTCTTTATCTCACAAGAAAAACGCCCCGGATAATGGCCCGGGGCATGCTCGATGTCTAGGAATTAAAATCAATTTACTTTGCTTGTTTCGCAGCTTCGACTGCAGCTTCATAGTTTGGATGATCTGTTGCTTCGCTCACATATTCTGCATATGTAACAGTATCACTTGAATCAACAACAAAAACTGCACGTGCCAGAAGACGAAGCTCTTGAATAGCAACTCCGTATGCTTCACCGAAAGAAAGTTCACGATGGTCTGAAACCGTTTGAACATTTTCAATTCCAGCTGCGGCACACCAGCGTTTTTGTGCAAATGGCAAATCTACACTAACCGTAAGAATTTTGACATTTCCTAGTTTAGAAGCTTCTTCATTGAATCGACGAGTCTGCGCATCACAAACACCGGTATCAATAGAAGGAACAACACTAATTAAACGAACTTGCCCTTTTGTATCTGCTAAAGTCACTTCAGATAAATCGTTTGCAAGAACTTTAAAATCTGGAGCTTTCTCCCCAACCTTTACTTCATTTCTTAACAATGTAACTGGGTTTCCTTTAAATGTAATTGATGCCACTTCACTCATCCTCCTTAAACTTCATATGTACACTGTAAATAATATCTTTTCAGTAACCTTTTTGCAAAGGTTTAGTTTAGAAAAAGTGAGAATCATATTAGCGGAGGCGACTGTACAGCCCCGACAAGCACAAGACAAGCTGGATGTAAGGTCGTTCTTAAATCTCTTAGCCAGAAAAAAAGTTAACTTTCCATCCTAGGAAAGTTAACCTTTTCATTATATATCTAACTCATGCTTAGCTCCATCATACTCTTGTTTATTGCTCCCAGATTGATGGCTATCTTGATTATTTTGATTGCTATTTTTATTATTAAACATCTGCTGAATTTTATCTACCGCCTGTGGAGCTAAATCAAGAATTTTCTCATATAAATGTGTACTTTCATCAAGATGCACCATTTTTACTTCTTTCGAGTTTACAATGAGGAATGCAATTGGCGTGATAGAAACACCGCCTCCGCTTCCTCCGCCAAATGGATGTCCGCCGGATTGCCCTTGTCCGCTGCTGCTTGATTGACTATCAAGCTTAAACTCACTTCCACCAGCAGCAAACCCAAAGCCAACTTTTGAAACGGTTAGGATAACACTGCCATCAGGTGTTTCGACAGGATCACCAATAATCGTGTTTACATCAATCATTTCCTTTAGATTTTCCATAGCAGTCGTCATTAACCCTTGAATTGGATGGTCAGACATAACGAAAGCCTCCCCTTCTATACTGATTTAGTTTTATCATTAGATAGAGCAGATAATGGCTTTGTTTTAAAGGAAGCCATTCCGCCCTTCCAATATTTAATTAATTTGATACCTGCTACCATAGCATGTCCGATTCGAAATTGAATAATACATGAAATTACCGTTTGTGAAACAGCAAATTGGAATTGAGGAGTAATCGTAATAGCGGGCACCGCCTTCAACTTCATATAGTGGCTAATCAGTCCAATTACACTTCCTTTTAATGCCCAAAAAGCGCCGGTAAGCATGCCTGTATAAGCTGCATCACCAATCCCAATCATCGTATGCCATGAGAATTCCTTGATAGAAATCGACTTTAAAAAATTTCGCACAATTCGATGCAGTGAGACAACATGCGTGAGAAGCTCTTTTGTATCCTGCAAACTATTCAATAAATCCTTGGCAGAATATTGATTCGTATCTTTCTTTTCTGTCCCCCCTAAAGGGCCGAAAGCTTTCGTTCCTTTTGTTACAATGGACGGTGAATGATCATCGATTTTTATAAGAGGAATTTCCTTTTTATACTTGATTAATCCAAACCATGCTTTAAACTCAATTTTCAAATGATCATTGTCATTGTTGTGATAATAATAAAAGAAAATTTTCACTTTCGTTAGAATGATACTTATGATTAATAGAATAAGGACGATTAAGGTGATGAACAGCCATTTCAATTCCTTCACACCCTTTCAGCCTAATAGTATTTCCGAGTACAAAAAAAATAAACCTGCCAGTTAAGCAGGTTTATTGCTATTTTTCGTGAACAACTGTTGTATCTGAAAATAAATCATGTAATCCTTGCTTTTTTGGTAAAAACGCAACGATTATATAGCCTACCACAAAAGTAGCAGATATAAACCGCCCAATCCATTCTCTAAATAAAATGGTGCCCCATGACAAATGCTTCCCCTCTAAATCAACAACCTTAATGCCAAATACCATCTTCCCTAATGTTTGATTAAAGAATCGCGTCATTAAGACAAAATACGCATAAAAGATAATGGCAGTCACAATTGAGATCGGCGCAAAGATGCTAAACTCATTCAATGAAATATCAAGCAATCTGAATACTGGGTTGATAATCAATCGCTCAATACTGCCAATTACAATTAAATCAAGCAGATATGCCCAAAAGCGCATCCAGAAGCCGGCAAACCTAACCGGAATATGATTGCCGATAAAATGGCCATTATCTGTAGAGAGCTGTGGTTTAGAAGAGGTGCCTTTTATTAAAACTGGATCTCCCTTTTCAATCGTTTGATCATCGATCATCTCACTATTTTTATGATCCCTTTCATTCGTTTCATTTGAAGTCATCTCTACACCTCCTATTCCGCATATAGATACATCAGTCTTGGAGAGTTAGGCTGTGATAGCATTTTCATCAAGCCTGCCATTTCGATATCTTGCCCCATTATTTTTTGCGCTCCCATACTAAATAAAGAGCCGAAGCCTAGGTTGTCCGTATACTTAACTACCTTTGCCCCATTTAATTTATGATCCTTCTTTAAGACATCAATCACATCATCTACATAGCCAAACCCGTCAATTAAATTAAGTTCAAGCGCTTGGCGGCCATCATATATTCTTCCATCAGCAATTTCTTTCACTTTAGCTGCGGGAATATTACGGCCTTCTGATATGACCTTCACAAATCCTTCATATGAATTATCAATCATCGATTGAAGAATTTGTTTTTCCTCTTCTGTCATTTCTCTTGATGGACTCATAATATCTTTGTAAGGTCCGCTTTTGATTGTGACGAAATCAACCCCATATTTTTCGGCAAGACCTGCGTAATTGACGCCTTGCATAATCACACCTAAAGACCCCGTTAACGTTTCTGGGCTAGCAAAGATTTTATCTGCTGGAGCAGAAATATAATAGCCGCCAGATGCAGCCATTGAGCCCATTGAAATATAAACCGGTTTTTTTGTTTCTTCTTGAATTTCTTTTATCTTGTCATGAATTTGGGCACTTTCAACGACCCCACCGCCTGGAGAATTCACTTGAATAATAACAGCCTTTACAGCATTATCTTCTTTCACCTGTTCAAGCCTATCCATAAATCCTTTATGGTTATAGCCGCCAGATGCAAAAAAGGATGTCGCATCTCCAGTATCCTGAATGGTTCCATTCACATCGAGCACAGCAATTTTTTTCAATTCACTGCCCTCTTCTACTACTTCCTCGGTAAAAGCAGCATTACTGCCAGCAAACATTTCAGTTATCGAGCTTTCTACATCCGTAAACATGATTCCAGTCGCAATATTTGTAATAACTGAGAATACAAATATTGCTGCCGCGATGGCTAATGCAGCCCAGCGTTTTCCATTCATCTAATCATCCTCCTTATTCTCCAATAGTCTTTACGGGATTAACTTTTAAAATGTTTCAAAAACGTGTAAACTGATTTCGACAACCATTATCATACCAAATAATTAATTATATGGGTAAAACTTACGTGCTACCCAGCGTCTGGAGGAATCGATATGTCTGTTCGCCGAAACTTATTTTTTTATCATAATAAGGATGCGGATATGCTGGATAAGGTCAAACCACTTTATCAACTTGCTAAAGAATACGATTTTAATATTGTTACTGATTATAAAAAGGCAAATATTATAGTTAGCATTGGCGGAGATGGGGCATTTTTGCAGGCTGTCAGGAAAACGGGATTTCGGGATGATTGTTTATATGCTGGGATATCTACAACGGGAAGCCTTAGCCTATACTGTGACTTTCATTTAGATGATCAGCCAAAAATGATCGAAGCGATGACAAAGGAGCAAATTGAAGTTCGCCGCTACCCGACTATCGAGATAACTATAGACGATCAAACTTCGTTTCATTGCTTAAATGAATTTAGCATCCGATCTGCAATTATTAAAACCTTTTTACTAGATGTTTATATTGACGACCTTCATTTTGAAACATTCCGAGGAGACGGTATGGTTGTAGCCACGCCAACAGGAAGCACGGCATACAATAAATCACTGAGAGGGTCTGTTGTTGATCCGCTGCTTTCTTGCCTGCAAGTAAGTGAAATGGCTTCATTAAATAATAATCGCTATCGAACACTTGGGTCTTCCTTTATTCTAAGCGGCGAACGAAAGCTAACATTAGAAGTCGTACAGGACGGTAATGACCATCCAACCATGGGGATGGACAATGAGGCGCTCAGCATTCAGCATGTGAAGAAAATTGATATCAAACTTAGCGAGAAGAAAATTAAAACTGTAAAGCTGAAGGATAACTCATTCTGGGAGAAAGTAAAGAGGACTTTTCTATAATAAATAAGAAAGTGATGACAATTTGCATGTCATCACTTTCTTCCTTTTTCATTGATCTTTATGAGTTAACAAAAGATGAGTTAATAGTTTCGGGAGCTGTTCGAATGCAAATGGCATATGCAGGCGCTCGGTTTTTTTATGGGCGTCTCTTCCGATTGGGCCAACGTTAATGACAGGGGCAGTGAGCTTTGCCATGTCATGAAACGGAATGGAATAAAGTTCTTGTCCTCCAGGCAAATTCGTATCAAATCGGTGCATATCAGAGAGTTTTCCTTGTAGACCCGCATAACTCAAATCACATATTCCATTAAAATAATCAACCGGTAATAATTCAAAACCAAGCTTCTCCTTTGAATAATGAATGACAGAATCAGAAAGCTCTTGAATAATTGGATGGTCAGCTGTATTAATTGCGGGATAATATGGGGGAGCATAGAACAAGATGATCATTGGGCCAAGCTCTTGGCAAAGCATCGCTAATTGATCAACGACTTGAATCGATTGTTCACGGCTATCTCCAATTGTTTGTGTAACTACAGATTGCTCCAGAACTGCAATAAACTCATCCCCCATTTTTTTACAAGCATATTCTTTTAATTCTTCAAATAATAATACCCGAATACTTGGCAATTGACTTGAATCAAGCTGAAAAGTGAGATATTTTTCTTTCATGAAATTTTCCATCTTATTTGCTGCTTCCTCAGCAATTCCCCTCATCTCCTCCATTACATCAGCAGCATTCCTGTTCATCAATAAAAGATTATAAAGACTAACAGATCGGTGGGGTATTTGCGTTGAATAGTCCTTTTTTAAATCACGCTGCCACAATAATGTCGGCGGAGGGCTTATTTGGCCATTTACGGTTTCACATAGCTTTTCATTCCATTCAATCTCTTGTGTAAGCATTGATGTCATCCAAGCAGCATTTATGCCTGAAAGAGGTTCCCCTACATGTGTTTCCTTTCCAAAGCAAAGGGCTGCAGGCATAATTTTCCCGATTGTCCCGGTGTAAAAATAATGATTTTTATCATTAGGTTCTAAAGCAAACATGGGCTCAGAGTTTAAAAATAGAGTATAGTTCAGCTCATGCGCCTCTGCAAGTTGCAGCAGCTTCGGGACGGCTTCCCTCATCCCAACAGAATTGACCTCTTCATCAGGAACTGTTAATAATAATAAATTTAGCTTCCATTGTTCCATTGAGGCTTTTTCCAGCAGGGACATATGCTGAACAAGGCCACATTTCATATCCATCGTTCCACGGCCGAAGAGCCACTCCTTACTTTCCAAATCTTCTCTGGCGACCTCAGGCAATTCGTCCGCCCGGTTAAAAAGCTCCTCCGTCAGCTCAAGAGGCTGAAACGCAAGATGCTTCAACTCCCCATAATCTTCTACGTTAACAACGTCAAAATGGCTGATCATGACAACTGTTTTAACCGCCTCTTCATGCTTATATAAGGCTGTTAAAAAAGACCTTCCATCCGTTGTTAAATGATTCGTGATATAGGAAGGATGAGTCGAGAAATAAGAGACTTGCCGTAAATGATGCTCGACCCTTAATGGGAATTGTATTTCTGCCTCTGATAAAGAAATACTGCCAATTGAAACGAGATCATTTAATAGAATAAGTAATTGCTCAGCTGATTGCATCGATGTTTTTCCCATCACTCCAAGTGCTCCTTTATAAAACTTATTTTTCCAGGGACAAGGGACCTGTCCCTCTGTCCCATTTATATTCCTAAATTTTTGTGTTTCTTCCATTTTGTTTCGAGCTGGGTAAAGGCTTTTGTTTTTGTTAGGGAGTACATTGTAATGGCAGTCCATATACAGATAAATGAGATTAAGTGAATGTTTGAAAAATGTTCATGATAAATAAAAACCCCAAGAATTAATGTTAAGGTTGGAGCAATAAATTGCAAGAATCCTAGCGTTGACATAGGAATTTTCTGCGCCCCTTTCGCAAAATAGAGGAGGGGTACCGCTGTTGCTGCACCAGCACCGATCAATAATAAATCTGTTCCTGCGGATACAGCTAAAAATGATTGAGAGCCATTCACAAAAAGAACAACCATGTAAATAAGTGCAAACGGAGCCACAACTAGAGTTTCTAATGTTAAACCAATTGCAGAATCTACTGTCACCATTTTTTTCACTAAGCCGTATAACCCAAATGTTAATGCCAGAAAAATGGATATCCACGGGAACTGTCCGTAAGAAATCGTTAAAATTAGCACGCCGATTAATGCCATTCCAAATGATGCGTACTGGGTTAATGACAGCTTCTCTCTAAAAACGATCATTCCAAGAATTACACTGACTAATGGGTTAATATAATAGCCGAGACTTGCTTCAATTAAATGCCCTGAGTTAACCGCCCATATGTAGATGAACCAATTACAGCTAACAAATAGAGAGGCAACAACTAGCGCTGCTAATTGTTTTTTATTCGAGCGAAAATGAATAAGCGTTTGAATAAATGCCCCCCATTTTTTAGTAAAAAGCAGGACAGCTACCATAAAGAAAAACGACCAAAAAATTCGATTGGCCAAAATTTCATCTGCATTCACATGTTGTACGAGCTTCCAATAAATCGGCAATAATCCCCATAAAAAGTACGAAAAGCCTGCATAAATAATCCCCATTTTTCCTTCATTGTTTTTCATCTTCACAAGCCTCAATTCTTTCTATTATCGAAATATTTATATTATAGGCTGAATGGCAAGATGCTGACAATGTTTATTTTTTTGATTCAATTATTAAATAGGGAAGTCTTTCTCTTTCGTTTGTGCATCGAACACAATCTGTCCGCCGATTACTGTTTGAGCAACGGCTATATCAGCCATTTCATCTGGAGCTATTTTAAAGATATCATCTTCTAAAATAGTAAAATCAGCTAAAAAGCCTTCCTTTATCATCCCTCGATCATTTTCATGACTGGCAGCGTAAGCACTGCCTTTCGTAAATAAGCAGACCGTTTCATAAACTGTTAAAGCTTCACGTTGATAATAGGTCTTTTTCTCAGGGTCATCGATGTTTGTCCTTGTTACTGCCGCATGAATACCTAACAATGGGTTTAACGGTTCGATCGGTGCATCTGATCCTCCTGCACACGGCAGCCCTTCAGTCAATAATGACTTCCACGCATAACAGTAGTCCATATGCTCCTCCCCAATCCGATCAATGACCCAAGGGAAATCTGAAGCTAAAAATCTAGGCTGAATGTCAAGGATGAGCGGTAAATTCTTCGAGCGATCAATTAGTTCTTTCCGGAGAATCTGGGCATGAATGAGCCGGTCTCTTCCTTTTCCGCTGAGGGGATATTTTTCGATGGAGTTTAAGGCCATTTCAAATGCCAAGTCTCCAATTGCATGAATGGCAACTGGCAGCCTATGCTCCCTTGCCTTTTTTATAAGGTCGTCTAATTGCTTCTGTGAAAAAATCGCTATTCCAGATGTAGACGGGTCATCTGCATATGGATGACTAAGTAATGCCGTCCTTCCACCCAGGGCACCGTCTGCAAAAATCTTCATTGCCCCAAATTCAATCCATTCATTTCCACTTAAAAAATTCTGTCCAGCCCTTTGCATATCACCTACAACCTCATGGTGAACTAGAAGATGGGCACGGAAAAGCCTTCCCTCCTCTTCAATTACTTGCTTAAAAGCCTGAAAAGTCCTTTCAAAACCTCCATAATAATTCAAGTCTTCTGTATGTGCACCTACTAATCCAAGTGTATGCGCATCTTTTATTGCCGCACGCAGTGCTTTTCTTAAGTAGACTTCCGAAACCTCTGGAAGCACTTCAAACACCAATTCCTGTGCCTGATCCTTCAATAATCCATTTGGCTTGCCAAGCTCGTCCTTTTCAATGACACCACCTGGAGGATTTTCTGTATGTTCATTAATTGATGCTGCCCTTAACGCCAGCGAATTCGCAACAACAGCATGCCGGCAAACCCGTTTCAATATAACAGGGTGGGTAGGTACCCATTTATCTAGCTCTGCAGCAATGATAGGAGTCGATTCCTCCCAGAGGTTTTCATTCCAGCCTTCTCCTATAAGCCATTCGTCCTCTTCAAGAGTTTCCGCATATTGCTGCACCGCTTGAAAAACCGATTCTTTCGAGTGACAGTTTGATAAATCCAAGCGAATTAACTTTTCTCCATGTCCGATTAAATGCATATGACTGTCGGTAAAGCCTGGAAGCATTGTTCGCCCTTTTAAATCCATCCTGCTAATAATTTCATTCCCATACTTTTCCTCAAGAATCTGGATCGATCCCATCTCAATAATTCTATCCGCTCTTGTAAAAACCGCTTCCACTCGCTGATTTTCTTCTTGCAATGTATAAATATTGCCCCCATACCATAAAGTTCCCATAGCCAATCCCTCCCTTAATTCTTCAATTTTACTATATCAAAAATGCAGGCGATTACACGCCTGCATCCATGAACCTACATTTACTTTTGTGCAGATGTTTCCATTTCCTTTTTCCTAAGCTCTACTCGACGAATTTTCCCTGAAGTCGTCTTCGGCAGCTCAGCTAAAAACTCAATTTTACGGGGATATTTATAAGGTGCAGTAAGTTCCTTCACATGTTCCTGAAGATTTGGGATCAAGTCCGGATCCTTTTCATCCACCCCTTCACGCAATACTACAAAGGCTTTAACAATGTACCCGCGAACCTCATCTGGACTTGCAACAACGGCACATTCCTTAACTGATGGATGCTTAACAAGGGCATCTTCCACTTCAAATGGTCCAATTGTGTAACCTGAACTGATGATAATATCATCCCCCCGCCCTTCAAACCAGAAATATCCTTCCTCATCCATTTTTGCTTTATCGCCTGTTACATAATAATCCCCACGGAACTGCATTGCTGTTCTTTCTGGATCTTTGTAATAGTTCTTAAATAAAGCTGGAGTTTCAATATGTACGGCAATATCACCTACTTCATTTACACCGCACGGCTTCCCTTCTTCATTAATAATTTCTACTCGATTACCCGGGGTCGGCTTTCCCATTGAACCTGGTTTTAGTGCCATTCCTTTTGTTACACCAACGAGCAGAGTATTTTCCGTTTGACCATAGCCATCACGAACATTTACATTAAAGTTTTTCTTAAAAATATCAATAACTTCACGATTCAACGGTTCACCCGCTGATACCGCACTGCGAAGATTCGGTAGCTTGTATTCCTGAATATTGTCCACTTTAGCCATTATGCGGTATTCAGTCGGTGTACAGCATAGAACATTTACATTGTAATCTCCTAGAAGCTGTAAATATTTCTTCGGCTCGAACTTTCCATTATACACAAACCCAGTTGCTCCGGAACCAAGAACAGAAAGGAAAGGACTCCATATCCATTTTTGCCAGCCAGGCCCCGCCGTTGCCCAAACGGTATCGCCTTCCTCAATGCATAACCAGTTTGGTGCAGCTGTTCTTAAATGTGCGTACGCCCATCCATGTGTATGCACGACCCCTTTAGGGTTTCCTGTTGTACCGGACGTATAAGATAGAAATGCCATATCATCCTGTTTTGTATCTGCAAATGGAAACTCATCAGATGCATGAGCCATTTCACTATTTAAATCGATCCAATTCTCTGATTGGCCGCCAATAACGAATTTCGGCAAAGCTTCAGCCTCTTTTATTTGTGAGAGTTGATCGACATATGGATAATAACTGACAATTCCTTTAACATCCCCATGAATAATACGATATTGAAGGTCTTTTGCGCGAAGCATCTCAGAGCTGGGGATAACAACATGCCCCGCTTTCAAGGCAGCAATATATACTTGATAGGCTTCTATTAACCGAGGGACGATAACGAGAACGACATCCCCTTTTTCTAAACCATATTTTGAAAAAACGTTGCTAATTTTATTTGCATTTTTTAATAATTCACGATATGTAACCTCTTTTTTCTCGCCCTGTTCATCTTCCCATCTGAGTGCCAACCTGCCCGTATCTTCCGCGTAACGCTCTATTTCAGAAACTAGATTATACTTTTCCGGTGCCAATAGATCTTCTCGTTTCATCATATCTCCCCCTAAAAGTAAGTCGAACAGATGTCTGTACAAAGATGCTTTATCATTAAAAATTATTATACTAAATTATTTAAAAATTTTAAATTATTTATTTAGTCGTACTTATGCATTGCTCATGTAGCTTGCCTTGTCCTTCCATTGACGATATTAGTACGTACTCTAAGCCAGGGAAACGATCAAGCTAGAACAACGTAAATAAGGAGCAGGATATAAATCCTGCTCCTTGTAGCCATATTATTTATTTTTTTATCGTCCAAAACCAGCTAATTGTTGTTGAGCAGTTTGAACTAAGCGCTTCGTAATTTCTCCACCTACTGAACCGTTTGCACGAGAAGTAGTTTCTGCACCTAAGTTTACGCCGAACTCAGAAGCAATTTCGTACTTCATTTGGTCTAGAGCTTGTTGTACGCCTGGTACTAAAAGCTGGTTTGAGTTATTGTTGTTTGCCATGTGATGTTCACCTCCTTGTGAGTATAGAATGTGTAAAATCACATGGCCATATTCAAATATTTACTGGTAATTACTGCATTGAAAACCAGAGAGAGCCAGAAGCAATGAACTTAAAATAAATTATCAAACGCCTCTTTATCTGCTGCCTGCGGCTTAATAACGATTACTTCTGTATTTTCTACTGCCTTGCTTATAAGCGGTGCGAACTCAATATAACTTTCAAAGTATTGAACTTTTTCCTTCTTCGGTTTAGTTTTTGGGGAAGCTGGAACAAATACGGTACAGCAATCCTCAAATGGACGATTAGAAATCTCGAACGTATCAATTGCTCTTGAAATGTCAATGATTTCATTTTTATCCATTGTAATTAACGGTCTTAAAATAGGAGTATTTGTTACATCATTAATTGCGTACATACTTTCAAGTGTTTGGCTGGCTACCTGCCCAAGACTCTCACCGGTAATAATCGCTAATCCACCATTTTTTCTTCTTATTTCATCTGTAATTTGAAGCATTAGCCTTCTTGTTGTTGTCATCGAATAATTCTCAGGCACTTGCTTCGCGATGAGCTGTTGAATTTCAGTAAAAGGTACGATATGAAGTTTAACTGACCCACTGATATTTGCCAGTTTTTCTGTTAAGTCGATCACTTTCTGTTTGGAACGTTCACTTGTAAAAGGCGGGCTATAAAAATGAACCGCTTCTATCTCAACGCCTCTTTTCATTGATAGGAATCCTGCAACCGGGCTGTCAATTCCACCTGAAAGCATAAGCATTCCTTTTCCGCTGGAGCCAACGGGAAGTCCACCAGCACCTGGAATAGTCTCACATGAAAAGTAAACCGCATCATCCCGAATTTCAATTTGCAGATTGATATCTGGATTTTTCACGTCTACCTTTAGACCAGGAATATTTTTCAACAAATGAGCACCAAATGCTTGATTGATTTCATTTGTATCTAAAAAATAGTTTTTATCCGACCTTTTTGTTGTGATTTTGAATGTATGTCCAGTTTGATGGATTTTTTCAAACAGATCTAGGGCAGCAGCCTTCATGTTTTCAAGTTCTTTGTCCGTTTTAATAGCTGGACTAAAGGATTGAATTCCGAATACACTTTTTAGCAATTCCACAATTTCAAAACCATTTTCTCCATTTAGAAGAATAAACATCCGCTCTCTATTTGCTTCAATTTTAATTTTTTCAAAATCTCGTAAAACCCTTTTTATATTCCGTTTTAATTTGTCGATAAACCCTTTTCTATTTCTGCCTTTCGTCGAAAGTTCTCCGTACCGAATAAGAATGCGATCATAATTCATATTAATTCATAACCTTTCTTAGCCTATTTCCAGCTTCATTTACTGCATCAATAAATTGTACTGCCTCTTCCATTGTATTTTCATAGGAGAGGCTTACCCGAATGGAACTGAGCGCCTCATCTTTCGAAACCCCCATCGCAAGAAGCGTACTGCTCGCTTTTTTTGTTTTAGAAGAGCATGCACTCGTTGTTGAAACATATATCCCTTTCTCCTCGAGGGCATGAACAAACACCTCAGCTTTAAATCCAAGAATAGAAAAATTAATAATATGTGGTGCACATGGGAAGACTGGTGTATGAACCTTGATCCCGTCTATTTTTTCCAATTCCATTCGAATAAAATCTCTTATTTTTATCATGTCAGCGACACATTGTTCCTGTCTTTGCAATGTTAATCTTAATGCCTTAGCCATTGCAACGATCCCTGCCACATTTTCAGTTCCACTTCTTTGCTTCCATTCTTGGCCCCCGCCAGAAAATAAAGGAGAAATCCTTACTCCTTGACGGATAAAAAGGGCACCCGTCCCTTTTAAGCCATGAAACTTATGTCCCGATATTGTACATAAATCAATATGGCATTCTTGAAAATGAAGTGGGACCTTTCCAATTCCTTGAACATAATCCACATGAAATAAAATTTTTGAATATTTTTTTAGCAGTTGACCAATTTCTTTGATTGGCTGAATGGACCCTGTTTCATTATTGACATGCATCACAGATACCAATATCGTTTCTTCAGAAATGGCCTCCTCTATATCTGTTATCCTTACTACGCCATTCTTGTCTACTGGAATATAAGTAATTCGAAATCCAAGTGATTTTAATTGTTCCATTGATTCATTTACGGAAGGATGTTCGATTTTTGTTGTTATAATATGGCGGCCCCTGCCTTTATACATAAGGGCAGTTCCTTTAATAGCTATATTATTGCTCTCTGTCCCGCCTGAGGTGAAGAAGATTTCATTTGCTTGAACTTTTAAAAGCTTGGCGATTTGTTCCCTCGACTGTGAAAGGAGCTTTTCTGCATCCCCTCCAAGGCCATGTAAGGAGGACGGATTACCAAAATATTCTGTTGATACTTTGTTAAATGACTCTAAAACTTCTCTATAAGGTTTTGTTGTTGCACTATTATCCAAGTAGATCATTTTCTTCTCCTTCCATCTAAAACCGTATTGCCAACTTTAAATCATAACATAAATATTTCAGTAATAAAATTTCAAAATACTTAACAACTGAATAATTTTTTAAAGGAGATGTTGTTTTTCATTATAATATTTTGCCCATTAATAGCAATTATAAGGAAATTCGTTTCTCATAAAAAATCAATAAAACACTTTATTTTCGGGAATAATTATACTAGAATAAGTAAGGAAAATTGCCTAGATATTATTATCTCAATATATTTAAAATTAAGACTTTGATAATATTCGACAATTTTTTTAACAACTATGTTACTATGTAAAATGTTCAAAATATTTAGGGTACTGATTCAGGGGGATGAAGTATGAATTCGAATTTATCAACAAAGCAAATCATGGCCGTTGGGCTCATGTTATTTGCACTATTTTTCGGGGCTGGAAATATGATTTTCCCTCCATTTCTAGGGCAAGAAGCAGGTACACATGTGTGGACTGCAATTATTGGATTTTTAATCACTGGTGTAGGGCTGCCTTTACTAGCCATCATCGCAATTGCGAGAGTAGGTGATGTCCAAACAATGGCTAGCCGTGTACATCCCGTTTATGGAGTAATTTTCACAGTAGTCATGTATTTAGTTATCGGACCACTGTTTGCTATTCCTCGTACCGGCACTGTTTCATTTGAAATCGGAGTTATCCCGTTTTTGTCTGAAAACGCTGTCAATAGTCCACTGCCGCTTGTTATTTTTTCAATTGTATTCTTTGCGATTACAGCATGGCTTGCAATGAATCCAACAAAATTAGTAGATACGATTGGAAAAGTATTAACACCTGCTCTATTAATTATTTTAGCGCTTATAGTTATTAAAAGTTTTATCACACCATTAGGTGATCCACAGGCACCAACTGGTCCTTACATGGATGGACCATTTTTCAAGGGGTTTGTTGAAGGGTATTTAACAATGGATACCATTGCAGCACTTGTATTCGGTATTATTGTTATTAGTTCTATTCAAGGATTAGGGGTTTCAAATAAAAAATCAATTACAAAGATTTGTGTACAAGCTGGATTAATTGCTGCTGCTGGTTTAGCTGTTGTTTACTTAGCACTTGCTTACATCGGATCAACTGCTCCGGACGCTTTAGGATTACAAGAAAATGGCGGTGCTATTCTTTCAGGAGCTGCCAAGCATTTATTCGGATCATTTGGCTCAGTTATTCTTGCACTTGCAATTGTTTTTGCCTGTCTGACAACTTCAATTGGATTAGTATCAGCATGTGCAACTTATTTTAATAAGTTATTGCCACGCTTCTCTTACAAAACAATCGTCCTTGTCTTCTCAATTTTCAGCATGATCATTGCTAATGTTGGTCTAACACAGCTTATCGCATTCTCTGTTCCAGTTTTAGTTATTATTTATCCGTTAGCCATCGTTTTAATCGTTTTATCATTTTTCCATAACCTTTTTAAAGGTTATTCATTGGTATATATTTGTGCGCTAATTCCTACAGGAATTATCAGTATTATTGATGGCTTAAATACAGCTGGTTTAAACGTGTCTTCAATTGTAGACGCACTAAGTTTCTTGCCTTTATTTGCAGAAGGAATTGGCTGGATTATACCTGCAATTATAGGTGCTATAGTTGGTTATTTTATTGCTTTATCAGCTGGTGAATCAAAAAAAACTGTGCCGACTAATTAATAAAATTCACCGATTAGAGAGGAGCAATTGATAGAATTGCTTCTCTTTCAAAAAAAAGGAATAACATTTTTTTATAATTGTAATTTACAGAATCTTCACCTTAATATATAATCATAGTAAATTTAGTATTCTTAAATAATTTTTATTCTAAATTGTCATAACATTTTGTCATTATCACTTTAGGAGGAAATAAGGATGAATCTAAATACAACAAGCGAATTATTTCCTTAATAATATCATTAAGTATAATTCTTTTATTATTTTGATCTAAATTTTCATAAAATTTCGTAAACACAGCAGGAGGCAGAAGAATGAACACAAATTTATCAGGCAAGCAAATTACAGCAATTGGACTTATGCTATTCGCACTATTCTTCGGTGCCGGGAACATGATTTTCCCTCCATTTTTAGGTCAGGATGCCGGAACAAATGTCTGGACTGCCATTATTGGCTTTTTAATCACTGGTGTTGGTTTGCCATTACTAGGGGTTATTGCGATTGCGAGGGTTGGTGATTTAGAGACATTAGCAAATCGAGTTCATCCAGTTTATGCAGTAATCTTTACAGTTGTCTTGTATCTAGTAATTGGACCACTATTCGCAATTCCACGTACAGGAACAGTTGCTTTTGAAATCGGTGTATTGCCATTTTTACCTGAAGGATCTACTCCCAATGGCTTTGGTCTATTAATATTTACAATTGTATATTTTACTATAGCTGCATGGTTATCGATGAATCCATCTAAATTAGTTGACCGTATCGGTAAGTTTTTAACACCTGCATTATTAATTGTTCTTACTTTATTTGTAGTAAAAAGCTTTATTACTCCAATGGGAGAACCACAAGCACCAGTCGGCCCATATGCAGATGGACCATTTTTTAAGGGATTTGTTGAAGGGTATTTAACCATGGATGCCATCGCGTCTCTTGTATTTGGCGGAATGGTTATTGCTTCTATTAAAGGTATGGGTGTAACAAATAAAAAAACATTGACTAATCTTTGTGTAAAAGCCGCTTTAGTTGCAGCAGCTGGACTTGCACTCGTTTACTTATCACTTGCTTATATTGGCTCTACTAGCCCAGATGCCATTGGCTTAAAGGAAAATGGCGGTTCCCTATTATCAGCAGCAGCTAATCACTTATTTGGATCATTTGGTGCAGTAGTTCTTGGTTTAGCAATTTTATTCGCTTGTCTAACAACTGCAGTTGGCTTAATCTCTTCATGTTCTCAATATTTTAATAAGTTATTGCCTAAGATTTCATATAAATCTTTCGTTCTAATCTTTTCACTTTTCAGCGCAGTTATTGCCAATGTTGGATTAACACAGCTAATTAGCTTCTCCGTTCCAGTATTAGTGTTTATCTATCCATTAGCAATCGTGCTAATACTACTATCATTTGTCCATAATTTATTTAATGGTTATTCATTTGTTTATATTTTCGCATTAATTCCAACAGGTTTAATCGGTCTTGTAGATGGTTTAAATGCTGCTGGCCTGAATGTCTCTGCAGTTACAGATGTCCTAAGTGTCCTTCCATTCTTTAGTCAAGGCATCGGCTGGTTAGTTCCATCAATCGTTGGTGCTATCGTCGGTTATTGTATCGCTCTAGCAGCTGGAGAATCAAAGAAAACTGCATCAGCAAGTAACTAAGAGTAAATAAAATGAAAGGAATTGACTTTGGTCAATTCCTTTTTTATATTCCGTAAGACAAAAGGGTTCGCCAGATTTGGCGGACCCTTTTGTCTGTCTTACTGTTCACTTATTAATTCTTCAATCCTTTTTATTGCACCCGGATCAATTTCTTCTATTGTAGCTGCTGCTTGCTCTAATGCTGTTCTATACTCAAATCCTCTAAATAAGCTTTCCGCTTCAAGTAATCCTTTTTCCACTGAAGGGTATCTGCTTCGATATCTATTCCCATATTGAATGACTTTTTCTACGAGAACGATGGTTTCAATCATTTCATCTGTTGTGTTAACTGCCTTATCTACTGTTAACACAGCGACTTCTAAATATTGCTGGATCGTTTGGATATTTAATGGCTGCTCCTCAAGCTTTGCCATTACATTTTCAATGCTTTCCTTTGCATCCTGCATTAAATATTTATAATCCTGCGGCAAGCCTGGTACATTACTCTTTGAAACAAGCCTTACCGTTTCAGCAATTTTCTTTCTTAGTTCCTTAACTTTTTCACGGGCACTCATTTCATCTTTTCTAAGCATTTGAAGCTTTTCTGCGAATGAAGCATGTTCATCCTCAACCTCTTCAAGCTGGTTTCTTATTTCATCAAGTTCTGCTTTAAGAATTGAATGAGCAATCGTTTGACTTAAAATTTTATGTTCAAGCACCTCGAACCTTTTAAAAAGCTGTGTTAATTTTTTTTCGAGCTGAGATTGAACTTCAATATCTTTCTCCGAGACATGATAGCTTTGACGAATGACTTCAAGCTCATTCTTTAACTGTTTATTAATTTCCCTGTTTGTAAACAGCATATTTCTAGTCGGTTCATCTTGCTGTTCAATAAAATGCCTTGAATGTACTTCCTCCTCAAGAAGATCGTATAATAAATCAATGCTATCCTTCACTTCACTAATTCCTTTTTGAACATCATTGATTTCTGTCTGCTCAATAAGTGCCGCATAGCCTTTGATCGCTTCTTCTAACCGCTCTGTTTCTTTCTCTACTTGAATATGTTCAAGAATAAATCCTTGCTCAAGCATTTCTTTATAGCCATCTTTTAATTCTTTTAATTGTGCAGGAATTTTCGAGAAGCACTCAAGCATAAAAGTCGGGATGACTTCCATTTTCTCGTTCACCTGGGCTAATTCCGCCTTTATCGTTAATACAATTTCCCTTGCCTCTAAATAGTTCCCGCTCTCCGTTTTCTCATTAAAGTCCTGAATCTTTGCAAATGATTCATCTAGCTGCTTTTCTATAAGATCTGCTGCTTTTCCATATGTATGACGGTGGGCAAGCAGTGTTTTTTTATTCTCACGGTAGATGTCTTTTAGTTCTTCGATTTCGGTCCTGTTCTTCTCTTCGCTTCCTACGAGGTCGTTTAATTCATTTAATAATTTCTTTATATTCTCTTCAATTTCTGTTAAATACTTATCAATTTCTCTCTGCACTTGCTTTGCTTTATTAAAACGATATTTATCGATAAATTCTTCTGCATCAAATAAATACTCTTCTACATTTGGCAATTGTGCTGTAACAATATCATCCCATTCTGTTCGCCAGCGCTCAAATAACTCTTCTGTTTGACCTGTCATATTCAATTGCTTTACCTTTGACATTTCATCAAGAACAGGGCGATTCACAATATCCATCTTCCATGCTTCAAGCCGATCAATTTCTTTAAAGTATTTTTTCTTTAATATAAATCCTGTTAAAAATAAGCCGATAAGAATGACGATAACGCCAATAATCCATTCCACTTTTTAAAGCCCCCTGTTCTGTACCGAGCCGATATATGATGACCTATGTATATAATTAAAATCATGTTCAGTTCAATGTTTTTATGATACCATGTAAACGACATTTTTTGACTATTTATTTCATTTTTTTATCTAAATTATTGTGAAAAAGCATATTCACTTAAACATTTTATCTTTTTATTGTACAAATTTTCAAATATTTCACTTCGGTTTTATCAACTTCCTTAAGGGTGGTGAAAGATTTATGATAAAAGATGGCCACATCCATACACCGTTTTGTCCTCACGGCACGCAAGATCCCATAGAATCATATGTAGAAAGGGCACTTTCTTTAGGTTTTCAAGAAATTTCTTTTACAGAGCACGCTCCATTGCCTGCTGGATTTATGGATCCAACTCCCAAACGAGACAGTTCTATGAATATTGAACAGTTGGAGGACTATTTAAATAAGATTAACAAGGTGAAGTCTGTTTATAGTGGAAAAATTAAAATTAATACGGGGCTAGAGGTTGATTTTATCGAAGGCTTTGAAAAAGAGACTAAACAATTTCTTAATCAATACGGAAAATATTTAGATGATGCCATCCTTTCTGTTCATTTTCTAAAATTCGGGAATCGCTATAATTGCCTTGATTATTCACCGGATGTTTTCGGCCAAATGGTTGAACTAAACGGATCCATTGAAGAAGTATACCGTTCTTATTTTAAGACCTTACTTCAATCTATTTATTGTGAGTTAGGTCCTTATAAGCCAAAACGAATCGGACATATGACATTAGTGAAAAAATTTCAAAAAAGGTTTCCTGTAAATTTGGATTTTACTCATGAAATAATGGAAATTTTAAAAGCGATCAAAGTCCAAGGTTATGAAATCGACTATAACGGAGCCGGCTTCTCAAAGCCCCTCTGTAAAGAGGCTTATCCCCCAGACTGGGTAGCTGAAAAAGCTGTAAATCTGAAAATCCCTCTAGTTTACGGTTCTGATGCACATCAAACGAAGGAATTAGGACAAGGCCTAAACATGATGCCATTATGGAAAGGGAATAGATAATCTATTTCCTTTCCATATTTAATTGACCGCTACATAAGCTTTATTGTATTCACTCTGACAAAGTACGCCATCTATCCATTTATATATCTCTCTAATATATTTTTCTACAAAGTATTTCTCATTCGGACGAACATGCAGCACTTCATTCATATAATGTGTATTCAAAAAAGGCATATGCAAAAGACCCTTCAGCTGCAAAGTAATATAATCAGGTGACGTATGCCGAAACTCCTCTGCCCTTATCCCTTTTTCAATCACTCTATTAATATAATACCGTTCTTTCATTAAATAGGTGGACATGATCTCACGTACAATTTGCGTATCCAGTGATATTTCTCGCAAGATTAATCTTGTTAAATGAGTATTTTCAAACTGAAAAATCATAATGTTTTCTACTATTTTTTTTAAAGAGATGGCTGCCCCTTGTTCAATGAATCCATATCCATTTTCAATCTCCTCCACATATCTCTCAAAAAAGATTGTGAAACAGTGCTCTAGCAACCCATGCTTGTTATCAAAATAATAGGCAATATTAGCGGGATTTACCTTTGCTTTTTTAGCAATATCTCTAATAGATGTTCCGTGAAACCCATTTACATTAAATAAATTTATTGATGCACGAACGATTGCTTCTTTGGCATTCCCTTTCACACAACCACCTCTTTCAAAATGAGTCGCCTATATAGCCAACCAAATTCACTCTTGTATAGACATTCTTGTTTCATTCGCCTTTTCCTTTATATAATTCTCGACAAAGTTTCACTTATTTCTTCTAGTTTTGCTATAATCAAATTAATATTTTAGGAAGTTAGGTGATTGATTCATGTTTAATGTCGAAGCATATAGTGGAACACGTGAGGAAAACTACAATTTAGTCATAAAACAGCTTGCTGCATTGCTTGAAGGCGAGTCAAACCGAATTGCAAATTTAAGCAATGCATCTGCTCTTTTAAATTTGTTTTTGGACCGAATCAACTGGGTCGGATTTTATCTTCTCGAAGACAAGGAGCTTGTACTTGGTCCATTTCAAGGTCTTCCAGCATGCGTTAGAATTCCTCTTGGAAGGGGAGTTTGCGGAACTTCCGCTAAATTAATAGAAACAGTTCGTGTGGAGGATGTAAATCTATTCCCTGGACATATCGCCTGTGATGCTGCATCACAATCAGAGATTGTTGTTCCGCTCGTAAAAGATGGTCAGCTGATTGGTGTGTTAGATATTGATTCACCTGAAAAAAGCCGTTTCGACGAGCTTGACCAGCAGAAATTAGAAGCATTTGTTAATGTTTTAATCAAGTTTTTATAGGTAAAAGAGGGGGCAATGATTTATAATCGTTGCCCCCTCTTTTGATTAGATATGATTGAATGCTTGCTCAAGATCATTGCGAATATCTTCCCAAGATTCTAGACCAACGGATAATCTAAGAAGTGTATCGTCGATCCCCATCTCCTCTCTGGATTCTTTCGGTACAACTGCATGTGTCATTGTGGCAGGGTGCTGAATCAATGTTTCTGCATCACCAAGACTGACAGCAATTTTGATAAGCTTTAGTTCATTCATAAATGCTTGTGCTGTTGCTTTATTTCCGTTTAACGTAAAGGAAATTAATCCACCAGGCTTTCTCATTTGCTTTTGTGCTATCTGAAAATCGGGATTTTGTTCATCACCAGGATAAAATACATTGGCTACCTTCGGATGGCTTACTAGATAATCAGCTAACTTTGCTGCATTATCACAATGACGATCCATTCTTACTGCCAATGTTTTTAACCCACGAAGCAAAAGCCAAGCATCGAACGGAGAAATGACACCTCCGATATCCTTCTGTGTTGTCATCGCTATTTTCCCAATAAACTCTTTTCTCCCAACGGCTATACCTGCGATCACATCCCCATGGCCACAAATATATTTCGTCGCACTATGAATAACGGCATCACACCCAAATTTGATAGGGTTTTGCAGGTAGGGGGAACAGAATGTATTATCCACTACAACAGGGATCCCCTTTTCTTTGCCAACTTCCGCAATCATTTGTAAATCCACTAATTTCATTGTAGGATTGATGGGGGTTTCAACATAAATACAAGCTGTCTCTGGTCGTAGTGCTTGTAATAATTGTTCTCTTGATTCCATCGCCGAAAAATTATGGCTAATCTTATATTTTTGATCCATCATTTCTAATAAACCGAATGTGCAGCCATACACTCCTTGCGAGCATAAAATATGGTCACCTGTTTTCGTTAATCCAAACAGAATAGCTGAGACAGCTGCCATTCCTGAACTAAACGCTAGTGCTGCTTCCCCTTGTTCTAGTGCAGCCATTCGTTCCTCAAGCATAGTTACCGTCGGGTTACCCAATCTTGTATAAATATAGCCCTCTTCTTCTCCTGCAAAGCGTTTCTCACCTTGTTCAGCTGTTTCAAATGTAAAGGTTGATGTTTGAAAAATTGGCGGCGCTAAGCTTCCACTATGTTTTTCCGAATCATATCCTTCATGAATAACTTTTGTTTCAATTTTTGTTGGGTAAATTTCTGTCACTATTCTCTCCTCCCTTGTTGTAAACGCTTTCAAATAGGTATAAAAAAATATCACATGTTTATCATATGACAATTCCGACTATTTGGAAAGTAGTTTGAAATAATAAAGACCAACCGCTTGTAAGCGATTGGCCTCAGTCTTATTTACTATCTTCATTCTGTTCTTGAACAACGACCTTATTTTTCCCCGTTTGCTTTGCTATATAAAGTGCCCTATCCGCACGCCTAAATAAGGTTGAATAAGAATCATAGCGTCCTCTATTCCAATGTGAAACGCCACATGAAATCGTCACTTGCGGCTTCGTACTTTCGGCCACTCTTTTTACAAGCCTTTCCGCGATTACAAGGCCTGCAGGTAAAGATACACCTGGTAAATAAATGGCCAGCTCTTCACCGCCCCACCTAGCACCAATATCAGAGCCCCTTATATTAGCATTGATAAGTTCCGCCACCTGAATAATGACATCATCTCCAACTTGATGGCCAAATGTATCATTTATCAATTTGAAATTGTCAATATCAATCATCATGAATGTACCCTCATGGTCCTCATTCATGGATTGATGAATTTTATCATCCAGATAGCTTCGTGAAAAAAGTTTTGTTAAGTGGTCTGTAACAACCATTTTTTCAAGCTCTTCTCTTAGCATGGAGTTCGTAACTGCAAGTGTAGAATGGTGTACTAGTGACTGCAGCAGTTTAAACGTCTCAAAAGAGAAATGGTATGGTGATTGGTGCATAACTAGGGCTATGCCTTTAAGCACGCCGGATTGAGTCATAGGAACCGCCATAATTGACTTATAGCATGCAGGTTTATTATCGTCATCGCCTACTAGATTGAAATCCCCTATAAACAAAGCTTCCTCATCAGCTTCTACTTTTTCTTTTATAAAATCTATATAAGGTCTTGCTTCTATCTGCTGGAAGAAGTCGGTACTTCCTTGTAACACTTTTAATTCTTTATAATCCTTCGAAAACAAGATAAATCCGACTTCTTCTGCATCGAATGATTGTGTAATCTGTTCAGTAATAAATGCCATTGTCTCAGTTAATCGTAAATTCGAGTTTAGCCGATGAGAAGTTTCATTAATAAGCTGTAGATCCTTAATGAAGCGCTTTGATTGCTGATACAGCTGAGCATTTTCAAGTGCAGTCCCAGCAGTATTTGCCAAAAGGGTGATGAATTCTACCTCATTATTAGGAAATACAATTGTATTCGGCGCAATCACTTGCAGTACTCCATATACGCCTTGTTTCCCCTTTAAAGGGGCATATAGCACAGATTTTTTTTCACGAAGAGAATCTTCAAATTGTGGAACACCTGTTACATACGCCTGCATGGCTGCAATATTTTCACTATCATATTCTAAATCTTTAATTGGCAAATCTTCAAGCTTATTATTGTCATGTGATAGGAGAAGATAATACGTAAAGGTTGGATAAACTTCCTGTAATGTACAAATGATTTCACCAAGTACATCATCCATATTCATGGAGGAATGGAATTTCTCCGTCACTCGATAGAGCTGTTTATATCTTCTTTCTTCTAAAATTGTTTTTACGAAATATCGTGCAGTATGCAAAAAACGCGCACACTCTTCACTTATTTTGTCAAGAACATCATCTGAAAATCGGATGAATAGTTCATTATCTCCTTTTAATGCAATACAGCCTTGTGACTGCTCATTCTTCTTTAATAACAGAATGATCGTATATTCTTCAAATCCAGGAAGCTCTTGTCTTAAGACTGTTCTTTGGCAATCTAAATCAGATAAGGAAGGTGGAATAACAGATGGCTTTTTATCTTTAATTGTTGATGCTTCCATAAATAATTGCTTGTTCCACTCATTCATGCTGAAATAGGAAGCATCCATTGCGCCAGTTACTTCTTTTACTAAATGAAGCATGGATATTAAAATTTCATCAAAATGTAATAAGCCATTTTCTATATCAATGATATCTAAAAAATGACTTTTTAATTTCATTATCAATTTTTGCTCGAGCTGTTCCATCTTTAATCATCACCTATTAGTAATAACTATTCCTTATTGCTACGAAATAAAAATTGTATTTTCTTACATATCTATTATATAGATGTATATCTGAAATTCCTTGCATATTTTTGTCTATTTCGTATCAATCGCAGCTATTTTTATATTTCTTTCTGTAAGGACAAGCCATAAAGATTTATCTTCAGATAAAGAAAATAATCCGGTAGGCTTCTCACCTTCCTCCAAGACTATAGAATGGTTGCTGTTTATAGTTAAAATCGCCTTTTTGTCATCAAAGGTGTAAGGAGTTTTAGAAGAAGTATCCGTTATTCTATTTTTATGCATTCTGTCTACTTCTTGTAAACTTCCGGAATAATATTTCCAGTTATTATTAGCTTTAACCCAAATTCCTTCCTCTGTCCTATCAGGCGAAATTTGTTCAGGAGCCTCGTTCAGTTCAATTACATGCTTCGCATTAAATTTATACTTATTCTTTCTTTCAATTTCATAAACAGCTAAAATATGTTTGCCGTTTTTGTATTCATACAATGCAACAATGGGATGATCATTTATATCCTTACTTTTCTTTAAAATAAGGGCTAAAGGAGGGGACTCGTTCATTTCTTGAGTTTCCCTTATTTCATAGCGATATAAAAATGCGCCAATAACTACAAAAATAAAAAAACCGATTAATACAAACCGGATACGCTTTTCTTTCAACGATTCTTTCATTTAAAAATCACTCTTTATTATCAGTTTACATCTACCAGTATTATAGCATATTTAAACAAGGAAATAGTAAAAAAGTTTGATATTCAAAAGTACACAATAAGAAATACACCTTGACTTTTAATCATAAACAATTATATAATACTCTTTGTGTAAAATATTGCAGCCTATGTGAGCGCCTTGATGCTCTCATTTTGTTCCTCAATCAGATTTATCTTGTTTATTTCTGATGATGGGGTACTGCGTAACCCCCTGCTGCTGGGGCGAAGGTACATGAAAACAAAATGGACATGATTGTTGCGTGCATCTGTTTTTATTTTACAAAATAAAAACATTTAAAGGAGGAGTCATTCATGGCTCGTTATACTGGCCCAAGCTGGAAATTATCACGTCGTCTTGGTATTTCACTAAGCGGTACTGGTAAAGAATTAGAAAAGCGTCCTTACGCTCCTGGACAACATGGTCCTAACCAACGCAAAAAATTATCTGAGTACGGATTACAATTACAAGAGAAGCAAAAGCTTCGTCATATGTATGGTGTAAATGAGCGCCAATTCCGTAACTTATTTGATAAAGCTGGCAAAATGCCTGGTAAGCACGGTGAAAACTTCATGATTCTTTTAGAATCACGTCTTGACAACGTTGTTTATCGTTTAGGTCTTGCTCGCACTCGCCGTCAGGCTCGTCAAATTGTTAACCACGGTCACATCATGGTTGATGGACGCCGCGTTGATATCCCATCATACCGCGTAGCACCTGGTCAAACAATTACACTTCGCGAAAAATCTCGCAACCTTGACATCGTAAAAGAAGCAATCGAAGTAAACAACTTCGTTCCTGACTTCGTAACTTTCGATGCTAATAAATTAGAAGGAACTTTCACTCGCTTACCAGAGCGCTCTGAACTTCCTGCTGAAATTAACGAATCACTTATCGTTGAGTTCTACTCTCGTTAATAGCATTGCTGTGTAAACAGTAATGTAGAAAACCCTAGAAATCGCGTTATTTCAACGCTTCTAGGGTTTTTTATTTATATTGTGCTTTGTGAAATACACTATTATTAAGCATTCATTTGGGGGTGATTGGGACTTATTAGGGCTGAATTTTCAAGTGGATAGACGCTTTAACTTATAATTATTATTTCACATGGGAGTTTATCACACAGGTGGGAGAACTCTCTTTTTCTTTTTCGCTTTACCTTGTGTTAGGTCCATTTCAACTTGCTGCTTACAGACGATTCCCCTTTTTTCCTAATTCAATAAATTTATTAGTCCTCAATCAACAAATTAGGAAGGAGCTATTTTGCCGCCAACTTTAAACAAAAAAGGAATAAGTGCCAACAAAATCATTCCTACTACAAATGTTGATATGACTAACTCTTTCCATATAATTAAATTCTTTGAAAACATTTGATAGATAACTAATGAATTTATTGGAACGTTAAGTAATAAACCAGTGAGAAGTCCAGGTGCATACTTTTTCATCAAAACGGTCGCAATAAGGTGTGGAAAAATAGCATTAAAAATCATTGAACCTAAAAATCCAATAAAAATCCATTTCGTAAAATCTGATTCTGGCATATATAAAAAACTAAATGCAGCTAAATAAGCCAGAATAGTTATAAAAATAACTGCAAAATGGAACTCACTAGAAGTAACTGGCTTTTGAAACCTTGAAGATTGCTGTGACCATTTAGGCAACCAAATTGCTTCTTCTATATTATGAAGTGTAATAGCAAAACAAAAAAATACTACGAGATAATTGTCCATATGCCTTTCCCCCCTCAAAGTAACATACACGTTAATTTAATAAGAATTACACATTAAATTTTGGTAGTCTCAGGCTGTCTTATGTGCCCATCATTTTAAATAAAAAGGAGTTTAATAGAAATTCCTTTATATGCTGTTTAGAAGAACCAAGCAAGGTAATTATCAAGATATTTCGTAGCCAAACCTTTAAAGTGGTCTATCCATTGTTTCAAACGAGAATGGAGACCATTGACATTTTGAATGTGATACAAGCCCTTAATAACGTGTCTGCCATCGTCTGATTTAATCCGATAATGTTCTAAGCCCTTTTCTCTTGCATAGGTTTTTCTTTAACAAGTTTCCTCTGCCTACTTATTTCGACAACAGGAGAAATCCCCCCTTTTTTTGCAAATAAAAAAGCACCCCATCATTTGATTGCATACATGTTTAGACCTCCTTTTGAGCTTGGTATACAAAACCTACCTTATGTTTACTTAATAGCCCTTTGTTAACATTTTACTAATAAGGTATAATAAACCACAGGGGCGTGATATCAAATGAATATTCAAAAAAATAGTTTTGCTGTTTTACCAACTAATCTAAATCGAGCATTAATGAAAACTAATATCCAAAAACAAATTAACTTTAATAAAGATGAGAAGAATGATTTTAAAGACTTGTTTATGTTAATGATAAAATTAAGCAATGAAAAAAAAATAATGAAGGCATTAGATAGTATAGATGCAAAAATACTTAAGACTGATAAAGAGCCTATTTTTAAAAACAATGATCATAAAGAGTCCTTTCAAACTGATTCAGATAAGGACATGGATACCGATTCAATGAATCGTACAAATAACGAGCTTAATCCTGAAGAATTAGAAGCAATTAGTATTAAATTAACTGCCAAGATTCTAGGAATTAACGAAAAGGACATTTCTTTTTAAAAGGAACCTAAGTGGGTTCTTTTTCTATCATTTTGATTCCATTCTCAACAAAATTTGCACACCTTAATTCAGCAAGACAACCTTGCTCCTTATTGGTTCGAACAGGAATTTAATTAAAATGACTATATGCTTCTAATAACCGTATTGGACTCCTATCAGAAACTTTCATTTCCATTGCAATATACTCCTAACATTTAGTTCACTTCAAGCTCGGACTGCGTATAAATTAATTTCACGAAATATTTAGTAGCTACTATCATTATTTTTCAGTCTGTCCTTTTTATTTTTTCGAAATCTGTACCTTTTTCAATATTTTTCCTTGAAGTAAAATAGACAATCATAACTATTATTCAAAGGTGGTAATTAAAATGGCTTTAGAAATGAGAAAAGAATGTGAACGTTGTACATCTTCATTCGATAATGATTCAATAGCTTTTATTTGTGTACATGAATGTACCTTTTGCTTGCCTTGTACAGAAGAAATGAAAAATATCTGTCCAAATTGTGGCGGTGAATTAGTAAGAAGACCAAAGAGCCCCCTACAAGTTTGCTCCTTATAGCAACTTGGATTTCTCCTGTTTTTTTATTCATTATTACTCTTGCATTTCATAAAAGTCTTAATTACAGTTCTCACCTCACCCCTTTCTACTCTTCATTACCACTTCTAAATGATAAAATTTGTTAACATATAAACAAATGCAAAAAAGTGATGTAAAATGAGAGCGTTTTTTTCCCAGGGAGATATTCTCCCTTTTTAAATGAACATAGTAATTCATTTGTCGATTAACAGCTATTATTGTCTGATTTTTACGAATTTTAATCCCCTGCTAAACTACCAATATTTGTTATAATTATGTTGTATATGGAAGGGGTGAAACTATGAAAAAGAAATTGTTATACATAGTTATGGCTTTTGGTTTTACAGTAGCTATTGCTGCAACTCCAGCTATTAATGCTGAAGCCAATGGGTGTATTGGTGATGACATATATAAACCGAGACCTTGTCAATCTTAATACTGTTGAGAGCGCTAAGTTTCTTAGCGCTTTTTTCATAGTCTGAGATACTCAAATAAACAGAGTACAAATTCTATTTCTCAAATAAGACTTTTCTCCATGTCAGCGTTTGAAGGGCACTTACCACGTGTCCTCTGCTGTGTAAAAAGCGGTCGGTTGATTAATTACACAAGCAATTATGTACGAAGTAATAACCAGCAGACCGACATTTACAAAAGCAATTGTAAGCAGATGCCTATAAATGTTTTTTAGTAAACATACTATTGTTCAAAAATATATATTTACATTGTCTTAACATCAAAAAAGCCCTCCAAAAAAGAGGGCTCTACTAATTAATATTTAATTAAGAAGTACTTCTTCTTCCCGCGACGAATAACTGTAAATTGTCCCTCAATCCGATCCTTTTCAGAAATTACATATTCTAGCTCTGTTATACGCTCACCATTCACATAAACAGCACCATTTCCTACATCTTCACGCGCTTGGCGCTTAGAAGGGGAGATTTTTGCCTCAACGAGCAATTCAACGATATTAATATCTTCTCCTGTAGTATGCTCGTAAGACGGCACATCTTTAAATCCTTGCATAATTTCTGCAGCTGAAAGATTTCTAATATCTCCACTGAAAAGGGCTTCAGAAATTTTGATCGCTTGATTCAATGCATCTTCCCCATGAATTAAACGAGTCATTTCCTCTGCAAGCGCCTTTTGAGCTTTACGGAGATGTGCTTCCTCTTGAACAGATTGCTCTAATGCTTCAATTTCCTCACGTGATAGGAATGTGAAGTATTTTAAGTATTTAATCACATCGGCATCAGCAGCATTAATCCAGAATTGGTAGAATTCATATGGTGTTGTTTTCTCTGGATCCAGCCAAACTGCTCCGCTTTCTGTCTTGCCAAATTTTGTACCATCCGCTTTTGTCACAAGTGGAATTGTCATGCCATAAGCTTTTGAGCCTTCTCCAACCATTTTGCGGATAAGCTCTAGGCCAGTTGTAATATTCCCCCATTGGTCACTGCCGCCAATTTGCAATTTACACTGATGATTCTCATATAAATGCTTGAAGTCCATCCCTTGCATAATCGTATAAGCAAATTCTGTAAACGAGATTCCCGTTTCTAAACGGCTCGCTATTGTATCCTTTGCTAGCATATAATTGATTCCGATATGCTTCCCGTAATCTCTTAGGAAAGTAATCATATTCATCTCTGACGTCCAATCATAGTTGTTTACCATGATTGCTCCATTTTCGCCTTCGAAATCAAAAATCGTTTTCAGCTGTTTTGTCAAGCATTCAACATTATGCTGCACAGTTTCAACCGTTTGCAAGGTTCTTTCTTCCGTTGCTTTTGGATCACCAATTAATCCTGTGGCCCCGCCAACAAGAACAATTGGGCGGTGGCCATGGTTTTGGAATCTTCTTAATGTAAGGAATGGCAGCAGGTGGCCAATATGCATGCTGTCACCAGTTGGGTCCATACCGCAATATAAAGAGATTTTCTCCTTTTCAAGCGTCTCCTTCATTCCCTCTGCATCTGTTTGCTGGTAGATGATGCCTCTCCATTGCAAATCTTCAAGTAAATTCATATTAAGTACCTCCTTCTATTATCGTAAAACTTGATCCCACATGACTCAACAAAGCCTTTCCTAAAAACAAAAAACGCCCCTGCTTAAATGCAGGGACGCATATTTATTTGCGCGGTACCACCCAAATTGAGGACAAATAAATCCTCCACTCTTACATGATAACGGATTACCGTCCACTGCTACTATTACAAATGTAAATTGACAGTGAAAGCTCGGGGAGGTAATTCATCCTTCTACATGTACTGACTCACAGCAGCCGCCAGCTTTCTGAAACAGAGATAGAAGCACTACTCGGGATCCCGTCAATGCTTATAAAATATTTTTAGGATATAGCATCATTTTTATCATATACAACAAACAAATGTCAACATGGATAATAACAAAATATTTCATAAAAATTGAAACTAAACACCTATTTCATTCGACAAACAAAAAGAAGGGAATTTCAGAAAAAAAGCGAACCTTGAGATAATAGTATGCAAGTTTATGCTATAATGTATGTGATTTTAGGGGGATGATTGAATGAAAGAAAACCGGAACCTTTTGGATAAATTGAAATCATGGCTTTCTATTTTTACAAATAAAAAAACGACGAAGGGTGCAAGCATTACCTTTCAAGTAACGTGGAATCTTGTCTTATTATTTATTATCTTAATCGTTCTTGGGGGTTCGTTTGCTGGCGGTGTTGGTGCTGGCTACTTTGCCTCTCTCGTGAAAGATGAGCAAATACGGCCATATGAAAACATGAAAAAAGATATTTATAACTATGAGGAAACATCGGAATTATACTTCGCAGATAATGTTTACCTTGGCAAGCTCCGGACTGATTTAGAACGCGAGGAAGTTAAACTGGAAGATGTTTCCCAGCATGTTATAGATGCGGTCATTGCAACGGAAGATGAATATTTTTATGAGCATGACGGCGTTGTGCCTAAAGCGATTATGCGTGCTATTTTCCAAGAGGTGACAAATTCCTCTGTCCAATCTGGCGGAAGTACGCTCACACAGCAATTAATCAAGAATCAATTATTAACAAATGAAGTATCTTTTGAGCGGAAGGCAAAGGAAATCCTGCTTGCTCTTCGCCTTGAAAAATTCTTTGATAAAAAGGAAATTCTAGAAGCCTACCTGAATGTTTCAACTTTTGGCAGAAACTCTTCAGGAAGAAACATTGCAGGAGTTCAGGCAGCAGCTAAAGGTTTATTTGGTGTGAGTGCAAAGGAATTGAATATTCCACAAGCAGCGTTCATTGCTGGTCTCCCGCAAAGCCCATTCGGCTATACACCATATTCACAGGGTGGAGAACTAAAGTCTCCTGAAGGTTTGGAACCAGGATTAACGAGGATGAAAACGGTTTTAAAAAGAATGTTCGATGATGGAAAAATAGATCAGAAGCAATATGATGAGGCAATAGCCTATGATATTACAAAAGATTTCATCCCTCGTGTAGAAAGTTCAATTGAAAAATATCCTTTTTTAACATTTGAAATTGAGAAACGAGCAGTAGAAGTAATGGCCCTTATTTTAGCAGAAAAAGACGGCTATGATGAACAGGATTTAATGGAGGACAGTGAACTTAAAAATGAGTACAAAATACTTGCTGACCGAAATTTAAGACAGAATGGCTATCAAATTCATACGACAATAAAGAAAGAAATATATGATGCCATGCAAGCGGCAAAAGATACCTATCAATACTATGGCAGCGATAAAGTAGAAATTGTCAAAGACCCTGAAACCGGGGAAAATAAAGAGGTAGTTGAACCGGTTCAACTTGGTGCCATTCTAATTGAAAATAGTACCGGAAGGATTCTTTCATTTGTTGGCGGAAGAGATTACGAAACAAAGCAGCTAAACCATGCAACAGATGCATTACGACCGAACGGATCGACAATGAAACCATTAGTTGTTTACGCTCCCGCGATGGAGCTTGGCGCTGTTGCACCTGGGACAGTCATACCTGACGTCCCCGTGTATCTTAATCCCGCCAAGCCGGGTGTTCCTTACCCAACCAACTATGATAAGCGCTACAGTGGATTAGTGTCTGCCCGTCATGCATTAAAGATGTCCTATAACGTACCAGCAATGTTGACTTACAAAACAATCATGGACAAACGCCCAGCACAATATTTAGAAAAAATGGGATTCTCATCAGTGATCGAAAATGATTATCACAATCCTTCGCTCGCACTTGGTGGGATAACAAATGGGGTCACTGTTGAAGAAAACGTAAATGCTTTCGGAACATTTGCTAATGGCGGAAAATTCATTGATAGTTATATCATTGAAAAAATTGTTGATAATTCTGGGAATGTCATTTATCAGCATGAGGTGAAGCCAGTCGAAGTATTTAGTCCTCAAACCGCTTGGTTAACTATTGATATGATGAGAGATGTTGTAAAAAGCGGGACGGCTAATTCCTTAAAAAGCCGATTGAAATTCAGCTCAGATTGGGCTGGAAAAACTGGAACTGGCCAAGATCTAAAGGATACGTGGTTCGTCGCTGTCAATCCGAACGTTAGCTTTGGTGTCTGGACTGGATATGATACACCCAAATCATTAGAGCTTCGTTACAAAGGAATTCATCATAGCCCGCGTATTATTTATTTATGGGCACACTTAATGAATGCCGCCTATGACGTAGCCCCGAGTATTGTGGACCCTGATACACAATTCCAAATGCCAGGAGGAATCGTCCGTAGATCTTATTGTGCTGCATCTGGCCTTCTGCCTTCAGATGCTTGCTCAAGAGCAGGGCTTGTAGAATCAGATTGGTATAACGCAAAATTTGTTCCTTCCAGCTCTGATGACAGCTTCGCAAGTGGAAGATATGTTCAAATAGGCGAAAATCGCTATATGGCATTGGAGAGCACTCCTGAAGAGTTTACATCCTCTGGTGTTATATTGAGTCCAAAATACTTTGAGAATAAATACGGCATCCCAATAAAGGATACGTCAAAATTAATACCAAATTTAGATAGATGGGGAAATCTTTTAGTTGCAGAGTCTAGACTCGAGGAAAATGGAAAAAATCCTGGGGCACCAAGCATTAGTGGAAAAGATTCTCTCATTACATGGAGCAAACATCCTGAAGGGGATGTGATCGGATACCGTGTCTACCAAAAGACAGAAGGCGGAGCAAAGAAGATAGGAAGTATTACCGCTGGCCAGCCGCTGTCATTTAGTGCACCAAATGGAGAATTTTATGTAACCGCTGTTGATATCGCAGGTAAAGAATCTGCTCCATCTAATATCATTCAGATTGGAAAAACACCAGAAACAGAACAAGAGGTAACAACACCGCCAGTAGAAGAAAAACCGAAAGACCCTCCTGGTGATGGCGGCAATAAAAATCCAGGCGGTTCTGGTACCCCACCTGGTGACGGAGATACAAGTGGAGATTCTGATGGAGATAACACCGAGACTCCTCCTACTACTAACGAATAATTGTTTTAAAATGAATAAATGAAAGGAACCGCACCATCTTGGTCGCGGTTCCTTCATTTATATTCGATACATTAATCTTCCATTGTCGAAAGGTCACCTGCTGGAAGATCCAACTCCCATGCCTTTAATACCCGGCGCATAATTTTTCCGCTCCTTGTTTTTGGCAGTTTATCACGAAATTCAATTTCGCGCGGTGCCGCATGGGCTGCAAGCCCTTTTTTCACAAATTGGCGGATATCCTCAATTAGTTCCTCCGTTGGTTCATAGTCATCTATCAACGCGATAAATGCTTTAATAATTTCTCCTCTCACAGGGTCCGGCTTGCCGATCACACCAGCCTCTGCAACAGCAGGATGCTCCAGCAGCTTGCTTTCTACTTCAAATGGGCCAACCCGCTCACCCGAGGTCATAATGACATCATCTACACGTCCTTGGAACCAGAAGTATCCAGTTTCATCCATATAAGCAGAATCACCAGATACATACCAATCACCAGGCATAAAATACGATTCATACTTCTGTTTATTATTCCAGATCGTGTGCATCATCGCTGGCCAGCCCTTTTTAATCGCAAGGTTCCCCATTCGATATGGAGGTAATACATTTCCTTGATCGTCAACAATTGCTGCAACTACTCCAGGAATGGGTTTCCCCATAGAGCCTGGTTTAATTTCTAGACATGGATAATTACAAATTAACAGTGCACCTGTTTCTGTCATCCACCATGTATCATGAATTCTTAAATGAAATACCTTCATTCCCCATTTAACAACTTCAGGGTTTAATGGCTCTCCAACACTCACAACATGACGAAGAGTACTCAGATCGAATCTCTTAACGATCTCATCTCCAGCACCCATTAGCATTCTAAATGCAGTTGGTGCACTATACCAGACCGAAACACCATATTCTTCAATCATTTTATACCATGATTCCGGATTAAATCTCCCCCCAATAATGACATTTGATACTCCCGCTAACCATGGCCCAAACATCCCATAGGAAGTGCCTGTAACCCATCCCGGATCGGCTGTGCACCAGTAGATATCATCCTCTTGTAAATCCAGCACCCATTTGGCTGTTTGGTAATGCTGGATCATCGCATTATGAACATGAAGGACCCCCTTCGGCTTACCTGTGGATCCAGAAGTATAATGAAGAATAAGACCGTCTGTCCGGTCAACCCACTCGATGGAAAGCTTATTGCTTGCCTCGGCAGTTCGTTTATTAAAATCTATATACGGTCCTTCTTCTACAATATTTTCTCCTACTAGGAAAATCGTTTTTAGTGCTGGAAGCTCATCGACAGGAACACGCTTTAATAGATCTGGTGTCGTAATCAAAACCTTTGCTTCACTATCCTCTAACCGATCCCTTACTGCTCCCTCCATGAAAGCTTCAAATAATGGTCCTACGATAGCTCCAAGCTTGATTGCACCTAGAGCAGCAAAATATAGCTCTGGGGAACGAGGCATAAAGATAAAGACCCTGTCTCCTTTTTCTACATCTCCAAATGCTTTCAAAGCATTTCCTGCTTTATTCGAAAACTCCTTCATTTCTTTAAACGTATATTTTTCCTGTCTTAAGCCGTCCCTGAAATAAAGAGCAATTTTATTTTTTCTATAAGTTTCTGCATGCCGGTCAATTGCCTCATAGGCCATATTTACAAGGCCCGTTTCACTCCATGAAAATTCTTTCTCTACATCCTTCCAATCAAAGCTGCTGTACAAATCATCATAATTTTTAAGATTATAGTCCCCTTTAGTCGCTGGTAACGCTTCCACTTTCATAAAAAATCCCCCTTTGATAAAAAGTAACTTCAGCCCTTCCCATCCTATGTAAGAAAAAGTATTCAAGAGTAAGCAGGGCGCTCTTGCTTTTCTTAATTGTTTACTATTATAGTATAAGTTCAATTAATTCTCAATTTTAAAAATATTCTCTCGCCAATTTTTTAGTAACTTAGTAGAATGGCTATATATTTGTCACAAAAAAAAGGGAATACGCTAGAAAATCATTTGAAAGCGCTTAAACATGCTAGATATTATGTATAATAGAATTACTTATCATACTTATAGGCGGTGTATAAATGGAACATCGAAAAACGTATAATGCGAAAGAAATAAAGACGCCACGGGGACCTGTGCTTATCGAGGGCCCTATCACACCCGAAAAATTAATGGGATACGAATTTCATAAAGATTTAACAGCTTTTCGTCCAGCTGAACAGCAAAAAAAGGCACTTATCGAAATTGCTGGTTTACCTGAAGGGAGAATTATTATTGCCCGAAGCAGGGATGTGATTATTGGTTACGTTACCTATGTATATCCTGATCCATTAGAAAGATGGTCTGAAGGAAAAATGGAAAATTTAATTGAGTTAGGAGCCATTGAAGTAATACCTGAATTCAGAGGATCTGGAACAGGCAAAAATTTGTTGAGGGTTTCCATGATGGATGATGCTATGGAAGACTATATAACGATCACTACCGAATACTATTGGCACTGGGACTTAAAAGGAACAGGACTGAATGTTTGGGAATACCGTAAAATAATGGAGAAAATGATGAATGCAGGAGGTCTTGTCTGGTATGCAACAGATGATCCTGAAATCAGTTCACATCCTGCTAACTGTTTAATGGCAAAAATAGGAAAAAGAGTCGATATAGAATCCATCCAGAAATTTGATCGTCTCCGTTTTATGAACCGATTTATGTACTAGATTTACAATCATATTAGGATGGAGGGATTTTAAGTGATTGTTGAAGAAATTATGAAGAAGGATGTTGTTGCATTATTTGAGAATGATAGTATAGCAGATGCTATACGACTAATGGGTGAGAAGAAAATTCGTCATCTTCCTATTATAAATAATGAACAACATTTAGTTGGCTTAGTCACAGATAGAGATATTCGTGATGCAACACCATCCATATTTGAAACGGAGAAGTTTAAAGCCGGATTACAAAATCCACTGAGAATGATCATGAAAACCGATGTAATTACCGGTCACCCGCTTGACTTTGTTGAAGAAATCTCTGCTTTATTATATGAGCACCGAATTGGCTGTCTTCCAATAATAAACAATAAAAAAATAGTCGGGATTGTAACAGAAACAGATTTGCTTCGAACCTTAGTTGAATTGACCGGGGCACACCAGCCAGGATCTCAAATTGAGGTAAGAGTTCCTAACAAAGCAGGAATGCTCCATGAAATTTCAAGCGTAATTAGAAATAAAAATGCAAATATTCAAAGTGTACTCGTTTATCCTGATAAAAGTGATGACAAATATAAAATAATTGTCATAAGACTACAAACGATGAACCCTCTTTCATTGATAGAGGATTTAAAAAATGCGGGTCTTCAAGTTTTATGGCCCAATTACCCAGGGATGCCATCATGATACAAGATTCAGTATTTATTTATTCAGAGGATTTGCTAAGCTACAGATTTAATACAAATCATCCCTTTAATCAAATAAGAATCAAATTAACACTTGATTTGCTTCAACATTTGCAGGCGATTCGGGACAATCAGCTTATTCCTCCGCGTCCTGCAACAGATGACGAGCTACAATTAATTCATGACCCTAAATATATACAAGCAGTCAAGCTCGCAGGAAGCGGGCAGCTCTCTCTTGAACAAGCAGATAATTATGGACTTGGTACTGAGGATGTTCCGATTTTTCAAAATATGCATGAAGCAAGTTCATTGCTCGTCGGAGGAACTTTAACAGCAGTTGATTGGGTGATGAGCGGACAGGCAAAACATGCCCTTCATTTAGGCGGCGGACTGCATCATGGCTTTCGGGGAAAAGCATCGGGCTTTTGTGTATATAATGATAGTTCGGTTGCTATTAAGTATATTCAAGAGAAATATAATGCGAGAGTACTATACATTGATACTGATGCCCATCATGGAGATGGCGTCCAATGGTCCTTTTACGATGACCCGAATGTTTGTACACTCTCCATCCATGAAACAGGCAGATATTTATTTCCTGGGACAGGAAATGTGAATGAAAGAGGGCAGGGAAAAGGATACGGATACTCGTTTAATATCCCGCTAGACGCGTTTACTGAAGATGAATCCTGGCTGGATATATATCGCTCATCCATTAGAGAAGTAGCTGAATTTTTCAAACCCGATGTCATACTTACTCAAAACGGAGCTGACTCACATTATCATGACCCCCTTACTCATTTATCAGCAACGATGAAAATTTACCGTGAAATCCCAAAACTTGCTCATGAAATTGCCCATCAGTATTGCAATGGAAGATGGATAGCTGTTGGAGGCGGCGGCTATGACATATGGCGAGTCGTTCCACGAGCATGGGCGCTAATCTGGATGGAAATGACTGAAAACTCTAACTGTTATGGCAGTTTGCCATCAGAATGGATCAATATCTGGAAGGATCAAGCACCAATCCCTCTCCCAGTAGAATGGGATGACCCAGAAGATATGTACAAGCCAATCCCTCGCAAATTAGAAATAACCGAAAAAAACAGACAAACATTAGAAAAAGCACTATACCCAATCAGAAATCAGAAAAAAACAGAATCGATATAAGAAAAGTACAAACGCCTTGACCATCGCCGTACAAACTGGAAGGACCGCGACGGAGATATAGGAAACACGGGAAGCGAGAGCGAACCGATGTTGACTTATCGCAGGGAGGGGGCCTGAAGTTTGATAGGCGATAGGCGCTGGAGATAGACATATCGAAAAGCGCAAGTGCCTTGACCATCGCCGTACAAAAGCTATACTTTCTTCTATTAAAAAAAGGACCGAATGGGTCCTTTTTATTTTGAAACAAGATCATCTTCATTATATTTTGGATCTGAAATAATAATTTCAACCCGGCGATTTTTCTGCCGATTTTCGGGGCTGTCATTTGATACAATTGGCCTTGTATCCGCGTAGCCAACTGCAATAAATTTGCGGCTATCAAGCTGGTGGCTTTCTATCAGGTAATTTATTACACTGCTGGCACGTGCAGCGGAAAGCTCCCAATTGGATGGGTATCTAAAAGAACTCATTGGAATATCATCTGTATGGCCTTCTACCTTAACTAAATTAGGCAGTTTCACTAAAAGTTCCCCTACCTTATTTAAAAACGCATATGAATCCCCAAGAAGAGTCGCTTGCCCCGGATCAAATAAAACCTGCTCTTGCAGAACGAGAACGACTCCACGTTCCGTACGATTGGCAATAATTACATCCTCTAATCCATTTTTGTCTAAGAAGCTTTGTACTTCGGATAATAAATTCTGTAAGGATTTCTCAGTCATATCTTTCTCACTATTTTTCTCAGGCAAGTCCGCCTCCCCTACAGCCGGGTTTTCTAGGGGGACCATCGAAGGATAAAAATCAAAAAAATGCTCCTGAAATGATTCAGTAATGGCTTTAAATTTGATCATATCTATTTGTGACATTGAAAATAGCAAAATAAAAAAAACTAATATGAGTGTAACCAGATCAGAGAATGTGACCATCCAGCTCGGGGCACCTTTTGCTCGCCCAGCTGGTCTTCTCTTAAGCTTCATTATCCAGAGCCTCCCCTGAATTCATAGCATGAATTGCTTCTTTTCGCTCTTTAGAGGATAAAAAGGCACTTAATTTCTCCTCCAATAATTTTGGGTTCTGGCCTGATTGCACACCGATAACTCCCTCAATAATGATTTGTTTAAAAAATACCTCTTGCTCTGTCTTTAAAGCTAGCTTGGAGGCTAAAGGCAGGAAAAATAAATTGGCTAAAAGTGTTCCATATAAGGTAGTTAATAATGCAATGGCCATATTAGGTCCTAATGAGGATGGGTCATTCAGGCTTTTTAGCATAAGAACTAAGCCGATCAGCGTACCAATCATCCCCCATGCTGGAGCATATTCTCCAGCCTTTTCAAGAATACTTCTGCCTTTTCTATGTCTTTCTTCCATTGCTATTATTTCTGCATTCATAATATCATTAATAACATCCGGCTCAATCCCATCAACTGCAAGTAAAATCCCTTTGCGTATGAACGGATCATCAACCTCATCTAATTGTGTTTCTAACGATAATAATCCCTCACGTCGTGCACGATCAGATAGATGAACAAATGTCTTAATTAATTCGCTTAAATTTTGCTCATTATGTGAAAATCCATGTCTAATGACAGTAAACATATGCTTCATATCTTTTAATGGGAAGCTTACAAGCAGTCCAGCGATTAGACCGCCAACTACAATTAACATAGAGGCAGGGTCAATAAACGAAAGAAATCCACTAATTCCTCCATTTGTAATTACCCCAAAAATAAGCATCCCAAAACCAACGATTAATCCAATGGGTGTTAACGCATCAAATCTTTTCATATTCCCTCTCCCAATCATTTAAAATAATGTATGATCTACTACTCCATTATTTAGTTGAGTTTCGTTGTTCAATTCGATGGGGAAGAACAATAATATGATCGGAGATTTCTTCTTTATTCATTAATTTTGTAAGAAGTCTCATTGCAACTGCACCAATATCATATAAAGGCTGCACAACAGTAGTGAGCTGCGGTCTTACCATTAATGATAAACGAGTATTATCCGAACTAATCACTTCAAAATCGTCAGGGATATTGTAGCCCCTATCCTCTGCTCCATGAACAACCCCTAAGGCCATTTCATCTGATCCTGAAAAGATCGCCGTTGGTTTCGTACTTTGTTCAAGAAGCTTTTCAATGACTTCTATTCCGGAATCATATGTATAATCCCCTTCTACTACGAAGTCTTCTTTAAATTGAATTCCTGCTTCAGCAAGTGCTCGTTTATACCCTGCTAATTTTTTTTCCCGGTTAATCGGCTCCACTAAAGGACCAATAGCAATCGCTATTTCCTTATGTCCCTTTTCGATAAACGAATGAATCGCATCATATGTAGCTTGTTCATAGTCAATATTTACTGACGGGATTTTCTCACTTTCTTCAATAGAACCTGCTAGTACGATCGGTACAGAAGACTTTTCAAATTCCTCAACAAGTTCCGAAGTAATATTTCCTCCCATAAAAACAATTCCATCCACTTGTTTTCCAAGCATTGTATTTAATAAATGCAGCTCTTTATCCAAGTTTTGGTCTGAATTGCTAAGAATAATATTATATTTGTACATTGTCGCAATATCTTCAATGCCTCTGGCTAGCTCAGCAAAAAATGTACTTGAAATATCGGGAATAATTACGCCAACAGTTGTTGTTTTTTTACTGGCGAGACCCCGGGCAACAGCATTTGGACGATAGCCTAGTTTATCAATTACTTCCAATACTTTCTTTCGGGTTGCCGGCTTCACATTTGGGTTCCCATTAACAACCCTTGAAACAGTTGCCATTGATACATTGGCTTCTCTTGCCACATCATATATTGTTACATTCATATTTTTCACTCCCTATTATGATAGCGATTCATATTGTTTATAAGTAGTTTACTGCAACCTGCCGCAACCTACTCATTCTCTTCGAATCTGATTATAAATATATGTATAATTATGTATTCAATCATACGACAGTAATTGACAAGCCGCAATGTAAAGACCTAATTTTTTATAAAAAATACATAAACGATCGGGAGCATCTGCTCACACCTAAGTATGTAAATATCAGTCGGTATTACAACACCTGAGCTAGTTATTCGGCTCAAGCTTGTTCAGTATACCGAATGCCTATTTGCTTTTCACAAAAAAAACCTTCTACAAAATGCAGAAGGCCTTTCAATATTAAACTCTGGCAAAGGCAAATGATCGAAGCTCATTCATAAATTCATCAAATTGATTTAAATCCATTTGCTGCGCATTATCTGAAAGCGCTACTGCTGGATCTGGATGAACTTCAGCCATCACCCCATCAGCGCCAATCGCTAGAGCTGCCTTTGCTGCAGGGAGTAGCAGGTCGCGTCTTCCAGTCGAGTGCGTGACATCTACTAATACTGGTAAATGGGTTTCTTGCTTCAAAATTGGAACTGCAGAAATATCTAGCGTATTTCTTGTTGCTCGTTCATACGTCCGAATTCCACGTTCACAAAGGATTATTTGCCCGTTTCCTTGAGCCATAATATACTCAGCAGCATTTATAAACTCTTCAATCGTAGCTGAAATCCCTCGTTTTAAAAGGATAGGTTTATTTACTGCGCCAGCTGCCTTCAATAGTTCAAAGTTTTGCATATTTCTTGCGCCAATTTGAATGACATCGAGATAGTCCACTGCCACTTCAATATCAGCAGGGCTGACAATCTCACTAATAACAGCAAGATCAAACTCGTCACCAATTCTTTTTAAGATTTTTAGGCCTTCTAAGCCAAGGCCTTGGAAATCATATGGAGATGTTCTTGGTTTAAAAGCCCCTCCACGCAGAAGCTTTAGCCCCTTTGCTCTTACAGCATTAGCAACAGTTGCTACTTGTTCATAGGATTCCACCGCACACGGGCCAAAAACTAAGTGCGGTTTCCCATCACCAATTCTTTCTCCTTTAAGATCAACAATTGTGTTTTCAGGTTTCTTTTTCCTAGAAACTAATAGAGCCTTGCGATGATCATCCTCTTGAAGTTCAAGGCCAGCTTTGAAAATTTCCTTAAACACATGCTCAATGGTTGAGTTTTCAAATGGCCCATCATTATGCTCCTTTATCTGATCAAGCATTTTTCTCTCTCTTACAGGATCATAGCGATAAACTCCCTGTGTTTCCTTCGCCTTTCCAATTTCCTGAACAAGCTTAGCCCTTTCATTAATTAATGATAAAAGCTGAAGGTTAAGTTCATCCACACGATTTCGTAGTTGATCAAGTTCCTTACTCATTCCATTCCCTTCCTTTCCATTTTAAATGTTGAGTCAGAAAAAAGTTTACTTTGATAATTGCCTTTCAAACTTCAGGCCCCTCCCTGCGATAAGTCAACATCGGTTCGCTCTCGCTCCCCGTGCTTCCTATATCTCAGTCATTAAAAGGCGAGGCGACTGTTTAGCCCCGACAAGCATAAGATGGGCTGCGGAGTGACGTATTTTGCCACAGAGCAGTACAACTTATGACCTCGAGGGGCTAGGAGCCGCAGCTAGATTGCGGAGTCCTTCCAGTTTGTACGGCGATGATCAAGGCGCTTGCGCTTTTCTTCTTTATCGACCCGATATTATGTGTTACATTTTAAATAATTAGAGTTATTATATATGAATTATCTTAGTATGTCACTAATAATTTCTTTATTGATTAAACGCTTTTAAGTGATAAAGAATTTAATGAACGATGAAGAAGGTGTTTCCCTTGCTAGAACAAAAAAAGCTTTTTGCCTTAGATATTGGTACACGTTCTGTAATTGGTATTATCCTTGAAGAACACGAAGGGCACTACCATGTTGTAGACAGTCTAGTTAAAGAGCATACTGAACGAGCAATGCTTGATGGACAAATACATGATGTCTTATCTGTATCAAAAATTATTTCTGAAATTAAAAAAGGGCTCGAGGAAAGACATGGTCCGCTGAAAAAGGTTTGTGTAGCTGCTGCTGGTAGAGCATTAAAAACGGAACGTTCGAAAGTAACGATTGATATAAATGGACAACCGCTAATTAAAAACCAGGATATTCTTCATCTCGAACTTTCTGCCGTCCAACAAGCTCAATCTGTTGTCGCAGAGAAACATGAATCCGATCAAAGCCATTATTATTATTGTGTTGGCTATTCTGTTCTTTATTACCGACTGGATGGAGAAGAAATCGGCAATTTAATCGATCAGCAGGGAAAAGAAGCTTCGGTTGAAATTATTGCCACATTTTTGCCAAAGGTGGTTGTCGAATCGCTGCTGTCAGCACTTCACAGAGCCGGCCTTGAAATGGAAGCATTAACACTGGAGCCTATTGCTGCCATTCATGTGTTAATTCCTCCCTCTATGCGCCGACTAAATGTTGCATTAGTTGATATTGGTGCAGGGACATCAGATATTGCTATAACAGACCTAGGAACAGTTATTGCTTATGGAATGGTTCCTGTTGCTGGTGACGAAATAACTGAAGCAATTAGCGACCAGTTACTCTTAGATTTCCCATTTGCAGAAGAAGCAAAAAGAGAATTATATCAGAATGATACAATAACAGTTACGGATATTCTAGGATTTGAAACGGAAGTAAGAAAAGAAGACCTCGTGTCCCAAATTTCCCCTGTTCTTGATCGGCTTGCTACATCTATTTGTAATGAAATATTAAGCCTGAACAATAACAAGCCTCCTAAAGCAGTTATGCTTGTCGGCGGCGGGAGTCTGACGCCAGAATTGCCAAAAAGAGTTGCTGAAAAACTAAATCTTCCTGAAAACAGGGTGGCAATCAGGGGAATCGATGCCATTCGATCATTAACAATCGCTGATCATATTGCTCAAGGGCCAGAGCTTGTTACACCAATCGGAATCGCCATAGCTGCACATCACTCACCTGTTCAATATAAAACAATCTATGTGAATGAACAGCCTGTCCGATTATTCGAGGTTAAAAAGCTGACTGTCGGTGACTGTCTGCTTGCAGCTGGCATAAAAATGAATAAGCTATATGGAAAGCCAGGCTTAGCTCTTATTGTTACGTTAAACGGGCAAAATATTACCATTCCTGGCGGACATGGCGAGGCACCGGCTATACTGCGGAATGGACATATAAGTTCATTAGATAGCGAAATCGAAAACGGAGATCAGCTCCATATTGAAAAAGGGATGGATGGCCAACGGGCAGAGCTACAAATAAAAGATCTGATTGATGAAATTCCAAAAAGAGAAGTAAAAATAAACGATGAAGAATTTTCGATAGAGGCGAAAATCACATGTAATGGGAAGGTTGTTACAGCAGACAAAGTTGTTGAAGATCGTGATGTAATTGAATGCAAAGTTCCAGAGACGATTGAAGACATGCTAACCTCACTAAACTTGCATGAATATATAATAGAATCACGCCCATTCAGAGTTAATATTAATGGAAAAGAAACATTTATCCCATCGTTATCTGGCAAGATTTATCGTAACGGCATAGAAGTTAAGCTACATAACAGCTATGAACATAAAGATCATATTATCATAGAGAAAAAAACAATACCTACGACGAAGGAAATAGCTGAAGTGAAACAAATTTTGCTATCGCATTCGATTCCCATCTCATTTAATGGGGAACAAATCCATCTTCATAAGCCTCTTTCAATCATTAGAAGAAAAGATACAATTTTAGCAGAAAGTGATCCCATCCAAGATGGGGATCATATTTTAATTGAGCATCGAAAGCTAGAACCCTTCCTATTTCAAGATTTATTTGGTCATGTTGACATTAAAATGCCTGAACAGGCAAATGGAAACTTCGTTTTATTAAAAAACGGGGAACAGACAACCTTTCAGAGCAAGCTAGAGCCAGGAGATGACCTTACAATTGTATGGCCATCCACACAAAAAACATCCATTTAATGGATGTTTTTTGTTATTCATTTTCTTCAATTGCTTTTTTAAGGGAATCAACTGTAATTTTCCAATGAGATGCATGCCAAACCGGTTCACTATTTTTAAAGAGAATCGCTTGTGGTGATTCATGTTTGATTTGAAATTTTTCAGCAATATGATTGGATAGAGGACGATCTTCTTGTACGATAAGATAATAAGTCTTTACAATCTCATTTTCATTTGCAAACGTGCTATATTCCTCATAAGCAGCCTGACTAATCGGACAAGTTGAACTATGCTTGAACAGAAGGAACATTTCTCCTTCATCAACTTTCTTATCAAATGATACATTTTCATTCAATCTTTCCATTGTAATCCCTCCTTGGTCACAAATAACGGTGAAGCTATCTTACCACTTCACCGTTTATAATACAATTACACCCTTTATTGACGAACCTTTTCCTCTGTTTCATCGAAAGCTCTTTTCGTTTCTTCCAGTCTTTTTTGAATCTCAGAGTCATGTGCAGGCAAAGCAATATGTCCTTTATTACTTTTCTCAGCATAAGGCTGCGATTCACCACTGGTTTTTAAACCTTTTACCTTATTCAGAATTTCTACACTTTGCTTGGAAACTGTATTTGTAATGGCATTGGTTTTTTCCTTTGCTGCACTTGCCAATTCTGTTCCCTTTGCAACTGCGGTTTCACGGATTTGGCCAGTTTTTGCTTTTAGCACAATCGCCTGTTCATTCATATTGCTTCTTAATTCTTTACCAGATTTAGGCGCTAGGAAAAGAGCTGTTGCAGCACCAACGATCCCACCGATTAAAGCGCCAATCAAAAAATCCTTTGTGTTGATACTTTCATCTGATTTCGACTGATTTTGATCATTTTGGATTCGTTCTTGACTACCCATACTCATTACTCCTCCTTTAGTTTCTTCCTCTAACCCTTTTTTTCTGAAGGACTTGTTCGCCCTCCACTATTTGATTGGAGTTTTGTTTTCTCATTTTCCATTTATCCTTCATCTCGAGAAAAATTTGACTCCATTGAACCACTGCAGCAATTTTATCTTTATTCTCTTCAAATTGATTATTCACAGATGTTGTGACCTTTTGAATCGAACCGTTAAAACTGCGAACGGTCTCTCCAACATCTTTAACCGCTACAACTACACTATTTAGGTTTTCTGACTTATGTTGTATATCCTCTGCAAGTGCATTAGTTTTATGTAAAAGTTCAGTTGTTTCTCTTGTTACCCCATCTAATTGTTTTTCAAGCCCTACTAATGTTTTCGATACACTATCAAATGTTACCTGTAAAGATTTTAATGTTTTTGATAAATAAATAACTAGAATCAAAAATGCAATCGCAATAACCGCTATACTCAAATATAATATAATTTGCAATAAAAGCACCTCCCAATGGAATATTACTACTATTTTTCTACCCTCTTTTGTTCGACATAAACCTTTATTTCCCTACCATCTCCATACTACCCAGTGCATTCCTTCTTTTGTTTTCGACATTTTCCATTACAAATATAAATTTATCATATTTGAAGGGTTTAAATAAACAAAAATGGTTATTTCGGGTACAATAGGATGGTGACATACTAATTATTTATTCGGAGGGATAAAAATGAAAGATCCTCGAATTGAAACACTGGCAAAAAATTTAATAAACTATTCAGTCCGCCTGCAAAAAGGTGAGAAAGTTCTTATTGAGAACTTTGGGCTCCAAAGAGAGCTTGTGATTGCCCTGGTTAAAGAAGCATATGCAGCTGGCGGCTTTCCATTTGTTTCACTGAAAGATCATCAAGTGGATCGTGCTCTTTTACTAGGTGCACAGGAAGAGCAATTTACTATGATGGCAGACTTTGAAGCAAACGTGATGAGTAAAATGGATGCATACATAGGTCTTAGATCCGGCGATAACATTAATGAACATGCAGATGTGCCAGATGAAAAAATGAGAATCCACGGTTCAACGATTGGCAGAAAGGTCCATAGTGACATTCGCGTTCCAAAAACGAAGTGGGTTGTTCTTAGATATCCGAATTCTTCAATGGCACAGCTAGCTAAAATGAGTACAGAAGCTTTCGAAGATTTCTACTTCAAAGTATGTAATCTTGATTATGGAAAAATGGATCAAGCGATGGACAATCTTGTTGAATTAATGAATAAGACAGACAAAGTAAAAATCACTGGCCCTGGAACAGATATAACATTCTCAATCAAGGACATTCCGGCGATTAAATGCTCAGGGCAAATGAATATCCCTGACGGAGAAGTTTACACTGCTCCCGTCCGTGATTCGGTAAATGGAGTGATCACTTATAATACTCCTTCTCCATATCAGGGCTTCACATTCGAAAATGTGAAATTAACCTTTAAGGATGGAAAAATTGTTGAAGCAGTTGCAAATGATAGAGAGAGAATTAATAAAATATTTGATACAGATGAGGGCGCTCGTTATATTGGTGAATTCGCCATTGGCGTAAATCCTTTCATCCAGCATCCGATGCAGGATATCTTATTCGATGAAAAAATAGATGGCAGCTTCCATTTTACTCCAGGTCAAGCATATGATGATGCCTATAACGGCAATAAATCAAATATTCATTGGGATATGGTCAATATCCAGCGACCAGATTATGGCGGCGGGGAAATCTATTTTGACGATCGTCTTATCCGTAAGGACGGCCGCTTCGTTATCCCTGAGCTAGACGCACTTAATCCAGAGAATTTAAAATAGAAAAGCAGAATTGCCCCGATCTAATAGAAAAGATGCAGCTACATATAGCTGCATCTCTTTTATAGCTGTTTTTCATATGCTTCCTGAAACTTCTGAATATCTCCTGCCCCCATAAAAATGATAACGGCATTGTCATGTGTTTTCAAAATAGAAGTTTCTTCCTCTAACAGGATTTCGGCATCAGGAATTTTTTCTTTTAAGTCCTCAATGGAAAGCTGTCCATGAACTTCCCGTGCAGATCCAAAGATTTCACATAAATAAACTTTATCTGCTAAATTTAAACTTTCCGCAAAATCATCGAGGAAGGTTTGTGTTCTAGTAAATGTATGAGGCTGAAAAACACTAACAATCTCCCGTTCTGGGTACTTTTGTCTGGCCGCATCGATTGTTGCCTTGATTTCTGTTGGATGGTGTGCATAATCATCTATGATAATTTGCGTTCCAATTTCTTTTTCAGAGAATCTTCTTTTTACCCCTTCAAAGGATTGAAGATATTCTTGAACAATACGAGAGTCGATTTCTTCATAGTGGCAAATTGCAATAACTGCCAGTGAATTTAGGATATTATGGTCCCCAAAGGAACGAATGGAGAACGTTTCATAAAAAGTATTTCTAACAAAGACATCAAATGTTGTTCCTTCTGTTGTTTTAATGATATTCCGCGCTTGAAAGTCATTTTCTTCACCGAATCCATAAAAAAGAACGGGAACTTTCGCTTGAATTTTTTGCAAATGTTCATCGTCTCCGCATGCAAAAATACCCTTATTTACTTGCCATGACATTTCCTGGAAAGCAGAAAATACATCGTCAATATTGGCAAAGTAATCTGGGTGATCAAAATCAATATTTGTCATGATTGCATAATCAGGGAAATAGGATAAGAAATGTCTTCTATATTCGCATGCCTCGAAAACGAAATACTCCGCGTTCTCTTCTCCTCTTCCTGTACCGTCTCCAATTAGGAATGAAGTGGGCTTTGCACCTTTCATTACATGAGCAAGCAAGCCTGTAGTTGACGTTTTCCCGTGTGCACCAGTAATGGCGATACTCGTAAAGTTATTCATAAAGTCACCTAAAAAGCGATGGTAACGTATAATTGGCAAGCCAAGCTTCATCGCTTCCTGTATTTCTTCATGAGTATCCGGAAACGCATTCCCGGCAATAATCGTCATACCTGGCTGTATATTTTCCTTTTGAAAGGGAAGGATCTTTATTCCAGATTGCTCAAGGGCCAATTGAGTAAAGAAATGTTTTTCATAGTCTGAGCCTTGAACCTGAAAATTCATATCATGGAGAACTTGAGCCAAGGCACTCATTCCAGACCCCTTAATACCTACGAAATGGTAAATAGTCATATAAAGAACCTCCAACCATCGTATATCTGTAAAACAGTATATGACATTTATCTAGTTTTGCGCACATCTCAATCTAAGACATGCTTTTTAAGCAGAATAAATTTTTAAAAGACAATAAATTATCCATTTAAAATTCATATTCAATCATTATACCATTATTTATCGTTAATAACTATGTAATAAAAAGGATGAAAAGTAGTCCCTTTTTACCGTCAAGCAGGAGCTAGGAACAATCTACTTAACGATTGTCCCTATGCTTTCTTTTTTATTTATTCTACTTTTTCTAGTCTTGGGTTTGGCCGATACCGTCTGCCTGCTTTAGCTGCATGTTTTCCATTAATTAACACATTGTCACCTGTAAATCCGATGTTAATTTTTAATAAACTGCTTCCAACCCCGTATGTGTCAACTGGGACGCCTCTTTCTTCAAATTCCTGAATCCGTGATTCATTAAATCCGCCGCTAACAACAATTTTCACATGGGTAAATCCTTCTTCATCTAAAGCGTTTCTAAGGGCGAATACTAATTCTGCATTTACACCCCTAGGGTCGAACGTACCTAACAGATGCTGATTACGTAAGAAGTATTGGTCAATCAATGTTCTTGAAGTATCTAAGCGAACTCCCTTTAAATCCTTGCCAAATGTTCTTGCAACTTTGAGAGAGTCCGTAATTACATCATTATTGTAATCCACTAAAGCAACTAGATCATCTTCAGGGAAGGTTTCTTGATAAGCTTTAGTTGCAGCAACAATATCTCCATTGAATAGTTGAATAAGGGCATGCGGCATGGTCCCCATGCCTTGTTTTCCCCACCACTCATTCATAGCATGGGTCGCCTGAGCTGTTGCCCCGCCAATATGGGCTGCATATCCATCTCCAGCCTGTGTAATATAGTGATCGTCGCGATCACCCATGAAGATTACTTGCTTCTGCTTTCCTGAAGCACTTGCCGCCTTAACAACATTATATACGTTTGTAGCGACAGATGTCCGTCTTGAAAGAATTCCATCGATCACACCTTCAAGGTAGCCGAACGTCTGGTATTGACCTGTAATGGTTAACACTGTTTCGAATGGTGATATTTGATCGCCATCCTTTAATGAATATATTTCAAGTTCATCGGGATTATCAGCAAAAGTTTTAAGAAGTGCGATCACTTCATCTGTTCCACATAATACCGCATGATTTTTTTGAAAGAACTGCATCGTGACAATGTTATCCTTCTTGTATTTATTCACGATCTCTCTCGTCTTTAAAAAATAAACAGCAGAAAACCAACCGTCCTTCACGCGTTCATCGAATTTAAATGTCTGGTTTGTTAGACGTTTAATTTTCCCTTGAAGTTTTAACTCAATTTCTTTCATTTCTAAAAGCTCCTCAGTAATTAACAAATATTTATTCTTATTATTTTTTACATGCAAGTAAAGAATACCATGGATTAATTTATTGTACTAGTACCTTGGACGGATTCAAGATCCGCCTCGGTAATAAGAACATCACGCGGCTTGCTTCCTCGTGCCTCAGAGATCATTCCTTGTTTTTCCATCATATCGATTAACCGTGCAGCACGGTTATAGCCAATTTTAAATCTTCTTTGGAGACTAGAGGTTGAGGCTGTTCCTTGATCCACAACGAATTCACATGCCTCATAGAAAAGCTCATCCTCTTCCTCGAGCACTTGTGCCTTTTTCAATAACTCTTCCTGTTCAAATAAATACTCAGGCTCTCTTTCCTTTCTTACATGTGCCACGACATCATCGATTTCATTATCAGACACAAAAGTGCCTTGGAGGCGAACTGGTTTAGAGCTGCCATTTTCTAAGAATAACATATCTCCACGGCCAAGCAACTTTTCAGCTCCGCTTATATCAATGATCGTCCGTGAATCTATTTGCGATGAAACAGAAAAAGCAATTCTAGTTGGAACATTTGCTTTGATTAAGCCTGTAATGACGTCCACCGACGGTCTTTGTGTAGCAATGATCAAATGAATGCCACACGCCCTTGCTTTCTGAGCAATTCGACAGATGGCTTCCTCGACATCTGCAGGTGACATCATCATTAAATCAGCAAGCTCATCAATAATAATAACCATGAACGGAAGCTTATCGGCATAACGTTTATGCTCCATAGCCAGTTCATTAAAGCGATTAATATCTCTTACACCTGCATGGGCAAATAACTCATACCGACGTTCCATTTCTTCTACAGCCCATTTTAATGCAGCAGTTGCGGCTTTCACATCTGTTATAACCGGACTAACTAAGTGTGGAATGCGGTTATATGGTGCTAATTCAACCATTTTTGGATCAATTAGGATTAACTTTAATTCATCAGGCGTTGCCTTATATAATAAGCTGACTAATATTGAATTGATGCATACACTTTTTCCTGACCCTGTTGCTCCTGCAATTAATCCATGAGGCATCTTTCTTAAATCTGTTACTATCGGATTGCCAGCAATATCTAGCCCTAGGACTGCTGTTAATGGCGAGGTACTGTTACGAAATTCAGGACTATTGATAATTTCGCTTATATATACGGGTCTGCTCTTTTTATTTGGCACTTCTATTCCAATGGTATGCTTACCGGGAATTGGGGCTTCAATCCTAATGTCCCTTGCAGCAAGGCTTAATTTAATATCGTCAGAAAGATTTGTGATTTTATTTACCTTTACACCTGGCTCAGGCTGGACTTCATACCTCGTTACGGATGGGCCTTGCGTAATATTAACTACTTTCGCATGTACATTAAAGTTTGTTAAAGTAGAGTTCAATAAATGTTCCTGTTCCTGTATCCATTCAGATGATTCTTCCTGATCGATAGCAGGGGTCAGGAGTGCCTTTGATGGAAATTTATAATAGGAAATTCCCTCATCTTGCATTTGTTTATCGCTAGGAGGAACCGATTCAACTCTTGCAGCAGAAGGACGCGCCGCTTCTAATTCTGATTTGAAAGGGTTGATATTCTCAGCCAGAATTTTTTTATCTTGGTTAAGCATGATTACATTAAATGGAATATGCTTTCTTGCTGAAGAAACGGGTTTCACTTTCTCGGCAATCTCCTCTTGACTTTCTGAAGAATGATTTATTTCTTCTGTCACTGCCTCGGTTTCTTCTCTTTCTTCAACTTCTCTATAAATAGGATAGGGCTCTTCCATATTCTGTTCAGGCTCTTCTACTAACGCTTCCGGATGAATTCCCTCATGATTTGAAGGAAGATCTATTTCATTTTCAGCTACATCCTGCGGATGATTTGGTCCATAATTATTGTTTTCGTAAACCTCTATTTCTTCGACTGCAGATGTATCCCCCATTTTAAATGAATCGTTTAATTCGTATTCTATTGGTTCAACATCCTTATGTTGTTCTGTCATTCTCATTTTTGCTTTTGGACGATCAAAGCCGTATATCGGAGAAGGAATTTCCGTTGGTCTAAACGGTCCTCTCTTTTTTACTGGTTCGGACCTTTCTTTCGACTTTTTAGACGGTTGAGAAGGAGTTGAAATGGACTCAGCTGCTTCTCGTTTTTCCACTGGCTCTCTTTTATTTGCCTGCCTCACTCTTGGCTCTCTATTCTTTGGCTCATCAGGAATTAACGGGAAACGAAATTGGCCCTTTGGGTATTGATACACGATTTTTGCATCAATCTCTTTTGGCATTTCATGTTGTCTTTTCATCCGCTGATGATCCATGTATTCTTGACTTACCTCATCTTTATAATCTTCTTCATCATTCCTAAATAATTGAAAAAACTTTTTAAACAAACTCAATGTATACCAACTCTTTCTTTCATTCTATCTTTCTTATTTTAGCAGTATTTCGCAAAGTTTGGAGAAAAAAATACGAAAAGCGATAGCACCATAATCAACACCGTACAAACGCTGAAGGGCTTCAACTGAGATCAAGGAACCATGATGAGCGTGAGCGAATCGAAGCTGACTAATCTCAGGGAGACGATCTGAAGTTTAATAGGCGCTAGAGCATGACAATCTCTGATTCGAAGTTTATAACTCCTTAACTTTTAGACAAAAAGGACCACTAGAAGTGATCCTCATATAAGTAATTATATTTATTGTTTTCGATTTTTCCCAAGGATGAAAATTGGTTCAAATTCTCCATTTTCATAAAGAAAGGATAACGCAGTTATTGGTACACGACCGCTGGCGAAAAAGCTCATTGTTAGCTCGGCAAGTATATCATATCCTGTCTCATTCTTAATGTCTGCTATGATTAATACATCTTGATGGGGAACAGCCACCGCCATAGAGCCTTCTATTCTCTGCTCCATCTTCTTAATAAATGGTTCATTTAATATTCTGCTCGCATCATACCCATCATTTTTATTCAGAAAGTAGTACGTATTTCCAGCAACCTCATCACTTTTCATATCTGTAGAAAGAGAGCGTACATTAAATAGAGCTGTTTCCTTGATTCTATCGTGAACCCACCCTTCTTTCTCCATGAGTTTTTTATCGATTAGCCTATAGGTTGTGCCTAAGTCAAGTGCATAATAAATTCTAGTTTCTGCTGTATGCTCATCAAATAAGAAGGAGTTCCCTTCTTCAGATTCAGAAGGAAAAGAGGTGGAACGAATAACCGGAAAGATGTTTTTCTCCTGCCCCGAAAGCTGAATATCTCCTTCCATCGCTTGAAGTCCTTCTTCTACATAGTAAACCACTTCATCAATCGCCTTTTCCTTTTGTACTTCCCACTTGGCGATAATACCCGGTAAGGAAATTGTGATCCCTTTACCTGTCTGTTTATTTTCAATTCTCAGTTCATCTTTCTTCTTATCGAAAGATAAAGAACGATTCGAATGAAGTAATCGTTTTTCTAATTCGTTCTTCATTTTTATACTATCCATTTTCATATAAGTCCCTCCTTAAAGGAGCTATTCCAACTAATATTGTACATGAAAAACCCCCATCGATAAAGGATGGGGAGATTTACTGCTTTCTATTCACTTAGGCCATCTATAAAATTTTCAATTTCTTCTTGGGTTTTACGATCTTTGCTGACAAAACGGCCTGTTTCCTGCCCATTATTAAAGCCAATAAAGCTTGGAATACCAAACACCTCAAGCTGAACACACAGATCGATAAACTGATCACGGTCAACATAAACAAACGTGTATTCTTGATACTTTGCTTCAATTTCAGGCATGATAGGTTCGATTATGCGGCAATCCGGACACCAGTCTGCTGAAAACATAAAGATATATTTTCCATTTTCCTTAAATTGTTCAAATTGTTCCATTGATTCAAGCTTTTTCATATTTATTTCCTCCTATGCGGACAGTTCTATCGTCAAAATTCTCCTCATATATTCTGATCATAACAAAATTCTAAACCAATGAAAATAAATAAAGCGTAAGGGGATGCCCCTCTTCGCTTTATTTTATTTCATCGTAACTGAATTAACAATCTCACTCATAATTGCCGCATCAGATGACAATTGTTTTGTTTTCGACTGCGAAGTTATTTTTACACCGCCAACACCAATCGTCATTTCATTCATTTTTTTATCTGTATTCTTAATTAATAAAAACCCAAAATGCTGATCTTTTTCAAATGTTTCGTTTAAATCATAGTCCTTTTGCTTCATTGTCGCTTCATATACCACTTTACTTTCTGGACCCTCATGCTGATTATAAAAAAGAATATATGTTTTTGAGCCATTTTTCAAAATGATATTATTAGGCGATTTTTCTTTCACTTCCACACCAAAAGGCAGATAAAACGATATATCTTCATTTTTGTTGTTAACTTCTTTTGGTGTGTCCTTGAATGCCTCATTTACAGCATCCTTAGCAGCTTTTTGCTCTTCTTTTAAAGAAGCAGAACAAGCACTTAGCAGTAAAACAACAGTAAATAAGAGCAAGGCAGCTTTCGATATGTTTCTCATACTTTTTTCCTCCTTGCTGGGAACTCCATCATACTTTTCTATCATACATTTCTTCCTAATAATCTGACAACCCTTCTTTTGGAATTGTCAGGCTTATCTTAAATAACGTCCTATAAAAGGGAGAAAAATAAAGAGCTTATGACCTACTATTTTTTCCGATATTCAAACTGCCCGACCAAAAGCTTCATAACATGTGAGAACATGTCAGAACGGCTAATCTCTCCATTTGTAAAAACACCAATTGCTCCTTCTTTTTTCCTAATGTCATTCTTATTTGTAAAATCATCCATCACAGGGCCAAGTTCTTCACCAGCTGCTAATTTTGCAGCAATAGCATCAGGCAGCGGAATCCGCGCTCCTCCAGCAATAATCGGCGGCTTTCCTTTCTCTGCAAGTGCACCCCAGTTACATAAAAAAAGGCCGAATTCAGTGTCTTGAACGCCACCTTCGAGGCCAATACCGATATCTCCATTTCCTGCCTCTAGCGCTCCATAGGCTCTGTTTATTGCACTTTAATTGTTTCTTCATCTGAAAATGGCTGATTATTCACCCCAGATGGTATGTCTAAGGTCATATATTCTGCTCCATACTTTTGAAATACATCCTGAACCGCTTTTACCTTCGCAGGATTTTTGGATCCAATAATGATTTTCATGATAGCAGCTCCTTTTTACTAAAATATAAAACTTTTATGGGTCTCTCCTAACCAAACATGTAAATGTCGGTTGGCATACTTCTCTGTGCTGGTTATTCCTTTCGTCATAAAGGCTTGTTCAGTACGCCAACCGACAATTTATTTAATACAAAAAAGAGGCAACATATGGTTGCCTCCCCACAGCCTAACTGTTTTGTCGAATGGTTTCAACTGTTGTACGATCACATGCTTTCACTAGCTTGACAATTAATTCCTTTGCAGCTGCATAATCATCAATATGAATGATTGAAGCATGTGTATGAATATAGCGGGAGCAAATCCCAATTACTGCACTTGGGACACCTTCATTCGAGACATGGACACGGCCCGCATCTGTACCGCCTTGGGAAACGAAGTATTGGTAAGGAATCTTATTTGATTCAGCTGTATCTAAGACAAATTCTCTCATGCCGCGATGGGTCACCATTGAACGGTCAAGAATTCTTAAAAGCGTTCCTTTTCCTAATTGGCCAAACTCATTTTTATCACCTGACATATCATTCGCAGGACTTGCATCCATTGCAAAAAATAGATCAGGGTTGATCATGTTAGCTGCTGTTTGTGCACCTCTTAATCCAACCTCTTCTTGAACCGTTGCTCCAGAATAAAGAATGTTCGGAATTTTTACATCCTTTACTTCTTCAAGCAATTCGATTGCTAATCCACAGCCATAACGATTATCCCAGGCTTTTGCTAGGATTTTCTTTTCATTTGCCATCGGTGTAAATGGGCATATAGGGACAATTTGCTGTCCTGGCTTAATACCAATCTTCTTCGCATCCTCCCGATCGTCGGCACCAATATCAATCAGCATATTACTAATTTCCATCGGCTTGCTGCGCTTTGTTTCGTCTAAAAGATGCGGGGGAATCGAGCCAATGACACCGATCACAGGTCCATTATCTGTCATAATTTGCACCCTTTGTGCAAGTAGCACTTGGCTCCACCATCCACCAAGTGTTTGAAAACGAATCATCCCATTCTCTGTTATGGAGGTGACCATAAAACCAACTTCATCCATATGGCCCGCCACCATAATTGTCGGTCCATTTTCGTCGCCTTTTTTCACCCCGAAAATACCGCCCAGCTTATCCTGAACTACTTCATCCGCATACTGGCTAAGCTGCTCACGCATAAAATTTCTGACAAGATGTTCATTTCCCGGCACGCCAGGCAGTTCCGTTAATGTTTTGAAGAGCTCCAATGTTTTATCGTTCATCGTTTATCTCCTTGAATTAGAATAATAGTATGTATTCTTTTATTTTACAGAACTTTCACAGCACTTGCCACTAATAGAATTTTTAACATCTCGTAATTTTTGGTAAGATGGATACGGAGCCTAGAAAAATTAATCTAAATATTTCTTTATGGGGGTGAATCATATGAACTGGAAATCATTTTTATTAGGTGTTGGAGTCGGATTAGCAGGTGGATATGCAGCAAGGGAGCTATTGGCACAGAAAACGTCTATTTCTCCTGAACGAGCATTAGCTAATGCAAAGGAAGCATTCAAGAAAGATGGGCCGATTAGCGGCTCATGGATCCAAATGACGAAGGAACCCTATAAAAAGGGACATTTAGCATATGAAGTATATCGGGGAGGCATTTCAAGAAAAGACGGTGAAGCGCACGAACAATATGAGTTTATTGCGGATGCAGGAACTGGCATCATCTTGGATGCATATAAACTAAGCTAGCAGAAGAGTACCCAAAATTAGCACATTGCTATACATGTTGGACAACTTAGCTATGTTCTTCCTAATTACTTTCTAAAAACACATCTCGCAGAAAATTTGCTTGGCTCTACGGGATGTGTTTTCCTGATATTTCCAATTTAAATATTAATGATTCAGTCTACATTTTCTTAAATAATCTATGCAAGATAATTAACATATAAATCTAGATTGAAAATCCACCCAGTTTTGTTTCAAGATACTCTGCGATCCCTTCCTTCCCTCCTTCCCTCCCCAATCCACTTTCATTCATCCCCCCAAAAGGTGCTGAAGCAGCTGTTGGGTTAATATCATTGATGCCAATTATGCCAAAGTTCAGTTCCTCAAAAGCTTTCATCGCTTGCGAAATATCTTTCGTGTAAACATATGCAGCCAGACCGTAATTCGTTTCATTGGCCATCTCTATTACTTCCTCATTATTGTCAAATATAACTATCGGAGCAATCGGACCAAATGTTTCTTCCCGGAAGATCCTCATATCTTTATGAACCCCCGATAGAATTGTTGGTGCATAAAAAACGCCTTTATCTAGCCCCTTATCCAACAGTCTATATCCACCTAATTCAATGGTTGCTCCCATTTCAACCGCATTCTTTACTTGTCCATCAACCTTCTCAATCGCAGCTTCATTCACAAGTGGACCAATACTAATACCTTCCTCCAACCCATTCCCAGCCCTTAAGTTTCTAACTCTATTAATAAGTGTATTTGTAAATTCCTCCGCAATTGAACGATGTACAAATATCCTATTTGGGCTAATGCATGCTTGCCCTGTATTTAGAAATTTCACAAGTGCTGCTCCCTTTGCTGCACGGATAGGGTCGGCATCCTCATAAACGATAAAGGGCGCATGCCCCCCTAGTTCCATAGAAACTCTTTTTACATTCCTTGCTGCCTTTTCAGCAATAAGCTTTCCTACCTCAGTTGATCCAGTAAATGTTATCTTTTTAACAGCAGGATTAGTTAATAACTCATCACCAACCAGTTCAGCATTTGTTGAGGAAATTAAATTTACTACCCCATTAGGAATCCCAGCATCATCAAAAACTTTAAATACTTCCATTGCGCACAATGGTGTTTCTTCTGCAGGTTTTAAGACAATTGTACAGCCCGCTGCAAGAGCTGGAGCAATTTTCCGGGTAATCATAGAGACCGGATAATTCCATGGGGTAATTGCACCTACTACTCCTATTGGCTTTCGAATTGAGATAAACCTCTGGTCTCGTCTTGACGAAGGAATCACTTCGCCATAAACGCGCTTTGCCTCTTCTGCATACCATAAAAGAAAATCAGCAGCATATTGAACCTCATTACGTGAAGATTTCAATGGCTTTCCTTGCTCAATGGTCATTAATTGCGAAAGTTCTTCTTTACGCTGCATCATGATTTCATATGCATTGTATAAATAATTAGAACGTTCATATGCAGTTAGTCGCGACCATTTATGAAAACTCGACGAAGCAGCTTTAATCGCTTGTTTTGTATCATTTCTATTTCCGTCTGCCACTTTATTAATTTCCTTCCCATCTGCTGGATTAAAAACTGGAAATCTTTTTTGTGATTCTGATTCAGTCCATTTGCCATCAATATAAAGCAAGTTAATAACCTCCTATTATGAGAACACACAAAAACAAGACCATTTTCTAACTTCAAAGCTATCGCTTTAAAATTATAGTAATAAGGACAGGGTAATTCGCTTTTTGTCTGAATATTCAAAACCTTCTATCGGCAAATATCTATGCTGACTTTGTTTCAGGTACCTCCCTGTCTCCATTCTTAAACCAATTTCTTTCTAGAAGAAGCCATAGTACAATTCCGACACCAAGTCCCCAAGCTGCACCTTGTGTTGCTAGAACCGCACCTATAATTACTGCAATTCCTTTTTCTAGAGTGCCCTTCTCTTTTAATACGTCCATTGCCAGATAGCCGCATAGATACCCTTGAATGAGCATGGTCAGTGCCATTCCAATATTTATTCCAGGCTGAAAAATTGAAACAATAGGTCCAAGCATTAGTGCAATACTCATTCCCCAAAATATCCCTGTTGCTCCTCCCCAATAGCTATCCACTTGACTACGGCCATTACTCATAAACCTATTTACAACAAGCACCTGTCCAGCAGTCCATTGCGGACCTGATAAAGGCAGATAAGGCATAAATATCCCTTCAATAAAATTACGAATTGAAACAATTATACTGTTTCTGCTAGCATTAAAAACAATCTTTTCGTCCTTCCGTATTTCGTTCGTACTATTTAGAAGGGAACTGACTACTAATATATCACCAAATGCAATAATATAAGCTGCAATCGCCATTGGTAGCGCTTTCAGGAAATATTCAACTGGTGGAAATCCTACTCCGAAGATACTATAATTAGCAATGATTTCACCTATTGGGAGTGGTACTAAGTCCCATGAAATATTTGGGGCAGCTACTTCGCCGATGACCAAACCAATAATATAAGATACTGCAAATGGGATAGCTATACCAAATTGAGCGATATACCGAAAAAATGAATATTTTTCCCTAAGAGGTGCGGCTGTTTTAGAAAACATCATAAAAAAGCCAAAAGCTGCTCCTACCAGGATGGTAACTGGCATTGTCCAAACACGACCATTAGCTGAAAACTCCCCATAAACGGCAGCAAACCCAGCCCCTAACAAAATACCCGCTTTCAATGAGGTCGGCAGTCGTTTAACTAAAATGTCCGCCCCTTTAAATAGTCCCATTAATAAAAAAATGAGGGCCACTGTTAATTGTAGTGCTATTAATGCAAGAATTCTTGCTTCTCCTTCTGGAAAACCAACCAAAAACCCAACATACAACGGAATCCCCGCTGTGATCCACCCAGCAATTGAGGGATCACCAAAATGGGTATGGAGCAGATAAAGAAAGTTATTAATAATGACGAAAGCAATCGCCAATTCAAATGGAATACCTAGCACATCCATCATTACAGCTGTTATCCCCATTGGAACTACACATAATATTGCACCTTGAATCCAATCAGGATATTCTATTTTATAATGAATAAATGGCAACCTTAACTTTAAAGGTCCTAGCATTGAAGGTTGTTCACTGCCATCTTTCCTCTTTTTATACAGGCCCATCTTCCCACCCCTTCATATTGCAATTCGTTTTATTACTTATAACGACACTTTTTTCATAGTGATTCCTATGTTTAAAACCACTAGCATTTATACTGTTTGTTTCTCAACTATTTCCACAAACTTATTTAATGCTATCTGAAATGCCTCTTTCTTTTCCAACATTACATAATGACCTGAACCCTCAATTTCTGAAACATGGATAGTAGGTTTTATTTTTCTTAGTAAATCCCCTGCTCCCCTAGGCAAAAGCTTATCTTGACTACCTAAAATAGCACATACTGGAATTTGTAGTGATAATAATACCTCCCTGCCCTCTGAATACTCATTACATGCTTGGAAATCTGCATGAGTGATTTCTATTGGCACTAAGCTCAACTCTTTTCTTTCCTCTTCTAATAAAGATGCACACACCTCATTACTATACGATGCATAAAAAAGAGAATCCGGAAATTCACCATCTGCTAACTTATCAAGTATTTTCGGATGTACTGGTAGTTCATAAAAGCTTGCAGCAAGGACTAATCCTTTCACTTTTTTGTTTCGAGCAGCTAATTCAATGGCTATTAGCCCCCCCATTGAGTGTCCTACAACAATCGTATCTTCTTGAATAGATTGATCAATATATGCCGCATAATCTTGAATAGAAGAAATAATATTATACTCGTTCTCTCCATGCGCAGGCAGATCTATTACTTCATATAGTAATGATGAGGGAATTCTAAGTGATCTCCATTTGCTCCTTGTTCCCCCTGCACCATGAATAAATAATAGTTTTACATTCCCCATCATTTCCCTCCTAAGATTGTTCTAGCGATAATAACTCGCTGAATTTGATTTGTCCCCTCATAAATCTGTGTTATTTTCGCATCTCTCATCATTCTTTCAACATGGTACTCCTGAATGAATCCATATCCTCCTAGAAGTTGTACAGCATCTGTCGTCACCTTCATTGCAACATCTGCAGCAAACATTTTTGCCATTGAGGATGATTGTGTCAATTCTGGGTTTTTCCCTGTAGCTGAAAGTTCATTCACCTTTGAAGCAGCTTTATACACAAGACCACGTGCAGCTTCTATCTGTGTTGCCATATCTGCAAGCATGAATTGAATAGCTTGAAAGGAAGAAATGTTTTTCCCAAATTGTTGTCTTTCTTGTACATATTGTAATGCAGCATCGTATGCCCCTTGAGCAATTCCTAGAGCTTGTGCAGCAACTGTTGGCCTGGACTTATCAAAGGTTTTCATAGCGATTATCCATCCATCCCCCTCTTCACCAATCCTATTTTCTATAGGAATTCTGCAATGATCAAAATATAGTTGAGCAGTTGGTGACCCTTTGATTCCCATCTTTTTTTCCAGCTTTCCTACAACAAAGCCAGGGGTATCCTTCTCTACTGCAAAAGCCGTAATTCCTTTATCCGTCTGCGCAAAAACTGAATATACATCTGCTACACCGCCATTGCTAATAAACATCTTTTGCCCATTTAGAATATATGAATCTCCATCTCGCTCAGCGCGAGTTTTTAAGCTCTTTACATCGGACCCTGCATCAGGTTCTGTCAAAGCGTAAGCCGCAATTTTTTGTCCATTCGCTAAATCCGGAAGAAATCTTTTTTTCAAAGCATCATTTCCACCGATAATAATTGGCAATGAGCCTAATTCCTGTACAACGGCTACCTGTGAAGAAGAGGCACAAACGCGGGAAATCTCCTCGACAATCAAGCAAAAGCTAAGTAAATCAAGCCCCAGTCCACCATATTCTTCTGGCATATTTGCGCCAATATATCCATATTCCGAAAGGAGATGTAAAATATCCATTGGATATTCCGCTTGTTCATCAATTTCAATTGCTCTTGGTTTTATCCGTTCCTGTGCTAGACGGTAAATCTCCTGTTTAATTTGAAGATGATCTTCTGATAAGTCAAAATTATTTAAAAGCTTTTCCGCGTTCATTGTACTCCCTCCCCGCTATATTCCGAAAGCTGTTTTGTAAGGACAAACTTTTGCATTTTTCCACTAGTAGTTTTCGGAAGACTTTCCACAAAGTAATACTCTCTCGGTCTCTTATATTTTGCTAGTTTTTTTCCCTCGACTAGAAACCTATCAATCGTTTCTTTCGTAATATGACTACCTGCTTTTTTGACTACGAACGCAACAACCGTTTCTCCCCAGATTGGATCGCTTTTGCCGATTACCGCTACTTCTAATACCTCTGGATGTTCAAGAATTTGGTCCTCTACTTCTCTTGGGTATACATTCTCAGCTCCCGTGTTGATCATGTAATCCATACGGTCTTTAATCCAAATATAGCCTTCTGCATCTACATACCCCATATCCCCTGTATGATACCAGCCGTAAGCAAGCGCCTTTTCGGTTGCTTCTGGACGGCAATAATATTCTTTCATCATGCAAGGACCTTTGACTAAAATTTCACCAATTTCACCAACTAAACATTCATTTTCGGGATTTGTAGGTCTATCATTCTCCTCAATACGGCTAATCTTTATTTGATGGGTAAGTATGGCTTTTCCAGCAGAGCCTGCCTTGGTCAGCTGTTCATCTGGATATAAAACGCTCATTACAGGTCCCATTTCTGTTGTACCAAACATCTGCACCAGATCTGCATTTGTTTTCTCTTGAAATCTCCTGATTAATACTGGAGCCATTGACGCTCCCCCGTATCCTAATAATCTCAGAGAGGATAAATCAAATGAGTCAAAACTCTTTACATTTAGTAGCATATTCACCATTGTTGGTGCAGCAAAGATATGAGTTACTTTTTCTTTTTCAATTGTTCTTAGCACCTTTTCTGCTTCAAAATGATGCATGATAATAGTAGTTGCCCCTACCATCACTCTCGGAAGAAATGAAGTATGAAGCTCCGCTGTATGATTTAAGGGTGCAACCGAGCATCCGATATCATTTTTATTTAATTTCATACATTCAATCATTAAAAAATTATGATGAATCATGTCACGATGTTTATGGATTACACCTTTTGGTCGTCCAGTTGTTCCGCTTGTGTACATCATGATATACGTATCATTTTCAGTTACTTGAACATCTGGTGCTGCCCCATTACTTTTTTCTAACATTTTATAAAAATCAAGTGAACCATTTGGAGCATTTTCATCTGTGTATACAAACTGTTCAACATTTATTCCTAATTGGATGGTCTCTTTTACAACTTCTGCCACTTCCCTTTCAAACAAAAGCACCTTCGAACGAGCATTGTTTAAAATAAACTGAAGTTCATTTGCTGTTAATCGATAGTTAATAGGATTAAAGACCGCTCCAAGTTTTGCCGAAGCAAATAATGCAATGACAAATTCACTATTGTTATAGAGAAAGGTAGAAACCACATCTCCTTTCTGTACCCCTAATTCTGCTAATGCGTTGGCAAATTGATTTATTTTTATATTTAATTCATAAAATGTAAATTGCTGCTTTTTCTCTTTATAAATGAGTGCTGTTTTATCAGGGTAATTATGTGCCGTCCATTCTATTATCTCTCCAATCGTGGTTGTCATCTCTTTTCCTCCTCTGTTCAATAGGCATCTTTAATCTGTCTCTACTATTATCAAACACTTAGTATTCATAAAAACCTTTTCCTGTTTTTCTTCCTAAATGTCCGGCTCGAACTAATTTTCTAAGCAGCGGTGCTGCTCGATATTTTGAATCCTGTGTTTCTTCATATAATGAATCCTGAACAAATAATAGCGTGTCTAATCCGATTAAATCGGCTAGAGCAAGCGGTCCGATTGGATGGTTTGCTCCTAGCCTCATCCCTTTATCTATATCATCAGCACTTGCGACACCTTCTTGTAACACAAATATTGCTTCATTAATCATAGGAACCAAAATGCGATTTACTGCGAACAATGGTGATTCCTTTACTGCAACAGCTTCTTTCCCAAGAGATTCAACCAGCTCTTTTGACCTTTGATAAGTTTCTTCAGTAGTATCATATCCTTTTATAAGTTCTACCAACTTCATTACTGGCACTGGATTAAAAAAATGGAACCCCATTACTCTACCCGGATCTTTCATTACACTTGCAATTTCTGTAATACTTAATCCAGATGTATTACTTACAATAATTGCTTTCTCATTAACCATTTGATCAATCCTCTTAAAAACTTCCTTTTTCAACCCCATATCTTCGCTTACTGCTTCAATGATAAAATCAGCATCTGCAATACTTTCCCATTCAGTAGAAGTACTTAATAATTGTTCGTACCCCTCTATTGTTTCTTTGTTAGCTTTTCCTTTTTCAATAGCCCTTGCCCAATTTTTACTTATTTGTTTTAAGCCCCGATCAAAATATGCCTTTTCCTGTTCGATTGCAATTACTTGGTACCCTGCCTCCACACAAACTTGTGAAATGCCTGACCCCATTGTTCCAAAACCAATTACACCTATTGTTTTCATAAGATTTTCCTCCTTAATTTCCTTTAAATAATGGCTCTCTTTTTTTCAAGAATGCAGATACGCCTTCTTCTTTATCATCTGTTAAACAGATTTCTCCAAATAATTTCGCTTCAATTTGTTGGGCTTCATTTAAAGTCATTTCCGCTCCCACATTGATTGCTTCCTTCGCTTTCTGTACAGCAATCGGTCCTCTTGAAGCGATAATATTGGCTAGCTCAATTGCTTTAGATAGTACATCGTCCTCTATTACCTCCTCAATGAGGCCATATTTATATGCTGTATCAGCCGAAATAAACTCACCTGAAAAAATTAGCCTCTTCGCCATTCCTTGTCCGATCAGTCGAGGCAGTCTTTGTGTACCGCCATAACCAGGGATAATTCCAAGCTTTACTTCTGGGAGACCAAATTGTGAACGATTAGAAGCCATTCGAATATCACAAGCAAGTGCAAGCTCTAGACCCCCACCTAATGTGAATCCATCAATAGCAGCAATCACTGGCTGTGAAAGAGCAGCTATTCGATTAAATACTGCCTGCCCTCTTAAACAAAGCGCTTCCCCTTCTTCAGATGTTAATCCTGGGAATTCTTTAATATCTGCGCCTGCTACGAACGCCTTTGTACCAGCACCTTCGATAATAACGACTCTTACACAATCTTCTAGTTGCAGAACAACTTCCTCTAACTTATTAAAAACATCGCGGTCTAAGGAATTCACAGGGGGGGAATCAATAGTGATAATCCCAATGTTATTTTTCCTCTCATACCTGACCTTTCCCATAATTATCACTCCTATTTTTTCTTGACCTTCAAATTTACACTTGCAATTTTCGTGCCAAAAAACAAATATCTATTTTTTCCTAAATAGAGTTCCATTGGATCATCTAGTTTCATCTACAACCTTTAAACCCTCGAAATAACTGTTTCCAGATGATACAACTTTGTTTCTTCTTGATACAGTTGTTATCAAATAGAAACAAAAAAATCCAATGCAATTAGGACTCCTTCTGCCTCTTCTAAAATAACAAAATTAAAAATATTCCATATATTAAACAGACTCTTTACTTTATAATGAGTAGTGAGCTTATCAACTACTTTCAATTTGGTTCTATCAATCACTGGAAAAAATAGACATAAAGGAGTGGAAACAGTGGAAATTTATACGTTAAGTGGAGCAAGTGGGACAGGGAAAAGTACTAGTGCGCTATCTTTCGCGTATAAAAAAAGGATTCCAGCTATCATAGATGATGGCCTCTTAGTTTTGAACGGGCAAAAAATTGCTGGTTCATCTGCTAAGTTTGAAAAGAATTATATTTCAGCAGTCAAAAGAGCTACTTTTTTTGACGTGCAGCATAAGAAAGAAGTTCAACAAGCCATTCGCAATCATTTTATTGGCAAGATCCTAATCATTGGAACTTCAGATAAAATGGTCAACTTAATAGCCAAGCGTCTTGAATTAGGTAAAATCAAACATTATTACTATGTTGAAAACATTCGATCATCCAGTGAAATCAAAATAGCACAATATGTAAGAAATACAGAGGGAAAGCATGTGATCCCCATACCGTATAAGCAAGTTGATCAAAATTTCTTTAAAAAATTAATCTATAAGGGGGTGGAGGTCTTTTCAACAAAGAAGGAAAGAATTGGAGAAACAACAATCGTTTATCCTGATTTCCATCATGGAACGATTAATATCCATAAAAAAGTTTTTAAACAACTTGTTGAATATATCTGTGTGAAATTTAAAGAATTTGTAAATTACGAATCCGTTTCGATCCAGCTACAAGGACTCCCCAAGCTAAATTTAAACGTATCCATAAGACTTCCCATTCATAATAATATTTTTGAGAAATTAACAGCATTGCAAATGGAAATTTATCAACATTTTCTTGATTATCTAAATATTGAACTATCCTCTATCAATATTTCAGTAAACAAAATAGAGAAAGGAAGCCCTAGAAGAAGATGAGCTTCCTTTAAAAATCAGGTTAACATTCTGAGGTGAATTGACATATAACCAAGTAGGCGACAACAGTAATATACCTTTAATTTGAAATTGAGCGTCGAGAAAAACGAGGGATTCGTTTTTCAACAAATGCAGCTACTCCTTCCGGAAAATCATATTTATCTACAAAAGGAGTCGATCCCTCCCATAATACTGGTACACTATTCACGCATTGATTGACAGATTGCTTAACAGCTAGTAATGAAGATGGTGCCTGAGAAGCTACCAGCTTACCCATCCTTATGGAATAACGATCTAATACATCATCTTGTACCAAGTAATTGATCATTCCTAAACGGTAAGCTTCTTCCGCTTTTAGCACTCGGCCTGTATAAACTAAATCCTTCGTTAGACTAGGGCCTATTAGATTAACAAGACGTTGTGCAAATTTATTGTTTAATGTTATTCCCAATTTCCCTACAGGAATACCTAATCGGGACTTACTGGAACCAATCCGCAAATCACAGGCTAAGGCCAACTCAAGACCCGCTCCCATTGCAGGACCATTAATAACTCCTATTGTTGGAATTGGTAAATTTTCAAAAGTCGAAATAGCCTTTTCCATTAAGCTAAAGGAGTTTTCAGCCTCTTCCAGTGACATTTGATGAAACTCACTGATATCAGAACCGGCTGTAAATTGTTCCCCTGCCCCCCTTAAAATCACAACCTTATTTTTGGGATTTTCTAATATCTTTTGTCCAATTCCAGATAAATATTTCCACATATTTGCAGTTAATGCATTTCTTTTTTGTGGTCTGTGTATAGTGATAATAGCCAATCCAGCTGTTTCCTGATAGATAATTTTTGCCTGCTCATCTTTCATTCTCTGTATATCAACCTTCATTTGTTTTTTCCTCCTTGTCAAAGTTATTATAAAATTCAATGCAATTTTCATGCCACAATCGATGTAAATTTATAATAAAATGTAACAAGGAATTAAAACTATTTCATTATTATTCAATTTGATATTTTTTCAGTTTCGTATAAAAGGATTTTCTGCTTATCCCTAACTTCTGAATGGCCTCCGTTCGATTTCGAGCATTTTTTAAAATAAATTCAATATGTTCTTTTTCCATTTTTTCCAAAAGAACGTCTAACTTAGTTGTAAACAAGGGTGATGCAATAGATGAATTAGAATTATTTGAGGAAGGGTGTCTATCTAAGTAGAAATAATCTGGAAGATCGTCTAATTCTAAAAATTGTTTTGTACAGACGACTAGCATTCTTTCTAAAACATTCACTAGTTCTCTAACATTTCCTGGCCAATCATACTGTTCCATAATACGTAATACTTCTTCACTCATTCTTACATGCTTACTATATTTCAAACATAATTCATTGAGAATTGTATTTGATAAAAAGGACAAATCTTCCTTTCTATTCCGTAGAGGGGGAATATGGATTGGAACGACATTAATTCGATAATATAAATCCTCTCTAAACTGACCTGCTTTGATCATATCTTTTAAATTTCTATGGGTTGCACATATGATTCTTACATCAATCGGATAAAGCTTTGTTCCACCCACTTTTTGAAATTTTCGCTCTTGGATGACTCTAAGGATCTTCGCTTGCGAATTTAATGACATTTCTCCTATTTCATCTAGAAGGAGTGTACCGCCATTTGCCATTTCAAGAAGTCCTTTTTTCCCGCCTTTCCTAGACCCAGTAAAAGATCCTTCTTCATACCCAAACATTTCACTTTCAAACAACGAATCAGGTATTGAAGCAATATTAATTGCAATATATGGCTTATTATTTCTTTTGCTAGCTTCGTGAATTGAATTTGCAAAAATTTCTTTACCGGTTCCACTTTCTCCATAAAGAATAACTGATGCATCAGTATCTGCCACTTGCTTTGATAACTGAACAGCCTTTTGCATTCCCCTCGATTTACTTTCAAGTTTATAAAAATATCTTCTATCTAATTGCTCTTGAAGATAGGACACGTCCCTTTTATATTTTGTTAATTCGTCCTGGACTTTAGTGAGTTCCGTAATATCCTTCATGATTGTAACCACCCCAATCATTTCACCATTCTCAATTAATGGAGTAATATTTGCACATACATCCTTTTTTAGTGAATGAACGTAACTGCAATCATTGATTAAGGATTTACCACTTTTTAATACTTCTAGGATCCGCGAATCCCCTTCTATGTCCTTTAACTTTCTGCCAATAATCTTTTTAGCGGGAACTTTAAATTGTTCCGAATACGCTTTATTTACAAAAACGATTGTACTATCCCTTACAATAACAATAACTGCATCATGGAGTGATTCTAAGATAGAGAGCAAATGTTTTTCTAACTTCATATAACCTCTCCTTTTTTAGCAGCGTAATTTCCACTAATGATCGTTATGGCTATTAAACGGATTACATCCATTTTTCCAATCAACTTGAAAGAATTGGCTAATATTTTCATTACTAATTTCGCTAAAAGAAGCTGGTTTCCATTTTGGCATATGATTTTTATCAACCAATACTGCCCGTACCCCTTCAAAGAAATCTTCAGTATGTAAAAAGTTTAGAGCAACTTCAGTATCCATTGCAAAACTCTCCCTAAGGGTCTTGCCTTTCCCTCTCTTCATTAATTCTAAAGTAACTTTTAGTGATGTAGGTGATTTCTTAAGAAGAGTGTTCTTCGTTTCGGATGCCCAATCATCTCCATTACTGGCAGCTACATCCAATGAGTGTATGATTTGTTCTATCGTTTCATATTGAAAATAATGGTTAATCTTTTCTACGTTTAAATCATGAGGGAGTTGATCAGACCTTATACAAATACTTTCTAAACATTTAACCAATTCATTTTCTACATTTTCTGATGTCCATGTATGTGCCTTTATAAACTCCTCTACTTCTATCCACCTACTACTTTCAAGATAATAATCGGCCATATTTGTAGAAATAATATCCCCTTTCATAATTATCTTTGCTGTTAATGCGAGATATAATCCAATTCTACCAGGCATTTGATTAAGAAAATAATTCGCCCCTACATCAGGAAAAAAGCCAATATTCATTTCAGGCATGGCCCATTTCGTTTTTTCTGTGATTATTCTAAATCGAGCGCCAACAGAGAGACCTACACCTCCTCCCATTACGATACCATCCATAAAAACTAGTATAGGCTTGTTGTATTCATGAATGAGTAAGTCCATTTTATACTCTGTTATAAAATATTCTTTAGGAACCGTCCTATCAGAATGTAATTTAACACTTTCGTATACAGCCCGCACATCTCCACCTGAACAAAATGCCTTTTCACTTTGACTCTTTATACAAACCAATGCAATGCTTTCATTATGGGCCCACACCCTTAGTTGCTTATAAATATCTTTAACCATCCGAAGGGATAATGCATTTAAAGCTTTAGGACGATTTAGTATAATCCATCCAGTCCCTTGATTTTCTTCAAACCAAACATCATTTTCAGTCATCATAATATGTACTATTCCTTCCACTATTAATTTCTTAGAATAATATACACAATTTTCTGTATTATCACTGATTATAACATATTATTAAAGGTTAACTATTAATTAAAAAATAGCTGTGACAGAGGATTTGCACAACATCTTAACCCTTTTTAATAAGTATTCCATCAATCAAAAAAGCTTATCCGATTGGATAAGCGAACCATTATCTATATTGAACTTCACAGCGATAAATACGGTTTCCTTTATTAGAAAACTTTTCTTCGTATTCAGTCATAATATTTCCTTCAAAATTACTATTGTGAAGGTCAAGGCTTACATATTTCAACAGCAATCCATATTCGGAAAAGCTAATTAAGGAATACTCAAATAATCCTTGATTGTCTGTTTTGAAATGGATTTCTCCTTGATCAACTAAGATCTCCTCATAAATTTTAAGAAAGGTTTTGTAAGTTAATCTCCGCTTCGCATGACGGGATTTCGGCCAAGGATCAGAAAAATTCAAGTACACCCTGTCCACTTCTCCTTTTTCAAAAAATGTATGAAGATCATTCGCATTTACATTCATAAGTTTTACATTCGGTAATTCAGCTTCAATAATATGGTCAAGGGCGGTTACTATCACGCTGTCTTGTAACTCAATTCCAATATAATTAATATCGGGATTTGCCTTCGCCATCCCGCTTATAAAACGGCCCTTTCCTGTTCCAATTTCTATATGAAGCGGCTGCTTTTTGTCAAATACTTCATGCCATTTCCCCTTCCATTGATCAGGGGATTGAATGACATATTGCGGATACTCAGCAAGCTTTTCCTTTGCCCATGGTTTATTTCTTTGTCTCATACTTACACTCCTATAAAAGTTATATCGCTCAAACCTTATCATGCAAATGGCAGTGATGCAACTAAAAGATTATCATGAGTATCTGCTACCAACCAAACATGTAAATGACGGTCTGCCTAATTTCACTGCGCTGGTTATTACTTCGTACATAATGGTTTGTTCAATTATGCAGTCCGACAATTTATTTTTTCACAGAAACTCTTTCCTAATGAAGCATGTATAAATCGAAAAAGGAACTCACAACCTAAGGTGAATTCCTTTTATAATAGTTGAAAGGGTGTCAATCATGCCAATCAATCAGCAGGATCAGCTAAATTTATTAAAAGATATATTAAGCAACCATCAAATAGATTGTTGCGGGTCAGTATCAGAATGTGAACAGCTTGAACGATTAGTTAAATCATTAATTAGCAGTCCGAATGTAGATCAACATGCAAAAACAGTTTTAGAAGAAATATATAATTACAGTCAGAATGGAATAAACTCATCTCATTTAGACAACCATATTGAAATGCACCAGCAGGAATTATCTGGATGGGTTAATTCAATTAATCAATTTTCATAGGCTCTATGAAGTTCAATGAGGAATTGGACCCATCTATCCATTTCCTCAAAACGGCTTTTGCTTTTATGCCATTGGATGGAATTAATTGTTTGAGCAATGACATACCATTTCATTCTTAATTGTAAATCATCTGTAAGAGTTAAACCGTACCGAATAATCCACCCGTCCCATTCGTGTTTCGGAATATACCAGTACAATAGCATGCCAAGATCAATGGCAGGATCAGCTATCATTGCCCCATCCCAATCAATTAAATATAACTGGTTGTTTTCTGCTAGCAGCCAATTGTTATGATTCACATCGCAATGGCATACAGTCATCTCTTCACAATGAATATGGTCAATTTCCTTCCTTAAAAATTCGATTGATTGAATAATTACATCCATATCCCTTAATTCAGCATCCAAATCTTCTTCGATGATTTGAAGGATGATTTCTGGAGTTAGCGGGGATTTTCCTAATCTTTCAAGCATGCTAAGTAAAGGCTTGGAGCCGTGGATCTTTTTCAGCAGCTTAGCGACTCGTTCATTGTTCATGTCTGCTTGCTTGAGTTCCCTTCCGCTTTCCCACTGCTGTGCAGTGATCACGTCCCCATTTTCCAGTCTTTTTGTCCAAATAAGCTTAGGAACAATTCCCTCAGCGGATAGTACAGCAAGAAATGGTGATGTGTTCCGTTTTAAAAACAGCTGCTGCCCTTTATGCTTAGCAAAAAAAGCTTCACCTGTCGCCCCGCCCGCGGGAACAATCTCCCACTCATTACCTAATATATGTTCCAAAATTGTTCACCTGCTTAGTAGAAAAGCGCAAACGCCTAGCTTACTCCCAACAAAGGCACCAAGTTCTTTATGGGGCAAGCAGCTCACGCTAGACAATCTATTTCAAAGTAACTTTTCCATTTCAAAAAATAAAGATAGCTATCGTTTTACGATCTCTCAATAGCTATCTCTATAAATTTTATCTCTTTCATGCTTTTATCGTCAAGCTTATTTATTTTTCACTTACATACAAGGACATAAGAACATATAGGTGGCAGCTCTAACGTATTTTTTTCAAGCGTCCTTATCGGCTTCATATTCGCGGTATGTTCATCCGCAAGTACCTGCCATTGCCCATCTGGAAGCTTAACCATTATTTTTGAGCAGGCCGGATTAAAAAATACAATTATCTTTCCCCAATCTCCATATTCAGCAACATCATTTAAAAGAAAGCCGATTACCGGCTTTTCAACAGGAAGAAAGAACATATGCTTGCGGATAAGCTGCTGATTAGATAACCGGAAGGCTCCATGCGACTTGCGAATTCGAATCAATTCACGAAAATAAGCTACATTCGCTTTATAAAAGGATTTTCGATCCCAATCTAGCTGATTTATTTCATCAGAGGAGCAATAACTATTTCCGTCCCCTTTCTTCGTTCGAAAGAACTCCTGCCCGCTATGCAAAAAAGGAATGCCTTGCGAAAGGAGCACCATTGCAGTTGCGAGCCTATGCTGTTTTTGTCTTGTTTCCTTACTTAGTGAAGCAGAGCAGACCGCTAATTTATCCCATAGCGTATGATTATCATGCGATTCTACATAATTGACCGACTGAACAGGGGAATGGAATAACCCTTTGTCTTTCTTTTCTAGGCCAACGCTTCCTGCTAGAACCTGTTTAGCAGTCTCATAATAATGTTCATTTCCGAACGCATAGCCTTTATCTGCTAACTGAAATGTACTCCCCTTAACCGTATCCCTGAATCTGTCATTAAAATGGGCAATTCTTGGAAGTCTTTCTTGGTTGCGAATACAAGCCTTTTTATCAGCGGGAATTGGGGTATCCATATCCCAGCCTTCTCCAATAATAAGAATGGCAGGATCAATGAAATCAATTGCTTTCCTGATTTCATTCATTGTTTCAACGTCAAGAATCCCCATCAAATCAAATCGAAAGCCATCTATTTTGTATTCTTTCAGCCAATACATAACGGAATCAATAATGAACTTCCTTCCCATCAGTCGTTCTGAGGCAAAATCATTGCCCACACCTGTTCCATTGGATGGCATTCCATATGCATCATGGCGGAAATAGTAGCCGGGAACAATGTTTTCAAAAGATGAGCACTCCCGAATATACACGTGATTATAAACAACATCCATTATTACCCTTATACCTTGTATATGGAATGCCTGAATCATAGCTTTCAATTCTTTTACCCTAGCATATGGATTAGAAGGGTCTGATGAAAAACTGCCATCAGGTGCATTAAAGTGCAATGGATTATACCCCCAATTGTAGTCGTTCGTATCCCTTCTTTCATCTATCCCATCAAAATCATTAAATGGAAGAAATTCAATATGTGTAATACCGAGCTCCTTAACATACGAAAGCCCTGTTGGCGTTCCATCTATCGCCACTGTATTCAGTTCTGAAGCACCCAGGTACTTGCCTTTATTTGTAATTCCGCTATTTGAATGGATGGTTAAGTCTCTTATGTGTGTTTCGTAGATAATTGCATCAGTAGGTTGTTTGAAAAGGGGAAGGGGGGGTTTCGTTACTTTTGTTTTATTCAGATCAATGACAGCAGCATATTCTCCATTAGGGCTAACCGAAAGGGCGTAAGGATCAACCGCTTCTCTCCATTCTAAATTCACACATACTAGAAAGGAATAGTTATAGTATTCAAGATCTCCATTTACCGTTATGCGCCAAACACCTTTCTCTTTCCTCGTCATCGGATAGACTATTTCAGCCTTGGATGAACCTGCTGGGAACAATTTTAATTTCACCTTTGTTGCAGTGGGCGCCCAAAGCTTGAATAAAGTTTGATCAGAATGATAAAAGCACCCAAGTGTCCCATCATAGAAAAATTCTGTATCAAAAGCATCTGTTCGTATGACAGCGCCTATTTGCAAGTCCGTCTTCTCGCCATTCTCATCGAATACCCAATATTGTTCACCAATTACTAGTCTCCCTTCAATCTGGCAAATATATTTAACTCTATCTTCTAATGGGATTCGATTCTTAATTGTCAGAGAAAGCTGCTCTTTCTCGGTCATTTTTCTAATAAAAAAATAGGAAGATTTTCCTCCGAAATAATCGTAAGGAAGTAAGATCGTAATGATTTGCATGTCATCTAAGTAAGCAAAAAATTTTCGATTAATGACTTTCATGATCCTACCTCCAATTTCAAATATTTATTCCTGTCCACTTGCCTTTGAAAGGATTGGAAGGGATCTTCGGCAAGTAATGGTTGTTAATGGAGTACTGTCGATACCCTCTCCATCTGCATGAGCCTGTATCGGGTCGGTTGAAAAAATTCTAATCTCACTACCAGTAAACGTTTCCACTTCCTTGAATGCAACATGTCCTCCCCAAAAAACAGTAATAAATACAAATAAGAGCTTCAATCGGGATAAATTATGGACAACAGTAATATTTAGGTGACCATCAAATGGGGAAGCATTAGGGGATATCTTCATTCCCCCGCCATAAAACGGCTGATTTGAAACGGTTACAAACCAAGTAGAATCAAACGTATACCGTTCCCCATCTACCATTATTTCAATGGATGATCGTTGGTAAGTAAACACGCTTTTTAGCAAAAAATAAACATAAACCAGCTTTCCTAGGGAAATACGGTTTAAAACCTTTTTTATTTTTGAAAGGTTTACCTTCCTTGCTATATGTGCATCCAGTCCAACACCCATATTATTGACAAAGTAGATTTCCTTCTCGTCTTTATTCTTTATTAGCCCTAGATCGATAAGTAAAGATTCTTCCTTTAGTTGTTCTAAAAGATGGTTAAGCGCTGCAACTGGATTTCTTGGGATGCCAAATCCCCTAGAAAAATCATTTCCAGACCCACCAGGAATATAGGCGAAATGGATCTGCTTATTACCTACAGCACCATTCACTGCTTCGTGCATGGTCCCGTCTCCTCCAACAACGACAATGACTATTTCTTTAGCAGTCTCTTTTCTAGAAATAAACCGAACGATTTCCTTTCCATGACCATGATACGCTGTAAAAAATGCCTCGTATGAAATATCTTTATCATTAAGTATTTTCTCTAATTTCCTCCAGATCTTTTGACAACGGCCATTTTTCGCTTGAGGATTTATGATAAAATACAGATTTTTCATCACATTATTCTACCTTCTATATAGACTTTGTTCACTTATTCTTCTTCAGCAATCTCCCACTCAAGCCTTCTGATTGATGTCGTTTGGCAATATTGTAATAAGCCTTGGGCTGCTTTAAGCTGTATATGTTTAAGCGGGGAACGAAGATTTCTCATATTATTAAACCATTCCTCATAATTCCTTTTTTCAATCAATTGGACATCAAAGGGGGCTGCAGGGTGGTCAATATATCCATTTCTACATAAAACTGCTTTATGGATCGGTAATTCGATGTCATTCATGCGAAATATTTGGTGGACAATTTTCGCTGTTCGATTCAATGCTAATATTGGATTCAGCACCTTTTTTTCTTCCCCATTCACCCGTTTCACCCAGAAACGTTCTTTTGAACCAATAAAAACAGAAGAATCTTCTTCCTCTAGAAGACTAATACACCAGACGCCCGTCGGACTTATAATAATTGTTTCTACTTCCACCGGTGCCTTTTTCAATAAAAATAGCGGTAAATAGAGAACGAGAAATGTATCGGGAAATCGTTGAAGAAAAAACTTTAATCGTTCATCATAATAAAATCGTTTGTCCACAAACGATTTTTCAGTCAAAGTAGAGCTTGCCCATTTCATTTGAAAACGGAATAGTTGATCCAGGAATTGGTGTTTTAATTCTTCCACTGTATCCGGGCGATAGGTAAAGTTTGTTTCGAATTGCAGAATGGTTTCTTCTTCGCTATCATGCTCTATCTGCTCTATGTCTAACAAATCTTCCTCTTCATTCCCCTTCTTGCCCAACTTCCATAGCCCTTTTAGCTTATCTATTAAAGGCTTTCTCTCTTCTTCAAGCCAATCAGGATTTTCTTCCTGCGACTGGTTCATAAATACAGACGCATCATTATTTTCCCACGCAGCTTTTAACTTTTCCCATTGATGCTTTTTAAGCCTAACATAGCGGGATGGATATAAATAAATATTTTGTTCATACCGCGAAGCATAATCTTGCATTTTAATTAACTGTCCCATTTATCTTTGCCTGCCTTGTCTTATCTCTAGTATTCATTTATTCTTCCAGCAGCGGGAATGCTGCTATTTTTTCGTATTTGGGGATTCGATCGATATGTGTTTGATACAAAACAACTTCTTTCGCTTGAAAAGCGAGAGGCGCTTTTTCAAATGGATGATTTTTTAAATGTTTCACCTCAAACGGATGATTTCCAACCCATTTTCTTGCTAGCGTAATATGAGATTTAAATGCCCTCGTTTCTAGCTTAAATCCAGCCTCTAGGCAAGCAGAAAATACGATGCTTCGTATCGTATTTAATCGTTCCTCTTTTGCTGTATCTGCCCAAAATATCCTTGGTGAATCGACTTTTCCAAACACACCAAGCTGATTAATCTGAAGAGGAAAGGCCTTTTGTCCGTTCAACGCTGTCATGACGAGCTTTTTTGCCTTCTCAAGCTTGTCCTCTGCTGCAGCTCCTAGAAAGGCTAGCGTAATATGATAATCCTCTTGATGAACCCACCGCTGAAACGGAAACCTTTCTTTTATCGCTAAACATTGCTTATGTAACTCCTTTTTAACTTCCTCAGGTAAGCTAACCGCAAAGAAAAAATGAGTTGATTGTTCCATCTTCATCCTCCAATGAGCAATATTTGAACTTATTTTAGCAGATGTTGATAATAGGTTCTACTTTATTCGGCGGTGAGGGTGACTTTTTCGACTAAATTGAAAAAAGCAAGCAACCTTTCAGATGATCATTGCTTACTTTTTCCATCAATTATATTTAGCTAATCGCGCCGCATTCCTTTTCAATTTCTTGAACAAAAAGTGCCTGTAATTTTTTTGTAAGATGGCCTACACTGCCATCTCCTACTTTTTCCCCTTCTATTTCAACAATTGGTGTCACTTCAACTGTAGTTCCTGAAAGGAATACTTCCTCTGCATCCTTTAAATCATCAAGTGTGAAAGGAGTCTCAGAAAAAGGAATGCCATTATGCCTGCATATTTCTAAAACCTTCTGTCTTGTTATCCCATTAAGGATAAGATTGTTAGTAGGATGTGTGATTACTTTTCCATCTTTGACGATTGAAATATTGGATAAGCTTCCCTCGGTTACCACTCCATCACGGTGCTGGATTGCTTCAAAGCAGCCTGCCTCCACAGCTTTTTGTTTAGCCATTAAATTACCTAAAAGATTCAAACTTTTAATATCGCAGAGAAGCCAGCGAATATCCTCGTTCAGAATCGTCTTTACCCCTGATTTCATATTTTCAACAGGTCGCTCCACTTCCTTTGAATAAGCAACAAAAGTTGGCGGAACATTGCTTGAAGGAAAGGCATGATTCCTTGGGGCTATTCCTCGTGTGACCTGCAAGTACAAGGTTCCTAAAATGAGCCCGTTTTTATCAATTAGATGCTTAAGCTGTTGCGTTAAATCAGAAACTGTATAAGGAATCTCCATCCCAATCTTCTTTCCGCTATCAATCAAACGACGAAGATGCTCTGTGCCGGTAAACATTTTCCCGTTATATACACGGATTACCTCATAAACACCATCTCCAAATTGGTATCCTCGATCTTCAATATCTATTTTTGCTTCTGAACGATGAACAAACTCTCCATTTACGATAACGTATGCCATTTCTCCTTGACTCCCTGTTTGTGGATTTTTTTATTTGCAGAAAGCAAATTGTCGGTCGGCTAACCGAATAACCGGTTATGCCAACCGAGAATTACATACTATTTTGTAATTACAATTACTTAGCTAGTTCATAAATAGCCTGTGCATATATGGCTGTTGCTCTTAACATGTCTTCTAAATACATATATTCATCCTTTTGATGAGCGATGTCTTCTCTCCCCGGAAATAATGGACCGAATGCCACACCAGACTTTAACGAACGTGCATAGGTTCCTCCACCAATAGATAGCAATTCTGCCTTCTCACCTGTTTGTTCTTCATATACCTTCTTTAGCGTTTGAATAAGAAAATCATCTTCAGCCACATGATGCGGCTTCGAATCTGAGAAGTTTTCAATTATAAACTGTTCTTCTTTTAGTAAATCTTCAAGCTTGCCTTTCGTATCATCCATATTATTTGTAACAGGATAGCGAACATTTAACCCTAGACGACCTCCTTTTTCCTGTGAAAAAGCAAGCTTTCCTACATTGATAGTTAAATCTCCTGTAATCTCATCTGAATAGGCGATACCCAGTTTTTTTCCTCTTGACTCATCATAAAAATAAGTAGTCGCAAACTGGAAAAAGTGGCTTGCTTTTGAATCAATTTTCATTTCTGATAAAAACTTAGCCATGTAGAGACCTGCATTTTTCCCGTTATTCGGCTCCATCCCATGGGCTGAAACTCCTTCCGCCTCAAGAATTAATACACCGTTTTCAATATAGTATTTTCCCGGCAATTCATTCTGTTTAAGAAAATCAGCATACATTTGCACGATCTCTGTAGGTTCATTATTCACTTCAAGTGATGCCTTTGCAAAGTCTGGAACCATATTATATCTTCTGCCTGATTCGAAGGAGAGAACAGTGGCCTTTATTTCTCCATCATACTTAGAACCTTCCCCACTTTGGACAAGGTCGAAATCAGCAATCCCTTTTTCTGCATAGATGATAGGGAAATCCGCATCTGGTGCAAATCCCATTGCCGGCATCTCTTCATGTTCAAAGTAATGATCTACACAACGCCAATCACTTTCCTCATCCGTTCCAATAATCATGCGGACACGCTTATTTAATGGCACCCCCAATTCCTTCACAATCTTCATTGCATAATAAGCAGCCATGGTTGGGCCTTTGTCATCAATGGCTCCTCTTGCAAATATTTTCCCATCGCGGATTTCGGCACCATACGGATCACTTGACCAGCCGTCCCCTTCTGGTACAACATCCACATGACATAATATCCCAACAATTTCCTCCCCTTGCCCAAATTCTAAATGTCCTGCAAGGTTTCCTACATTCTTAGAGGTGAACCCATCGTTCTCGCCAAGCTGAAGCATAAAATCCAATGCTTCCTTTACCCCTTCTCCCAATGGAGCATTCTCTGTTGCATTTTCCTCATCCAGGACGCTTTTTATTTGCAGCAGTTTTTTTGCATCTTCAATCAGTGCGTCTTTTCTTTGTTCGACTTCTTTTTGCCAATCTATCACGTTCATGATTAATCCTCCAGTGTAAAAAAATTAAATCTATTTAAAATTATATCAATTCATTTTTCCTTATGCACCATCATACACCTAACACAATTAAATAGAAATACTTTCCTACCCTTTAAACAGACCAAATGGCATTCCAAAATGAGACACTATGCTATGCCAACATAATATAAACATACATAGCAGGATGATCGCTGTAATGAATAATGACCTAACAGCCTTTTTCCTTGCTGTAAAGTAGAAGTCTGTTTCAGTATATTTTTTGCTTAGTGGATTTGATGATGCAATCTTATCCCAAACGAGTGAAAGCCATGAATTCATCATAATAAGAAAACCGAAGAAAATGATAATCTTTATCCAGAGAGGGGGAATGAGTACGATTGCAACTGTTCCGACGGAAATAATTTGAAAATAGCTCATCACATACGAACGGTTTCTTAGAAAAACCTTATAAAACAATTCAATAAATCCGTTTACTGATGTCCGCTGTTTAAAGATTCTTTTTGAACGACGGAATAACAGTGGCTTCGTTCTTTTCGTAACGATAGGTTTTTCGATCTCATTTGAAAGCATGAATATAAACTCAATATTTTTCGTTTTATCCGCTCGACCCATATCAATTTCATGATCAATTGTTGATAATTTTTGGATTGCCTTTAAACTGAAATAGATTGAAGCAGTTAACAGAACACTACCAAATAAACAAACGAGAAACATTGACCCTTTATCCCAAAGGAAAAAGATTAGCTGGCTCAACCAGCATAAGAGAACAAACAATAGAAAACTAAATGTCAGTTTTTTAAATCTTTTGTTTATTTTTTTCAGATGATATTTTAGGAGCATAATCAATGTCTTTAATGCAATAAAGTAAAATAGCAGTGTACAAATTTCCAGCCAGCTAAGTATGAAATGATTTCTTAAGAATGGCAATAGAATAAGAAATGTAATCACCGTTCCAGTCGACTGTAAAAGGAGCGAGCATGTATAGCCCCATTTTTTCATTCCAAAAAAGATTCGCTGCTTCTTTATTAGAAATACTTTGTCAGCTTCCTCTACATATGTACGAATGCTAACGTTCCACGACAAAAGATAAAGGAGCATGAATATAAGGATAAATGGGATCGATTCAATCCAGCCCGGCAGTTCCAGCCACCAAGAGCGGTATCGAAAAATGATAAATAAAATTGCTGGAATAATAAGATAAACCATGATTGTCCAATCAGCAATAGATCGGATAACCCCATACTGATATTTTCGTTCTCTTATGTACCGGTCACGAAATAGTTTCCAACTACTCATCCGGATTTCCCTCTGCTATTAAGTGAAAGCAGTCATACAGGGAGCCATCTGGAAGCTTACACTGTTTTCGAATGTCATCAAGTGTTCCAGCTGCCTGCAGCTGCCCATTATGAATCATTAAGAAGCGGTCACATACCTTTTCCGCAGTATCTAATACGTGGGTGGACATCAATATGCCAGCCCCCCGCTTTTGTTCTGATTCGATTAGCTTTAAAAAAAGCTTCATTGCATTCGGGTCGAGACCAATAAATGGCTCATCAATAATATATACATTTGGACTTGTAATCATCGCTAAAATCAGCATAGCTTTTTGCTGCATGCCCTTTGAATATTTACCTGGAAATTCATGTGCATGCTCCGTTAGCTTGTATTGTTCCAGTAATTCTTCCGCTTTCTCTTTGTATACCCTATCCGGGAGTCCCTCAACAGCAGCAATAAAATCTAGATGCTCCCATAACGTCAGCTCATCATAAAAAATGGGTCTTTCCGGCACATAAGAATATTTTGTATTCTTCCTGAAGGAAACGTCTCCTTCTTTGTTCTCCAATAACCCAAGAACCGTTTTAATTGTCGTGCTTTTTCCGGCACCATTTGGACCAATTAATCCAATTAGCTCCCCTTCTTTAACAGTAAAATGAATATTATGGATAATGGCTTTTTCCTTATCATAGCCTGCTGATTTAATATCTACATCTAATAAAGTCATTTTTTATTCCCCCTACCTATTTTTTACGAATGACAAGTGGAAAAGGTTTGCTTTTTCCCCAAAATTATTCTTCATAAAATCTGAAGGAAGTAGTTTTTAGAATTTTCCAACATAATATAAGTGTGTTACACCATAGGATATATAAAGAATTTAATAAAGAGAAAGGAATAGTTTATATGAATATGGTGTAAATTCTTTAATAAAGTAGAAATTATCAAAAATTAGGAGTACAATGAAGGTAAGATTGACATCTCTAGAAAATACATCTGATATTTGCAAAGGAGTTGGCTGAGGAAAAGAAAACTACATATGCTTGAAGGACATAGTTTCTTCAATGAACTGTCAGTTGCAGGAATTTGCCATTGGTTTGAAAAAAGGATAGGGAGTGGTTTTTTGAAACCTTCGACTAACCGGATGTTAAACCGTATCAAATCCGTCTACATGTTTATTAATAAGCGTGGAACTGTAACAACGGGAGAGCTTGTAGAGGAATTTGGTATTACTCCTCGCACCATTCAGAGAGATTTAAATGTTCTTGTTTATAACGACTTAGTGAAAAGCCCTAGTCGAGGAAAATGGACAACTACAAAAAAGAAGGTAAAGATGTCATCATAAGTTTCCTTTCGTGCACTGATCTCATATGAGGTCTGATGTCTGAAGTGAGGAACCACATTACGATTGTAAAAAAATAGTATGAAAAAAAATCGCCAACCTAGGCGATTTTTATTTGACCTCATATTCGATTAAGCTGGATAATTCTTCCTCTGTTAATTCCCTATATTCACCAAGCTCTAGAGTTTCATCTAGCAGCAGCGGTCCCATCGATAGCCTCTTCAAATAAATGACACGCTTCCCAACCGCCTCAAACATTCTTTTCACCTGATGAAATTTTCCTTCTGTAATCGTTAGTTCAATATCTGATGTGAGACCGGACTTTATAATCTTCAAATCCCCTGGCTTTGTTTCATATCCATCATCCAAAATAACACCTTTTTTAAAAGCAGCAATGTCTTCTTCTGTTACTTCACTGTTTATAACAGCAAAATAGGTTTTCGGTACATGTTTTTTCGGTGATAAGAGGCGATGGGCAAGCTGGCCGTCATTCGTCAACAGCAGCAGCCCTTCTGTATCTTTATCAAGCCGTCCAACAGGAAATGGCGAGAATATACTATCCTCTGGCTCTAATATATCTAAAACTGTCTCATGCTGCGAGTCCTCTGTTGCGGAGATCACTCCTTGAGGCTTGTTCATCATTAAATAAATAAACTCCTTATACACCACTTCTTCTCCGTTGATTGTTACCACATCTTTTTCCGGGTCGACGTGCTTGCTCGCATCCTTTACCTTCTGCTCATTGACTACTACAGCCCCGCTCTTCAAAAGCTGCTTAACATCCTTTCGGCTTCCAAAGCCTAAATTAGCTAGCATTTTATCAATTCTCATATTTTCACCTCTTTTAGTGGGCTGTGTGAAACCTAAATAAACGTTGTTTCCCATTATCCGCGCAATCTGACCTTCTTCAATAACCGATCGACCTTTTGCCCAAATAAGAAATAAACGAGCTTTGTTTTAAAGCTTAAATAGAAATAGATTCCCGCACCAACCGCTGCACAAATGACCACGATGATGAACGCCTGCAAATTAGCTGCAGGTGATAAGAATAGTGTCAGAAGCTTATACGTAATTCCTGCACCCGCAAACATCAGTGCTGTAAAAATTACAATCAATATTCCTCTTCTGAGCACAAGCCTAAATGGATACTTAGCATACGTTTTTATTACAAATAAGTTTATTAAAATAGCAGCCGAGTAGCCGATAGCTGTTGCTACAACAGCCCCCTGTGTTTCCATCAGTTTGATAAGAGGGATATTTAAACTCAATTTAAGCAATAACCCGACTAGCAAGCTTAGAACCGTAAACCGCTGCTCATTTATTCCTTGCAAAATGGCTGCAGTAACTAAGAAATAAGCAAAAAGAATTGCCACAGGCGCATAGGTTCTAAGCACTTCTGTTCCAAGCTCATTATGGTCGTAAAACAATGTAAATATTGGCTCTGCCAATAAGGAAAGACCTACAACTGCTGGAAGTGTTAGAAATAATAGTACCTGAAACGCTTGATTCAATTGATGATTTAAATTGGTACGATCGCTTTCCACAAATGCTTTCGTAATACTCGGCACAAGTGTTAAAGAAAAAGCAGTCGCCAAAGATACAGGAATAATGACAAGCTTATGTGTCTGGAAGTTTAATACGGCGAAGGATGAAACCGCTACATCTTCTAAACCAATCTTTGCCATCGTTTTGATAAAAGTCAGCTGATCAATAAATTGGAAAAGCGAACCAGATAAGCCGACAAAAATAAATGGTGCCGCGTACACAATAATCTCTTTGTACATTTCCTTTAAAGAAATATCCATTGTGCCTTTATCATTCAATAAAAGGCCATCCAAATAAGGCTTTCTTTTATACCAATACCAAAGAAGTGCCGCTAGTCCGCCAATTGCTCCAATACATGCAGCAAAGGTAGCTACACTTACTGCCTGAACAAGACTGCCTTTCATGATATATAGAACAATAAATGCACCTGCGAGAACAAACACAATCCGGACAATTTGCTCAATGACCTGAGATAAAGCTGAAGGTCCCATCGATTGGTGTCCCTGAAAGAAGCCCCTAATCAAACTCATAATCGGAACAACAATAAGCGCAAAACTTACAGCTCGAATAACAGTTGTTACATCCTTCACACTCGTATCCACATTATCAGGAATAATAAAATCTGCTAACGATGGGGCTAAAAAATATAGGAATAGAAAGGATAATGTACCCGTACATAACATCACAACTAGCCCTGATTTAAATAGCTTTCTTCCTACGGCATACTCCTCTAATGCATTGTATTTAGAAATAAACTTTGAAACTGCGGCAGGTATACCTGCTGTTGCTAAACTAATAAAGATTGTATAAGGAATATAGGCAAAAGAATAAAGCGCATTCCCTTCTTCCCCAACAATATGATAAAAAGGAATCACATAAAATAACCCAAGTACTTTTGAAATAATCGTAGCTAAGGTCATTATAAAAGTACCCCTTAAAAGCTTTGATGACATAGAACCCATTCCCCTTCAAAAAAGCGCTAAACTTGCCAGTTAAAGTCCTCTTATTTAAAGAAACCTCAGCTGTCTGCGTTTCACCATTAAGTTATCGTAACAAAAGATATTCTATAGGAAAATTTATTTATGTAAATAACCATCACAAATTTTTTTGCACACTATTTGTATTCTACTCCTCTTCTTACAGGATTTCTACTTAGAGCTTATAAAAATCGCTTTGCAGAACAAAATACTCATAAAAAAGAAAAAAAGCCAGCGGAATTTGGCTTTTTTCAGTAATATTCAGTTTTTCACCCATAAATTCTCAATTGGAATTCCAGCATCCTTTATTGTTCGGAAAATAGGGCATCTTTGATCCACTTTTTTACGTAATTCATCCACTTGCTCTTGAGAGGCTGATGTTTTTAGGAAAGCCTCTACCTTCACTTTTTCAAAGTACGGTTTTACATCTAAATTTCCCATTAATCCGCTAGGATCAAGTTCACCCTCGACTTTAAAAGAAATATCCTCTATTTGGATATTCATTTCTTTTGAAATTATTTGTGCCATTACATTCTCACAAGCTGCGAGGGCAGCTAACATGGTAGACATTGGATCAGGAGCAGAATCTTTTCCCCCAAAAGATTCTGGTTCATCAATGCTGATTATATGTTTGCCATTTGCAGAATCTGTCCTCATTCCAGAACCCGTCACATCTAATTTAAAAGTAAGTTTTTGGCTCATCTAATCCCCCTCCTCATACTCACAGATTTGCTAATTTAATTTGCTCTCTTAATAAGCTTGCGGCTTCACTCAGCACCTTAAGCTTTTTACTAGCAATCTGTTCACTATTCATCGGTCTTTGGGCAAAGGTTCCAAACCCGCAATCTGGATTTAAATAGATCTGATTAGCTGGTATGAGCTTTAGTAAATGATTAACCTTCTCAACAATTTCTTCTGCGGTTTCAATCTCTTCCGTTCGAGGGTTCACAACGCCAAAACCAATTTCAGCATGAGTAAACTCCTTAATCGCCTCAATTTCCCCAGCTCTTGGCGTCGCATACTCAAGAACAAGCTGATCTATATCTACCCTTGATAAATACGGGATAAGTGGAAAATATGGACCTCTTAAAAGGATGTCATCTTCTCTGCTCCAATTTCCGCGGCAAATATGAACACCCATCTTCGTTCCTCTCCCACGCATTCCTTCCATTACCCGATTCATTAACCCAAGTGCAAGTTCCATTTCAACCTCAGCATCCGCCTTTGCTGTCAAGGCACCACACATAAATGTTCGGTTTTCATTTTTCTTTGTGAATACAAGCTCCGTCAGTACAGGTTCATCAAATTGAACAAAATCGGCTCCTTCGGCAATCAAATCTTCCAATTCTTCTCGTAAAACGCTGACAATATCGATTGCTAAGTCTTCTTTTGTTGGATATGCTTCTTCCGATAGCCCCTCAACCCACATAGACCTTGTTAACAAATATGGGCCTGGAAGCGTTACTTTTATCTTTCTATCCGTATGCTTCTTGAGAAATCGAAAGTCATTTAATGCAAGTGGTTTCTTCCGGCTAATTTTTCCTGCTGCTGCAGGATTGGATAGGGAAAAGGCTGGAACGTCAAGTGTTCCAAGAATTTCCTCGAAGCTTGCTTTGTCATCGATGTATTCAAGCAGCTCAGAAACCGTTAGCATTTTCACATTATGTAAATGCTCAGCAACAAATGATATATAATTATCTCTTCTTTGCTCCCCATCAGAAACGATATCTATGCCTGCTGCTTCTTGCAGACGGAGGCACTCTATAACCGCCTGATCTGCAATCGTTTGAAATGCTTCTTCTGTCATTCTGCCAGCTCTTTTTTCTCTCATTGCCTTTTGCACTTCAACTGATCGAGGCCAGCTGCCAATGACAGATGTAGCAAAGAGTGTTGATTCCATTTGATTTCCTCCTAGTAAACAATTGAAAACGTCAGTTTGATCTCTGCTGCCCTTTTCAACGTTTGATAGATAGGTGACTTATTTAAAGTAATTTGCCAAATCTCTTTCAATAAATCTTCATCCGCAGCAGAGGATACATAGCATGTACCTGAAATTTGCTGGATATTAGGATTCCCATTTTCTTCAATTTCCAAGTGAGATAAAATATTCTCTATAGCGCATTTAATTGATAATTCGATTTGGTCAACAACGATATTTCTTCTTGATGCATGCGCTTTGAATCCAACTGTTAAACAAGAAGCAAGAGAAGCAAGTAAATAATCAATTGAACTAGGAGCATCCACACGGGCGCTAAAGTCTGCAGGCTGACCTGAGTAAAAGTGGTGATTTCTTGCAAACACTTTTGCCTTTAAATCTTTCTCCCCTTGTACGCGGACATTCCATTTGTATCCTTTCGCAGCCGCAAGATCGCTCTCTACTACTGATTTACCTTGGCCTTTACGGACAAAGTACCTAACCGTATTCTCACCTTGCTCTGATCCGATAAATTCATGCTTTACCATACGGCACCAAGCAGGCAAATCATCAGCAACCGTTCTTTCTCTGCTTCTAATTTCCAAGACTTGTCCAGGAGCAAGCGGATTCATACTTTTATTTATTATTAATAATAAACCTGATCCGCAATCAAGATCTCCGCCATCGCAAACAGCATGTGGAATTAACATAAGTGCTGCCTCCTAACAGAAAGATTAGTATGTAATTGAAGCAGCACCTTGTGATAGAAATTCTACTAATCTAGCTCCTCCGACAATCGTTGCTCCTTCGATTAGATGATCTTCTGATAGCCCTCTCTTTTTGTAGCAAGGACTGCACACCCAAATCGTACCACCTGCTTCAACAAATTGATCCATTAATTGTTTTAATGGAGCGAAGCCTTCTTCATGAATATCTTCTGCATATCCCTTTTCAGCTAAATATGCCCCTTCAACATTTAAAAAAACAACTGTTTCCTGACCTGATGCAACTGCTGCATTGGCAACAACAAATCCAACTGTTGCTTTATCTGTATCATTTTTGGCACTTGTAATACTCACTGCGAATGTTCCTGACATAATAATTCCTCCCAAGGTTTAATTTAAATGAATAATCGATCTAAGTTACTTCCCTTTTTTAATAAAATAATGGCTGATATGCCCCTCATCGAGGCGGTTTAACAGTGTATGGTGCTGCATTCGGCACCATGCAGGCAAATCCTCACGTGCACCAGGATCATATGAGATTACCTTAATGATATTCCCTTCCTCCATTTTCCTCATCGTAAGAAATAAATTCATTATTAGCTCTCCACACCCGGTTGGACCGGCATCATAAGTAACATCCACTGACATGTGATTTTCCATTTGACACCACCTTTTTATCATGCTGATGGTAAAAGATTGGGAAATACTAATAAATAAAGCGCTTTCTACTCAATTATAATGAATTCGTATGACAAGATAAATTCAATCTATCTATAGTATCAATGTAGATGTATCGTCTTTTCGAATAGTTAAAGCAGAAGGTTAAATCTGGCTTTTTCAAACAAATAAACTAAAGCATATTATGTATTTCATCGCTAATCGTTTATAATTGTTAAGTAAATTAGGATGAAATAAGTTGGTGAATAAATGAAATATGATGTAATAGTAATTGGCGGAGGACCTTCTGGCTTGATGGCAGCGATCGGTGCAGCAGAAAAAAAGGCAAAGGTCCTCCTTATTGATAAAGGAGACAAGCTAGGAAGAAAGTTAGCCATTTCAGGCGGGGGCAGATGCAATGTGACGAACAGGCTGCCAGTTGATGAAATTATTAAGCACATTCCAGGAAATGGCCGCTTTTTGTATAGTGCCTTTTCACTTTTTAGCAATGAAGACATCATCAAGTTTTTCGAAAAGCTTGGGATTCAGCTTAAAGAAGAGGATCACGGCAGAATGTTCCCTGTTACAGATAAAGCACAGTCTGTTGTCGATGCATTGCTTACAAGATTGAAGGATTTAAAGGTAGAGATCAAAACAAATTGTCCCATTAGCCATGTTCATTATAAGAACGGACAAGTCCAATCGGTTGAACTGAAAAATGGAAAGGTATATGAAACAGATTCAGTCGTTATTGCCGTCGGCGGAAAGTCTGTGCCACATACAGGCTCTACAGGGGACGGTTATGCATGGGCAAAAAAGGCTGGTCACACGATAACTGATTTATTTCCAACAGAAGTGCCAGTCACATCCGCAGAACCTTTTATTAAAAACAAAACTTTGCAAGGATTATCTTTACGAAGTGTAGCTTTAAGTGTATTGAATCCAAAAGGCAAGGCATTGGTTACCCATCGGATGGATATGATTTTTACACACTTTGGTGTCAGCGGCCCAGCCGTTTTACGTTGCAGCCAATTTGTCGTCAAGGCGATGAAAAAATGGGATTTACGTGAAGTTACAATAAGCCTTGACGCCATTCCTGATAAAAAAGAAGAACCATTGCTCCAGGAAATATATAAGCTCATTAAGGATGAACCTAAGAAAAGCATTAAAAACCTTTTAAAAGGCTATTTACCTGAAAGATACTTATTATTCCTTCTCGAACAAAGTGAAATTGATCCTTCCGCTCAAGGTGCAGCAATCTCAAATGAAAAACTGAGAAGCTTTGTGAATAGCTGCAAAAAGTTCCAATTTCAAGTGAATGGGACACTTCCATTAGAGAAAGCATTTGTAACTGGCGGGGGCGTTTCTGTCAAAGAAATCGAGCCGCAAACAATGGCTTCAAAATTAATGGCTGGCTTGTTTTTTTGCGGAGAAATTCTTGATATCCACGGCTATACAGGCGGATACAATATCACCTCTGCACTTGTAACCGGAAGGCTCGCTGGCATCAATGCTGCATTAACAGCGCGTAATCTTAAATAGATGTATGGATTGCACAGAATTACATGATGATTAATTTGCGGTCACATAAACATTTTATGTGACCGATTTTTGGATTTATTGCCATTTTTGGGTGCGTAAATTTTTTTACGTGACCGTTTTTTTCATTTATTACCATTTTCGGGTTCATAAATCTTTTTGCGTGACCTTTTTTTGCATTTATTACCATTCTCAGGTTCATAAATCTTTTTACGCGACTGTTTTTTTCATTTATTACCATTTTTGGGTTCATATATCTTGTTACTCGACTAATTTTATAAGAAGCAAAAAAAAGAACGCTCACACAAAGTGAACGGAACCCGTTAAGATCGGTATATAATCATTGCCGAAAAACAGTAAATCTGCTCATCTTCATCCTCATGAACAGCTGCTACATTGTACTTAATATCGAGCAGTTTTTTCTCTTCAATTTTCTGTAAAAAACGATTCATTTCCAACTCGAGATCTTTCTCATGCTCTTGATCAAATAATTTGACCTGAATCAAAGACCCCTCACCCTTTCCAGCGTTTTAAAACCATTATTAACTGAATAGTCAATATTTAGTCATTTTAAAACAAATTAATCTAGAAGCATATTCGGATAAAGGTTTTAATTTTGGACAAAACTCCACACACTTATCTCATATAGAAATGGTATTCTTATATACATACAACTAATCGATTTCATAAATAATATTCAATCGATACGATCCATGAGATTGGAGGGAGAAAAAATGGACCTGCATCAATTATTTGTTTTTACAAAGGTTGTTGAGCATAGGAATTTTTCAAAAGCAGCAGATGACGTTTTTTTAAGCCAGTCGACAGTTAGTTCACATATTATGGCATTAGAGAAAAGTTTAAACCTTAAACTATTTGACAGGGAAGGAAGAGATACAATATTAACACCGCATGGGGAACGGTTGTATCATTGGGCACAAAAAATTTTACTCTTAAAAGATGAAGCCTTGCTAGATCTAAAGAGGGAAATGATGGACTTTCGCGGCATTGTAAAAATGGCGACAAGCTCTGTTCCTGGCTCATTTATCATTCCAAATATGATTAAACATTTCCATCAAATTTATCCGAATATTTCTTTTCATATCTCAGAATCCTCCTCAAAAAAAGTCGTAGAATATGTCCTTAATCGGACGGTTGATATTGGAATTCTAGGAGAAAAATATGAAAATGATAAGCTTTTCTATCTTCCTATTCAAAAAGAAAAATTAGTATTAATTGCTTCAAATGAACTGGAATTTAATGAACCTGTTTGTTTAGAGGAAATCATTAAGCATCCTTTAATTATGAGAAACTCTGATTCCGGAACAAGGTCACTAATAAATAAGTTTTTAGAGAAGAAACAGATTTCAAAGGAACATTTAAACATTGTTGTTCATACAGATTCTGGGAATAGCTTAATTCAATTTGTCATACAAAATGTGGGCATCTCTATTATTTCTGAAATGGCTGCACGAGAATTTGCAGCTGCCAATTTAATTCACATGTACGAAATCAAAGACTTTCATGATGAAAGATTTTTCTACCTTGTTTATCATAAAAACAAAACATTATCATTAGCTGCAAAGTTATTTATCGAGAATGTAAAAGAATTAGAAAAAGATGCGTATTAAAAAAGAACAGGCTGCTATACACATTGTCTGTTCTTTTCTTTGGAGAATTATATTTATTTCTGAGGCTTTACTGTTTCCCCAGACCAATTCAGCATGCCGCCAATCATATTTCTAACCTTAAATCCTTGGTCTTGCATGTAATGGCAAACGTTCTCGCTGCGCCCGCCAGAACGGCAAATAAAAATGTATTCTTTATCTTTATCAAAGTAATCTAGGTTTTCGGGAATAGTCATCATGCGGATATGCTTAGCACCTGGGATCATCCCCTGTGCCACTTCTTCGTCTTCTCTTACATCAACAAGCTCCAGCTTTTCACCGGCAGCAATTTTTTCCTCTAATTCATCTGTTGTAATGATTTCGATTGATTCCATTGAAAAAATCCCTTCTAAAAAGTATTTATTCCCTATTGTAAAAAACATCCCCCGAAAACACAATCGGAGGATGTTTTGATAATCGCTTGCACCTTCCTAGTTAGCCACTATATTAACTAACTTTCCTGGAACGGCAATCACTTTTCGGATTGTTTTCCCATCAATTTGCTCTTTCACTTTATCATCATCCATGGCGATTTTTTCAAGTGCATCTTTTTGGGCATCAGATGGAACGCGAAGTTTCGCTTTTACTTTTCCGTTAATCTGAATAACAATTTCAACTTCATCGTCCACTAGTTTTGCTTCATCAAATGCTGGCCATGCTTCATATGCAATCGTGCCGTTATGGCCAAGCTTTTCCCAAAGCTCTTCTGCGACGTGAGGTGTGATTGGTGATAGTAATTTTATAAATCCTTCAATATATTGTTTTGGAAGAACAGTTGATTTATACGCTTCATTTATAAAGACCATTAATTGCGAGATAGCGGTATTGAAGCGCAATCCTTCATAATCCTCTGTTACCTTTTTCACTGTTTGGTGATAAACCTTCTCTAAGTCACCGGCTTCTTCAACTGCTTGGATTTTTGGATTTAGCTCGCCATTTTCCTCAATTAATAATCGCCAAACTCGATCCAAGAATCTTCTGGATCCATCTAATCCATTTGTTGACCAGGCAATCGATGCATCTAATGGGCCCATGAACATTTCATATAAGCGAAGTGTATCTGCACCATGGCTTTCAAGGATATCATCTGGGTTTACAACATTCCCTTTTGATTTACTCATTTTTTCATTGCCTTCTCCAAGAATCATCCCCTGGTTAAATAGCTTTTGGAAAGGCTCCTTTGTATGAACGACACCGATATCATATAGAACCTTGTGCCAGAAGCGTGCATATAGAAGGTGAAGAACGGCATGCTCTGCTCCGCCAATATAAATATCAACTGGAAGCCATTCTTTTAATTTTTCTGCATCTGCAAGTGCTTCTGTGTTTTTCGGATCGATATAGCGTAAATAATACCAGCAGCTGCCAGCCCATTGCGGCATTGTATTCGTTTCTCTGCGGCCTTTTTTACCAGTTTCAGGGTCTACAACATTTACCCACTCTTCTATATTCGCAAGTGGAGATTCTCCTGTACCAGAAGGCTTGATTTCCGTTGTCTTTGGAAGGATTAATGGAAGCTGGTCTTCTGGAACAGCTTCCATTGTGCCATCCTCCCAATGGATAATTGGAATCGGCTCACCCCAGTAGCGCTGGCGGCTAAATAACCAATCACGAAGACGATAGGTTATCTTTTTGGTCCCGATCCCTTTTTCTTCAAGCCACGCAATCATCTTTTCAATGGCATCTTCCTTGTTCATTCCATTCAAGAAGCCTGAGTTTACATGCTCTCCGTCCCCAGTGTATGCCTCTATTTGAACATCTCCGCCAGCAACTACTTCAATGATAGGAAGGTTAAATTGCTTTGCGAACTCATAATCACGCTCGTCATGTCCTGGAACTGCCATGATCGCACCTGTTCCGTAGCTGGCTAATACATAATCAGCAATCCAAATTGGCATCTTTTCGCCATTTACTGGATTTACTGCATAGGCACCCGTGAATACACCTGTCTTTTCTTTTGCCAAATCTGTTCTTTCAAGATCACTTTTGCTTTGAATTTTTTCGATATAAGCATCAACTGCTGCTCTTTGATCGTCAGTTGTTATTTCATTAACTAAAGCATGCTCCGGAGCTAACACCGCGTACGTTGCACCAAAAAGTGTATCTGGGCGTGTTGTAAATACTGTAAAGGTTCCTTCATGTCCCTCAATTTGGAAAGTGACTTCTGCGCCTTCTGAGCGGCCAATCCAATTGCGCTGCATATCCTTAAGGCTTTCTGGCCAATCCAATAAATCTAAGTCTTCAAGTAAGCGGTCAGCATAAGCTGTAATTTTCAGCATCCACTGTCTCATAGGTTTACGTACAACTGGATGTCCACCGCGCTCACTTTTTCCATCGATTACTTCTTCGTTGGCAAGCACAGTTCCAAGTGCGGGGCACCAGTTAACCGCTACTTCATCAATATAAGCAAGCCCTTTTTCATAAAGCTTTAAGAAAATCCACTGCGTCCATTTATAATATTCAGGATCCGTCGTATTCACTTCACGATCCCAATCATAAGAAAAACCTAATGCTTTAATTTGACGGCGGAATGTATTAATATTTTGTGCTGTAAATTCAGCTGGATCATTGCCTGTATCTAATGCGTACTGCTCAGCCGGCAATCCAAATGCGTCCCATCCCATTGGATGAAGAACATTAAAGCCCTGCATCCGCTTCATGCGGGATAGAATATCTGTAGCTGTATAGCCTTCTGGATGTCCTACATGAAGGCCAGCACCAGACGGATATGGAAACATATCTAATGCATAAAATTTATTTTTTCCTTTATCTTCACTTGTCTTAAAGGTCTTATTTTCTTCCCAGACTTTTTGCCATTTTTTTTCAATCTTTTTATGATTGAAGCTCATAATATGTTCCTCCTGTTTTTAAGTAATGGGCTCTGTTAATTGTTGACGCATTTGTCCACCCTTGGTAAACCTGTTCATTAAATTATTCATTTGACTTAAACACATTCACATGTATACAAAGGGCTCTTAATCAACAGTAACAAAGCAAGTAATAAAAAAACCTCTCATCCCTAAATAGGGACGAGAGGATTATGTATAAATCTCCCGCGGTACCACCCACATTAATGACAATAGTCATTCGCTTCATTCATCCTTAACGCGGAATACGGCAAGCATTACTAATCCTTCACACTTGCAGCTCAAAGGCGAGTTCATGATGCTTCCTGCTGACTTGCACCTTCCGTCAGCTCTCTAAAAAGGATTCGACACCATTACTGCTCCTTCTCATGGCAGATAGTTAATATTTTATTGCTATTGTATAAAATTTCCCGCCAAGATGCAAGAGGGCTCATCCTGACGGGAAGTGTAATAGATAGTATATGCATAGAATCAGGGAAAGTGCTCCTTTGGAAGAATATTATTTATTATTTGGGATTTAAAAAAGGGCAGCGTTCTTCTGCCCTTCTCCCCGCTTACTGCACCGTGTATCCCCCATCAATAACTATTGCCTGGCCTGTTACTCCTCTTGCCGTTTCACCTGACAGAAAAATAACATAATCAGCAACTTCTTCAACTGTTAATAGCCTTTTTTGCGGGACTAACGGAAATATAACCTCTTCAAGAGCCTTTTCAATAGGAACATGCCTCATTGCTGCAAGGTCATTAAGCTGGTTACGGACAAGAGGGGTATCAATATAGCCGGGACATATGGCATTAACAGTAATCCCATCCTCTGCTGTTTCTAATGCTGCCACTTTTGTTAACCCAATCACTCCATGCTTTGCACTATTATAGGCTGCCTTCCCAGCAAATCCTACTAACCCATTGATTGATGCCATATTAATAATCCGTCCAAATTTTTGTTGCCTCATGATTGGCAAGACATGTTTGATTGCAATAAAAGGAGCCGTCAGCATAACTTTTATAAGGAATTCAAATTTTTCTGTTGGAAAATCGTCAATCATTGAAACATGCTGAAGCCCTGCATTGTTTATAAGAACATCCAGCCTTTCGAAATGCCGGATGGTTTCTTGTATACAACATTCTATTTCTTTTTCTGAGGTGACATCACATTTTAGTCCAATCGCTTTGTAGCCTTCCTCCTGCAATTTTTCGGCAGATCGTTTCACAGATTCTTCTTGGATATCTGTTAAAACGATTGCTGCACCGTTTGCTGCAAATTTTTTTCCCATTTCATAACCGATGCCTTGTGCTGCTCCGGTTATAAAAACTACCTTTTTCTGAATCATGTATAAGCTCCTTTCGAAAAACGATGCTAGAAAAAGAAACTCTTAGATTTAGATGCCCATTCCAATAGAAAATAAAATAATTGCAATTCCAAGGCCTATTAACGGTACAATAACCGTAACCGCACCAACTGCACCATAGGCATCCTGATGACTCTCCCCGCAAATGGAACGAACCGTTGTTACAACATACCCATTATGAGGAAGTGAATCTAGTGCACCTGAAGAAATGGCAGCGACCCTATGCAGCGCTTCCGGGTTAACCCCCATATCCATATAGTGTGGTGCTAAAAGCGGAAGTGCAATGACCTGTCCACCGGAGGCCGACCCAGTCATTCCTGCAATAACACTAACTGCAATCGCTGCCCCGATTAACGGACTACCTGGAATATCCGTCATAAATTCTACTGCCATTTCAAACGCAGGTACTGCCTTAGCCACACCGCCGAAACCGACAACTGCTGCTGTATTTCCAATGGCAATTAATGCCCCCAGAGTTCCTTCAGAAACTGCATTCCAGAAATCATTGAAATACTTGCGATTTAATAGGTAAGTAGCAATTACCCCGCCTAATAAAGCAATGATTAGTGCCGATTGTTTAAGCGAATCATGGAAAATGAATGAAATAACGAGTACTACAATTAATGGGATTGCTCCCATCAGCGGGTTTGGCAAATTTTTGTCCATTGTCACAGGATCTTTTTCTCTTGCTATAAATGTCTCTCCTCTTTGAACAGCTTTAGTAATCATTCTCTTCAGCCACCAATAGCCAAAAATCATCATAAAGACCGCAACAATTAAACTAACCTCCCAGCCAGCATATGGAGTTGTATCGAGATATTCAATTGGAATCCAGTTTTGAATTTCTGGAGACCCCGCAGAGGTCATTGTAAATGTGACCGACCCGAAAGCAAGTGCAGCTGGTATAAATCTTCTCGGCAAGTTTGCTTGCTTAAATAAGCTTAATGCCATTGGATAAACAGAAAAGGCAACAACGAATAAGCTGACACCCCCATAGGTTAAAAAAGCACAGGAAACGACAATGGCAAGAACTGCATACTTCATTCCAAGCTTATCGACTATCAGCTTAGAAACACTATCTGCAGCTCCGCTATCCTCCATTACTTTTCCAAAAATTGCACCTAATAGGAACATTAAATACCACGAGGTAACAAACCCGGAGAACCCTGACATATAATTGCCTACCAGATTTGCTTCTCCCTCCCCAGCTAGCTGCGGAAATAACGGCATCCCGCTAAACACAGCAACAAATATGGCTGACAAAGGACCGACAACAAGAAGGTTCATTCCACGCATGGTTAAAAAAATTAATAAGGCCAATCCACCGATTAATCCGATCATGCTAAGCATTTTAGTTCCTCCTTTTTTTGAGTTTGAAGCTTAAATTACCTATTTGCCGTATTCCATCCCCCTTTTGTAAACGATTACATTTCGAAATAACAATCTAGCAAGGTCAAAATGCTCCTCTTTCTCCTTTAATGCAAGTAGCATGCCAAAAATTAAAAGCAATATGCGGCAGATAAATTTGAAAATTATGTGAACTTTTATTCCAGATATTCGGAATCATAGAAAGGAATTAGCTTCCTAAAATACTTTGTGATTGTTGAAAACTAGGAAAGTCCAGATTTCTGGAAAGAATTCCGAAATTCTGGACTACAAATGGGCAATTTCATATTTTTTAAGTTTTTCATACAATGATGACTTACTAATCCCTAATGCCTTTGCTGCTTCAAGCTTATTGTTCTCGAATTTTGCCAAGCTTTGCAGTAGTATTTGCCTTTCCGTCTCTTCAAGGATTTCCTTTAATTTTTTCTTTCCGACAGGAAAAAGTGCTGACTCCTTCAAATAATCCGGAAGGGATTCTAATGTAATCACTTCCTTGTTTGTTAAATGTATGGAAGCTTCGATCACATTTTCTAATTCTCTTATATTTCCTGGCCAGCTATATTGATTAAACCTTTCAAGTACATCCTCGTCTATGGACATAATTCTTTTTCCCGACTTCTTAGTAATTTTTTTTATAAAATAATCCATTAATATAGGAACATCTTCCATTCTCTCGCGTAATGGAGGAATCGTAAACGGCACTACGTTTATTCGATAAAACAAGTCTTCTCTAAATCTTTTCTCTTCCATCATTTTTTCAAGCGGGCGATTCGTGGCTGCAATTATTCTGACATCAATATGAACGGGCTCAGTTCCCCCTACACTCTCCACTTCTCCCTCCTGTAAAGCTCTTAATAGCTTCACCTGCATATTGATCGGCATATCACCAATTTCATCTAAAAATAAAGTTCCACCGTCTGCTAATTGGAATTTCCCCTTCTTTCCACCTTTTCTAGCTCCAGTAAAAGCACCTTCCTCGTAACCAAACAATTCTGATTCCAGAAGATGCTCTGGAATTGCCCCACAATTGATCTTCACAAAAGGCTGGTGACTCCTGTTGCTTAATTGGTGAATGCTATGAGCAAATAATTCCTTTCCTGTCCCGCTTTCTCCGCGGATTAACACTGAAATATCACTTGCTGCAATCAATTTTACCTTTTCCTTTAAGCTCTGGATTTGCTTTGAGCTTCCTAAAAGATCATCCAAGCTATATTTCACACTACGGTCAATTTCTTGTATATAGCTTTGAATTTTCGTCAGCATGCTTTTTACATGACTGTTCATTTTCATCCATTCCTTTGTATCACGAAAAAAGACAGTCCCAAATGCGCCAACCACATGATTATTTGAAATAATTGGAATGCGATTAGCAATCATATAGTTCCCTCTTATGTACTGAAGATCGGCAATTTCCTCTTTTCCCGTGGCAGCAACGATATGCATCCGGGAGTTTTCTATTACCTTGGACACATGTACCCCAATCACTGCATCACGCTCTACTTCTAGAAAATCACAGTAATTTTTATTTATATAAATGATCTTTCCCTTTTTATCAACGACGACGAGCCAGCCAAAAGCATTTTCCACAATGGTCTCAACGATATCTATTGGTATATCTAATAATGCACTTTTCATTGAAATCCCCTTATCAAAAATAATTTACCATCATCTTATCACACTTTTCTGATAATTCATTGTTGAGTAGTATTTTTTTCTGCTTTTATGCACATAACAATACTAATTATTTCAATGGAGTGTATGTAAATGAAGGGTATTTATATAATAAATGAGCAATGGCAAGCTAAAGATCTTACTAGAGAGCAGAGTATCGAGGTACAGAAACAGGCAATGCAAATTTATTTAAAAGAAAACCAAATCTCGGCAATAAAGCTTAATCCTTTGCAATTAAAAAATTACTATACCATTCCGCATGCCCTTTTGTATGACTTAAAACAGCACTCCGGCAATCAGCTGGATTGCCTCGTCATTTTTTCCGAAGAAACGATTGCAACATTTCTCCATTCCTATCCAGCAAGATGGATACGAATAAAGAGCTACTTCAATGAAGTCGTGTTTGTAGAGAAACAAGTGTGCAAACAGCCGTATAGTGCTTTTGATTACCGCTGACCTAACTTTTCCTCTTTAAACGGGAATCATCGGCTTCTTTTAACTTTATCAGTTCTATTTTCCAAAAACTAAAAACAGCAGCAGATTCATCTATTAGAATCCGCTGCTGTTTTTTAATTAGGACGCGTGTGCCAATTGTTTCTTTTCTTTAATTTTTCGATCATAAATCAAAGTAGTAAAAATTGAAATGACAAGCAAAATAATGAGGACTGTAAATAGCATGGAAGTTCCGTAAACATCGACTAAAACCCCTCCAAGCAATGGTCCGATCATTCTTCCTCCAGTTGCAGTACTATTGACGATCCCTTGATAAAAGCCTTCCCTTCCCTTTGGTGCCAAATCATTAGCGACGGTTGGAACGGCTGGCCAAATGAACATTTCACCAATCGTTAAAATAATCATCGCCGTAAGAAAGATGGAGAACTCTTTTGCACCTGCTGTCAGAGCAAATGAACCGATAAATATTATAATACCTAAAATAATTTGTGTTTTTAGTGACTTAATTCGCTTCACGAAAATATTGACTAGCGGCTGACCAAGCACAATTAATGCGCCATTAACTGTCCAAAGGAAGCTATATTGTTTTAATGTAATATTTAACTCCTGTGTGAAGGCTGCAATCGTCGTCTGCCATTGAACGTATCCAACCCAGCATAACAAATAACCTACACACAATACTAATAAAGCATATAGCTTTGTATGGTTTTTCACACCCGAATGTTCTTTTAAAATAGAACTTTGTGAAACTGAAATCGTATTAATCTTTCGATATCCTAACACCGCAATAAGAAGAAAAATTACATACATAAGCGTATTTGCTAAAAAGATTAGCTGGAAGGAATAAGAAGCAACAAATCCTCCAAGTGCGGCACCTACTGCCACCCCTAAATTTTGCGCGACATACATCGCATTAAAGGCTTTTCTTCCTCCTTCCTTCCAAACAGAGCCTGCCATCGCAAACATCGATGGAAATACGATTCCTGCCCCAAAACCAGCGATCGTTAAGAAAACAACATACATTGGCCAGCCATGCCAAAAGGTTAAGCCAATTAGTGAGAATAATGAGATTCCAATTCCGAGCAGAACCGATTTGTACCCGCCAATTTTATCAAAAAGTGCTCCTCCAAATAAATTTCCGACAACCGTTGCCCCTGAGTTCAACATAAGCACGATTCCTGCTACTGACAATGATTTGCCAAGATGGTCATGAATGTAAATCGTGTTTAAAGGCCATAAAAAAGAAGAGCCTGTTACATTCACTGCCATCCCAATAACTAAAAGCCATAAGACACGTGGCATGAAAAAGAACGCCCCTTTCATAGAAAAACGGAAAGCGCCTTAATTAGGTCGCTTCCACAAGATCATTCTATCGTAAAAATTTGTTGATCATACTTTTATATGTGAACGTAAAATCCTCTTTATTTCGCATTCCAAAGTAAATTTTATTTCTTTTTTATGGTCCTTGCAATAAGTATTTCGCCTGCTATTTAAATATAAAAATTCAGAAAACTCTAATTGTGAAATATTTAGAATATGGAGTGAGTTAATTGACACTTATTCAACATTTTGACACAATAAAGAAAACACCGTACAAACTTAGTTTGTACAGTGTTTTCATAGCTTACTTATTTCTATTTTGGAGGAGGCTGCTGGGCCGGAAAGTAGCTGTTGGTCGCATGCACTTTCTTTTTGGCGTTATCTTTTTCTTCAGAAACAGCCTTCTTCACTTTTTCAATCTCTTCTTTTAACTCTTCTATATTTACGCCTTTCTTAACTAGCTCTTCGGTTGCAATTTGGATCGCTTTATTCGATTCCTCACTAGATACTCTTAAAGAATCCATAGCACCTTGCGGATTATGGAAGCCTGCTCCACTTTCAGCAGCAATGATGTCCCAGAACCATTGGCCTTTGCGAACATGCTCCTGTGCTTGTTTGATTTTTTCTTCACTAACACCGGAAGTAATCATTTTATTCACATAATAATGCGAGCTGATTGAAATATCCTCTGCTTTATGCAATGCAGCCATATGTGTATCTTGAATTTCGCCAACACGCTTTTCTAAATCTTCTAAATCCCGATCGCTATGGCAGGTTGCACAAGATTTATCCATTGTCTTTAGCGGTGACTGCCACCAGTGAGAACTAATTTTCTTCTTGCCATCCACACGTTCATATGGCATGTGGCAATCAGAGCAAGTTACGCCAGCTTTTCCATGCGGTCCTTCTATATGTGTTTCGAAATCTGGATGCTGCGCTTTTACAATTGGTGTTCCCGAAACATTATGAATAAAATCTTGATTAAATCCGTTTTCTTTTGCTGTTGTTTCATAGTATTGATACATTTCCTCTGGTTTAAAGCCATTATTCCAAGGGAATGTAACTTCACTATTTTCTGCTGCAAAATGATATTCCACATGACACTGTGCACATACATAGTTTCTCATATCATTTTTCGTTGCGTTAGAGATATCAATCCCTTGTGCTTCCATCCCTTTTATAAAGCTTGGACGAGTAATGCGTAGATCCATTGTTTCTGGATCATGACAATCAGAACAGCCGATAGGAGAATGCCCCATAGATTCTGCCTTTGGCCAGATGACATCATTAAAGTTGCTTCCCCAATAGTCATCGCCCATTTCCTCAATCATTAGCGGAACAGCCGTTGATTTACATGTCAAACAAGATCCAATTGATTTATCCGTAATCCTTGCAGTCGCACGTACATCTTCATTTGCATAAATATGTCCGCGGTCTTCATTATAGTCGGTTGCAAAGCCATACCCATTAAAAAGAATAGGCAAATATGGTTCTTTATCTGGATCGAACTTACTGCGTTTAACTGAACCGCTATATTTAGTATCCTTTGTATCATCTGCATTTTTCTGATAACTGTCATATTGAAGCGGGAATAAATCTTTAAACGCCTCATTGCTGATTTCATCTTTGGATAATCCTGTCTTCGCATCTTCTGCCGCAGTGGTAGCATCAGAGCTTGAACAGCCTGTAATAATCAGTATGACAGCAGCCAGGGAAAGTAATAACCATCTATAAGTCCTAGCCATTGTTCATCGTTCCTCCTTTGTTTTCTAAAAGCTCACCAGGTTTAGGCGGTTTAAAATAATCCTCTGTTTTAAAGCCATTGCCATGCGGAATTGCCTGATGACAGCTAGAACAGCTATCCTTCGCATCGTGAGAAACATTATCCAATGTACTCTCATGGCAATCAATACAGTTCTGATTAATTGCGTCTGTTGATCCCTCTGTTGCAATTAGCACATTAGGAATTTTTTCTGCCCCTAGCGTATTGTAATAAACGTGGCCAAGGCCAGATTTCGCTTTAAATACGAGCTTATTCGCTAACGTATCATGCGGCAAATGGCAGTCACTGCAAGCAAGTGTCGCATGAGTGGAATCTGCAAAGGTATCATGTGCACTATTCATGATGTGACAGCTTTGACAGAAATCAGGCGAATCTGTATAAGCAAAGGTTTTCACCGTAACAACTGATAGAACAATCCCCGCAAATAGTCCAATAAATATTAATAGTCTCTTGTCAATGGCCAACAGCTTTTTAAGCATTCTTCTCATCTTTTTCACCTCCTCTAAAAAATAATGAAAAAGCAATATATTAAAATGCTGATTTAGCATTTTAAACAAAGATTAGTGAATACTTTCAATTATTTCGATCAAGTTTTTCTTCGTTGTCGGACCTGAAAATCTTTCAAAAATGACGCCATTTTCATCGATAATGATTGTTTCTGGCTGTCCAATTACATTGTATTTCTTCGAGATTTCCTCTTTCGTATCAAGTAAATAGAGTAATTTTGAATTTGATTCTTTTTTATATTTCTCTATTCTTTTTTTTGTTTCGCCTTTTGCAATGATATAAAGCTCGGCACCTTCATATTCAGCTCCAAATGCCTCAAGCTCGGGTGCTTCATCTATACAAGGCTGGCACCAAGTGGCAAAAAAGTTCAAAACAACGATCTTCCCTTTGCTGTCAGCTAATCGATATTCCTTTCCCTCAGTATCCTTTAATTGAAAATCAATTGCCTCATCACCAGGACTTGCCGACACTTTGCCGCTCATCCCATTGATGAGGATTCCAAGGACACCTGCAACAATAACTAATACGATGATTGGAATTACCCTTTTTCTCATCCGCCTTCACCTGCTTTTATTGTTCTGATTTCCAATCTTCGAGAACTTTAAGCTCTTTTTTCAAATCCGTTTGGCGTTTGCCTAGAATGAAGATATATCCTGCAAGCAAAGCCCAAATAATCGTGTACGCCATAAATAAATAACCCATATTGTTCTCCCCCTAATTAACTTGCTAATTTTTCAATCACTTTTGCTTTTGCTTTTCTTACAGTAAGACGCATTTTTTCAATTTCAATGCCTTTACGCATCATAAATAAATAGAGCAAAGTAATCGTACCAATACAGAATAATAAAGTAACCAGCATTTCAGGCTCTACGCCTCCGCCACTTTGGTTTTTCCCTTCACCGAAAACGACTGGATGAAGCTTCGTATTCCACCAGCGAATAGCCATAAATACAATCGGTACATTGATACACCCAATAATTCCAAATACAGCGGAAAGCTTCGCAATTTTTTCCCACGTGCCCTCCATTTTTCGAACAAATAAATAAGCAATATAGATGAATAACAGAATTAGGACTGTTACCAATCGGGGCTCCCAAGTCCACCAAGTATTCCAGGCTGACTTCCCCCAAATCATCCCTGTTAATAGAGTAATAGTTGTAAAAACTACACCTATTTCTGCAGAAATTCCTGCTTTAATAAAACGGGATTCTGTCGGTCTTTTTAATGTTAAAACACAGTAATATCCAACAACAAAGAATGCTAGGAATGCGACCCATGCCGTACTAACATGGAAATAGAATATTTTCTGAGAGGCACCCATTTGTTTTTCAATAGGCGACCAAATAAAAATTAAATACAAGGAAACAAACATTGCTGGCACGAGCAGTAGATACAGCACTCGATCAACAAACGCAGACCGCTGTTTCATTTATGATCCCTCCATTAAGTATTCAAATAAGAAAAAGCAAGCTGAAAAAAACAATAGATCATACGCAGCCATAAGCTGAAGCCATGAAAAGGCGTCCTGAATGCCTTCCTGTCCTAACACAATTTTTGTTGCCTGAACGGCGCCAATCATTAATGGACTTAGCAGCGGCAATAGCAGAACTGGCAGCAGCATTTCACTATTTTTCGCATTGGCAGCAAGGGCCGCGAGAAACGTTCCAATGACGATAAATCCAATGGTTGCTGTAAGAACTATTAATAGAAACCAAATCATATCGCCATGAAATCGATAATCAAAAAGCAGAAATAAAATGGGAATACTAATCATCTGAACAATGAAAACGAGAACTAGGTTAGCAGCCACCTTGCCAAGAAAGATACTAGATGGATCAATTGGTGCCACTCTCAATCCTGTTAAGCTATCATTCTCATGCTCCGAAATGAATGAGCGATTTAGCCCAAGCAGACCAGAAAAAATCGTAATAACCCAAATTAGGCCAGGAATAATCGCTTTTACCGTATTATTTGTTGGATCAAATGCAAAGCTGAAAATTAAGATGACTAAACTTGAAAAGATAATCATCATTCCAATGGTCTGTTTCGACTTCAATTCGTTCCGCAAGTCCTTCGCAGCAATCGTCAAGGCATCTGCAAGAATCATCCTCATTTGCCGCTCACCGCCGCTTCATACCATTTCTTAAAGGGCATCAATTCTTCTTGTGAGTCAATATTCTTATCACTAATCACCCTTCCTTTATTTAATATAAGCACCCGATCACAAACTTTTATCACCTGTTCGAAATCATGAGAAATTAATAGGATCGAAATCCCCTGTTCCTGCCTCTCTTTAATTAATTGATTTAGCAAGGTGACCGCTTCTTGATCCAGACCAGTATGCGGCTCATCGAGAAGGAGGAATTCGGGATCTGCCAGAAGAACGCGAGCAATGGCCAATCGCTGGATCATTCCCCTTGAAAATGAACGGATAGGTATATCCTTAAAATAATGGAGACCTACTGCTTTAAGCAGCTCCAAACTCTTTTCCTCAATATTTTTCACCTTATATAACTTACCGTAGAATTGTAAATTCTCTAATGGCGTCAACGCGCTGTATAAAAAAGACTCATGTCCGAGGTAACCGATTCTTTTTTTCAAAAGATGTGTTTTCTTCTTTATTTGCTCTCCATTCAGAAGAATTTCCCCACTTGTAGGCTGCATCAGACCTGCAGCAAGCTTAAAAAAAGTACTCTTCCCAGCACCATTTGGTCCGACCACAGCCACGCTCTCCCCTGGAACTAAGGCCAGAGAGAATTTTTTTAAAATAATCTTATCCCCAATTATTTTTGTGATATCTTTTAGCTCCAGCATATATTTCAACTCTTTCCGATTGCGAGAATAGGCAGCAATTAAGTAAATTGATGCAGCTCACTTTTTACATATTTAAGATGAACTTCGTATTCTTTCATTCTTGTAAAATAATGCTCATCAGTAATCTCTCCCTGCACTTTTTGCTGTTCTAGCAGCGCCATTTGTTTTTCAATTACTGCCTTCTTCTTTAAGAGCAGCTGAAATTGATTTTCATCCGTATCAAACCCTTGCTTATCGGCAAGGCTTCTTCTTCTAATAATGAAAGTCATAACAGTAACAACAACTAGAAATAGTAATACTGCATGAGGGTCAAACATATTGAGAAAAGGTGTTCCCAGCCAAAAATTAATAAGCCAATCCGGATGATATGGAGGCATTTCAATCACCCCTTTATCCCTTTTTTATTTTTCGTATTTTGTTCAGTTCTTTTAGAATTTCACGATCAACCATATCCAAATCTCCGTTTCCCTTTGGCTGGCTTTTATTGTGTTTTGTTTCTGATTTTAAATAACTAGCTGCAAGTATGTGATATTGCTTTTTGAACCTCTCAAAATCATTTTTGGACAGCTTCTTCATAAGAAAATCCATTTCCAATTCATTTACTGCTGTATAGATCATTTCTAAAGGCATTTCTGCTTCATTTTCTTCAAAGTTACTATAGGTTTCTCCACCTCGACTAAAAAAAGGAGAAACGATAAAGTAAAAACAAGTTATAATAATCACTGATCCTAGGAGTAAAAAAATGTAATCCATAATGATTGCTCCTTTTTGTTCAAAAGTGCTTTCTCCGCTCTTCTTCAAAGGTAATTTCAACAATTTCCTTTTCCGTTTCAGTCATTTCGACACAGTCAAAGGGTACCGCTTCTTTGTCTCCATTTTTATTTGTTAATTTTTTAATGCCGAAGCCTACTATAACGGCCCCTAGTAAAAACCCGAGTGCTGGAGTGATCCAAGCGATGATCCCGCTGCCATCTGCTGCCGGTGTCCGTAATGCCGCTTGCCCATACTCAGCAATATAGGATTGAAGGATTTCCTTTTCAGATTGTCCCTGATTTAATGCCTCAATAACTTCCTCATAATAGACTTTTTTAATGGAACATGTAGAAATATCATGATCTGCATGTCCTTGCATATCTAACTGATTAATAATAGATTGGAACTCCTTGGAATTGTAATCAAATTTTGAATTTGCTTTTACTCTTTTTTCATCAAAACCTAGGTCAATCAGAATGATAGAGACTATCATTGCGAGTGAGCATTTTATCATTTGCCTCCTCGTTAATTCTTTCATGCATGAACACCTGCCTGCCGGTTATTCATTTTAAAAAAGGCTGACGTTTTTCCTCCAATAAGTGCGATGGCCGTTCCGATCATCATCAAAATGCCTCCTGCCCAAATCCAGCTGACAAAGGGATTAACTTTCACAACAAATGTCACTTTCTCTTTGCTTTCCCATGAACTAAGCACGACATATAAATCCTCTTTCCAATTCGTTTTTATTGCAACTTCTGAAGAAGGCTCAGGCCATGTGCCATAAAATATTTTCTCCGGATGGATGGTTCCATTGCTTTTTCCTTTATATTTAACATCGATTTCAGCAGCCACAATTCCGTTTCCTTTTTCCTGTGTTTCAGTCAGCTCGTTAAAGGTAAGCTCGTAATTTCCAAATGTAAAGCTTTCACCTTGATTCACCGTTTTCATCATCTCTTCAGAGTAAGCATTAGAAGAAATAACACCTACTGCAATAACCGCGATTCCAATATGAACGATGTAGCCGCCATATCTTCGCTGGTTTTTCCTTGTCAATTGAAAGGCTGCTTTTATAAATCCTTCCTTCGTTGCTTTTCTTCTAGCTTTAATCCCTCGCCAAAACTCAGCAAGATGTACATTAAACATAAATACTGTAACTGTCAGTCCAATAATGGCATATATCCCTTTCACACCCATTGCTACAAGAAATCCTGCGAATAGAAGGGCGACAATTATTGGAACAAGCGTGCTTTTTATAAACCGGTCGAAAACCGCCTTCTGCCATGAAATAAGTGGACAAATGGCCATTAAAAATAGAAGGGCAAGCATGATTGGTGCCATCACTTTATTAAAATAAGGGGCGCCCACATTTACTTTTGTTCCTGTCAATGTTTCAGAAATCAGCGGATACATCGTTCCAAAGAAAACAGCAAATGCAGCAGCAACTAAAATGAAATTATTTAATAAAAAACTGCTCTCCTTTGAAAAATAAGCCTCAATTGGTCTGCTTTCCTTTTTAATCAGCTGATAACGAGTAATCACAACATAAATAGCAAAGATCATCATAAAGCCCATAAAAATTAAGAAATAGGTTCCTAAATTGCTATCACCAAAGGCATGAACACTTGTTAAAATGCCGCTTCGAACAAGGAAAGTACCAAAAAGTGAGAGAATATAAGACAAGATAATTAGACTTATATTCCAAGTTCTGAGCATGTTTTTGCGTTCCTGAATCATAACCGAATGCAGAAAAGCAGATACAGTCAACCAAGGAAGGAAGGAGGCATTTTCTACTGGATCCCATGCCCAATAACCGCCCCAGCCAAGTTCAAGATACGCCCACCATCCACCGACAATATTGCCGATTGTTAAAAAAAGCCATGCAGTTAATGTCCATCTTCTCGTTAGTTTAATCCACCCTGCATCCATCTTCTTCATGAGCAAAGCGGCAATGGCATAAGCAAACGGAACGGCAAGTCCGACATATCCCATATATAAAGTGACTGGATGTATGACCATTCCAGGATTTTGCAGCATCGGATTCAGCCCTTTTCCATCTGCGGGAATCATCTCTGTCATCTCAAAAGGGTTTGCGTTAAAAATCATCACAATGTAGAAAAATAGCATATTTAACAATAAAATATTTGAAACATACGGAATCATATTGTTTTGTTTTTTCTTATTTAACACAATAACAGCTGCATAAATACTTAATAAAAATACCCATAGGAGCAATGACCCTGCATTTCCTGCCCAAAAAGCGGCAAGCTTATAAACGAGCGGCAGCTGATTATTTGTATAGGCTGCTACATATTTGAATTGAAATTGGCTCGTACCAAGAATATAAAATAGCAGGAAAGCGGAAATGCTCGTTACAAAAGCAAGGGATAAGATTCCTCCTCTAGCACTTTCCAGCCATTTTCTATCATTTCTTTTTATACCGATGATGTTTGCTGCTAAAGAGTATAACGAAATGGCGATGCCTAGTATGAGCGCGATATTACCGATTAAATACATGTTGTCACCCGCTTTGTCTTATTCATTCTGCTTTTTTTCGTTCATATTTTTATGCATTTCCGCGTCATAATTTTCTGGATCTTCGCCTTCATACTTTGAAGGACATTTCGTCTGTACCTTTTCAGCTTCAAACACGCCATTATCTTTGATAAACCCTTCCACAATCACAATGACATCCTCTGAAAAATTATCTGGTTTCACCCCTTTATAAATAATTGGAAGGGGTGAACTGCTTTCTTCATCAACAATTTCGAATGTCAATTCAATCTTGTCGGCATCCCATTTGACTGAATCTTCTTTTAAAAGTCCTTGTGTCAGAACGTACTCGTCCTTATAGTTCTTAGTAAGCAATTCTTCAATGGAAATCTCTTTGCTTCCTGCGCTCGGCATAGTAGAAAAAAACATAATCATAATTGCGACTGCAAAAAGTGACAAACCAAAAATAATTTTTTTGTTTTTAGACATTTTTTATCCCCCTAGTTTTTTTAGCAATTCATCATATTCTTGCTGAGAAATACTCCCTTCTAAAAGCATTGCTCGTAACCGCGATTTCTTCACTTTTTCATCTTGCTGTATCTTTCCGGACTGTTTATTGTGAATCTGCTGAGATGCTCTTTTTCTTTTCATGAAGAAAATAAGAAAGATTGCAGAGAAAACACTTACACCTCCAACAACAGTAAGGATTTTCCAAATTGGAAGTGTTTCATTTTTCTGTATTGCCTTTTCTGCATGCTCTGGATTTCCGGTCATTTCTTCCATTATTTCCATCGTTGTTTTTGTTTCCGAGCGCTTGTACTCAAGCTGAATTTCTTGGGTCCCATCTGGCTTCATCCCTTGAATTTGATATAAGAACATATTCATTCCGTATCCATTTTCCTGATGGGAATCTGCTGAAGGTGATAACTGAAAGCTCTCGGACTTCAATGGCTCTAAAAAAAGCACACTGACAAGACCGATATCAGCAAAACTTTTAAATTGGTATGTTAATTTCTTTGTTTCTTTATTAACAATTAATTGATTCGTATAATATTCAATAACAAATTTATATGGCTCATTTGGCTGTATGTCTTCACTTGTTTCCCACGAGATCGTACGATTTTCTTTATCCATTTCATATTCGATTTCATTCAGCTCAGTTAAATCACGATTATAATCAGCGACAAATCCAATTCGAAAACCCTCCTCATCCATTGGAAGGGGGATCTCGATTTGTCCTTTTACTGGTTGATCTGTAGGATTGATTAATGTGCCATGATATCCAATTAATAAAGAAGGATGATCCTTTTCTTTATCCTTTGGATGATTGGCATACTCTGGCATAACTTGAACCTTTAACTCTTCCATTTTGAGGATAGCTGCTTGATTATCCGCTCTTGTGTAGCCTGGTACACTCAGGAGCAGAGTTATCATCCCTATCCAAGTTAAGATTCTCTTTTTCATCATTTGACACCCTTTCCACTGAGAAACGCTATATTATGAACATTTTGTGAATATTTTCACATGAACCCTTTTAGAAAAGAATCGACACATCTTAAAATTAAGAAATGAAAAACCGTTTTTCTAACACATTCATACCATTTTTAATCGCTTACCTTATTTAAACCATTTTATAAGCTTGTTTATCTGTGACATTACGCACGTTATTTCTGTAAGTTCTTTACCACTTTGTGAACGAGGAATAATTTGCAAGTAGAGTTGCTGAAGTGGATTGGCCACCTCCGACGGTTCACTCGGAAAGTTTTTTTTTACCTATCTGTCTTGTAACCTCGAGTTCAACACTGTTTAGATCTAGACAAAAAATTAGCCCTGATGCGTGAGTTGCATCAAGGCTTTTATTCCTTATTCAGGGTGGAATTTAGATTTAACAGGCTGTCCTTTTTTTTCATACAGTTTTTTCGCCTGCTTAACCAAATCAAAATCACTGCCTAATTCTAAATCATTGCTATTGACGCCATTTTTTGTTTTCTGTTCAGGGTTATTCTGCTTTGAGCGTTTTTTTACCAAGCTATTCCCTCCTATTCATGCGGAAGAGTAATCATCTGGTTCTGGAGCTGCTGCAATTGGAGCCTCATTCGATGAAGTTGTTCTCGCTGCTGTGCATTTGCGCTAAGTGCCATCTTTGCTAAATCATTGTACGCATTCTCAAGAGATTGGAGCGCATAAGTGTATCCTTCATCGTTATAATGCGCTTGCAGTCTGCCTTCTTCATATTGGTCTTGGGCAAAGCGAATTGCATCCTCGCATTGCTGAATAAGCTTATCCATCGATTCACGAGTTGCCATCATTTCCCCTCCTACATCAGAATGGGTTATAAAGAAGCATCAGGCTTCATCCATTAGTTTGTTCATATTTTTCGCTTCCTACTATATAAATTGCTGGCATTTTCACTTGAAACAATTTACTTTGGCTATCATGATTACTTCGTGTTATGATTATTTTTATGCAGTATTTTCGAAAAGACTTAAACTTAGGAGGTTTTGCGAATGACTAAGACCCATCCTTTTCCGTTTGCCGCTGACGACAAACGTTACCATACATGGAATTACCATTTACGAAATGAATTTGGCTTTAAAGTGTTTAAGGTTGCACTTGACGGCGGCTTTGATTGTCCGAATCGTGATGGCACAGTTGCACATGGCGGCTGTACATTCTGCAGTGCCGCAGGTTCAGGCGACTTTGCCGGTAACCGGGCAGATGATTTAGAAACACAATTTAATGAGATTAAAGAAAAAATGCATCACAAATGGAAAGATGGAAAATATATGGCCTATTTCCAAGCCTTCACAAATACCCATGCACCTGTTGAGGTATTAAGAGATATGTACGAAAGGGTACTGCAGCAGGAAGGTGTTGTCGGTTTATCCATTGCTACAAGACCAGATTGTCTTCCAGATGATGTGGTTGAATATTTAGCCGAGCTGAATGAACGTACGTATTTATGGGTAGAGCTTGGACTGCAGACGGTTCATGAAAGGACAGCTCTTCTGATTAACCGGGCACATGATTACAAATGCTATGTTGAAGGCGTAGAAAAGCTTCGCAAGCATGGCATTCGCGTTTGTACACATATCATAAATGGCCTCCCGCTAGAAACGCCAGAAATGATGATGGAAACTGCCAAAGAAGTGGCCAAGCTTGATGTCCAAGGAATCAAAATTCACTTGCTTCACCTTTTAAAAGGAACACCAATGGTGAAGCAATACGAAAAGGGCATGCTTGAGTTCTTATCTTTTGAAAACTATGTAAGCTTAGTTTGTGACCAATTAGAAATTTTACCACCGGAAATGATTATTCACCGTATTACAGGCGATGGTCCTATTGAATTAATGGTAGGTCCAATGTGGAGCGTAAATAAGTGGGAAGTCCTTAACGCGATTGATGCGGAATTAAAGCGCAGAAACAGCTGGCAGGGTAGATTTTATAAGCCGAATCAAGTGGAGATGCAAGCATGAAGCTTGATGGAATTTTGCCATATGCCCGGCAATTACTTGAAAAAGCAGTGTCTTGCGGTGACTGCGTTGTTGATGCTACGCTTGGCAATGGGCATGATACCTTGTTTCTAGCTCGTTTAATTGGTGAATCTGGGATGGTTTATGGTTTCGATATTCAGGAAGAGGCCATTTTCAACACACGGAATCGTTTGTCGGATGAGCAGCTCGCCGATAGAGTTACTTTGTTCCATAAGGGGCATGAACATATTATGACCAGTATCCCAGAATCTCACCATGGAAAAATAAAAGCAGCTATTTTTAACTTGGGCTATTTGCCTGGAGGAAACAAAGTGATTGTAACCACACCTTCAACAACGATTTCCGCCATCAAACAGCTACTAGGAATAATGGCTCCTGAGGGCATCATTGTGCTCGTCGTTTATCATGGACATCAAGAAGGAGCCGTTGAAAGAGATGCGCTCCTTTCATTTGTGAAACAATTGGACCAAAAAGGTGCACATGTTTTGCAATATCAATTTATCAATCAGCAAAACAATCCACCATTTATTATTGCGATTGAGAAACGGTGACCGAATCAAAAAACTGCAAAATTTAAAAAGGGAACGATCCTCTATAATGGATTGTTCCCTTTTCTTTTCATCGAGCAGCAAGAAACATTGCTACATTAAAAATTCGTAACGTTAAAGTTAATCAAGACATTCGCAGGCATAATTGAATTCTCCCCATATCCAATAATAAAAGGAAAATGGGAAAGGAATCACAGATTCTTTCCTCTTTTCCTTTTATTATCATCGTAATAATGCTTTCTTAAAATAAGCTGGAATCCAATTTTGCATGGCACGATATGCCCTTCCATTCCAATAGAAGAAGTAGCTAATTCCTCCACCCGTTTTTATCATGCTCCTTGCAAGCTTTTTGACATTCTTTTGCTTTCTTACTTTTTTATCAGATAAGTAAATACCGAGGAGGCCACGATTGATTAACTGATGAAACCGTTTATGTGGAAGCTGTTCGGTATGCTTGTCCGCTTCGATAACAAAATGCTTGAGCCGCTCAAATAGCTTCTCCTCGTTCTCATAGTAAAAACAAAAGTTTAAGTCTCCTTCTTCACGGTCTTCTTCCTGATCAATAAAATAATCTAAAAGAATGTGCAGACCCTGTATGTAAGGAAAGTATCCATTGCGGATACTTTTAGCATAAGCTATTTCAAAGTCATCCCTCATAGCATATGAAATGAGACAAAAGATCCCTAATGTCGATCCCGAACATGCAGAAAACTCATACCATTCCATTTCAGGTATTTTCTCTTTATATTGGTGAAACCAATCCTGCAACCGTGAAACCCGCTCCTCAACTTTCACATGCTTATGGATTTGCAAATCACAGTAATAGCGACATAGCTCGAATAAATAATTCTTTATTTTTCCATAGTCCGGAACTTCAGAAAGAACATCCCTGCAAGTAGCTGCAAGGTCTGCTAAGTAGTTGCCATCATCCTGCTCCATACGAAAGCGATAATAATTCTTCGGCTCAGCATCTAGAGATAGAGCGTCGATCATAGATTCGTGAAGCGCAGAAAAATCTTCAGGATTTAGAGAGGTGCTACGGTCACATAGATTATCTAAGTAATCGCTAATCGTTTGATACGCAACAATAAACTTAATGGCGATTGGAAATTTTTCTTTTGCCATTAATGCCATAATTGAACCACCTTCACAATGGAAGGTTTTATGTTCTATACTCGCCAATGCCTGCTTCCTTAGTTCCTGGTCTGGAATCATCTCAGCTCTTTCTTTCCAAAAGTTTAATTCCTTATGCACCAATGGCAAGACCCTGCGATATACTTTAGACATTAAACTAATTGGCATGGTAGGAACAACCATATTATCCACTCCTAAGTAATAGGACACTTATACTAGCCATTCAAGTATTTCTTATATTTCAATATAGCCAATCGCCTTTAATTGACTGGAAACAAAATCCTTCGCATATTCAAATACATCTTCTCGATCAGGTTCATTAAATATTTCATGATAATATTTAGGCCATTCTTTAAACCGTTTTTCAGAAAAAGGAGCAAGACTGAACCATTCGCTCACTGTTTTCTTATTGACAATCAAGTCATCTCCCCCTTGCATAACAAGAAGGGGGACATCTTGTATTTTATCAAGCTTTTCAAATCCAAGCTTCATCGCATTCATTAGTTCTCGATACCATCTAACAGACACTTTCTTAACATATAAACTATCATTGGCATCCGCATCGCGTACATCCTGATTACTCGTTGCCATTTCTACCGTAAGTCCCGAATCCAATTTCAGGCTTGGAATAATTAGATTAAGCCCGATAGAAAGAATGTCAATCAGCTTTGAGGGCTTTTTGATTAATCCTAAACATGGAGATGACAAAATCACTCCTGCTAAATTCATTCTTTCTTCCTGAAGCAGACGTATAGAAATTAACCCACCCATACTATGTCCTAAAAGGAATACAGGTAAATCAAACTGGTAGGCAGCCTGAATCCAATCCTTTACCTCAGTGAGATACTCATCAAATGATTCAATATGGCCCCTGCTTGATCTTGTTGTCATCCCCTGGCCTGGAAGATCTCCCATAATGACATGAAAACCTGATAATCGCCATTTTTCTATAAGCCACCCATAGCGGCGATGATGCTCCATCGCACCATGAACCATTACAATGACTGCTTTAGCCTCTCCTTCAGCTTCCCATTTCCACATCATATTTCCTCCTAAACCTTATGTTGAAGCGAAAAACCATTCTTTCTAAATTATAGCTTAGAAACTGGAATTCATCACATGTAACACCGTTTTTTTTAATTAAAATGTTTATTTTTTCAATATTTGAACTTGCAGCTTTACTTTTGCCCCTTTGTCGTATGTTAGAATAGATTGAAAATACGATTAAGAGGGGCGTTACATATGATTTATCCTTATAAAGAAAAGATGCCTAAAATTTCTAAATCAGCATTTATTGCTGATTTTACGACGATTACCGGAGATGTTGAGATAGGAGATGAATCAAGTATTTGGTTTAATACAGTCATAAGAGGCGATGTAGCTCCTACAATAATAGGAAAAAAAGTAAACGTACAAGATAATTCTGTCCTCCATCAAAGCCCAAACAACCCATTAATTCTTGAAGATGAAGTAACGATCGGTCACCAAGTCATTCTTCATAGCTGTATTGTTAGAAAAAAGGCGCTCATTGGAATGGGCTCGATTGTTCTTGATCAGGCTGAGATTGGTGAAGGGGCATTTATCGGTGCAGGTAGCCTAGTTCCACAAGGGAAGAAAATTCCGCCGAACACGCTAGCTTTTGGCCGACCCGCTAAAGTGATTCGTGAATTAACAGAAGAGGATATTAAAGATATGGAACGTATAAGCAGAGAATATGCTGAAAAAGGGCAGTACTATAAGTCTTTACAAAAGAAGTAGGGGATTATTCCAACAATTAGAAAAAAAAACAGGAACTGCATTTGCAGCTCCTGTTTTTCTATATTATTTTCCTGCTTCAGCACGTAAAGTTTCTGCTTTATCCGTACGTTCCCATGGAAGATCCACATCCGTACGGCCAAAATGGCCATATGCAGCTGTTTGCTTATAAATTGGGCGGCGTAGATTAAGCATATTAATAATTCCAGCTGGACGAAGGTCGAAATGTTTACGGACAAGATCAACCAATACATCCTCGCTCACTTTTCCAGTACCAAATGTATCGACAGAAATGGAAACTGGCTGTGCCACACCAATAGCATAAGCAAGCTGAACTTCTACTTTATCTGCTAATTCTGCAGCTACAATATTTTTTGCCACATAACGCGCAGCATAAGCAGCTGAACGGTCAACCTTTGTCGGATCCTTACCAGAGAATGCCCCACCGCCATGGCGAGCGTATCCGCCGTAAGTATCAACGATAATTTTACGGCCAGTTAAACCTGCATCCCCTTGAGGTCCACCAATAACGAAACGGCCTGTTGGGTTAATGAAATACTTTGTATTTTCATCAATTAGCTCTTTCGGCACTACAGGGTTAATCACGTGTTCTTTTAAATTGCGCTGAATTTGCTCCAGGCTAATCTCAGGGTGGTGTTGAGTTGAAATAACAATTGTATCAATACGGACAGGTTTGTTATTTTCATCATACTCTACGGTTACTTGCGTTTTGCCATCTGGACGAAGGTACGGAAGAATTTCTTCTTTGCGCACTTCCGTTAAACGACGTGATAATTTATGCGCTAAAGAAATGGGCAGCGGCATAAGCTCTTTTGTTTCGTTACAAGCATAACCAAACATCAAGCCTTGGTCTCCTGCACCGATCGCTTCGATTTCTTCATCACTCATTGATCCTTCACGAGCTTCAAGTGCTTGGTCAACCCCCATCGCAATGTCAGCTGACTGTTCATCAATGGACGTTAAAACTGCACAAGTTTCTGCATCAAAACCGTATTTTGCACGCGTATAGCCAATTTCTTTCACTGTTTCACGCACAATCTTTGGAATATCTACATAAGTAGAAGTAGTAATTTCACCAGCCACTAGAACGAGACCTGTTGTTACAGACGTTTCTGCAGCAACACGCGCATTGGCATCCTTTGCTAAAATAGCATCCAAAATCGCATCAGAGATTTGGTCACAAATTTTATCCGGATGGCCCTCAGTAACTGATTCAGAAGTAAACAAACGACGCTTTGTTGACATCTGGATTCCTCCTTATTTATATATTATAGGCAAGATTGCTTAGCAGGAAGCAACCTTAGGTTGATACGGAACTCATTCCCTAAGTAGTATGAAATAAACAGGGAGTTTTTATTAATATGCCCCTTTAACACTTACACACAGCCATATTAAAAACTCAAAAAACCAAAAGCCGTCCATCAAATTTGCATGAGAAAAACTTTGCTTATTTATCGCCAAGTGGTTATGGCGGAAGCCTCAGTTTTTTTATTATACTTTAATCCATAATAAAAGTTTCATAAAGTACAAAAAAACCTTTTCATATGTGAAAAGGTTGAAAACAAATCGATTCGCGCCTTTCACTCTTATCGTTCAAGGCTCTAAGTCCTTGCGTCAGGTTAGCACCTTTGCTAAAAAAGATCTTTAACAGGTTGCTGGGCTTCATTGGGCCTGTCCCTCCGCCAGCTCGGGATAAGAGAGTATCCGTTCAAGGTAAAATCATAACGTATAGAGTGAATTTATGTCAATAACAATCTGAATAAAATTGTTGTTTTTTCATTATTAATTTATGCTATAATGAACAACTTCCATCCTCACATTTTCTTTTTAGAAATTTATGACGATTTTTAGCAACCCACTGATAAATTGGATTTCCAATTATATAGGAAAATGGGATGTATAAAAAAATCCCTAATAAGCAGAACAAAGGGACACGCAGGAACAAATGTCTTATTGCATAAAAGCCCTTTAACACATGACCATTGGAAGTAATAATATGAAGTTCTTTTCGCAAACTAGCTTTATCAAACAAAAATGGCTGTTCATTTTTTTCATATTCCTGTAATGAGACCCATTCGATTTGTCGAAACCAGTCAAGCTTATTAAAAATTCGCATGGATTGCTTGCATAACGAGCATGTTTCATCGTACAATGCAGTCGTTTTCATAAGATCATCTCGTTTACGTTTGGTATTTCCATTTTAACATATATGTAAAAGAGTTCTTATTTATTTTTTAAGAACAGTTAGCTGTAAACTAATTGTGACATTTTTATTATTTTTAGAAAAAATTTTTTAATAGTATAGATTAATCATCCAAATGTGTTATACTAATTAGGAGATGTAATCACTTTCAAAAATAATACTGGATAAAGGAAGGTATTCATCAGATGAATTCTGTTAGCATTCCAAATAAATTGATCGATTTACTAAAAGGGAATAATATCCAAATTCAATTATCTGTTCCTCAGCTTGTTGAAAAAGTATTAAACCGTAATGAAGGATCACTGACATCAACGGGAGCTGTTGCTGCAACAACTGGCAAATATACAGGGCGTTCGCCTAAAGATAAGTATATAGTGAAAGAACCGTCAACATTAGATTCAGTTGATTGGGGAAGTGTGAACCAGCCAATCTCTGAAGAAGTATTCTCTAATTTATATAATAAAGTGCTAAGCTACTTACAAGAAAAAGACGAAGTGTTTGTTTTTAAAGGATTTGCAGGTGCTGATAAAAAACATAGGCTGCCAATCCAAGTCATAAACGAGTTTGCTTGGCATAACTTATTTGCACATCAGCTGTTCATTCGCCCTACAGATGAAGAATTATTGGATCATCAAGCAGAATTCACAGTTATTTCCGCACCAAACTTTAAAGCGGATCCTGCTGTTGATGGAACTGCATCCGAAACCTTTATTATTGTTTCTTTTGAAAAACGTACGGTGTTAATTGGCGGAACAGAATATGCTGGCGAAATTAAGAAATCCATTTTCTCAATCATGAACTATTTACTTCCGGAAAACGGAATCCTTCCTATGCATTGTTCAGCTAACGTTGGGCTTGAAGGTGATGTTGCCCTTTTCTTCGGTCTTTCTGGCACAGGAAAAACAACTTTATCCGCAGATCCAAATCGCCGTTTAATCGGTGATGATGAACATGGCTGGTCTCCAAACGGAGTATTCAATATTGAAGGTGGCTGCTATGCGAAGTGCATCAACCTTACTCGTGAAAAAGAACCGCAAATTTTTGATGCGATCCGTTTCGGCGCCGTGCTAGAAAACGTGGTTATTAACAATGAAAGCCGAATGGCTGATTATGATGACAACACTTTAACTGAAAACACTCGTGCGGCATATCCAATACAGGCTATTGATAATATTGTGGATCCAAGTATTGCTGGACACCCTAATACGATTGTATTTTTAACGGCGGATGCATTCGGCGTCCTGCCTCCTATCTCTAAATTAACAAAGGAGCAGGCGATGTATCATTTCCTAAGCGGCTATACATCTAAGCTTGCAGGTACAGAGCGTGGAGTCACTTCACCAGAAGCAACCTTCTCCACATGCTTTGGTTCACCATTCTTGCCTCGTGCCGCGACAGAGTATGCTGAAATGCTTGGGAAGAAAATTGATGAGCATAATGCGAAGGTATATCTTGTGAATACAGGCTGGACTGGCGGCGAATATGGAGTTGGCAATCGTATGAAGCTTCCATATACTCGTGCAATGGTTCAATCCGCCCTAGAAGGCGAATTAAATAATGTGGAGACTATCAAAGATGAAATCTTTGGTCTTGAAATTCCACTTCATGTTCCTGGAGTACCTGATGAAGTGCTTCAGCCAAACAAAACTTGGGATGATCAGGCAGCCTATGAAGTAAAAGCGAAAGAGCTTGCTGCTAAGTTCCGTGAAAACTTCAAAAAGTTCTCTAACGTCCCTGCTGAAATTGAAGAAAAAGGCGGTCCAACCGCTTAATATACTCTATATATCGATGTTGTAAATTTTGCTTCATTCCCCGAAAAAAGGAATTGCCTTTAATGGCAATTCCTTTTTTACTGTTTCTTCATCCAACCGGTTAAATCTCGGACGACTTCCCGGTTGATCGCAGGAGGAAAGTAATGGGTAAACCCTTGGAAATACCAGCTTTCGACTTTTTTCCTTAGCGTTTTTAATCTTTTCTCTAAACGGTAGGCATGTTCGGCTGAGACATTTTTATCTTTTTCCCCATGTATAATTAATACGGGAGATTGAATCCTTTCTATTTGAAAAAGAGGCGTTCGATACTCGTATCGCTCCGGAAACTTCGTTGGTGTTCCTCCAATCACCCTTTTCATCATTCTCCGTAAATCCTCTCTCTCTTCATATGTTAGAAACATATCACTGACACCCCCCCAAGTCACTACTGACTTCGCCTCAGGGAATTGAATAGCAGTCAATAGCGCCATGACACCCCCTCTAGAAAAACCAAAAATATGTGTTCCTTTCACCCTCGGATGAGATTGCAGGAGTCTAAACGCTGAGAAAGCATCCTCACGATCCTCGCCTGCAAAATCTTCATTCCCTTCTCCTTCTTGATTTCCACGATAAAATGGCGCAAAGACGATAAATCCCTCTGATGCAAATTGAACAATACGCCCCGGTCTCACCTTCCCGACATTTTTGATTCCCCCACGTAAGTACAGGAAGCCATCATACATTTCATTACCTTTAGGCTCAGCTAAAAGCCCCTTCACTTTTAAATCGTCTGAAAGATAGGTAACGATTGATAACTCAATGCTTGGATTAGGTGATGGAAACCTTTCTTTATATATGATTTGGTCCATTTTTGTTCATCTCCTATTCTGTTAGCTTACACTGGAATTATTCTTTAACTGGCCGGATTCCCCTAATATATCTATAATTAAAAAGTTTATCTAGGCATTCACACATTTTTTACACCCTCATACGATAATGTAGGCTTTGAAAGCTGATATATCTTGAGATAAATGGAGGTTTAAGCGATGAAAAAATGGCTGAAAATTAGTTTTTCCCTTGTTTTAATTGCCATTCTTATTATACCCCTTGCGGCCTGTGGAAAAGATAAGGTTCAAAATATTCGTATCGGTGAAGTAACAAGATCCATTTTCTATGCGCCGCAATATGTTGCACTTGAAAAAGGATTTTTTGAAGAGGAGGGCCTGAATGTCGAACTGACAACTACTGCTGGTGGAGATAAGACGATGACAGCTTTATTGTCAGACAGTATCGATATAGCACTTGTAGGCTCTGAAACCTCCATTTATGTTTATGCTCAAGGCTCAAGTGATCCAGTTATCAACTTTGCAGCACTCACTCAAACAGATGGTACATTTCTTGTTTCTCGTGAAAAAATAGACAATTTTTCTTGGGAGCAATTAAAGGGAGCAACCTTCCTTGGTCAGCGCAAAGGCGGCATGCCCCAAATGGTCGGTGAATTTGTTTTGAAAAAGCATGGCATTGACCCACACCATGATTTAGATTTAATTCAAAATGTTGATTTTGCTAATATCGCTCCAGCTTTTGCCTCCGGAACCGGTGAATTTGTCCAGCTTTTCGAACCAACAGCAAGCGTGTTTGAACAAGAAGGGAAAGGCTATATCATAGCCTCATTTGGGGAGGAATCCGGGAACCTTCCATACACAACATTTATGACAAAAGAAAGCACGATTAAAGAAAAGAAAGAAACGGTTGAAAAGTTTACAAAAGCTATTTATAAGGCGCAACAATGGGTTGACTCACATAGTGCGAAAGAAATTGCTGAAGCGATAAAAGGCTATTTTGACAACACAAATATAGATACGATTGAAATGGTTGTCGATCGATACAAAAATCAAGGCTCCTTTGCAACGAATCCTATTTTAAATGAAGAAGGCTGGAATAACCTGCAAGATGTCATGGAGGAAGCCGGCGAGCTGCCTGAACGAATTGACTATGAGACACTTGTTAATACAGAAATTGCCGAAGAAGTAATGAAATAAAGTGAAACTTCCATCAGTGGGGGGCTAACTGCCCGTTGAATTACAATCATTACACTTCAATAGAAAAAATAGGAAGGAGGGCTCCAATGGATTTCTTAAGTTTACAGGGAATTCACCATACGTACTTTACAAAAACCTCTGCCACAACAGCCCTCTCCGATATTTCACTTGAGATCGGAGAGGGAGAATTTGTTTCCTTCCTTGGCCCAAGCGGATGCGGAAAAACAACCCTGCTTTCAATTATAGCCGGCTTACTTGAGCCGACTGCAGGAACGGTTACATTAGAGGGAAAGGACGTTCAGGAAGCAAGTAAAAATATTGGCTACATGCTCCAGCAAGATTATCTCTTTCCATGGAAAACAATCGAAGAAAATATCTTATTAGGGTTTAAAATTGATGGCAGCCTTAATGATTTAAAAAGAGATTACGCACTCACCTTACTCGAGAAAATGGGACTTAAAGGGGTAGAGAAGCAATATCCAAAACAACTATCTGGTGGAATGAGACAGCGTGTGGCATTAGTTAGAACGTTAGCAACCGAGCCGAAACTGCTTATGCTTGATGAACCTTTTTCCGCACTCGATTATCAAACAAAGCTGAAGTTAGAGGATCTCGTTTCCAATACATTAAAATCCTTTGGAAAGACAGCTATTTTAGTGACTCATGATATTGGAGAGGCCATTGCAATGAGCGACCGCATTTTCCTCTTCTCATCCAGTCCAGGACAAATTCATAAAACGTTTATTATTCCAGATGAGTTAAGAGAAGCAACACCATTCAATGCACGGAGCCATGAAGCTTATTCAAGTATCTTTCAAACTGTCTGGAAGGAGCTGGAATCTCTTGAACCCACAAACAAATATTGAACAAGGGCACCGCAGGTATCTTCAATCGTTAAAGCGTGAAAAGAAATGGGTGCGTTTTTACCAGCTTATCATTTTTCTAGTCTTTTTTACTGGTTGGGAAATTGCTAGCAGAATGCAGTGGATTGATCCATTAATCTTTAGTGCACCATCAAAAGTATGGGAGCTCTTCCTTACAAAAGTCCAAGATGGAACTTTATTTGTAGATTTAAGCTACACCCTTTTCGAAACCATCTTTGGGTTTATTTTAGGCACCGTACTAGGCACCTTGCTCGCAGCCATCCTTTGGTGGTCACCCATGCTTTCCAAAATAGCGGATCCCTATTTAGTTGTCTTAAACTCGATGCCTAAGGTAGCACTTGGCCCGATATTGATCGTGGCACTAGGTCCAAGCTTTACTTCCATTGTGGCAATGGGTGCAATCATCTCGATTATTATCACAACAATCGTCGTTTATACTTCATTTAAAGAAGTTGATGCTAACTATATAAAGGTACTGCAGACCTTTGGTGCCACCCGATTTCAAATATTCAAAGAAGCCATTTTACCTGCCTCTTTCCCTGTCATCATCTCCACACTTAAAGTCAACGTCGGCTTATCTTGGGTCGGGGTCATTGTTGGGGAATTCCTTGTTGCCTCAAAAGGGCTTGGGTATATGATCATTTATGGATTCCAAGTATTTAATTTCACACTTGTCATGCTTTCTCTGCTTGTGATTGCTGTATTTGCAACAATAATGTATCAACTAGTTGAACTGTTAGAAAGAAAGCTAATTAAAAATGGGTCGTAAGAAAAGTGGCAGCAGCTTTTCTTACGACCCTATCTTTAGTTTTCAATAATGTTAATTTTATACTGTTCAAGCCACATATTAATTTGTGCTAGATGAGCAATGAGCTGTGGTCCTGTCATCAGCTGCCCATACCAAGGAACTTTAAATGAGGATCCATCGGAATCAATGATTTCTTGGACTTTTTGTTTCGAGATAATTTCTAGAATTGGGGAGGTTTTGTTGTTGAGGATCGATGATAACTTGTTTTTGACTAGATACATATATTGCGGATGATATGTTTTTGGATAGGGACTCTTTTTCCGGTAAAGCACCTCTTTTGGAAGCACGCCTTCAAGAGCCTTTCGTAGGATGCCTTTCTCACGGCTATTCAGCATTTTCATTTCCCATGGGATGTTCCAGGCATATTCCACGATACGATGATCAGCAAATGGCACACGCACCTCTAAGCTTGCTCCCATGCTCATACGATCTTTGCGATCAAGCAATGTTTGCATAAACCAAATCATATTTAAATAAGACATTTCCCTTCGGCGAGCTTCTGCTGATGATTCCCCATCTAATTGAGGAGTTTCTAAAACTGTTTCGTTATATCGCTCCTTCACATAGCTTGGCAGTTCAAGTTTCTCCTGCCATTTTGGAAGAAGGAGCTGCTCTCTTTCAGCATGTGATCTCATCCATGGGAACCCATTGGTATGAAGCAGCTCTTCTCTATAAAACCACGGGTATCCTCCGAAAATCTCATCTGCACACTCGCCTGACAAAGCTACTGTGAAGTCCTGTTTAATTTGCTCGCAAAACCATAAAAGAGAGGAATCAACATCGGCCATTCCTGGTAAATCTCTCATTCGAACAGCATCCTCCAAACGATCGGCAAGCTGTTCATTATCAATGATTGCTGTGTGATGGATTGTGCCTAAATACAGCTGCACCCTTTGAATCCATGGACCATCCTGATCAGGCTGAAATGTACTTGCTTCGAAATACTCACTGTTGCGATCATAATCAATCGAGTACGTGTGGAGTAAATCCCTTCCTTCCTTTTTAAAATACGCGGATGCAAATGCACTGAGCGCACTCGAATCAATCCCCCCTGATAAAAAAGTACACACAGGCACATCTGCAACCAACTGACGTTCTACAGCATCCTTCACTAAATATTTTACTTGATCTACCGTATCCTCTAATGAATGTGGATGCCTTTTACTTTCTACATTCCAATAGCGCCAAATCTTCATGCCATCTCTTGTAAATGTAAGAGCATGGGCAGGGCGAAGTTCTTTAATCCCCCTAAAAACGCCATGACCAGGAGTCTTTGACGGGCCTAATCCGAAGACTTCCTGAAGTCCTTCCCTATCGATTTCCGCTTTCACATTCGGATGAGCCAAAATGGATTTTAATTCTGAACCAAATAAGAGTGAGCCCCATTCTTCTTTATAAAAAAGTGGTTTCACACCTAGTCGATCTCTCGCCATGAAAAGTTTCTCCTGCCCATGGTCCCATACAGCAAAGGCAAAGATTCCATTTAAATGGTCTGTGCAGTTTTCTGCCCACTCCATATATGATACTAAAAGAACTTCTGTATCAGAATGGCTTTTAAATGAGTGGCCGCGCTGGATTAACTCTTTTCGAACGTCCTCCGTATTATAAAGCTCCCCATTATATACGATCGTATAGGTGTTTCCGTTTTTTGTTTTCGTCATCGGCTGTACGCCACCTTCAGGATCCACAACAATAAGCCGTTTATGTCCAAATGAGACATGGCGTGCGCTCCAGACACTCGAAGCATCTGGACCGCGCTTTGCTAAGGTATTTGCCATCTTTTCCACGATGAATTCTTCTTGTGTTAAATCTTGATGCCAATTAATCCATCCTGTTATTCCACACACAAATTATCACACTCTTTCGTTATTTTTTAACTATTAATATTGTAAAATGTACTGTTCCCGCTCCCATGGATGGACCTGCGTCCGGAACATATCCCACTCAATTTCTTTTGCCTCAATAAAATGTTCAAACAGATGCACACCTAGCGCACTTGTTATTACTTCATCTGATTTTAAATTTTCAAGTGCATGTGCTAATGTAGACGGCAAATCCGCGATGCCATTTATAATCCGTTCTTCTTTAGACATGACGTAGATGTTTCTATCCACCGGCTTAGGGGGAGTTAAACTATTTTTTATTCCATCTAGTCCGGCAGCTAATAAAACAGCCATTGCCAAGTACGGATTAGCAGCGGGATCTACACTTCTTACCTCTACACGGGTACTCATTCCACGGGATGCTGGTATGCGTATAAGCGGGCTTCTATTTCTCGCTGACCACGCGACATAACACGGTGCCTCATAGCCAGGCACTAGCCTCTTATACGAATTGACTGTTGGATTTGTAATCGCGGTGAAATTTGGGGCATGCTTTAAAATACCGGCAATAAATTGTCTCGCTGTCTCACTTAACTCTAACGAACCCCCTTTCTCATAGAATGCATTCTCCCCTTCCTTAAACAAGGAAAGGTTACTATGCATGCCAGATCCATTTACACCAAACAATGGTTTAGGCATAAAGGTTGCATGGAGCCCATGTTTACGAGCAATTGTTTTGACAACAAGTTTAAATGTTTGAATATCATCACAAGCCTTTAATGCATTCTGATATTTAAAGTCAATTTCATGCTGACCCGGAGCTACTTCATGGTGAGAAGCCTCAATTTCATACCCCATTTCTTCTAACTCAATTACGATGTCACGGCGGCAGTTTTCGCCAAGGTCTGTTGGCGCCAAATCAAAATATCCGCCTTGATCATTCAGCTCCAGTGTTGGCTGACCATTCTCATCTAGCTTAAATAAGAAAAATTCCGGCTCGGGCCCCACATTAAAATCTGTAAATCCCAATTCTCTCATTTCGTCTAAAATACGTTTTAAATTACTGCGAGGGTCTCCTTCAAATGGCGTGCCATCTGGATGATAGATATCGCAAATCAGGCGGGCAACCTTCCCTTTTTCAGCTGTCCATGGAAAAATAACAAATGTGTCTAGATCAGGATATAAATACATGTCTGATTCTTCAATGCGAACAAAGCCTTCAATTGACGAGCCATCGAACATCATTTTATTGTCCAATGCCTTTGGCAGCTGGCTGATTGGAATTTCCACATTTTTTATCGTTCCGAATATATCAGTAAACTGTAAACGGATGTATCGGACATTTTCCTCGTTAGCCACTTTCATAATTTCATCTTTGCTATAAGACTTTGCCATTTAAATTCCTCCCTTTTAATAATTATCTGTGATGAAACGGTCTGTTGATTTCCGCTGCGTGCAAAAATAAACATTCCCCTCTACAAAATCCAATAAATTATTTATTTTTAACTGGTATCGTCTCTTCCATAGCTAATTCGCCATGGCAAATATATGCAGCCTCCCCACTCTTCCAAACATGGCCATTTTCATCCCATTTAATGATCAGCTGCCCCCCAGGTAAATGAACAGTTATTGGCATATGTTGATCAACCAGGTGATTTAATGTGGCTGCAACAACAGCTGCACAAGCACCCGTGCCGCAGGCCATTGTTAGCCCAGAGCCTCTTTCCCATACACGGTAATGTATTTCTTGTCGGTTTTTTACATCGACTATGCCTACATTTACTCGTTCAGGAAATAAATCAGCGTACTCAATTTCAGGACCCATTTCTTCTAAAGGAAATTCATCTACAGCATCAACGAAAATAATTGCATGTGGATTGCCCATAGAAACACATGTCATTGGAAAACTTCGTTCGCCAATGGTAAGGAGTTCATTGATCGTCTGTGTTTCTGGGTCACCTTTCATCGGAATCTTTCCTTTCGTCAGTTTTGGCTTTCCCATATCAATGGTTACCGATCGAACAATCCGTTTTTTATCTGGTTCCACCATGACATGAACGACTCCGCCTAATGTTTCAATTGAAAAATCTGTGCTTGTTGCATACATGTGGTCGAAGAGATATTTCGCTACACATCGTAAACCGTTTCCACAATTCTTTCCTTCTGAGCCATCTTCATTAAAAATCCTCATTTTAAAATCAGCGATATCAGAAGGACAAATTAGGATCATCCCATCTGATCCGATCCCTGTGTTTACATTGGAAACCGTCCTAGCAAGCTGCCCAAGGTCTTGCTCTTCCATTGGCATTTCCAATAGATTAAAAAAGATATAATTATTCCCCAATCCATGCATTTTCGTAAATTGCATATTGGTCCTCCCTTCAAAAGATGAATACATCTCGCCTTAATCTATTTTCAATCTCTTGGATTACTCGAAACTCTTCTGCGATCCCTTTTGCCTGGAAGGTAACTGAAAAGCGGACATATGGATCTGCCTCATCCCATGGAACAGTAGAGATTAAATGCTTACGTATTAAATATTGGCTAAACTCCTCTGCCGATTGAAAGGATGGACCTCCAACTACCGCTTTTGGCGCCTTTGTATATAAGAAAAATGATCCCTTCGGCTTCTCCGAACGAAAGCCACACACTGACAATGCATTTACTAATAATCCATGCCTCCGCGAATATTTTTCAGCAGTTTGAATCGTTATTTCTGGATGAGCAAGTGCATGTGCAGCCGCTTTCTGAATAGCGATGAATTGACCGGAATCATTATTATCCTTTACAGTTGCAAATGCCTTGACAAGCTTTTCGTTCCCTGCGACAAAGCCAATACGCCATCCTGTCATATTGAATGATTTTGATAAAGAATGGAGCTCAATGCCAACGTCCTTTGCCCCTGGTACGGAGAGAAAACTAAGCGGCTGCTCCCCATCAAAGACAAGGGCTGAATAAGCGGCATCATGCACGACAATAAGCTCATGCTTCTTGGCAAATCGAACAACTTCTTCAAAAAATGCTGCAGTTGCAGTCGCTCCAGTCGGGTTATTCGGATAGTTTAAATATAAAAGCTTTGCCTTTTCTAAAACTCTATCACTCAATGTATCTAGCCTCGGTAGAAACAAATTTTCTTCCGTCAGGGGCAACTGAACGACATCACCGCCGCAGTACTTTGTATGAGTAGCTAAAATCGGGTAACAAGGTGAAGGCATAATTGTAAGATCACATGGATTGATAAAAGCTGAAGGCAGCATCGCTAACGCTGATTTTGAGCCAATCACATGATTTATTTCTGTTTCAGGATTAAGGTGGCTAACACCAAACACCTTTTCCATATAAGAGGCAGCTGCTTGCTTAAACTCAACAATGCCGTTATCCGCATAAAAACGGTTTTCGTGCTTTCTTGCTTCTTCTGCCAATTTTTGCACAATACGATTATCCGCCATCTCATCAGGTTCTCCTACTCCTAAATCAATTAATTCTATATGTGGATTTGCTTGAATGGCTTCTCGTTTTGCTCGTTTAATCTTTTCAAATTTGTAAATTTCATCTTTCAATCCAAATTGCGAGCCGCCTATCCGGTCTGCAAATAGCTGCTGAATATAATCTGTTGCCATTGGGACTCCTCCATTGTCGGTCTGCTAATCTAAAATGTTATGATCCATCTTATCATCCATTTGACCTTTTGGATTTACACCCATTCATTGAATATTTGCACTTTTTTACACATTTAAGAAGAGGCATATCTCCTCACCGTCAATTAATTAGCTAGCTAATTAATTGACGGTGAGGAGATATGCGGTATGTTATAACAAATAAAAGCTGAAGGTCACATTGCCATAGGATAGTACCGAAATTAACATTTATATCAAGCTTACTAGCGGCTCTTGTAGAAACGATTAGTTCAGGGAAAAGAGCGTAATCCGTTTGGATCAACGCTTTCCCTCCCCTTAAAATTGGTGAAGCCATAATATTTTTTGCTTATTTCCCTACTCTATATGCTGTCTCACTAATTATGAAACTTAACTTTAAACGGCTTAACCATGCTTCCGAATCTGATACTCTTCCATTGGTACTATTTATATCATCCTGATATTCCAATCCTTCCACAGGCAGATAATTAACCTCTAAGTTTGCGATTCTATGGACAATCATAGCCCATTCCGCATCTGTCATTTTTTCTTTAGAGCAATCTTTTATATAGTTCCCTGCCTCTCTTGAGTACGCACATGAACCAGCAGTAATATCCACTTCTTTCCCCAGCTCTATAGAGCAAATCTTATTCGTAATTTTTTCCGTTTCTTGCCACTCGATTGGGTGAGTTTGAAATGCTCTTTCTGTTCTGCCAAAAATTAAATAATTAAACTGAGGAATGAAACTTACTATTTTTCTTAATTCAATCGAGTGTTTCTGTACCCAGGTTATTAACCTATCAAAATCGCAGTAATGAAAGAACTGGCTTGTTCCAGTTAGACCAAACTTAACTGCCTCTCTTCTTGCGTGTGCTGCACCTAATTTAGGGATTATCTTTGTTTTAAACTTACTATTTTCTAATGCATCCAATAGATTATTTGATGATTCTTCACTAACGGTAATAAAAAGTTCGGAATAAATATCTTCCAACAGCTCTTTGAACTCTTGAAGTAGCTTGACGTTTCTTCCATGCGGATCATGGGTTACTGTAATTAAAGCCGTTTGAATCATCCTGTTCACCTCAGCAAGATAATCGTTTCCTTATTCACTTAAAAAAATGAAGATTCAAACTTTATTTAATAAAAAGGATTTCATTTTTACAAAGAATATTCTTAAATAAAATGAATTTCTCTTTTTAAGCTTTGCGGGACCATATCACAACAGGGATGAGAACTAAGGATAAAAGTCCTCCAATCAAAGATAGTGTGGCATAACTGGTATTCGCTACTACCATCCCTGATAGTGCACCGCCAGAAGCTCCTGCTAATGCAATAAAGACATCAAGTGTACCTTGAGTTTTCGCACGTACAGATGGTTCTGTAGAGTCAACGATTTGAGCCGTACCGCTAATTAAGCCAAAGTTCCATCCCAATCCTAGTAAAATAAGCGCAATGATTAACAGAATCATTGAATTCCCTGGTGCAAATGCGGCTAATAATCCGGCAGATAATAATGTAATACCCGAGGCAATGCTCATTGCTGTTCTTCCTACTTTATCTGTAAGGACACCTGTGATTAGAGAGGGAAGATACATAGCACCTATATGAAAGCCGATAACCGTTCCAACTTCAGCTAGACCATGGCCATGATGTTTCATATGTACCGGTGTCATAGTCATAATTGCAACCATAACAATTTGAGTAAGAATCATCACAGTGGCTCCTACTATTAGACCTCTTCTATTAACGGCATGTTCAGCAATATCTACTTTATTAATAGGCTCATATTCTAATTTATAAGCCGCTATCCTGTTTGCAATCGTTAAGGGGTCGGGACGCAGCATAATAAAGAGAATCAAACCTGCTAAAATAAATGCAGCAGCGGATAATATGAATGGACCAGCAAGTGATGGAACACCAATAAGACTAGCAAATTCCCCCATCACTTCTACTAAGTTTGGACCTGCAACCGCCCCGAATGTTGTCATAACCATCGTTGTACTAACAGCCGTTGCTCTTTGTTTCTTGTTTGCTAAATCCGTTCCTGCATAACGGGCTTGTAAATTTGCCGCAGTTCCTGCACCATAGATCAGCAAAGATGCAAATAATAAAATGACACTATTCACCATTGCAGCAATCACAACTCCAACTGCCCCGAGTCCCCCAACAATAAAACCTGCTGATAGACCCGTACGGCGTCCATATCGTTGAGAAAGCTTTCCTATAATGAAGGCTGAGCCAGCGGAACCTAAAGTAAGTAAGGCTACTGGCACTCCTGCATAAGCATCAGTCCCCAGCATTTGTTGTGCCAATAGGGCACCTACAGTAACTCCTGCAGCAAGCCCTGCACCACCAAAGATTTGTGATAGACATACTACGAATAACACTCGTCGATATAGCTTTTTTAGCTTTTCTGGTGAATCGATATAACTTTCAATTGAATCTAGTTGTTGTGCTTTAGGGAACACGTTAAAACACCTTCTCAAATTTATTTGTTTGCCTCTTTAACGTATATCTGAAGGATTCTTTCCTGTATACTTTTTAAACTGTCTGCTAAAAAAATGAAGATCATTATAGCCAAGAGCATCTGCTGCTTCTGTTACCGTCATACCCATGTTATGGAGCAGGTGCTCTGCACGATTAATCCGAGAGCGTACAATATAGTTCCTAACTGTATGTCCAATAATCTCTTTAAATTTCAGGGAAAAATAGCGTGGAGAAAGATTCGCCCTGATAGCTAAACTTTCAATTGTGTGAGGATCACCCGGATGCTCCCTGATAAAATTGGCGATTTCTCGAATCGTTTCCAAAAGGTCATTGCTCGTATGCTCCAGCTGCTTATCTATTTCCCGTTCTTCTCTTAACAGGTGAATCATTAGTTGCTTTAGAATCAGCTTTGCCTCCATTTCAGCTCCGAAGGTTTTTACCAAAAATAACCGAACATAACGTGTTAGCAGGGATTCAAAAGGGATTGAATCTTGAACAATCCGATAAGTTATTGGCACCAATTCAGGGATTTTCATCAAGTCAAAATGGATATAGCTTAGTACTAATGGATTTTGCGGATCATGGGTAGCTGTCGTCCAATCGCCAGGCTTAAATAGAAAACAGCTTCCTTTATGTACATCGTATCTTTTTCCATTAAGAACCACAGTCCCTTTTCCGCTCCAAACATAAAACAAATCATAATTAGGAAGTGGTTTATTTCGCTTCCTCCATTTCCAGTTCGGCTCGCATTGGATCGTCGCAAACGCTGGTAATAAGATAAAAGCATCCGGATTGATGTGCAGCATAGATTCCCCCCCTTTCTACTCCTATCCCTCTATTTTTAAAATACTCCTCTCGACCACTTCATCTTTCATTATAAAGCTGTATTCGTCCCCCCACCTTAAATCTAAAATATTTCCTTTAATAAGTACGGGTCCTTTTGTTTCAAAATAATGCAGATTTTCGCTAATCTTATCTACTTCCCCATAAAAAATAGCCTTTACAAAGGTCTTTTCGTTCAAAGACACCTCATATTCACCGATGAATTCCAGCTGCTTTAGCTCGGCTCCAGTTTCCTCCAGTACTTCTCGGCGTGCCGCCTCTTCCAATGTTTCTCCTTTTTCAAGCTTCCCTCCAGGAAACTCCAGCCCTCTTTTCTTATGCTTTGTAAGCAGCCATTCCTTGCCTTTCTTACAAATAACAAGGACATGTTCCGGCTGTTTATCAAATGCATGTGGAATAAATGATAATTTGACCAATCCACCATTTGCATCCATAAATATTTCCATCAAAATACCTCTTTTCCTCTTCCTTCATTTGATTATACAGTGAATTAAATTTTGTGACTAATGACATCTTCCATATTTTTCTTATATGAAAAAAGGATCATATTACATTTTTTTGAAACTTTGCCTATTTTTTTATCGTAGAATAAGAGGGTAAGAGAAACAGAACCTTTTATCCATACGGAATGGTTTTTCTTATTTATTAATATTAAAGGAGTGCTTATTTTGAAAAAATCGCTTTCCATTCTTGCAGGCTTCTTTTTAGTATTTATGTTAGCTGCTTGTAATCAAACAGCCAAGCCTGTGAATGAGCCCGTAAAAGACAATGAAAAAGCTTCAGAAACTGAAAAAGCGGAAGAAAAAGCTTCCGAACTGACGCTTGAAGAAGTAATGAATAAATCCACAGAGGAATCAGAAGGCTTAAAAAGCTTTTCTGTAAAAATGGATTTAACACAGGATATGACTGATCAAGAAGAGCTGAATGTCCAAACGAACTCGGTTATTGATATGAACATCGTCACAGAACCAATGGCATTCTATCAAAAAATGACAATGTCCATGGGAGAAGAATCAGAAAGCTTTGAAACAGAAAGCTATTTCTCAGATGCTGGGATGTTCTTTTATGAACCGTCCAACAGTCAGTGGATGAAATTCCCACAAGAAATGACAGATACATTCCTGCAAATGTCTGGTAAACAATCAAATCCAGGTGAAGAGCTAAAGAAATTACAGCCATTCATGGAAGATTTTACTTTTGAGCAGGATACAAATAATTATATACTTAAATTAAAAGCATCAGGCGATAAATTTAATGATTTCATTAAGGAAACTGCTGTCCAGCAATTACCGCCTGAAATGGCTGCTGAAGATGTTCTAAGTAACATGAAAATCAATGCGGTAGCGTATGAAATACTTATCGATAAAAAGACTTTTTATCCAGTAGCATTAAATATGGATATGGATTTTGAAATGACGATCGAAGGTCAAACCATTGGCATGAAGCAAAAAATGAATGGCCAATATTCTAATTATAACAACATTGAAGCAATAACTGTTCCGCAAGAAGTAATTGACTCGGCAGTTGAAATGGGTATGTAATTTAACGGAAATCGGCAATTAGCCGATTTCCTTTTTTCAATTATTGGCCTTCTTCATTCAAAATTCCCATATTTTCAATATGTTTTTTTGCTTCTTCGTCACCAAGCTGATAAATCAGTCCGTATACTTTCTTGATTTTACTGTCATACTCATCATTTGATTTATCATTGTGGTATTCTATAAATGGGACATGGGCTCGCCAAAATCCCGCCCACTCTGTTCCATAATTCTGATTAAAATACTCCCGTAATGTATGAATTTCATTATCTGTCGCTTCAATTTTGAAGTCCCATGGGGAATCTGCTGCACTTTGAGAGATTTGTCCATGTGCGACAGTTATATAATACGTTTTCTTATTTTGTTCCATCCTGTTCAGCCCCTTTTCGTCATTACTTATCGTTTCCCACATTTAGATTAAAAATATGCGAATTTACGATCATTCTTATGAAAATTACATATACTAAATTTAATCTAAAAAAACAAAGCTCAGGCGATTAATTTTTATCATCAAGGGTATTAAAAAAGTATACAATAAAAGAAATAAAAACGAAGGCAGGGGGTGAAGTTATGAAAATTATTGATGAGCTCTATGAACTATATCGGAATAAGCTAACAGGGGACGAAGAGGATATTGACATGCTTGCTTTCGCTTTTTTAGAAGAAATGAAACGAGAGGATTTACTAAGCATGATTAACGAATTAAATAACCAGGAGCTATACAATTTAATGGGAATCTACTTAATTGAAAGCTTAAAGGGGAAGTTTGCAAGCGAGGATTACAGACAGCCTCGCAATCCTAATCTTCATCAGCGGAATATACATTAATAATGATCAAATTTTATACATAAAAAAGGATGGTTCATGAAGGCTAGTTGCCCTATAATGAACCATCCTTTTACTATGATCTAACCTAAGTATGCCTTTAACATCCAAATATGTTTCTTTAGGCTTTGCTTAATGGCAATGAGCATATCACCGGTGCCTTCATCATTTGCTTCTTCTGCTAATTGAATGCCTTCTTGCAGCTCGTCCGCCATTTTAACAAAATCTGCACAAATGGTTTTAACCATGTCTTCCTCTTTTTCTTTTCCAGTAGCCTCTTCGATAGATGCCATTTCAAGACATTCTTTCATGGTTGCCACCGGGCTTCCCTCAAGGGATAGAATTCTCTCTGCCAATTCATCAATATGCTGATTGGCTTCGTTGTACAGCTCCTCGAATTTCTCGTGCAAAGTAAAGAAATGTCTACCTTTGATATACCAATGGTAATTATGAAGCTTTACATACAATACCGTCCAATTGGCTACTTGCCTATTCACAGATTGAATTAATTTTTCACTCATATAAAATCATCCTCCCATTTTTATAGTACCCTGAGATCAGATGAGCTAAACACAATAATGTTTTTATACGGCAAAAGAAAATCAACCATCAAATCAAACTGTTTTCATGTTAAACTATGTGTAATAAAAGGAGGTTTGAATCATGGTTTCCATTCTAGCTATTTCGATAGTTATTATAGCAATTGTTATTTTTCTTTCTGTTATTACAACCTCTAAAGCCTATACGTATAAGCATACGGTTGATCCAATAGATGAAAAAACTCACGATCAAGATAATGATAAAAAGCCTTCATAAAAAAACCGGACTGCAATCAGTCCGGTTCTTCTGCTTTTTATGCAAATACTTGTTTCAAGTCTTCCTTTGATTGCTCAAGCCAGAAACGCATTAAACGTTTCGCCCCATCTAAATCATGAAGCTTAGCTTGACCGCATTGCTTTTCATTTGCTGCTGGGATGTCTGTAATTTCAACTGCCGCTTTCATCGTTTCATCGAGTAGGTCTATGATTTCCTCAACGGTTGGCTCTCCGCTTACAACTAAGTAGAAGCCTGTTTGACATCCCATTGGAGAAATGTCAATTATATCAAAGTGATTATATTTTTCCGAATACGTACGAATATTGAAAGCAAGAAGATGTTCTAATGTATGAATCGCATCAGGCTTCATTGCTTGTTTATTTGGCTGGCAAAAACGAATATCGAACTTATTTACAACCCCATCTGTTCCTACTTTGTGAACTCCGCAATGTCTAACATATGGTGCTTTCACTGCATTATGGTCTAATTCAAAGCTTTCAACTGAAGGCATGTATGTCCACTCCTTTTTCGATTCTCTCTCTATTGTAACTTAAATTCCGACTAATTTCATCAACAAAATAAGGAATTTGTTTTTTTCGACTAATACATAATTGTATGCTATCTTTTATGTGAGTATTCTTTCGAAAAAAGATTGGAATGATAAGCATGCTAAAAAAAATAATGATTGGTTTCATTCGCTTTTATCAAATAGTCATCTCCCCGCTAAAACCTCCAACATGCCGATTCTATCCATCCTGCTCTCATTATGGACTAGAATCAGTTAAACGCTTTGGAGCTCTTAAAGGAGGATGGCTTGCTATTAAAAGAATTGTAAAATGCCACCCATTTCATCCTGGTGGTTTTGATCCCGTCCCAGAGAAATTGCCAAGGAACAAAGAAAATTAGCCTTCATATCCATTAACTACTAAATCTAATTTTCCGGTTTCAGGGTGAATAACCAGTCCGTGAACAGGAACATCGTTAGGCATAAGTGGATGCTTTTTTACCATTGAAACACTATGGGTAACACTCTCTTCCACATTATCAAATCCTTTAAGCCATTCTTTAACATCAACGCCTGAATACGCAATTGTATCTAAAGCTTCTTCAGACTTTCCTCTTTTCCTCATATGTTCCATAATGCCATCCGGCTTCATTCCACTCATTCCGCAATCATGATGACCAATGATTAATACCTCATCAGCCTGAAGCTCGTAAACAGCTACAAGTAAGCTTCTCATAATACTTCCAAACGGATGTGTGACAAGTGCTCCAGCATTTTTGATAAGCTTTATATCCCCGTTTTTAACATTTAAGGCTCTTGGAAGCAGCTCTACAAGACGGGTATCCATACAAGTAAGTACAACCATTCGTTTATTTGGCAGCTTTGTTGTTGCGAACTCTTCATATTTTTTTTCTGCTACAAATTCATGGTTAAATTCTAATATTTCTTCAAGTAGTTTCATATGATTTACTCCTAACTTTTTTATTTCTATATTTATAAGGATACAAAATACTTTTCATACAAACAAATTTAACACTTGATTTTCACCACTTTTTTTTGTAAAATTACCTTTGTGAATCGTAATGGTTACGGAATAACTTGATATTTAAGGATGAAAAGTTATTTTTTTTATTATTAAATCGTAACAAATACGATTTGTTGAGTTAGAAAGGGGAAAATATGAAAAAAATTGTATTTATTTTTATACTAATGATAAGTATGCTTTTAGCTGCATGTACGAATGAATCAAAGGATGAACAGAAAGACAATGGCAAGCTTTCCGTTTATACAACCGTTTATCCATTACAGTATTTTACTGACCGAATTGGTGGGGAATATGTTGAAACAAAAACTATTTATCCGCCTGGAGCTGATGAACATTCTTTCGAGCCTACACAAAAAGATATGACAAAGCTTGCAGATGCTGATCTGTTTATATTTGTCGGTCTTGGGTTAGAAGGTTTCGTAGATAAAGCTCAGAAAACGTTAAAAAATGAAGAGGTAACCATGGTCGGAGCAGGGGAAAAGATTCATTTTGACAAAGTTCAAGCTCACGAAGAAGATGAACATGAAGATGAGCACAGCCATGAAGATGATGGTCATCACCATGGAGATATGGATCCTCATGTGTGGATCGACCCAGTGTATGCAAAAGATTTAGCAGCAGCTATCAAAACTGCCTTATCCAATAAACTGCCTGAACATAAAGATGAGTTCGAAGCAAATTATAGTCTATTGGCAGATGAGCTTGACCAATTAAATAAAGACTTTGAACAAACCATTCATGAGGCAAAACATAAAGAAATCATCGTATCCCATTCCGCATTCGGCTATTGGGAGCAGCGCTATGGCATAAGCCAAATCAGTGTTGCAGGCTTAAATTCCGCGAATGAACCAACCCAAAAGGATCTCGAAAAGATCATTGCTGAAGGAAAGAAACACCAATTAAAATACGTATTCTTTGAACAAAATATTAGCTCTAAGCTTACGGAAATTATTAAGAATGAGCTTGGCGCAGAGCCGCTTGTGCTTCATAATCTATCCGTTTTAACGGATAAAGACATCAGCAATGAGAGTACTTATTTTTCAATTATGAAAGCAAACTTAGCTGCACTAAAAACGGCATTAAATGACTAATTTCCAGTTCATCCTTCAATTGGAATGAATCCTAAGCAGCAATCTGCCACAAGCTAAAATAGGTGGAAAGACCCCGCCGTGTTTTTATCGAATCGATGCAGAAGCAAATTCTGCACAAAGAGGAGTGAAGCAGAGTGGCAAAAGATGTATTATGTGAGGTCAATAATTGTACATTCTGGGAAAGAGGAAATAAATGTGGCGCTGAACAAATTTACGTAGTCAGCCATAAAGGGGATACGGCAGAAAACAGCCGTGAAACAGATTGCAAAACCTTTGAACCAGAATTTACTTAATTGTCCAGTTAATTATTCATGAAGTATAGACAGGATTTGCGTATTAGTTGCAATCCTGTCTTTTTAATTCCTCTAAATGCTGCCGCAGTTCTCTCCGTAAAATTTTCTTAGCAGCATTTCTTGGGATATGATCGATGATGTACAATTGTTTTGGCACTTTATATTTTGCTAATTTCTTAAGGCAAAATGCGGAAATTTCATTTTTATTAATCCACTTAGTTTTTGTAGATATAAAAGCTACAGGGACTTCCCCCCATTTTTCATCTTTCACACCTATTACACCTGCATCAACTATGTCTGGATGAGAAACAAGTACACCTTCAATTTCAGCAGGATATACATTTTCCCCGCCTGAAATAATTAAGTCTGACCGTCGATCCAGAACATATAAGAATCCTTCTTCATCTAAATAGCCAATATCTCCAGTTGACAGCCAGCCATCAACTATTTTTTTAGATGACTCTTCCTCCCGATTCAAATACCCTATCGTTACATTTGGACCTTTTACAATAATTTCGCCTGCTGCTGTACCACTTGCTTCATCCCCATTTTGTGCCATAATCTTTAATTGAGAAGGAAAAAGCGGTTTCCCTGCAGAGCCCAGTTTACTTAAACTATATTCTGGTGAAAGCGTCACGATTTGGGAGGCGGTCTCTGTCATGCCATACGTTTGGAATACTGGTATTTCCTTCACCTTACAGTTTTCAAGTAATGTTTTTGATGCTGGTCCGCCTCCTAAAAGCATACAGCGAAATTCTGCGGGCAATCTGCGATCTCCTAGCTCTGCCTCGATTCGAATAAGCATCGTGCTCACCACAGACATAATTGTTACTTTTTCATTTTGAATCGTTTCAATGACTTCTTTTTCATTAAATGTTTCCTGAATCACCATTCTCATGCCATAGACCATGCTCCGAATAAGAATCGAATACCCACTTATATGAAACAACGGAACAACACATAACCAGCAATCTTTTTCCGAAAGTCCAAGGTTCAATGCTGAACCAACCGCACTCCACCAATGATTTCCATATGTTTGCAGTACTCCTTTTGGGTGCCCAGTTGTTCCAGATGTGTACATAACGGTACAAACATCATCCAGACTAATTTCGGCTGCAATCATTGGCTCAATGAAATCGGCTGCAAACAACTCTTCTTTTAGGATTATTGACAAATTTGGCAGTAAATGATTAATTTCTTCTTTTTTCGGTGCAAAAGCATTCTCCGTAATTAATTGGACTGCCTTTGAATCATTCAATTGCCAGGCAATTTCCTCGCCTGTTAACCGATTATTTAAAATGACTGCTTTTACATCAAGCAACTGAAAGGCTAAATAAACAAATGCTGTATCTGCATGATTACTTAGCAAAACACCTGCATAGTCTCCTCTTGCTAACCCAAGCTGGGATAGTTGGCCAGCAATTTGATAAGATTTCTCGTATACTTCTTTAAAACTATATGTTTCGTTCTTAAATTGAATGGCAGGCCTGTCTGGTGTGAGGAAGGCTCTCTTAAATAGAAGATTTGGCATCACTTGATTTGCCATTTGTACACCTCATTTATAAAAATCCAATATATACTTCCACTAAACTGCTTTATTTTGCAAATAGACTTTTTGATGTTTAAAGAACTCATTTAGATAAAAACAGCCTGATGGCATGACCATCAAGCTGCAATAAAGGTTCATTTTTTCATTAAGGGAAACGAGGGAACTGACCAAAATCTGGCTTGCGCTTTTCTTTAAATGCATCGCGGCCTTCTTTTGCCTCATCTGTAGTATAGTAAAGCAATGTCGCATCTCCAGCAAATTGCTGAATACCTGCAAGTCCATCTGTATCCGCATTAAATGCAGCTTTTAAGAAGCGAAGAGCAGTTGGGCTTTTTTCTAGCATTTCTTCACACCATTTAATGGTTTCTTCCTCTACTTGATCAAGAGGAACAACCGTGTTCACTAGGCCCATATCTAATGCTTCCTGTGCATTGTACTGACGGCATAAATACCATATTTCACGAGCTTTTTTATGTCCGACAATTCTAGCTAAATACCCGGAACCATAGCCTGCATCAAAGCTGCCAACCTTTGGCCCTGTTTGACCAAATACAGCATTATCTGCGGCGATGGTTAAATCACATACAATATGTAATACATGTCCTCCGCCAATCGCATATCCTTTAACCATTGCGATAACTGGTTTTGGAATGACACGAATTAGGCGCTGCAAATCAAGCACATTTAAGCGTGGGATTTGATCATCCCCCACATAGCCACCATGTCCACGAACAGACTGATCTCCACCTGAACAAAATGCTCGGTCTCCTGCACCCGTTAAAATGATGACTCCAACATTTGCATCATCACGTGCATAAGCGAATGCATCAATTAATTCCATAACGGTTCTCGGTGTGAACGCATTATGTTTTTCAGGACGATTGATTGTAATTTTTGCAATCCCGTTGTATGTTTCATAAATTATTTCTTCATACTGTTTTCCAGCAATCCATTCTACTGCTGACATAACGGAATCCTCCTTTATACGTATATTTCGTTCTTCTCTCATTTAGATGGGCTTGTCGCCTATTCTTTTTCATTAGACAAGAATTCACTTACTATTGTACCAAATATTTTTGGTTTCTCCACATGTATTGCATGGCCACAGTCAGAAATCGTTATTCTGCGCGCATTTTTCATTGTTGCTTGCATTCTATCAGCGATCAGACAAAATTTTTCATCGAGACTTCCTGTAAGCAAAAGAAAAGGCATTGAAAGCTCATCTAGCTTACTCCACCATGAAGGCTGAGAACCCGTTCCCATCCCCTTAAGACTGTTAACTAGTCCAATCTGAGAATTTGCTAAGCGCTGGTTTCTCATTTCGACTCGAATATTTTCAGCAAGTCTCTTTTGAGTGTTAAATAGTGGAATGTTCTCCCAATACTCAATAAAGGCAGGGATCCCCTCTTCTCGAATTCGTATAGCAAGGTTTTCATCTTGAATGCGTCTTGCAGCCTGCTGTCCTTCTTCTTCAAGACCAGGAGAAGCGCTCTCTAGAATTACCTTTCCTACCTTATTAGGATATTTAAGTGCGAACGTTAACGCAAGTCTGCCTCCCATTGAATAGCCTAAAATATTGGCCTGTTCAATTCTCATTTGTTCAAGGATCAAATCAATGTCTCTTGCTGCAGATTCGATCGTATATCTAGAAATATCAGCTGGGGCATCCGTTTTTCCATGTCCAACGATATCAATCGCAAACACATTTCTGATTCCCTTTAAAAAGGGCTTTAGTTTTCTCCAAGAATAAGCATTTCCTGTAAATCCATGAAGCAAGACTAAAGGCGGCAGATTTACTTTATTTTCAACAGTTATATCTCTACACTTAGGCTCCATCTCCCATACGTCTACATGATAAGTAAGTCCATTAATGTCAAAATTCATCAGCATTTGCCATCCAGTAATCGACCTATTTCCCGGGAAACCGCATCCCATAATTCGCGATGCTCAACGATATTTCTGTCTCTATTGGTAGTAATTTCCGTCACCCTTAAACCGGACATTTCGGAATTAATTACAGTTGAAAAATGTACCCAATCGGAAATCAATTCATAGTGTCCTCCGTACATTTTTACAATATGTTCAAATTGCAAATCTAATGGCGTTCCAAACAATTTTTCAAAGTTTTTTGGATGGCTTGCCTGTGGAAGAAATGAAAAAATCCCTCCCCCATTATTATTAATTAGGAGAATATGAATATTGATTCCAAACTGCTTTGCAGCAATTAGCCCATTTAAATCATGGAAAAAGGTTAAATCCCCTAGAACTAAATAAAGTGGCTGAGAACATGTTCCCGCCCCTAAAGCTGTTGAAATTACCCCATCAATGCCATTTGCTCCTCGATTCGCCATGACTCTAATCGATTTGTTATTAAAATGAAAAAAGGTATCTAAATCACGTATTGGCATGCTGTTGCCAACAAATAAGGTTGCTCCATCAGGGAGCGTATCAGCTAACTGGTAGAATAATTTGCCTTCACTTAATACATCGAGCTCACTGATGGCTGCTAATTGATGGCGCGTTAATTGATTCATTTCTTCCCACTGTTGGAAATAACTCATATCATTTGTCTGACTAATAAAAGGGATGACAGATTTACAGAACAGTGATTCCTCACTATAGATCATTTCAGAAGATACCATGCCTGGATCGCGCCATCCACCGCCGCCATCAACAACAAATTGTCGGACGTCATGATTTTCCTTGAGAAAAATCATTAACGGCTTAGACACTGGCATGGCACCAAACCGGATAATAAATTCTGGCTTTAAGGTATTCTTGGCGTCCTCGTTCTTTAAAAAGGTATCGTATGTATCTATGATATGAGTTCCGTCATGTTTTCCACTTCTCAATTGAGATAGTGGATCCGCAAGAATGGGAAACTGAAGCTTCTCTGCCAGTTTTGTTACTGCTTCTGCAAAACCTTCAGAATCAATCGGTCCACAAACAATTATTCCTTTTTTATACACGCTTATGCTTTCTGCTATATCTTTGTATTGTTCATCACCTAAAACTAGATCACCAGACTGAATCTTCACATAACCGTTGGAACGCTCAAACGGTTCAAATAAATCTTCTCGATCCAGTTGCGGGATTAATGGCTCTCTAAATGGAAAATTCAAATGCACTGGTCCAGCCGGAGAACGAAGCGCAGTACTCGCAGCCCTCGCACAAACCGTACGTGCATACCGAATAATTTCCGTAGAATCTTCCGGCGGCGCCATTTCCACAAACCATTTTACATGGTTGCCATATAAATGAATTTGATCGATTGCTTGTGGTGCCCCTACATCCCTTAATTCATGCGGACGGTCAGCAGTCATAACGATTAAAGGCACTCTAGCAATATTGGCCTCTACAATAGCAGGGAAATAGTTTGCAGCTGCTGTTCCTGATGTACATAAAATTGCAACTGGTTTTTTTGAAGCCTTTGCAATACCTAATGCAAAAAAGGCAGCAGAACGTTCGTCTACATGTATATGTACACGAAGTTCAGGATGTTCTGCCATAACCATTGCCATCGGGGTAGATCTAGAACCAGGACTTACAACTACATCCTTTACCCCATTCTTATATAACTCGGATACAAATGCTGCAATATAAGAAGTTAAAGCTTCTTGATGATTCATTGATTATTCCCTCCAAGTGCTGTTAGCATCGGTCGAAATTTAATTTTCGTTTCCACGTATTCACTTTCTGGGTCAGAATCTTCAACAACCCCACAGCCAGCAAAGAGAGAAGCCTCATCTCCTTGAATCAATCCCGATCTGATCGATACGGCGAATTCCCCATTTCCTTTATAGTCCACCCAGCCTAATGGGGCACCATAAAACCCACGATCCAGTTCCTCTACTTCTCTTATCTTCTCGACAGCCTTCGCTTTTGGCAATCCTCCCAATGCAGGTGTTGGATGCAAACGATCAACTAATAAAAGCAAGGACGTATCTTTTTTCGCCTTTCCCATTACCGGGGTGTATAGATGCTGAATATCTCTCGTTTTTAGCAGTTGGGCCTTATTAGGCATAGTAACTTCTTCACATACCTCTTTCATAGCCTCTTTAATCATTCGAACAACATATTCGTGCTCAATAATATTTTTCGGATCTGCTAACAATGTATCCCCCAGTACCCTGTCTTCCTCTTCAGTCTTCCCTCTTGCAATGGAGCCAGCAAGACAGGTCGTGAAAAAGCTTGACCCATTTTTTTTCACAAGACGTTCTGGTGAAGCACCGATAAAGCAATCCCCATTCGATTCAAATGCAAAAATAAAGCTCCCGCCCTGAACTTTAAGTAAATTCATTAGAACTTGTTCCACCTGAATCGTTTGACTAAATTGCAATCTAGTTTCTCTTGCAAGTACAACTTTATTTAACGCTCCTTGTTTTAACACATTGACAACCGCTGCAACAGTATCCTTCCATTTTCCAGGATTGATTTCACTTTCATTTATAAGTTCATATTTCTCTTGATATGTGTTATCTGCAAGTGCCGTAAATAAGTTTCTTCTTTCCGTTTGTAAAGCCTCTGCAAGAGAAGGATCATCATGTTGTGTACATACAATATTTGTTGTAAAAAAAGCCTTTCCATTTATTTCACTGTACATAAATTTGGGAATATGAAAGAGAGAGTCTGAATATTTGGACCATAGTTTTGTTTTCTCTTTATAAGGATCAAATGAAAAGCCTCCAAACATTAAAGGTCCAATTCCATTCAGGTGGTATGGATTATTTATAATCCCATCTTTAATAAAGCTTTGCCATTCTTCTTCCACAAGAAAAAAGCGGTCAGCCGCCTGATCCGATTGAATTTGTTTACATATTCCAAGGCCGATAATAAAAGTTTCATCGGCTGGGTCTTTCCAGAAAAAACGCTCCCCTAAAAAAGGCTCGTGTCCTGCTGCGAAAAAAGTAAGAGGTTCTATATGATTAATTTCCTGCACTTCACTTACTAAAACTGGTTTAGATAAGGCCTTTGCCCTCTCAATCGCTTTCAGGATTCCTTCTTTTAGTTCCGTTTCTTGTATCGTAACCAAAAAAATCCCTCCAACAACAGCGTTTAGCTGTTATCCATCGTCTAAGCTAATTTTAACATACACTTCTTATCATTCAAATGTCAATGATCGTACTCACTCATGGCTGTTTTCTTATATAAATAGAACGTAGATTTGGAACAAAAAGCAATCGCTTCCAAAAACACCAACTATTAAAATATAAAAACATTAGTATCCTGCATTTTGACAGAAGAAGGAGTTATTCGATATAATAAATAGGTTTGATAAATCAGAAATGCGGAAGCGTCTCGCTCAACCCCGACAAGCACAAGACGAGACTCTTGGAAAGGTATTGTTTACCTTCCCGGGAGGATTGGCTTGTGACCTCGAGGGGGTAGATGCTGAAGCTAGACAATACCCAGATACCAAGGTTATATTTCCATCATCTTGAACTAATTAATCTTTTAAATATAGATAACAAGGGGAGAGTTAGATGCAACCACAGACGCATACGAATGTTCCGCCTTCTAATTCGAAAAAAACTTGGAAGGTTTGGTGGCAGCAAACGAGACCACATACACTTACCGCATCTTTTGTACCTGTCTTGCTTGGAACAGCATTAGCTATGTACGAAACAGATCTTCATTTTGGATTATTTTTGGCGATGTTACTTGCCAGCTTACTTATTCAAGCTGCAACAAATATGTTTAATGAGTACTATGATTATGTAAGAGGACTGGATACGGAAGATTCCCACGGTATTGGTGGGGCAATTGTCCGTGAGGGAATCAAGCCAAAAACCATTCTGAATGTAGCCCTTTCTCTTTACGGTATTGCTCTATTACTGGGAATTTATATTTGCAGCAGCAGCAGCTGGTGGCTTGCACTTGTTGGCCTCTTCTGTATGCTAATTGGCTATTTATATACAGGCGGTCCGCTGCCAATCGCCCATACACCTTTTGGTGAAATCGTATCCGGATTTTTTATGGGAATGATCATTATCCTAATTTCATTTTTTATCCAAACCGGTACTGTTACTTCTACAAGCGTTTTAGTTTCGATCCCTATTTTTATTCTTGTTGGGGCCATCATGCTTTCGAACAATATCCGTGATTTAGATGGTGACAAAGAATTCGGCCGGAAAACACTAGCTATTTTAATCGGCAGAAATGCTGCAATTAAATTACTTGCAGGAATGTTTATTATTTCCTATGCATGGGTTTTTATCCTAATTGCGTTAAATATTATCTCTCCATGGCTTGCTATCGTTGTGTTAAGTGCGCCGAAAGCGATTAAAGCAACGAAAGGATTTATCGGCAAAACCATTCCAATCCAAATGATGCCTGCCATGAAAGCAACAGCACAAACAAATACGATTTTCGGATTTTTATTGTCTATTGGTCTTTTCATCGGTTACTTCATCTAAAAATACAAAAAGCCTTTGCGTTCATGCAAAGGCTTTTTTTTTCATCATGATTTTGCCAAAAACGTTCATACTAAAACACATACGTCACCCTCATCTTGCAGGTTTATAAATTTAATTAAAATCCTACCGGGAGGATCAGTGATGACTGCCGAGAGCCATACTATTTTTTGTCATACAGAATACAGCACGCTTCAAAAAGTTGTTTTATGCGAACCAAACTATATGTCTATAAACGACCCCAACCACAAGGAATTTAGGGATGTATCAATTAATATTGACCTCGCAATAAAACAGCATAAACATTTTATTCATGCACTAAAAAGTCATGGAGTAGAAGTGGTTATTCTTCCACCTGACAAGGCTTTCCCTGATCAAGTATTCACTCGTGATATCGGTTTTGCTATCGGCAATAGGATCTATGTTACCGAAATGAAAACATATCTTCGGCAAGGTGAAGAAGCCAGCCTTATCAAATGGCTGAAAAAGGAACAGATCCCTTTTCATCAATTAATCGGTGTAACCATTGAAGGCGGTGACGTAATGATTGATGGAGAAACGGTATATATCGGAATTAGCAAACGGACAAATTTGCTAGCAGTAAGGCATTTGCAATCCATTCTGCCTAAATATGAAGTTATTCCAGTTCCATTTAATGATGCATTCCTTCATCTTGATTGTGTTTTTAATATTTTATCACCTGAAGAAGCATTAATATGTTCGAATGAAATAAATAGTAAACAAGTCCAGCTTTTGAAATCCCGTTACGATTTAATTGAAATGACAAAAGAAGATCTGCTCAACCATTCCGCCAATGTCCTTTCTATAGGCAATAAAAAGGTTTTTAGTATGCCAATAAATAAAAATCTGAACAAAAAGCTTCAATCAAGAGGCTATGAGGTCATTGAAGTAGATATCTCAGAAATCACCAAATCCGGCGGGGCATTTCGCTGCTGTTCACTGCCTCTTTATAGAAGTTTATAATTTTGAGTTATGTTCCAGATATCTTTTGCATATTCCTTAATCGTTCGATCACTGGAAAAATAGCCAGAGCCAGCAATATTCATTAAGCTCATTTTTTGCCAATGATATCGATCTTCATATGCTTTCCCAGCCTGATTTTGTATCGCCACATAGGAATCAAAGTCCCTAAGGACAAAATATTGATCATTTTCTATGAGCAGAGAATCAAAAATCGGTTCAAACTCATTCTCTAGGTCTGGAAAAAAACCACTTGTTAGCTGATCGATTACCTGACGGATTCTCTTATCGTGAAAGTAATATTCCATGGAATGATAGCCGCCATTTTGTTCATAATTTAATACTTGCTCGGCAGTGAGTCCAAAAATAAAAAAATGGTCAGCCCCTGCCTTTTCCTTCATTTCAATATTTGCTCCGTCGAGTGTCCCTACGGTAATCGCCCCATTCATCATAAACTTCATATTCCCTGTTCCAGATGCTTCTTTACTAGCCGTTGATATTTGCTCACTTATATCTGCAGCAGGGAATATTTCTTCTGCAAGTGATACTCGGTAATTTTCTAAAAAAACTACCTTTAGCCTTTCATTTGTGCGAGCATCCTTATTTACCTTATCAGCTACAGAATGAATCAGTTTAATTATTTTCTTTGCATAATAATAGCCCGGAGAAGCCTTCGCACCAAAAATAAACGTACGTGGGTGCATCTGAAAGGATGAATCCTCCGTTAGCCTATTATATAAATACATCACATGCAGAATATTCAAAAGCTGTCTTTTGTAAGCGTGCAGACGCTTCACTTGAATATCAAATATCGATTCAGTATTTATAGACATTCCTGTTTGCAGCGCCATCCTGTCAGCAAGCCTTCGTTTATTTCGCTGTTTAACTTCTGAAAGCTGCTCAAGAAATGAGATATCCTCCTTAAATCGCGCCAACTCGCATAAATGCTCAGGCTCACGAATCCATTTATCTCCTATTCCATCGGTTATTAATTTTGCAAGGGGTGGATTTGCTTTTAATAACCATCTTCTGTGGGCAATTCCGTTTGTTTTATTATTGAATTTTTCCGGGAAAATACGATAAAAATTGGTCATTTCCCTTTTTTTTAAAATTTCTGTATGAAGCGCGGCTACCCCATTGACACTATAACTGCCTACAAGTGCAAGATGAGCCATTTTTATCTCATGATGGGCGATTATAGCCATACGCTCAATACGCTGCCAGTCACCAGGATACTGATCCCAGAGCATGCGGCAAAAGCGTTCATTGATTTCTTCTACGATCATGTAAATACGCGGCAACAATGGCTGGAAAATTCGGACTGGCCATTTTTCAAGTGCTTCGGATAAGGTTGTATGGTTTGTATAAGAGATCGTATTGATAGTGATAGCCCACGCATCATCCCAGCTCATGCCTTGCTCATCAAGCAAAATTCTCATCAGCTCGGGAATTGCTAGAACTGGATGCGTATCATTTATATGAATCGCTACATGCTGAGGAAGTAGATTCAGATCGCCTATTTGTTTTCGAAAGGATCGAATAATCGACCGGATACTTGCTGAAACTAGAAAATACTGCTGCTTTAATCGCAATATTTTCCCCTTATCATGTGTATCATCTGGATATAGAAATTCAGACACAGACTCGGTTTCCCGCTTATATGTTAAAATATCCTGATGTATCGGAAAAGGAGAAGGTTCTGCATTCCAGAGCCTGAGCGTATTTACTGTTTCCGTTTGAAACCCTACAATAGGCAGATCATATGGCACGGCTGTAATCTTTTCTGCATGTTCATGGCGAAATACCAATTTCTCATTTTCCACCTTCATCTCTACATTTCCCCAGAAAGGAACTTCAATCGCTAAATCTGCTCGTCTTACTTCCCACACATGCCCATGTCGAAGCCATTGTTCTGGAAGCTCAACTTGATAGCCATCAACAATTTTCTGTTCAAACAACCCATGCTTATACCGGATTCCGCAGCCATGCCCTGGAAAATTTAATGAAGCTAATGAATCCATAAAGCAAGCCGCGAGTCTCCCTAATCCTCCATTTCCAAGGCCAGCATCAGGTTCAATTTCTTCAAGTTCATACAGATCGATTCCTAAATCTTCGAGCCCTTTCTTAACCAGTTCCACAAGTCCCAAATTTACTAAATTATGATGAAGCAGCCGTCCAAGTAAAAATTCTATTGATAAATAATAAACCTGCTTTCCCTTTGCCGTACGATAATGCTCATTCGTATTGATCCAGTTCGTGCTAACATATTCTCTGATCATATTGCCTAATGTAAAGTAATGATCCCGTTTCGTGCTTTCACTAAAGCTCTTTCCACACATCATCTCAAGCTTTTTTAGGAAGTTTTCTTTAAACTCTTCTTTATTTGTAAACATGAATCTCCCTCCTTGAGATGAGCTCTGAATATAGCTGTTTATATTTTTCTGCCGATTGCGCCCAGCTATAATTCATTGCCATCGCATGTTGCACAATATTTCTCCAGCATGCTTCATCCCAATAAAAACGAAGAGCTCTCTCAATCGTAAAAAGCATATCATGAGCATGATAATGACTAAATGAGAAGCCATTTCCCTCCCTACTTTGTTCATTGAAAGAAAAGACCGTATCATTTAGTCCACCTGTTTCTCTTACAATCGGAACCGCTCCATACCTCATAGCAATCATCTGGCCAAGCCCACAAGGCTCAAACTGAGATGGCATAAGAAATAAATCAGCACCTGCATATACTTCATGTGCAAGCCCTTCGTCAAAGCCGATATATGCTTTACATTTATGCGGGTAAGCTGCTTCCATTTGTTGAAAAAAATGCTCATATTCATCGTCACCCGTACCAAGAATGATGAGTTGGATGTCCTTCGCTATCAATTCACGAAACACATGTTTAACAAGATCAATGCCTTTCTGCTTCGTAAGCCTTGTGATCATTGCAATCATTGGCGTTTTCTCATTAATTGGCAAGCCCAATCGTTCCTGTAAATGACATTTATTTACTCGTTTATTTGTTAAGTCATTCCAACTATAATTTTTAAACAAAAAGGGGTCTCTTTCTGGATTATATAGCTCCAGATCGATTCCATTTAGAATCCCTTCTAAATCATGTGACCTGCACTGCAATAACTCATGAAGCTTTTCTCCATATGCACCTGTTTGAATCTCTCTTTTATATGTAGGACTAACCGTTGTGATTTTATCAGCAGCAACGATTCCTCCCTTCATATAATTAATACACCCATAAAACTCCAAATAGTCTATATGGAAGTATTCTTCTTTTAGTCCAAATAACTCTTTAAGTGACTCTCTCGGCATGATCCCTTGGAATAGCAAATTGTGAATCGTAAATACGGTTTGTATACATTCATAGCCTTTCTTCTCTTTGCATTCAAATTTTAATAGAAAAGGAATCATCCCTGTATGCCAATCATGACAATGAATGATATCCGGCTGAAAATTAATATGTGAAAGTGAATCTAATACTGCCTTGCAAAAAAAAGCGAATCGTTCGCCATCGTCAAAATAGCCGTATAATTCTTCACGCATAAAATAATACTCATTGTCCACAAAATAATAGTGAACCCCTTGGAATGCCAATTCTTCTATTCCGCAATATTGTTTTCTCCACCCTACTTCTACCGTGTATTCTGCCTTCTTGTTCATACGAGCCTTTAGATTATTATCTATTAATCCGTATTTCGGCAAAATTACTCTAATATCCATTCCTTGTCTAGCTAATTCCTTCGGTAATGCCCCAGCCACGTCTGCTAGCCCTCCAGACTTTGCAAAAGGAATACATTCGGATACAGCAAATAATACTTTCATATATTCATCAGCGCCCCTTGACCAGTACCCTTACAAATCACATGTGGGGACGTGCTTGAACCTGTCAACACGGTTCCTGCTTCAACCCTGACGTCCTTGTCTATGATTACTGAATCTAATACACAATGGTTGCCAATCTGGCACTTCTGCATGATAATACTATTTTTCACTATTGCCCCTCTGCCTATCTTTACGGCACGAGAAATAATACTATTTTCAACAGTGCCTTCCATTTGGCACCCATTAGCTATTATTGAATGATGAACAGCTGCTCCTCTTAAATAGCGAGTTGGCGGTTCATCCTTTACTTTTGTAAAAATCGGATGATCCTTTTGAAAAAGCCTATTCCATACTTTAGGAGTAAGGAGGTCCATACTTGCTGCAAAATATGACTCTATGGAATCAATCATTGCAACATATCCATGATAGTCATACCGACATATTCGATAGGTATGATAAATGTCTGTGACTACATCACTCATACAAGTATATCCTGTCTTTTCCCTAGTCTGAATAAGGTCAATCAGTAATGTAGTTTTAACCAAATACATTTGCATTGACTTGCCTAAATGATAAATTTCCGTAATATCACAGCCGGTTTGTATATGTCTATCCAATACTGGCCTGAAATCCATATTAGATACAGTAAAGCAATTAGTAATTAATGCATACTCCTGTTTACTGCGTTGAAAGTAATCCAGATTCGCCGAAAAATGACTGAAAGATCCAATCCCCCTGCGTATTCCTTCTATAATGGATGTAGGGAAGAAGAACAGCCCATCTCTTTTTCTATTTAAATCCCAATCCTTTCCTGAACCAAGATGATCCATAAGGGAACGGTATTGAAACTTTGGAAAGATCGCTACACTTTCAATATTGGCATTCACCATGTTCGAGAGAACAAAATCTATGAGACGATATCTTCCTGCAAAAGGAATAGCTGCAAGTGAACGGTGGATCATTAGCTCCTTGAGCCCTTCATGATAGGTAGTCGCATCAATTACACCTAGAACCCGTTTATTCAAATTTTCTCCTCCTTATTAGACTTGCTTATCCTCGACAAACAAACTAAACCATTCTATTAATCTGCATGATCTCCTCAAGCATTTCGTCTGATAGGAGTATAATTTCTTTCGATTTCCTTACTACCGTTCCATCTGGGATAACCATATTTGTTGGGATAATAGCATTTTCAATGAAAACATTTTGACCGATTTGTGCATTAGGCATGACAACCGTTTCACGAATAAATGAACCCTTTCCGACAGATACCCCTTGAAAAAGAACAGACCTCTCAATATCCCCCTCAATCATGCACCCTTCATTGATTAATGACTCCTCTATGTTTGCGAGCGGTGAAATATATTGAGGCGGGTGATTTCGGTTAACCGAATAAATACGCCAGTCGTAATCAAATACATTCAATTCACATTCTTCATTCAATAGATCCATATTTGCTTCCCATAGACTTTGTACCGTACCTACATCCTTCCAATATCCCTTAAACGGATAGGCAAATAGCCTCTTATCTTCCTTTAACAGCAGTGGAATCACATCTTTTCCGAAATCATGGCTTGAAGTCGACTCTTCATTATCCTTCTTTAAATATTCCTTTAATACGGACCAATTAAAAATATAGATCCCCATGGAAGCAAGGTTGTTTATTGGAGCATCTGGCTTTTCTACAAAATCAATAATTCTCATCTCCGCATTCGTATTCATAATACCAAACCTGTTTGCTTCCTCCCACGGAACTTCAATAACAGAAATTGAGACATCTGCATCTTTTTCGATATGGTATTCAAGCATGCACTCATAATCCATTTTATATATATGGTCACCTGACAAAATCAATACATATTCAGGATCATACTGCATTAAAAAATTTAAATTTTGATAAATGGCACTAGCTGTTCCGTTATACCACTTTACTTCAGATGATTCACTGTACGGCGGAAGTACCGTCACTCCGCCATTTCTTCGGTCTAAATCCCATGCACTTCCAATGCCAATATAGGAATTTAATATGAGAGGCTGATACTGAGTAAGAACACCGACCGTATCAATGCCAGAATTCGTACAATTACTCAAGGTAAAATCGATAATTCGATATTTTCCTCCAAATGGAACGGCAGGCTTAGCTAAGTTCTTCGTCAATGAGTGAAGCCTGCTTCCTTTTCCACCAGCTAATAGCATGGCTACGCACTTTTTCTTGCCCATTTATATTCCTCACCTTTCCTTGATTAACAGGACATAATATGGATATTCCAAATGGAGGAATGGTCATTTTCAAAGAAAATGGTTTTCCATGGAATGCAATATGTTCTGCTTTTATCTGATAGGTATTAATTAAATGAGAGCCGCCAAATTGATCCTGATCACTATTAAATACTTCTTGGTAGAAGCCTTCTTGTGGTACGCCAATCTGGTAGTTATGATACGCACATTCCGTGAAATTACAAACAACTACAAGCTGATCCTTTTCTGCTTTCCCCTTCCTTATAAAGGAAAAAATTGATTGCTGATGGTTATGTACATCAATCCATTCAAAGCCTTTACTTAGGGAATCTAATTCATGAAGCGGTTTGGATCGTTTATACAATGAGAGCAGCTTTTTTACATAGACATTCAACTTTTGATGCATGGCATAATCAAGTAGGTTCCAGTCAAGTTGTGATTGGTCCTTCCATTCATCGAACTGGCCAAGCTCAAATCCCATGAAAAGTAACTTTTTCCCTGGATGTGCCATCATTAAGCCTAGCAGCAGGCGATATTGTGCAAACTTTTGCCAGTAATCACCGGGCATTTTATTTAATAATGATTTTTTCCCATGAACCACTTCATCATGGGAAAGCGGAAGAACAAAGTTTTCTGTAAAAGCATAGAGTAGTGAAAAAGTAATCTTTCCATGAAGATGCTTACGCTGATCTGGAGATGCTTCCATATATGTTAGAATGTCGTTCATCCACCCCATATTCCATTTATAATTGAAACCCAGCCCTCCATATTGCACTGGAAAAGTAACTCCTGGCCAAGCTGTCGAGTCTTCTGCCATAAGCATGAATGAGGGATCATACGTTAGTACCGTCTGATTTAGCTTTTTTAAAAATCGAGTTCCATATGGGTTGTTCTCTCCATAGCGATTTGGCCAGTAAAGAATATTAGAAACCGCATCGATTCGAAGACCATCCATATGGTAATACTCCATCCAAAATCGTGCATTCGAAATAAGGAAACTATGAACTTCTTTTTTTCCCAGATCAAAATTTGCTGTACCCCATACTACATTTTCTCTGTCAGCATGTGTTTCATATTCATATAGAGATGAACCATCAAATTGAAACAATCCATGCTTATCCCTACAAAAGTGACCGGGAACCCAATCTAGGATCACTCCTATTCCCTGTTGATGACATTGATCAACGAAATGCATAAATTCCTTTGGTGTTCCATATCTGCTTGTCACTGAATAATATCCAGTCCCCTGATAGCCCCATGATTCGTCGAGCGGGTGCTCAGTTACGGGCAATAACTCAATATGGGTGAATCCAAGCTCCTTTACATATGGGATTAATTCCGCAGCTAGCTCTTTATAAGTTAAAAAGCTCCCATCCTCACGTCTCCTCCACGACCCCATATGTACTTCATAGATTGCCATTGGTTCTGCAAGATGGTTCCTTTCCCGCCTTTTCTTTAGCCACTCGCAGTCATTCCATTCATAGCCTTCTAACGAGTATACAATAGAGGCCGTTCCCGGTCTTACCTCTGAAAAGAAGCTAAAAGGATCAGCTTTTAATAGCCTTCTGCCATCTTGTGTAATAACCTCATATTTATATATGCATCCCTGCATATCCCTTTTTACAAGAATGCACCAAATCCCTTCATTATTTACTCTATGTAACTGAAAGCGTTCTCCATTCCAGTCATTAAAATTTCCAACTAATCTGACAGATTGGGCGTTTGGAGCCCAAACACAAAAACGCGTATGTGTTCTTTCATTTTCCCTAATCAAGTGTGCACCAAAGAGACGATCACTCTCATACAGTGTTCCCTCATGAAATAAGTGCATTTCATAATCAGTTACAATATTCATTACGCCCTTCTCCCATATAGCTTTTTATTGATCTTCATGAATATATTCGTTTGATTATAAAATTAACCTTGTATACACCTACTAAATTTAATGACAATAACTGAAATGAATGGATATAAAGTGGGCGGATTCTAACCCATTCACCTGAATTCGACATAAAATCAACTAGTTGCAGACAAACTAAGACAAGTGAAATTTTTAAGAAAGGTGGAATAGCGCGATGAGTAATAAAGAGGAAGAGTACTTAATTCATGAAGCAGCTAAAAATGAGATAAAAACTCCTTTATTTGAAGCACCAGATGGAAAAATACTTGCAGTTGGAGATTTATTCAGGGGACCCTCTACTGGAATTACATCTAATATTGACTTGAACAATCCAGGAAAACGGCTAGAGGAAAGAGATGTTAAGTTCGATTAGCTATTTGTTGCCAGACATAGTAACCTTTTCGTATTTATAAGCATATTTTCGATATAAATCTAGCTTATACTGAATGTAACGCTTGCATTTCGATTTATTATGGGAGGTGCTGGCAATTATCAAGCAATTTTTTTATTTTATCTAGCATGTTATTGAGTTTATCGAGCAACATTTTTGTTTTATCTAACATTTGCCGAAAGTTATCGCGCATTTGGTCTTTTAAAAATCCTAATGGACGAACAAAAAGCTGCCAACTTATAGTTGACAGCTTTTTGTTATGACCCCTACGGGATTCGAACCCGTGTTACCGCCGTGAAAGGGCGGTGTCTTAACCGCTTGACCAAGGGGCCAGCATATGGCGGAGAAGGAGGGATTTGAACCCTCGCGCCGGTTACCCGACCTACACCCT
>NZ_JALDXW010000068.1:0-11407 GCF_032154635.1 Cytobacillus sp. | reverse complement strand
GCGATTTCCATATTTACGATCGGAAATCGCCTTTTTAACCTGCTGCAATTGAATAAAACAAAATACGCTGCACTTTAATTGCATTTATGAAAGTTATCGATCAGTAAACTCCAGCCAAGCCACCGCTTCCACATGCATCGTCATCGGAAACATATCCACTGGCTGGACCTCAACCGTTTGATATCCGCCATCCTCCAATATCCTTAAATCCCTTGCCAGTGTCCCAGGATTACAGCTAACATATACAACCTTCTTAGGCTTCATTTCCATAATCGTTTGCAAAAGGGCTTCATCACAGCCTTTTCGTGGCGGATCAACAACTAGGACGTCTGCGCTGTTGCCTTCCTTGTACCACCTAGGAATAACCGTTTCCGCTTCTCCAGCAGCAAAGTCAGCATTCTTGATCCCGTTAAGTGCTGCATTTCTTTTTGCATCCTCAATGGCTTCTGGTACGATTTCGACGCCGAATACTTTTTTTGCTTTTTGTGCGAGGAATAGGGAGATCGTTCCGATCCCGCAGTAGGCGTCGATAACGTTTTCTTCTCCGCTTAGATCAGCATATTCCAGTGCTTTTTCGTATAATACTTTGGTTTGCTCTGGATTGACCTGATAGAAGGAACGCGCAGAAATTGCAAATTTAATATCCCCGATGAAGTCGTAAATGACTTCTTCTCCCCAGAGGACTTTTGTTTCGTTACCAAAGATGACATTTGTTTTTTTCGAGTTTACATTTTGACAAATCGATTGAACCCCTTGGATGCGGGAAGCAATTTCTTCAATGATCTTGTTTTTATGCGGCAAATCCTTTGTTCTTGTGACAAGGACAATCATTACTTCCCCAGTTACAAGTCCGTAGCGGGCCATTATGTGACGCAGGTCTCCTTTATTTCGAACTTCATCATAGGCTCGGACACCATAGCGGCTGCAAATTTCTTTTACTGCTTGGACGACCTCATCATTTTTTTCCTGTTGGATAATACATTCTTTCATATCGATAATTTGATGGGTGCGCTGCTGATAAAATCCGCCGATTAAACCGCCTTCATGCTCACCAACAGGAACTTGTGCTTTGTTGCGGTATCGCCATGGGTTCTGCATGCCAAGCACTGGATGAACCTTCACATTCTCAAGCTTGCCAATGCGAGTCAACACATCTCTCACTTGCTTTTCTTTTGCCTTCAGCTGTCCCTCATAGCTTAGATGCTGAAGCTGGCAGCCTCCGCATTCTTTGTAAATAGGGCATGGTGCCTCCACACGATAAGGACTTTCCTCGTACGTTTCAATGAGCCGGCCAAAGCCATAGCCTTTATTCGCTTTAATAACTTTGATCTTTGCTTTTTCTCCCGGAAGGCCATTCGGTACGAATAATGGATAGCCGTCAACCTTTGCTACACCTGCTCCTTCATGGGTTAAATCTTCAAATACAACATCTATATAATCATTTTTTTGAACTGGTAAGGTTTTATTCATTTTTTTCTTCCTTTGCTGATGAATGACTAGTGAAAGTGTATCATAAATTGAGCAGGAATACGAAATGCGGCTCAGATTCCTCCCTATTTATTAGAGGCATTTTTGCAAATAAAATTTGGCTATTGCAAAATAAAAGCATAATTTTGCATTATTATCTTAAATTATCCTTACGAAGCAGTTTATTTGTCCAATTAAACTTCGAGTTCCTCAAGACCCCATTGGTTTTGCCATTCCAAAGGAAAAGCCCGCTCCTACTCGGAGCGAGCCTCTTCTTTTCTCCATTCATCAGGTAAATCTTGTTCACGAATTTTATTAATCGGAACAAAGACATTTAGGTGCCTGTACAGATTCACAAATTCTGCAGGCAGCAGTCCGCCAAATTCACCGTCCAAATTCAGCTGTACCTTTTCATTGGAATGTACTTTAATTCGGTTTGCCTGGGTGTAGATAACATGTGGATCATTTACATGCTCCCCGCGTATCGCTAATGTCGCAATACGAATAAAATCAGCAAGGTTTGTTTTTTTCAATATTAATAAAGAGAATAGCCCATCATTAATCGATGAATCAGGTGCTAGTTTTTCAAAACCTCCGACAGAGTTCGTTAAGCCAACGAGGAAAAGCATTGCCTCTCCTTCAAATAGCTTTCCATCATACTCAATGCTTACTTCTGTCGAACGAATAGATGGCAGCATTTCGATTCCCTTTAAATAATATGCGAGCTGGCCAATCATCGTTTTCAGCTTGCTTGGCACTTCGTATGTTAATTCTGTCAGCCGTCCGCCGCCAGCAATATTAATAAAATATTTGTCATTAATACGCCCAATATCAACAGGAATCGTGTCACCCTGAACAATAATTTCTGTGGCTGCTACAACATCCCTAGGGATATGGAGAGCTCTCGCAAAGTCATTTGTCGTTCCAGTTGGAATAATCCCCAGCTTCGGACGATATTCTTGTTCAGCCAGTCCATTGACGACCTCATTAATCGTCCCATCTCCGCCTGCTGCAATTACAAGATCGTACCTGCGTTCTACCGCAACACGAGCTGCCTGTGTCGCATCCCCTTCACATGTCGTTGCATGACAGGAAGCTTCATATCCCGCGATCTCTAATCTTTGCAAAACTTCTGGTAAATGCTTCTTAAATAGCTCTCTGCCTGAAGTTGGATTATAAATTATTCTTGCTCTTTTCATCGCCCATCATCCTATTACTCATCTTAATGTTTTGCTTCATTTCCGTTTTCCCATCATTTAACATCATAACTAAATGGATTGAACTTATCAATTTTTATGCTATTTGACCATAAAGTGAATTATACCCTAAATCCCCCTATCCATTCACTATATAAATGTGGAAGCGCCTTGAACACCCGTTAGGCATAGCTTAAGGCAAGACTCTTGGAAAGGTGTTCTTTTCCTTTCCGAGAGGATTGACTTGTGACCTCGAGGGGGCAGGCTGCTTGCGCTAGACAGAAAAATACCCGAATCTTCATCCGGGTACACCTCTATTTTTTATTAATCAACCGTACTAAAGCTCAACTGATAGCTATTCGTTATTGTAAGGCTATGATCACCTTTTCCTGTTTGGAATGTCGCAAGCTTAATGGTGGCCTCTTCATATGGATGCTCGTTCTGCTTTTCCTCTGTAATCTCCCATTTTTCACGATTGCCTTCTAAGTCCTGTATGTCTGTCGCAGTCACTTTTACATCACTGCTATTCTGAAGCTGTACGGACAGGTGAGAGGCTTGATCAATGGTCCAGTCGCTAATAAGCGTACGCGGCTTAAGGGTAATTGAATTATCATTCGCATTTACTTCAAGCTTTACATCATTCGGAATGAGGAGTGTGGCAGACAGATCTCCGTGTCTATCAAAAGGTCCAGCCATCTCGGTTGGCAGTCCCTTTACTTTTACGTAAATTGTGTCGCCCTTCTCATGAATCGATACATAATCCTCTGCATTCGCTAATAGCTTTTCCTCTTTCCCTAATAAAGCTCGATATGTCCCAAACATTGTAATTTCTTTTGCTGATGTACCTTCAATCGTTATTGGATAGCGTCCTGTTTCTACTACTACTCTTTGAATTCCTTCGCTCAGCTTCTTTTCTAAAGCTGGGAGGTCCATCGTTCTCTCTTCTCGTTTTAGCACATTATCCATCTTGTCTATAACGCCTGTTGTACTAAGTAATGCAAAGCCAATACCAACTGTACCGAGAATACCAACAAAGAAAATGCTTAGAAAGTCATATTTTAAAAATGGCTTCTCCTGCCTTGATAGAAATAAGAAAAGTAATATTTCACTCCCGAGAACAACCAGTATGATTGGCCACCAGGAAATCATTATATGCATAAGGTTCATACCAAAAAATTGTGATAATAGAAGGAAAATACCGAGAAAAAGGAGCGAAGCCCCCATAGAAAACGTCCCGACACGCCATGTCCTCATGATATTCCCGCCTTTCTATATTTAAATAACCTGCTTAAGTTCATCATCCTACTCATCCTGCAATTCAACTTCTTTCTCCCGCTTGCCAAATAAAAGCTTCAAGCCCCCGCCAATTAAGAGAATACAAACAACACCTGTTTGGAAGTAGTGATCAAACCAAAACCTGATATCAATATTGATCATGTCATAAAGCATTGGAGAAATGACTGGCAGCAAAATGCTCGTTGTTAAATAATATAATCCAACCAGCACAAGCCCGATGCCAATCCACTTTTGCTGATTAATAAAATACGAAATAATCGGTGTATCGTCCATTGGCTCGTCACCATATTTAGAAGCTTTTTGCAGCCCATCAAAAAAGCTATAGAACCAAATGATAGGAATTAAAAACAGGAAGATTCCTAAACGCAATACATCTAATATATAGATCGAGAATAGAAACGCTGCCATTAATTGAATTCCACGGCGCTGCAGTCCAAGATATAGATGGCCAGCCCCCGGGAAAATCGACAGGAAGGTCGCAATGGATTTGCTTTTCTTGCCATCCTCTCTTCGTGTTTCAAAATCATCAAGGATTGTACGGTCAATAAGTGTTTCTCCTTGCTGTTTGCGATTCAATTGCTGCATGGCATCGAAGAAGCCATATACCCAAATAACTGGCAATATTGCCAGAAATACTAAAAATTCACCACGATGAGTTAACGCCGTAACAAACAGAACCATTACACCTAAACCAAGAAATGAAGTCAGCAATGTCATACCACGATTCATTAATCCTAGCTGAAAATGTCCAATTCCCGGAATAAATGATAAGAGAAGTGTTCGAAATCTTTCATACTCAAAATCATTACCAGTTACCGCACTTGGTTCTGCAATCAGCTTTTTATTTTGAAGAAGCTTAGATGCACTAATGCCTGTATCAACTAAATTAATAATATAGAGTATCACTCCTAGGGTAAAGATCGCTATTCCAAAATCTCCTTCTCCGCTTGCAAATGCTAAAAAGAATGCGGCAATTAGGAAAAATTCCCCGAACATATAGGCAATTCCCCGTAAAATTTTCCCTAAATAGAGCAGCCCTCCTCCAGGAAAAAACGCCAATAAAAATGCAATAATTGGATTTTTCATTGTTATTTGCCTGCCTCCTTATGTTTCATTTCTAAGGAATCCATCCACGCAAAGGTTTTATCAACGAGACTTTGTGTCAATGATGGTTCTTCCTGAATATTAGGATTCTGCACATTTTCAGCATATTGTGTAATTGACTGAAACACACCTGTAGTCATTAATAGGATCGTCACTGCTGCTGCAATCGCATAATGGAAAAAGGCTGATTGGTAGATCGACTTTTTCTTTTTTCCTATCTGCGGCCTTTTCGATGGCTCCAACTTTGCATCTGCAATTTGAGCCATGACCAAATTTGTAAAATCAGCCTCATTAGAAATCATCGGTAACTCTGCTTCCTCCGCTTCTACCGCCTTAAGATAACTATCCAAACATTGGTCACAGCTATAAAGATGATTCTCATACTCCTCCCGGACATCCTTATCCAATTCATTCTTCACATATTTCATCCACTCTTGCTCTGAATAATGCATCATGAAAAGTCGTCCTCCTTCCAATGCTTTTTCATCCATAGACGGGCACGGTAAAGCTTCGTCTCTATCGTCTTGATTCCAACATTTTGTTCCTCAGCCATTTGCTGATAGCTTTTTTCAGCTATATAAAAATCATAGATCACACTGCGATAATTTGCAGGCAGCTCATTTAGCTTTTGGTGTACAAGTGTCCGCCTTTCTTTATTAATAACCTCAGCTTCTACACTTTCACCTTGGCTTACCTGATAATCATACTCTACTGTTTCCAGCGTATCTTCCTGCCTTCGATCACGCTTTCTCTTTACATCAATCGCGTGATTGACGGCTATTCTAGTTATCCATGTTTTAAAGCCTTGATCCTCATATTGGGGGAGAGAGGTATAGATCTTTAAAAACACTTCTTGTGCGGCATCTTCCGCTTCTTTCTGATCTCTTAATACAGCAAAAATCGTCCGGAACAAATCATTGCGATACTTTTCAACCAGTAAGCGAAAGGCATGGTCATTGCCGCTCTTCACTTTTTGGATAAGAACTTGGTCGCTAATCTCTCTCCCCCCCTTTCTTATAGCTTCCACCCTAATAGACGAAGAAAAGAGACTGTATCCCTACACTGAAAGTCGTTTTTTTATTAATTTTTTTGCGCGGTCCTTTCAAACAGTAAAAAACGCCCGGAAGATTATTTATTCCTAAGCGTTTCTATCATATATTATTCATAGTTATCCTTACCTTTTATCCAATTCAATTAAACCAAATATAAAAACCTAATGCAACGAATGATAGGATGATGACAATAATATATATTAATGAAAGATTGGTTGTATTTCTTTTAGAGGAGCTTCCATACTTCTCATCTCCTTTTTTCATAAAAACAATGGTGAATACACCTGCAAGCGCCGTCAAAATAATAACTAAAATAATAGCTACCAACATAGGTACACCTCTAATACTAATATTTACTTTCTATTATACTTCCAATTTTTATAATGCACCCACTTCACCCACAACATGGTAAAATGAAGCTAATTATAGAAAAACGCAAGTGCCTTGAACATCGCCGTACAAATGCAGATGATGCACTTGTGCTAGACAATTTTCAGATCAACAATTATATACTTACTCTAAAAAAGGATGATAGGATGACTTTATTACTTTTTCTAATGGCTTATTTAGTTGGTTCGATCCCCACGGCACTTCTTGTAGGCAAGTATGCATTTAATATAGATATCCGAGAACATGGAAGCAACAATCCTGGAGCAACGAACACCCTAAGGGTGCTTGGAAAAAAGGCCGCCATCGTCGTGCTGCTCGTTGATGTCAGTAAAGGGGTAATAGCTGCCTTACTTCCTGCTTTAATGGAAGTAGACATTGACCCGCTATTACCGGGACTTATCGCTGTCGTCGGTCATTGTTTTCCAATTTTTGCAGGCTTCCGCGGCGGAAAAGCTATCGCGACAACTGCCGGTGTCCTGCTTGTGACGAACATCTGGATGTTTTTAGCTGCTTATCTCGCTTTTATCTTTGTTATCTTTGTGACTAAGTATGTTTTTTACGGATCCATTACTGTTGGACTTACGCTGCTATTTTACTCATTTTTCACGCCGGGTCTAGAATACGAACTTATATTTTCTATCTTTCTTTTATTATTAATTTTTCTCCACCGATCCAATATTAACAATTTTATTCATCATATAGAGCCAAAAATTAATGACAAAAGCCTGAAAGATGACCGCATCCCGCCAAAGATTAATCGAATATAAAAGGCAGTGCGTATAATTCCCGAATATTGGACTAGCCAATACTCGGGTTTTCTTATTTCTTTGACTTAAATCCCCCGCGGTATTTGGCTTCCCGCAGCTCAAATGCATAGGCTTCCCAATTCGGTAAACCCATCTCTTCCGCAATCGCTAATTCCTTTTCGACATCATAAGGGACACGAACAATTTCAATTGAAAAAGGAGCTGGGTCAGCTGATAAGTATTCCCCATGCAGGATGGCATATGTTGCTTGGGGAATATCTAGAGAGTTCCCAACGCTTCCACAATTGAACAAAGTTTTATATGGATGAATAGGTTCAATTAACGCAGCATGAATATCCCCATACCCAACAACATCTGGGACTTTTCCTTCTTTATTTCCGACGATCCACTCTGTGTTTTCAAACATCGCTAGTTTTTCTTCATACGAATCTTTCATTGGAACGACCCGATGATAAATACTTTTTGCAGAAGCGTGATAAAGCCGGACATACTTGCCGCTCATATAAAAATCATAGTGAAAGGGAAGTGTTCCTAAATAGGCCAAGGAATCCTCACTTAACTGTTCCTGATGCCACTTAACCTCTTCAAACTCAACTGGCTTTTGAATAAAATCATCCCAATTTCCTAAGAGGACTACGTCACATACTTCTCTAATCCGTTCGACCGACTTTTGTGAATTTGGCCCTTTTCCGATTAAATCACCTAAACAAATGATTGTATGTATTCCCCGATTTTTAATATTTTCAAATACTGCTTCTAAGGCAGTAACGTTTCCATGAATATCTGAAATAACTGCAATGCTTCCCATCTCTTGTCCTCCTTATCTAAAAGCGGAAGCGCCATGGTCAGCATCCGCCAGCATAAGTCCTGCCTCACAGAAAAACGACTCTTTTCCTTTTTGATAGGGCATGGCTTAGACTTCAGAGGGGCTAGGCGCTCCAATTGGGTAAAAACTAATTATCTATTTCTTTTCTCCACCTGCTTATACTTCCCCTTTATTTTTAAATAAAGTAAATTGTTTGTCCGTCTGAGGTTCATAATGAATTTTAGCGACCAGAAATTACACTTATTAGAAAAATCAGGTCCGTAAATGTGTTTTAGTGACCTATTATTACATTTATTGGAAAATATAGGTCATTAAATGTGTTTTGGCGACCGATAATTACATTTATTAGAAAACTTGAGTCCATAAATGAATACAGCGATTATTACACAAATAACCCAAAAACGTTTTACCAATCCAAGTATAGTTTTTCAATTGCCCATTAAGTTTTTCTCAAAGAATAAATAAAGTTGATTTTTTCTAGTCCTGTATATATGGTAAAATAACTACAGGCTTTTTTGCCCTATTCTATTTAATCAAGGAGAAGGATTATGTCAAAAGTATTTGTATTCGGCCATAAAAACCCTGACACAGATTCCATTTGTTCAGCCATTGCTTATGCGGAATTAAAAACGAAACTAGGCTTCGATGCAGAGCCTATTCGCTTAGGACAAATAAACGGAGAAACAAACTATGCTTTAGAATACTTCAAAAAGGAGGCACCTCGTTTCGTTGAGGCCGTTTCTAATGAAGTTAACGAAGTCATTCTCGTGGATCACAATGAATTCCAGCAAAGTGCAGATGACATTCGTAATGTGAAGATTCTTGAAGTGATTGACCATCATCGCATTGCAAACTTTGAGACAAATGATCCATTATATTATCGTGCAGAGCCAGTTGGCTGTACGGCAACCATTTTGAAAAAGATGTATAAAGAAAATGGAGTAGAAATTAGTAAAGAGACTGCTGGATTAATGCTTTCAGCTATCATCTCTGATTCCCTTCTATTCAAGTCACCAACATGTACAGAAGAAGACGTGGCTGCTGCTCGTGAGCTTGCGGAAATCGCTGGTGTGAATGCAGAGGAGTACGGGTTAGCTATGCTAAAAGCAGGTGCTGACCTTAGCGACAAGTCACTTGAAGAGCTCATTTCACTTGATGCAAAAGAATTCCAAATGGGCAGCTTCAAAACGGAGATTGCTCAAGTAAATGCAATTGATTTAAATGATGTATTAAGCCGTAAAGATGAACTTGAATCAATTCTTTCAGATGCAGTGAATAAGAAAGGATTAGATTTATTCCTATTTGTTTTAACAGATATCCTTAACAGTGATTCTGTTGTCATCGCCATTGGTAACGAAACGAAGGCAGTAGAGGAAGCTTATAATGTAACACTTGAAAACAACAGTGCGCTATTAAGAGGCGTTGTATCCCGTAAGAAACAAATTGTCCCAAGTCTTACAAAAGTATTGTCTGAAAAGTAATATACAAAATGAGGAGTAGCCAAAGCGGCTGCTCCTTTTTCATTTTCCTAGTATAAGTTCCTTCATCAATTGTTTGACTGTTGTTTCCTTCACCATTCTTACCCCTTGCCCTGCCCATAGAGACATGAAGTCCTTCTGGTTAAGCATGGCAGCCTTCCTTCTAATAGAGGTTGTCAAATCATTTTGAAGCGGAAATGGCTTAGTCGTTTGATCAGCCATCTCTTGAATAAATCGATTACTGATTCCTCGAGCAAGTTTTCCGGAAAATGCCTTTGTAAAGGTAGTTTGTTCTTCCGTGCTATTCAAGAGAGTTTGCTTATAAATCTCTGCGGCCCCACTCTCCTTGCATGTGAGAAAAGCTGTTCCGAGCTGAACACCTTTTGCTCCTAAAGCCATTGCAGCAGTAATCCCTCGTGCGTCCATGATCCCTCCAGCTGCAACAACAGGCGTGCGAACCGCGTCGGCCACTTGAGGAATGAGTGCTATCGAACCGATTAGTCCGGTTTCTTCTTTATGAAAGGTTCCACGGTGTCCACCTGCTTCACTTCCCTGTGCCACAATGATATCTACTCCGCTCTCTTCAAGTTCAACAGCTTCCTTTACATTTGTGGCCGTCCCGATCATAATAGAGCCCTGCTTCCTTAGCTCCGTCATAACCGCTTTGTCTGGAATGCCAAACGTAAAGCTTACGACGGGCACCTTTTCTCTGAGAATTTCCTCTATTTGATTTTCATATAAAGACTTGTAGTTTTTCACTTGAGTGCTGACTGGAATTTCGACTCCTAGTTCTTTTCCATATTGAAGTAAATAGTCTATCATTGCTGTTAATTCTTTTTTATCTACATGGTCTTCCCTTTCATTAGGAATAAATAAATTCACTCCGAAAGGCTTATCTGTTAACCTTCTAATCTGTTTGATTGCTTCCCTAATTTCCTCAGAGCTCATATACCCTGCGCCAAGATTTCCCAGACCGCCGCAATTTGATGTTTCACTTATTAATTCAGGTGTTGTGATTCCTCCTGCCATCGGTGCTTGAAAAATGGGGGAAGAGATATTTAGCATCTCCGTCAATTCATTTTGTTTCCAGGCCAACGAACATACACCTCACATTGATTTAGCCTCTTAATTTATCCCAAATACTATTTGCTACTGCATGCCACAAGTTTTCATCGACCTGATAAGATTTTACTAAATTTTTGTACATGGCCTTTTGTTTATCTGTGAATTCAGGGTCATCCTGTGAAGGGAGCTTACCACGTTCTTGATCAACGAGATCCTGAAGCTGCTTCGCTCTCGGTCCCCATACTGCTAGCTCTTCTCCGTCCTTATTGATAAAAATATAGATAGGAATCGCACGTGATGTTCCATTTGTTAAATATTGATCCATCAATTCAAGATTTTGATCTCTCAATAAAAATCGCACATCCATTTCAATTTCATCAGCAATTTTTAACAAAATTGGGTTATTTAAAAGCGCATCTCCACACCAATCCTCTGATAAGGCAATGGCCTTTAATCCCTTTCCCTTTAATGGAGCAAACCTTTCTCTTTCTTCAGGTGATAATGAAAAGCGTTCTAGAATCTGATTCATCCCCGCTTGATTGACATTCATTCCAGAAATATATTGTTCAGCTGTCAAGCCCTTTTCAAACCATTGATTTAAATTCATAAATACCCCTCCGTATCTAATATGTATTTCTTCCTTATTATTACATATTCTATTTGTGAATGCGAAGCATCGATCTCCAATTTAGGACCCTAACAGATTTTGTCGAAAGAAGCTGTCCTTTCCTGGGAAATAAAAGGATATTATGTAATAGGCAAAAAA
>NZ_JALDXW010000005.1:0-165267 GCF_032154635.1 Cytobacillus sp. | reverse complement strand
ATTTTTGCTACAATAAAATTCGTTTTTCCCCATTAATTGCCTGAATCGGGTCAATATTTTGCGTAAATTCGAGTGTACCTACATATTCACCGTTTTCATCGCGGACAGCAAAATAGCGAATGTATACATATTTATCGCGGAATCTAATATAGAAATCCTCATCGTCCTTTCTGCCGGATTTAAAGTCTGCTAATAGATCCTCTACTACATGAACGCTTCGTGGCGGATGACAATTTTGGACAGTGCGCCCAATGACAGCTTTAGTACGGGCAAAGATTCTTTCTTTACCATGTGAGAAGTAGCGAACCACATCATCATGGTCAATAAATGTAATATCAACAGGAAGATGATTTAGAAGCAGCTCCAGCTGTTTTAAGGATAATTGGCCTGTTTCCATTTTTATAAATCCATCAAAGATTGCTTTTTCGCTCATTTCATTTCTTTCCGGCTTCCACTCTCCAGCAGGGCATGTTAAACAAAAGCCAATCTCATCACTTTCACGGGCAATTTTTACCCATTCATCCTCTGTTAAGTTCTGCAGGGCCATTGGGAACAGGATATTCTCTTCCCGATAAATCATATTTACGACTTCTTGAATAATAAAATTAATGACTCCTGCAACACCCTGCTTATCCCCATCATAATTTGTTAATTTTTGCTTTGCTTCTTTAATGGAATCTCGGATGAAATCATCAATTCTCCACATATTGTTCGTAGGACCATAAATGCCGTACTTTTCTAAATAGGGAAATATTAAATTTTCCTTTCGACTATAGTGCTTATCAATATCTAGTAAAAGATTGCAATCTTCTAGTAATTGGTAGACATTTTCTTCAGAATCATCTTGAATAAAGAGTTCAAAATGGGGTTGAATTTTCTCTTTTATCAGTTTATCAATTTCTTTATTCTCCAAAATAAATGTATGAATTGGATGACCTGGTTCATTCTCTGGGTGTTTGGATCGTGGAGTCTCTTCTATTGAATCCCTAAAAATTTCTGTATGTAAGGAATATAACCGCTGAATTTCCTCAGCAGGTAAATCATTGTCAAGCATTTCTTCATGTTTAAGCTGAGCGATTTCCTCGACAGCTACTTTGCCGATAAAGGCATCAAAGTGAGCTTTTACTTCCTTTATATTTTTTCCGTTGTAAAGATCTTTAAATAGTTGCCTTAAAATAGTTAGACGATCTGTATGATTAGTGGAATGTTGTTCACGGTTATTAATGAATTCACTCATTCAAATTCTCCTTCGTTTCATGGCATAATAAATAATAGTGATAATGTTTCTCGTGAATAAAATACCATTAAACTAAATGAAGGATTGTGATTCATATCATGGTGAATCTCTTTTTTTGACCTTTTATAAGCAGTGCATTTCCTTTTCTGCTTCATCCCACGGGACTGAATAGCCCTGTCCCTTCGAACAAAAGATGGAGGAAGAAGTGTATGCTGGATCTGCATTCTTATCGTAACTACTCTTTTTTATTACCTCTTTTTCATTATGACAATGTTCATAGCCTGCAAAAACAAGACTTATCGTCCCTTTTCCGTGTGTGAAAGCGGCTAGCTTCGAGCTGTAGGTCATGAAGGTTGCTACTGGTACAGTTCCTGTTAAGATTGCCTTCTTCCCTTCCGTTATCGGTGAATTAACTTTCCCAAATGCGGTTTGAATATCTGCTAACACACGGCCCATCTGATCGATGTCTACTTTGATTTTAAACTGATAAATCGGTTCCAGCAAAATGTTTGATGCCTTTTCAAGGCCTTGTCGTAATGCCCGATAAGTTGCCTCCCGAAAATCACCGCCTGATGTATGCTTATTATGGGCTTGACCGGTTAGTAATGTCACTTTCACATCAGTTAGCGGTGCGCCCGTTAAAAGACCATTGTGCTCCCTTTCAAAAAGATGGTGTTCAATTAAATGTTGATTCCCAACAGTCAAATCATCCGCATGACAAGCATTACAAAAGGTTAATTCACTATTTCGTTCACCAGGCTCCAATTTTAGGTGAACTTCAGCATAATGCCCCAAAGGTTCAAAATGTCCGTATCCGATAACAGCAGTTTCGATTGTTTCTTTGTAAAGAATCTCCGGCTCTTCAAATGAAACTTTTAACTTAAATCGTTCCAAAACTATCTGCTCCAATACTTCAAGCTGAATTCTCCCCATGACATGGATATGTATTTGCTGCAAACTTTCTTCCCAAATGACATGTAAAGAAGGGTCTTCTGCGTCCAATATTTTGAAAAAGCGCAATGCCTCTTTTATATTTACAGTTGATTCGAAAATAACTTTCGATTTTAAGGTTGGAGCCATTTCAAAATTAGCTGCCTCTGCCTTTTCACCAAAGCAAGTCCCTACAGTTGACATTGATAACCCAGTGACAGCGAAAAGTTCGCCTGCCTTCACATGATCAACTGTTTTATATTTATGTCCGCCATATACACGTATTTGTGTGATTTTTTCTGAAACCTCATTCTGACCATTCCAGTATGTTACCTCATCGCGTATTTTTATCCTGCCACTCAATGCCTTAATGAAAGAAATTCTTGTTCCATTCTCATCATGGCGAATTTTATAGACACGGCCTGAAAAAGCTTCCTCAGATTCATAGGCAGTCACTGTCAATTGATCAAATGCTTCGAGGAAAAAATCAATTCCAATATCCTGAAGTGCTGATCCGCTTGAACAGAGAAAAACTTGATTTTGATTAATCATTTCTTGAAGAGTTTTTAGCCATATATCCTTTTGATAGCCGGTTTTCATGTACTGCTCTAAAAGATCCTCATTACGCTCAGCCACAAATTCAATGAGCTCCTCATCCATCAAACCATCATTAAAGGTACTCGTCATATCAAATATATCCTTTGTTAAGTTAAGTCTAATCTCTTCAAGGACTGCTTCAACGTCTGCTCCTAAACGATCTGTCTTGTTAATAAAGAAAAATGTTGGCACTTCGTATTTTCTTAGAAGCTCCCAAATCGTCTCTGTGTGCCCTTCAATTCCTTCTACCGCACTGATAATAACGATAGCATAATCCATTACTTGAATGGCTCGCTCCATTTCAGGGGAAAAATCGACGTGACCAGGTGTATCAATTAGATAATAGTCGGAATCCCGATATCTGAACATGGCTTGGTCTGCAAAAACGGTGATACCCCGCTGTCTTTCGATTTCATGGCTATCAAGGAAGGCATCCTTATGATCGACTCTTCCTCTATGTTTAATACTATTTGTATGATAAAGAAGCTGTTCAGAAAAAGTTGTTTTTCCAGCATCCACGTGTGCTAATATTCCAATCGTTTTGTTCATTTTGTACCCTTTCTGCTTAGAAGTCTTTCAATTATATTTTAACATATACGATCTGTATTACTCTTTTCTCAAAAAAAGTAAACTGTTTATCGAAATATTGAACATGACTTTATGTGTGCCAATTTGCATACAATAATATTTTATAAAATTTAAAATTCTTATGAATAAGAAGGATTTCAAATGTAAAAGAAGAATAAGGAATTGTATTCAATTTAAGGAGGAATAGCCAATGTATCATACAATTGAAGAATTTATAAATGAATGGAGCCATGAGGCAAATTTAACGAAAAAGCTATTGGATCATCTAACAGATAAATCTTTATCATTGAAAGCGACCCCTGAATACCGCTCATTAGGCAGTCTTGCATGGCATCTTGTTACATCCATTCATGAGATGCTTTCCCGAACAGGACTAGATTTTATTGCTGCTGAGCATGATGCAGCAGTACCAGCAACTGCTAATGAAATTGCTGACAGCTACCTGACGGCAAGCGAAAATATGATTGCAGCGATGAAAAAACAATGGACAGATCAGTCTTTAAATGAATTGGATGATATGTATGGAGATAAATGGCCGAAAAGTCTTACCTTATCTGTTCTGAACTCACACCAAATTCATCACAGAGGCCAATTGACCGTTTTAATGCGACTAGCTGGGCTCAGAGTACCTGGAATGTATGGTCCTTCCCGGGAAGAATGGGCAGAGACAGGTATGGAACCTTCAAATTAATATCTAATCAATCAGATCTGTCTCTATAATAAGGGGCAGATTTTTTATTTATATTGCACCAAAAATGATACAATAACAATGAAAGGATGTGTAAGGATGGCGATTACATTACCGCATATTGAAGATGCAAACCGGACTGCATATCTTCCGCCAAAGGGAGAATATGAAAAATTTATAGATGAGTCACACTATGCTGAAAAGGTTCGTGAATGGGGATTATCAACTACAAAGGAAGTGAAGAAGGAATTTTGGTATAAGGAAAGAGATCATCAGCGCATTGTTACCATTAAAGGATATGAGACGTACGGGCAAAGTGGAGAATTTAATACGATCATCGTTGAATTCCAGGATGGGAATCTGAGCTGTATACATCCAGCTTATCTAAAGGAAATGCAGGCATCAAGCTTTGGGAAGGTAACATTCTCTGACGTTAATGAACCATCCCCAGCACCTGTGAAAAAAAACGAGCAGCCTAGTACTGCGAAACATAAGAAAGATAAAAAAGAGACGGAACCGAAAAAAGAAAAACAAACTAAAATTGAATTGCCAGAGGAAAAGGTGCATTTTACAGCGACGGTTAAACAGTTTTCATTAAGCTGGAATCATTTCAATGAAGAAAATGATGAAGTCGTCGTTCTTGAAAATGTTGTGATTGAACAGGGAAATCCAATTGAAATTGGACTTGCCTGGTGTGCTCACTCAAAAACCTTAAAAAAATTTGAACTGGCACCAGGTGAAAAACTTGAGTTTGATGGGAAAATCGTGAAGAAGAAATTACCTAATGGCAAAGATGTTGAAGAAAAATTTATTGTAGGAGATCCTGTTTTATACAAAGTAAATAACCCTTCCAAGTTAAAAAAAAGCTAAGAGAACGCTAGTTACGTTCTTTTAGCTTTTTTGCTTATAATTACCACCTCTCTCCCCTTCCCTTTTTTGTTACACTTTTAGGGTAAAATGACTACGTAGAAGGAGTAATTGATGAAAAAATTATATCTGCTGCTTGCGTTCATCTTATTTTTTTTAGGTGGATTTGTCACTGGGACTCTTTTTTCTACAAAAAATAATATGTTAAACTCAATAACTATCGGTCAAAACCCTCAGTCATCAAAGGAATTAGAACAAAAGACACCGCCAATGCCAGAGCCATCAACCACAAAAATGTTAATAGGCTATATTCAGGATTTTCGAGATCCATCTGTGGCGAATTACCATCAATTAACCCATGTGATCTTTTCATTTGCCCATCCGACGAAAGATGGAAATGTATTACTAAATGGTGACACTGCTTTGGACCATTTACGAACAATGGTCTCAAAAGCCCATCAAAATAGCACAAAAGCAATACTTGCAATTGGTGGATGGTTTCATATTAATGGCGGAGAGTCATATGCTTATTTTAAAGCTGCAATTGCTAGCCCCGCCGCCAGAACTAAGCTCGTTAATGAACTTATGAAATTAACTGAAACAGAGAATTTAGATGGAATTGATATTGATTTTGAGCATCCCCGTTCACAGGAAGATGCAGTAAACCTCCATGCATTTATCCAAGAATTAAGCGCAAAGCTTCACCCGCAAGGAAAAGAACTCTCCGTTGCAGTTCATTCGAAGATTCACAGTGTAACGGGGACTGAACTTGGATTTATTATGTATGAACCTACAATGTTTCAGTATGTTGATCACGTAAACATTATGGCGTATGACGGCCAATGGGATGGCGGATATCATGCGGCAAATTTATCCCCTTATCCGTTTACCGAGAAGATCGTAAATTATTGGACTACTCTTTTTGATACACACAATCTATCGAAAGAAAAGCTTGTTCTGGGTGTTCCTTTCTATGCACAGCCTGAGGATCCAAAGAGTAAACAAGTTTCCTATGATGCTCTTATAAAAAACAATCCAGACAACGCAGGGAAAGATTCTGTAAATTTGAATGGGACAACCTATTATTATAATGGAGAAGAAACGATTCAAAGGAAAACAAAGCTTGCACTTGATAATGGCTTTGGCGGCATAATGATGTGGGAAGTAGGGTTAGATGCTAAGGGTGAGCATAGTTTAACAGCAGCGATCTCAGCGGAAATGAAAAAAATTAAGTGACGAACACGAATAATAACTTCTTGTGTTTCCATTAGGGTGGTACTAAAAAAGCTGTGTAATTACTTGGAGAGAAGTTCTGATAGGAAAGTCTAAGAGTTTGCTAAACTAGTCAAAAGTCAAAAAAAGGAACGAAATTAATTACAGTTTCGTCCCTTTTCTCTTTTGCAATTAGCTGCCATATGTTCCCAAACCCATTCTACAACTCAAATTCCCATTCGTCCTTTAAAAGCATGTACAGGATAAGTAAAGTATCTTCAACTTCACGCCCGCTTTTCCCCTCTAATTGAAGACCAGCTTTTTTGAAGAGGATTTCAGCTACTTGGATAGTAAGTTCATTTCTTTCTTCTAAAGGCAATTGTGTGAACCGGCTGCAATACGTTTTAATCAAGTTCCATTCTTTTGCGCCTAATGACTTTAAGGTCCAATCTTCTATATGCAGCCGTTCTTTTATAAGTCCTCTATTTTCAATTTCCCGCTCAATCCCAGTAAGTTTCCTTTTCTTTTTAGCTTTGCGCTCATGAACAACGATCGTCCCTGCGACAAGATCGCCAATCCGCTTATGTTTTGAATGGAAAAAGATCATCATCAGCCCAAGAAAATAATTGGCTGGCAAAGAGTCAATGATTCGGAGCAGATTTCGGATAAAGCTAGAAAGGAGTGTTACACTGTGACCGTTATCCTGTATAACACGAATACCAATCATTTTTTTTCCAATTGTTTTGCCACCCGAAAAAAACTCAAAGGCAAAAAAATAACCCCAATTAATAAGAAACATGAGAATAATTGTAATGGCTAATGGAAGTGAATTCATTTCCCAAAGCATAATATCTGCTGTTCCGTACATAAACAAGAAAAAAGCAACGATGATTAAAATATCTACAATTATTAAGAGCAATTGGTCGATGATAAATGCAGCCGTTCGACTGCCCAAACCTGCAAGCTGGAATTGAAGGGAAACGAATTCAGGCGTTTTAATCCCTACATTCTCTTGATTCATTTGGTTTACCCCTCTTCTGTCGTTGAATTTCGCTAAAGCGGTTTCTATTTTTCTACAAAATTACTATAATAAGGAGAACAGAAACAAATTCTCCTTATTTTAAAGTCAAACCTAAGAAGGTGTTAACATGAATGTGAAACAATTTGTTAAGCAGCATCGGGAAGAATGGAAGCAGCTTGAACAACTCGTAACTACTCTCCATAAAAAGAGAAATCGGATTGCCGGTGCAGACATCGATCTGTTCCATCGCCTTTATCAAAAGGCAGCACAGAATCTATCATACAGCCAGACATACTTTCCAACCGAAGAAGTGACACCATACTTAAATGGTTTAGTTTCGAAAGCACATAATCTATTATATAAAGACCAAGTATCAAGCTTAAAGCAGATTCGTTATTTTTTTAGTACCAAATTTGTTGGTTTATTAGTAGAGCAATGGAAGTTTGTCATTGCTGCTATGATTTTATTTACACTTGGTGCTGCTGGAAGCTTTATATCCGTTGTTAATGATCCACTGCACATGTATGCCATCCTGCCGTCAGAGATTGCTCAAGGTGTAGATCCTAATGCATTAGGATCAAGTGATGGTGAAGTAGATTCATCATTCATGTCTGCAAGCATTATGACAAACAATATTCAAGTGGCGATATTAGCATTTGCAGGTGGTATAACTTTTGGGCTCTTGACAGTATATTTATTAATTTATAACGGCATTATAGTAGGTGCACTTGCTGCTCTATTTTGGCATCATGGGAAATCATATGATTTCTGGGCATACATCGTACCTCATGGAATGATTGAGCTAACAGCCATTTTTATTGCAGGCGGTGCTGGTCTATTAATGGGCTATAAGCTCTTTGTCCCTGGCAAGTTTTCAAGAGGGTATCAATTAAAGCAGCAAGCGAAACGATCTGTCCAGCTTTTGCTCGGTACCCTTCCGCTCTTTGTCATTGCTGGAATTATAGAAGGTTTTATTACCCCAGCAGCAATTTCACTGGAAGCTAAATATATCGTTGCTTTTATAACTGTTATCGGTCTATTCCTCTATGTGATGGTTGGCAAGCTATTACTCATGAAAATAAGACCTACAACAAATTTCGATTCATAACCTCAATATAGGAAGATACTGCTGCTATTGCTAATTTTTCTTCCCGGGCCTCTATCATTTGGAGGCCTTGTTTTTCCCACTTGACCTTTTCTTTTTTCTTAATAAGCATTTGCTGCTGGGCAATGCTTTTGATCATGGCCATTTGTGTATTTTCTGGCTGCAGCTGTATTCTCTTCTGGAGTGTCGTATCTTCAATCCCTATCATGAGGAATAAATGTCTTTGTCTAATCCTTTTTAAATAGGTTAACGCACTTTCTTCATGCAGGAATGTACGGACATCACTAAATAATAGGATGAAACTGCGCTTCTTTTGCATCGTTTCTAAATAATGCAATACAGCCGCGTAATTCGATTCTGCTGCATCCACTTCTATGTTATATACTGCTTGGAGAATGGTTTGCAAGTGCGCCATTCCTTTTGCAGCTGGAACGAACACCTTAACTTCCTTTGAAAAAGCTAGTACAGACACATAATCCCCTTTTTGAAGAGCTGCAGCTGCAACGGTGATGGCAGCCTCTAATGATTTTTCTAAACGGTTCCCTTTTTTCAGTTCAGCTCCCATCATTCTGCCGCAATCAATTAAAATGGTCACATACTTTCCATGCTCTGGTTCATATTCATTAGTCATCACTTCTCGGAGTTTTGCCGTTTGCCTCCAGTTTATATTACGGGGATCATCGCCTACGACATACGATCGAATTTTAGCAAACTCACCGACACCGCTTTGCTGCTTTCGTATTTTCACTCCTTCATAAAGTAAAAATTTTTGCGCATTTTCCAAGTACTGCTTCGTTTCTGTTAAATCTGGAATGACTTTCAAAGTGTCAGACTTTTCGATCGTTAGCTGTTTTTCCCATAAACCTATAAGACTTGTATAGCGAAAATAGATTTTATCAATCTCGTATTCTCCCCTTATTGGTGCAACCACTTCATACGAAACCAGAGCGTTCGTTCGCGCGACAACATTGCCTTTTAACGGGAATTGCTGAATAAATGATTGGGGTATGCCATCTATTAACTGAAACGCTAAAGAATATGGCGAGTGATTTTTTATTTCAATTTGGACTAGATAAGAAATGCCTCTTTCCATTTCGACAGGAGCAATCCTTTTAAAAGATAGCTCCCTTTTTTTCGGTGAAAACATCAAATCGAATAGACTTGCAATCAATACGAGTATATTTACCGTAAGTAAGAACATCCAAGATATGTCCCAGATGGATACGACGATTAATGCAATAGACAGGAGGGTAAAAAGCCATAATAAACGTTTTGATGGTAAAACCCCTCTACCTTGGAACAGGAATCGAGCCCACAAGCTCTTCAATGATTTGGTCAACAGTCAATCCCTCCAATTCCACATGTGGGGAAAGTTGAATCCGATGTCTTAATGCCGGTTTGGCAACCATTTTAACATCGTCTGGTGTCACATATTCACGACCAGAAAGGAATGCCCATGCTTGAGCAGCTTTACCTATGGAAATGCCTGCTCTCGTACTCGCGCCGAAACGAATCGATTCAGTCTCCCTTGTCTTTCTGACCAACTGCATAATATAATTGATCACTTGATCTTCCATTGTTACTTTTTCAATTTTTTTCTTGATTGCTGCAAAAGTTTCCATATCAAGAAGAGATTCAAGAGCTTGTTGAGCCAATTTATTTTCAATTACTTGTTTTAAAACATTTTTTTCCTCTTCAAAAGATGGAAAATCAATGTGAAGCTTGAACAGAAAACGATCCTGCTGAGCTTCAGGCAATGGGTAGGTTCCTTCAAACTCGATCGGGTTCTGTGTGGCAACAACGAAAAAAACCTCAGGTAATGGATAGGTTTCTCCTTGTATCGTTACTTGCTTTTCCTCCATCGCTTCAAGTAGTGCTGCTTGCGTCTTAGCTGGAGTACGGTTGATTTCATCAGCTAAAAGAATATTCGTAAAGACTGGCCCCTTTATTGTTTGAAACGTGTTATCCTTCATATTATAAATCGTGCTTCCTGTAATATCACTTGGAAGCAGGTCAGGCGTGAATTGTATTCTGCTAAAGTCCCCTCCAAGGAGGCTAGCGAGTGTTCTGACCATTTGTGTTTTCCCTGTACCTGGCACGCCTTCTAAAAGGACATGCCCCCCTGCTAAAATAGCAGATAGCAGGAGTCTAAGATTTGTATGTTGACCTAAAATTCGTTCCTCATATTTTTCTAATAAAGCTGTTATTTCTGTCTTCAAGATTCCTCCACCTCTTTCCTTAAACGATCAAGCTTTTTCGACCATAGCAAGTATTCTTGCTTGTTTACATTTTCTTTTTGCAAGATGGTTATAAGCTCATTTAAAAATGTATTAATCTCGTGAGCGGATATATTTGTCCACTTTCGTTCTAATGGAGCAGAAAGATCCTTCCATTCTTTACTGACCGGAATTCCCCATCGCTCCTGGAGCAAAAGCTTTACATAATCAGCCTGAAATAATAACGATTCACGGTAACGTCTTCCTCTTATGTACCATGCTGACAGGGCTCGAATGCCTTCATCACTAAATCGAACGCTTTCTTCCCGTGGGATAAAGATCGGTCCAAATCGCTTTCCGCGTGCGATTAACCATAGAATGGCAATTAGCACACCTTGCAGCAGCAAAAGTAAAAACCATTTTGGATACAACGTCAAAATGGTGGAGCTGTTTTGCACTCCATGTACAAATTCATCATATAAGATACTAGTATGTTCTTCTTCATTTATTAAAGATAAAATGAGAGGCAGATGATCAGCGCTTAAAATGCTGCCATTTGTTAACCATTCAGGTGAATTAGATACAATTAATTGCCCTTTTCCAATAGACCTTTGGAAAGCGAGTGTGCCCGCTTCATCTTCTAGTAGAATTTTATCTTGTACGTTTGTTTGAAGACGGATAGACGAACGCAGATCAGCACGATAACTAGTGCCACGAGTGTCACTTACACGTAAATCCTTGCCTATATAAGTTTCAGCTCCTATATGTTCGATTTCGAGATCAAACATCCCTTTCGGATTATTATGAAATAATAGAATGGTATTCCCATTTTTCATAAACTCGAAATAGGCTTCCATTTCTTCCTTTTCAGGGATAAAAAAAGGTTCTACCATTAGGAGCAAATACTTATCTTCTTTTTTGGGCAGGTTCTCAGGTGAAAGCGGCCATCTTTTCACTTCTTTCTTATCCTTTACATATGTATAAAATGCTTTAACTCCAGTTGGTGAAGGAGAATCAGACACATAATTTGGATAGTGTTTTGGCTGCTTGGAAAAAGCAAAGTAACTTATGAATATAAACAGAATGAGAAGAATAATCAGCCAAATCCATGCTCGTCTTTTTTCTACTGTCTTATGCAAATTAGCATCTACCTCCTTTTTTCTCCTATTTCACGAGTCCCTTCTGAGTTTGCGAGCCATTTCATTACAGAAGTTTGAAACTGTGAATATTCCTCTTTATGAATAATGTGCTTCCCATATGTCACTTCATCGAATAATCGTGCAAGGTGATAAAATTGATCAGCCCACCCCTGATTTACTTTACGGAGTTCATCATAGTACTCCCAATTGGTCTTCCATATACGTGCCACAAGCCATTCGTTTTCATGAAAGTAAAGGAGCAAAGCTAAAAATAAATGGCGGGATGCACGTGTATATTCACCACTAGCTTCAAGCTTTTGCGATTCTGACAGATGTCTTTGAAAAGACCAATTTATTTCGTTTACTGACTGCAGTGGCTTATTTTCCCGCAGCATCCGGTTTCTTCTATTATTCCGAAAGATAAAAAAAGCAATAAAACCGAGTAACAGGATTATGATCACTATGATTCCAATAAGAATGGGACCTGCAGCAGAACTGGTAGGAGCAAAGGAAGGAAATAAATCTGCTAACAAATCAGCGAACCATTCCTTCACTTTTTCCCACCATCTGGCAAGCAAACCTTTTGAATGATCGTAATAAGCCTGATATTCGCGTTCCTTAAGAATTTCTTCAAGCTCATCTCTTGCCTGGCTATCCTTTAACATGAATCGTCACCTTTTAATAAGACTTGTAATCTTCAATCATATCTTTAATATCTTCCGCATCATGCCTTGTTTTCAAATCAAGATACATGACGGCATATCCAACAGTGAATAGCATTGTTGTCAAAATGGTTGCTAGATTAACAATAATTGATAAAAGGACACTATTTCCTAAGAAGATCCCAAAGGTGAACTCAATCGCGCTGCTAATCATTGTTATTATGATATAAAAAATAATATATAGCCCCATGAGCAGCCATGTACGCTTTTTAGTAAGCATCCAGCTTCGGGTGAAGCCTGGAGATTCCCGGTCAAGAACAACTGAACCAAAATAAAAGCTCCAGCGCGTCAAAAGGTATCCAATGCCTACGGCAAAACCTAAAAATAATAAAATAGCAAAAATGATTCCGATGGCCGGGTGTATGATTGCTCCGAAGACCCCTGTCATACTAATCATGAAAATGGGTACAAGGATTAAGCCGAACGTAATCAGGCCAAATAAAATCGTACTTCCTAAAATTGGCCAAAAACGGGAAAAGGCTTCTTTAATGACAGAACCAACTGTATATTGCTCATTTCTCCGAATATGATTGATCGCGAAAAGAACTGCTGCTTCTGCAACCGGGAACAATATGATACCAAATAAACCGGTCAATATTAATCCAATATCAGCACCAATCGAACCGTCAAGCGGAATGGCTGTTTCGTCAAAACTCGAAAGAATTTGCTCAAACCACATTTCTCCACTCCCTAGTTCTCTAAAAAAGCTAACCCCTGATACAAGCTGAATGATTGCTTGCAGCAAATAAATGGGTCCCATTAATATAAGCAAGATCATAAAAAAGTCTTTAAAACGATTTTTACTTAAACTGAATGTATGATCTAAGATTTCGCCAAAAGTTTTTGGCTTTTTAAATTTTGTATCCAATAGCTGAAATCCTCCTAATAAGTTTTGTAATCATATCGCCTATTTTAACATTTTTTTGGCATTTGTTGTGTAAAAACTTGTAATATGGCAGGATTCGCAGGCAATGGGAGATAATATATTGTTCTATTTATGTGTAAGATATTTGTTTTGATAATGAGCTAGTGCAAGTAAAGGGAAAATATAACGGTAGCTATGATAATGGATATAAAAATCTCCTGCCATCCCCTGCCCCTTAGGGTAATCTGTTGTCCAGTCCTGATAATCGAGATGGTCCAATAAGTAATTTATTCCAGCAATAATTGCCCCCGTAGGTTTATTAGAGACTGCGATTAGAGCATCAACAGCCCATGCTGTGTGAGTGAGTGTGCTTGCTTCTAATGGAACATAAGCTTGATTACTATCGCTTTTGCACGATTCTCCCCAGCCTCCATCTTGATTTTGAATTGATACTAGCCAATCGCTTGCTGCTTGAATAGAAGGGTGTGTTTCTCTTACAGCTGCTGAACGAAGTCCAGTTATCGCTGCCCATGTTCCATATATATAACAGATGCCCCACCGTCCATACCAGGAGCCATCCTTTTCTTGCCTATGGAGGAGCCAATTAATTCCGTTTTTAATTGCTTTATAATTTTTTGATAGATTTGTAAATGAGCATAGATATTCCAGCGTTCTCCCAGTTACATCTGCTGAGGAAGGATCTGTCAGCAGAAAGTCTGCTTTTTCAATTGGCAGTATTTTTATTAGCTTGCTATTCGTATTCCTTTCAAATGCAGGCCAGCCTCCATCATCATTCTGCATGGATAACGCCCACTGAACACCTCTATCCCATGATTGACGGTAATTTGGAGCATTTTGCACATTTCTTGCAATCGCTCGTAAGGATGCTGTTGTATCATCCACATCAGGCTGAAGCGTATTATTGTCTGCAAAACCCCAGCCCCCTGGCAAACTGGAAGGTGTATGAATGATCCAATCTCCGTATTTGTAATGCTGCTGACTAAGCAAATAGTTGTTTGCTCTTTCTACCATTTGTTCCTTTGGCGAGAGTCCAGCCTCCTGTAAGGCATAGCTTATTAATGAAGTATTCCATACCGCAGCTGTCGTATACTGCAAATGAATCCTGCCGTTAATTTCACATTTCATCGATTTTAGACCCTTTACTGCCTTCATGATGATTGGATCCTTTTTGGAATAGCCTAATGATAGTAACGCAAAAATCATTAAAAAAGTAGAACTAAAGTAGCCAAGAAATGTTCCATTCCCTTCAATTCGTGCAAGCATATATTGTTTTGCTTGCTCTGTTGCTAGTTTATGAATATAGCTTGGCAGTCCGATTAGGCTTTTGATCCCTTTCTCTAGTGCTGCATATAATGAGCGCCATTCTTCAGTGCTATTAAAATGTACAGCATCGTTATCATAGGAATCCTGCTTGCGAGTGAATAAATCAGACAAATCAGGGCTGTCTTTCGTGCGGAGATGATATTTTCGATCAGCTAGAATCATGATTGGAGCCATGTTTGCCCTTCCATATACTGAAAAACTATAAAAATTTATTGGGAACGATAGCGGCAGTAATATCCATTCAATAGGCAACGGGAATCGAGATGGCCATTTCAGCTGGCCAGTCATTGCAAGCATGAGTTGTGTAAACAAATGAACATTATCTAATCCGCCGTTTTTTAATATAAATTGCCTTGCCTTTTGTAACTGCAAATCCTTTTTCCTGTAATATCCTGAAAAAAGGAGTGCATAGTACGCCTCTGCGGTAGCTGTAATATTCCCAGCTCCTTCATCATAAAAAAGCTTCCACGCTCCGTTTTTCTCCTGTTTACTTACGATTCGATCTGTCAGCTGTTTAATTAAGATTTCATCATGAATTTCTAATGTTCTTAATAAAATGATCATATAACAATCAGTCGATATCCCTGTTTCGAAAGGATACTCCCAAGAGCCATTCGGCGATTGATCCTCTTGCAGCTTTTCTATTAGCTGGTCTATTCCGGCAGTGATGCGGCTTTTCATCATTTTTATATCTCTCCCTGCTTATTGATATATACAAATACATATTCAGCATTCGTAAGAACCATTCATATGGGGGTGATCGACATCTTTTGCAAGTTTAAGAAACATGAAAAACCTCAGCTGTCAGAACGGCTATTCAAAATAAAAAAGGAGCTGAAGAAAAGATCAAAAAGGACGAGACTAAAAGAGAATCTATCGCAATCGGATAAAGCTTTTATTCAAAAGATCAAAAGGGAGACCAACCGTTTAAACGAAAATAATGTAACACGAACAAAAGCATATCTCGACTTTTATAATCGGCATCCAGAAATCCATTGGGCTTTTCTAGGCCATATGGTGTCACGGAACGGTGGGTGGAATATGACGGATTTGAAAGGCGGGATTCATTCCAAGCTATTAACGAACAAAGAAGCAACGTCTTTTTTTTCATTTTTAGAGCGCGGCAATTGGCTGGTTTTTCAAGATGCTTTTCCTCAATTTCTCCTTTATGAAGCAAGCTTAAATAGCAGGAAGAATCTTTCTTACTTGCTGCCCTATTTAAATGTTTCGATTTTTATGGAGGTCATTTGGGATCATTTCTGGAAGGACCGGGATGTTTATCTTTTGACAATGGCTTTAATTGTGAATGAACAAAGCTATTTAGAAGCAAGAGTTTTGCAAAACTCTTCATTTAAAAAAAAGGTGTTTAAAACACTAGAATTCAAGCTGCAAGAGTTCCTATCTATGAATCATATTCTTTTTCCCTATGTATGGAATGGAGAGCTAAAGCTTGCTGGACAAACATTACGTCATTTTGAAAGTTTGCATGAGCGAATTATGCTGGGGAAGCGATTATACAATGTACTCTTCAGCAATAATGAACGATTTATAATGACTATGCAATGGGCTAATGAGCATCCACATTCTGGTTCACGAAAGGATTACTGGCCACATTTCTTCCATGACGTGGATGAAGGTGTACCAGGCAGGATTTTGAAACCTCGGATAAAAGCATGTCAAATCACCTCAGGGTCATCTCGAATTTATAGTCCGCGCTTAGAGTTTGCATGGAAAAATAAAACCCACTCTTCTGCAGAAATCGGTGATTGGTATAAAAATGAGGATGTCATTCATTATTTAAATCAAGAGGAACAATTAATAGATGGAGAGATCGAAAATGACTATTGCAAAACACTTGAATGGCTCGAACTTGCGGTTATCACGAAAAAAACAATATCTTTCCGCGATTAAAAACTTGATGAATTTCCTTCCAGCTATTCTGCTTTCTTCAATATATGGAACATACACTGACCTATATTTTATTGGCAGGGGATTATATTCTTTTCCAGGAAGGCCATGGCCCGAAATTTTCTCTGTAAATCTTGCGTTTACTCTTATTGGCCTTCCATTACTTACTGTTTTATTTTTAATTGTATGCGGGAGGTTAAATAGGTGGAAAACTGCGATATTTATTTTGACATTAAGCCTGATCATAGCTGTATTCGAAAAACAGGCCGAAGCATTAGGTTTATTTATGCATCATCATTCTTGGAAGCATCTATATTCGTTTATTGGCTACGGTATCTATTTCACGATGATCCTCGCTTTTAATCAATTCATTATGTATATTAGAAAGTAAGCAGTCAATTTAACCGCTTACTTTTTTTCTTTATATTCCTTCCATGCCGTTATTCCGCCTTCAAGCAATGTAACATTGTAGTCTTTTTTAGTTAGAATTTCTGCACATTTCCTTGCTGAGTTTCCAGTCGTGCAAGTGAGAATGATTTCTTTATCCTTTGGCAGGCCAGGAATTTTTTCCAAATTATTTTCATCAATAATATATTTTTTATTGATATTTACACTATGTATATGTTTTCCATCAATATGGGAATGATTGTATTTTTCTTCTGCTCTTACATCTAGAATAAATAGTTCTTCATTCTTTTTCTGTCTACTACTTAATTCTGCTGCAGTAATTATTTTCATTTGTAAATCTGCTCCTCTACACGAGTATTTCTTTTGCAATTAATGTATTTAACTAAGTAATGAGTCATTTACCTGGAAACGAGGGAATGTCAGCGTAATGGAAGTGCCATTATCAATTTCACTTGTTACCGTTACATTGCCCCTCATGCTTTCTACAATCCGATAAACGACCATCATCCCTAAGCCTGTCCCTTTTTGTCCCTTTAGTGAGAAATAAGGCTCTCCAAGCCTTGCGATATGTTCAGGCTTCATCCCATGGCCAGTATCTGTTATTTTAATTTGAATCATATTATGATGTTCAAACGTTTGGATTGTTAATATTCCACCATCTGGCATAGCTTCGATACCATTTTTAAAAATATTCAGCAATACTTGATGAAACTTGTGGGGGTCTCCTTTTATAGTACCTGTATGTTGAAAAAAAGTATCGATTTCTATATTATGCTTTAATGTAAGCGGCCGCAATATATCCTGACATTTTTTTATTTCATTGTTAAGGTTCATCAGGCACTCCTCATTTAAATGCGGCTTCGCAAAGGTTAAATAATCATTAATGATGTCTGAAGCTCGATTGGCCTCATCAATGGCATACATAGCATATGTTTTACTTTTTTCATTTGTGCGCTCATTTTCCCCTATTAATTGTAGAAACCCGATGACCGCAGTTAGCGGATTTCGCACCTCATGACTAATGCTTGCTGCTAAATGACTGACTACTTCCATCTTTTCAAATTTCATCGCTTCAAGCTGTAATACGAATGCTGTTCGGAGGATCTCTGAAAGATAAGTAACAAAAAAAGTAGAAATAACTAAAATGATTCCGTAAATGACAAATGAAATAAAATCATGAAACTCATAAAACAAGCCCGGGATTAAATAAGCAATCACTGCATAAACAATAGAAAAAATAGAAACGATGCTTAGCTTTGTCCAGAGTGGTTTCTTCGAATAAATCGGTGATATGAAGCAGATACCAATTGTTGAAATAATAATTAGAACGAGGGATAACCAAAAACCATCTCCCCCGAGAATAAATCGAATGGATAGGAGAAAAAATCCTAAACCAATCGTTACTCGCATCCCCCCATATAAACCACCTAGAAGAAACGGGACAAACCGTAAGTCATAAATAAATCCATGTCCCACTGGAACAGATAATAACAGGGAGATGACAATTTGTATACATGCGATAAAAACAAAATAATAATCCCCTACGGAAGATTGTATAAATTTATTATTATGCAAAAACAGCATGTTTGTCAGTAAAACGAAAATAAGAATAAATAGAAGATTGATTAGCAAGCCGTTCATCATTTCCATTGGGCACACTCCCTATTTCATCCAACTTCCTTCTTATTTTACGTTCAAAATCTATATTTTGGCAACATTACGATTTATCTGAATTCTCATCAATTTAGCTGTTTCCACGATTATTCTGTTACAATCACTCCTGGTTTCCTTGTTGGGTTAATTTCTGTTTGACGAATCCACTTAGTTGCCACCCATTTCTCCCCTTTTAAAACGGGGATACTGCTATGTAAAGACATACGATCGACTTGACTATGGCTATTTCCATAATGGAAATAAACAGCTGTTCCCTTTTTTGGAACAATTGATAAACCGATTTTTGGAAAAATCGTTTCACCCCCTGCCTCTACATTATTTAAATAGATTAGAAATGTTGCGATCCGTTGGCCACCTTTATCTTTATCAATTTGATTAGCTGGAAAGTAATCAAAGTGAGCCTTATATTCCTCACCAATGTTATAGTTCAAAACTTGAAGGCCTTCTCCGTGTTCAAGCGGATGACTTGTTATTTCTGCTATTCTTCTTTCGATTGTAGAAATTAAACTTGTTTCGTTTAAATAATAGTAGGCACCTTTGCTTGTTCTTCCAGGTACAGCCTTTTTTTCTCCTGTTATTGGATCGATGATTTCGGATGGCTGAAGCCGATTCGTTGATAAATCAATTAGCTGGTCGCATTCTTCTGTGCTGAGTACATTATCTAGAAATGTAATAAATGGCTTATCCATTTTTAAAAGCACCTTTATTTCACGGTCAGTTGTTGTTATAATATTTCCTTTTTTAGCTACATCAATTGATTCATACATATATGGGGTTTGATTGCTATCAACAGTTTTAAGAGATTGGTTATTTAGAATGCGCAACATTGTTGAATAGGCAAAAGCCTGATCAAATCCTTTTTTGACCATGGCAGCAACAATTGATTCAGGATTTACACCGCTTTTTAATGTTTGTTGAATCCAATCCTTCAGTTCATTAGACATGCGGGTAATCTTTTCCATAATAGATTCTCCTTATTGTTGAAATTATTTTTATATTTAAATCATTATCTATTATTATAGAACTTTTCCATTCATTCTGAAACTACTTACATGTATAGGTAAAAGGAGACAGCTACAAAAAAACATTCATAAGCATCTGCTCGCAACCAAGTATGTAAATGTTAGTCTGCTTATTTTCCCTGCGCTGGTTATTACTTCGTACATAAAGGCTTGCTCAATTAATCAGACCGACCATTTATTTTTTTACACTGAAAAAGATCAACTAGTAAACTAGTTGACCTGTCGAATCTACTATTCTATTGTGTTTATATTTTGGATTTTAGGAAATGCTGTCTGACGGAGCACTGCTATGAAAGACTAACTATGTATGTTTCAATTATTTAATCCCATCCTTATAAGCGAGTATTAGCTATGAATCTGATTATCCCATATCTTCCGGTAGGAGCTTGCTGCATTGTATGGGCTAGATGCCTTCATAATGCCAGAAACGATCGCTACTCCGGCGATATTCATTTTACGAATTGCAGGCAAATGATCATGTTTTATTCCGCCAATAGCGACAGCAGGGATGGAGACAGCATTTGTAATCGCTGACAGCATGCCTTTCGGTAAAACCTCGGCATCATTTTTGGAATGAGTTGGATATACTGCACCTACTCCAATGTAATCCGCCCCATTCTTTTCAGCTTCTTTTGCTTCCTCAATTGTTGAAACAGAGATTCCAACGATCATGGAAGAAGGAATTATATTTCTAACTGCTTCTAATGGAAGATCGCTTTGCCCAACATGAACCCCATCTGCACTCACTGCTAAAGCGACATCCACACGATCATTGATGAATAGTGGAACATTATAGGAAGATAGCAAAGCCTTTATTCTTTTAGCTTTTTCAAAAAAGCTTTTTCCCGAAGCTTTTTTCTCTCGAAGCTGGACAATGGTCACTCCCCCTTTTACAGCTTCTTCAACAGTAAGCAAAAGTTGTTCCAATGGAATAGATTCTTCAGTAACTAAATATAACGTGTAATCCGGCTTCATGATAAACGCACTCCTTCAGCCCAGAGCTGTTCATCCATAAGAAAGATTTCATCCATTAGTCTCATTCTGTATGTTCCGATCCCCTCTTTATTTTGGAGTGTTTTTTTGGCTCTTTCCCCTGCCAAGCTCATGACTGACATCCCTGCAATCGCTGCCGAAAACGAATCTTCAGTAACCCCAGCAAAGCATGCAATTAAGGATGCGGTCATACAGCCTGTACCTGTAATTTTAGTCAGCCAGATATCCCCATTATCAATTTGAACTAAATCGTTTCCGTTTGAAATGGTATCCCGTTCCCCGCTAATTACTGTAATTGCCTGCAGCTCTGTTGCAGCCTTATGCGCTAAATCTATTTCGGAAATAGACAAGATGCCTGAGTCAACTCCCCTAGTGCTTGCTTCCCCGCCAACTAAGGCAAATACCTCCGATGCATTTCCTCTAACAATTGACACGTTCACACGCTCTAAAAAGTCCCTTGCGCGATCCGTTCGAAAGGGGGTTGCCCCTACACCAACAGGATCGAATATTACAGGTATCTCTTTGTTATTTGCAGCTTGCCCTGCTCGAACCATTGCGGCATAAGTTGCATCATCAATGGTGCCAAAGTTTATGACGAGGGCATCAGCTAGCTTCACCATATCCTCGACCTCTTCAACACTTGTAGCCATGACAGGCGAGCCGCCGATCGCAAGCGTGGCATTGGCACAATCATTAATTGTAACGTTGTTTGTAATATGGTGTACTAATGGATTCTGTTCTTTTACTTTTTCAAATAATTTTTTTATTTCTTGTTTTTTCATCAGTTATATCCTCCTAAAACCTTACTTTGTCACTAGATGCGCTTTCTTATAAAGCTCATAAAAATGATTTGTCGGACCGTGGCCATTGCCTAGATTCAGACTATGTTCAATGGCTAATGTGATGTATCTTTTTGCTTCTTGTACGGAGTCTATTATCGAAGCACCGTTTGCTAAATTTGCAGCAATGGCAGATGACAATGTGCATCCCGTTCCATGTGTGTTTTTTGTATGAATACGTGTGCCATTTATCCAAATAAAATTTTCCCCATCAAAAAATAAATCATTTGGTTCCCCTTTCAAATGTCCGCCCTTAAGCAAGACTGCTTTAGCCCCAAGCGCTTTGATGGCAAGGCAGGCTTCCTTCATATCTTCTGCTGAGTGTATAGGATCCTTGATTAACACCTCAGCTTCAGGTATGTTTGGCGTAATGATCGTTGCCATAGGAATGATTATTTCTTTCAATGCCGAAATGGCATCGAGCTGGAGTAAATGATGTCCGCCTTTAGAGACCATGACAGGATCAAGTACAATAAATTCAGGATGATAGCTTCGTAATGATTGTGCAACTGTCTTAATCGTTTCGGCAGATGATAACATGCCAATTTTTACAGCATCCACATGAATATCATCAAAAACTGCCTCTATTTGATCTTTTATAATTGATAGATTTATATCCTGAACAGAGCGGACTTCCTTGGTGTTTTGCGCTGTAACGGCAGTAAGAACAGACATTCCATAAACCCCATGTGCAGAGAAGGTCTTCAAATCTGCTTGAATACCTGCGCCTCCTCCAGAATCAGAGCCCGCGATTGTAAGTGCTGTTTTCATTGAGCATTCCTCCTATTGCTTTATTTCGAATTAATATTTTCAGCAAGCCATATCCCATGAGAGCACCCGTAAAGGAACTAATCATAAATGCAGGAATAAAGCCAAACAATGTTGCCTCTTGTCCTAATAGCAGGATTGAAATTGGATAGGTGGCCATTGCTCCGAGTATCCCTGTTCCAATGACTTCTCCCAATGCAGCAAAGGTAAGCCTCTTTGTTTTCGAATAAAGAATGGCTGCTAGAAATGCCCCGATCATACTTCCGGGATAAGCGAAGATACTCCCTGTTCCAAGCATATTTCGTAGTGTAGATGATAGAACTGCTTGAATAAGTGCATACCAAGGTCCAAGCAGCACCGCTGATAGGACGTTTGCAAAATGCTGAATGGGGAAAATCTTTGCAAAACCAACAGGGATATAAATGAGACTGCTTGACACAGTTGTCATGGCAGCGATAACCGCAGTTAACGTAAGCTTCTTAGTTTTATCCATGAACACCCAACCTTTACAGTAGAATTTATTTGGAAACGATATTAACGAATGCGTCCTTTGCATCCACTTTCTCTTTTATTACCTTGGATTCATAAAGCCATTTAGCTACTTCGTTCCAAGAGTCCTCTTCCTGATACCCAAACGGCACATCTGCTTTCTCCATCAATGGTAAAAGAACGCGCAAACTTTCAGTCTCTACTTCTTTGTCTAAAGGAAAGCTATCATTCTCATGTTCTAGCAGTACGTTCAGACCTGCCTCCGGATCCTTTTTAACGTCTTCCTGAGCTTTTGTAACGGCTTGCCAGAATTTTTCGAAAGCTGCTTTTTTCTTCTTCCATGTTTTTTCTCCAGTAACAACAACAAGTTCATAGTTATCAGGAACACCATAGTCAGTTAGTTTAAGAATATCCATGTCATAGCCTTCTTTTTTTAACAGGACAAGTTCGTGGTTTATATAAGCACCGGTTAGCGCATCTACATTATCGGTGGCAAGGGAGGACATTAAATCCCAGCCAACATCGGTCATTTTCACTTTATTCATGTCTCCACCATCATTTTTTACCATCGTTGACACAACAGCCTCATTTACGGATGCTGACGGGTAACCAATGTTTTTCCCTTCTAAATCCTTAGGTGATTGAATTCCACTTTCCTTCTTAAACATGATCGCATCAAGCGAATGTCTGACAAAAGCAGCAACTGATACTACCGGAATCCCTTCTGCTCTTGAAACGAGTAGCTGTGTTTGGTAGCTGATTGCTAAATCGACCTTGCCTGTAGCCGCTAGCTTTAGAGGATCATTCGTATCTGCAGGCATTTCAATGTTGACATTTAGTCCCATATCTGCAAAATAGCCCTTTTCTTTTGCGACAAAAATGGCTGTATGTACCGCATTTGGATACCAATCCAGCATAATGCTTATATCTTCTAGTTTTTCTTTCCCATTGCTTGTTGTTCTATTCGTTGAACATGCTGTAAGCAGCATAGCCATTATTAAAATAAGAAACCAAGTTTTTTTCATCCAATATTCAACTCCAGTTGTTATTATTCTGTATTTTTCCAGTGTAACGCTTTCCTCTCAATTGCTGACATGATGGCAAATAGAAGAATACCGACTATCGTCAATATGGTGATTGCCGCAAAAACCCCTTCGGCATTTAAGTTACCTGACATTCGACGGCTGTAATAACCTAACCCTTCACTCGCTCCAAGCCATTCGCCAATCGTTGCTCCAACCAGCGCATAGACTGTTGCAAGCTTCAACCCAGAGAAAAAAGATGGTAAAGCCATTGGAATGTTAAGCTTTATAAATGTGTGCCAGCGAGTGGCTCCCATTGAACGAAGCAGCTCAATATATTCTTTATCACCAGATTTAAGTCCATCATATGTACCAACGACAATGGGGAAAAATGAGATTAATATTGTTACGGCAACTTTACTCCATATCGTATAGCCGAACCAAAGAACAAAAATGGGTGACAGGGCGATAATTGGCATCATTTGTGAAATTAGTACAGCTGGATATATCATTTTTTCAACAGTTTTAGAAAAAAACATCCAAGCAGCAAGTAATACACCACCGATAATGGATATGAGAAATCCAATGAAAAATTCAAGCATGGTTGCACTCAAATGCTCCAATACTAATGGTCTCCAATTTTCGAGGATCATCATTATGACGCTGGTTGGAGCAGGTATTATAAATGAAGGAATCATCTCGCTTCTGACTAGCCATTCAACAATTATTAATAGGAAACTTGCAAAAATGATAAATAGACTATAAGTCTGAATAAAACTTTTTATTTGTTTCATTTGCTATCTTTTTCTCCAGTTCGTGGCGCAATCCAGCCAATTCTGTTGAATGAAGCATGTCAGAAAAGCGAGGACGCGGCAGATTTACATTTATTTCTTCTATCTTTTTGTTTGGGTGCAGAAGAATAATTCGATCACTTAGAAAACAAGCTTCCTCCAGGTCATGGGTAATAAACAAAATTGTTTTGTTTAGCTCCTGCCAAATAGATAATAGCCATGATTGCATTTCTTTTTTTGTAAGTGCGTCTAGTGCGCCGAACGGTTCATCTAGCAATAGCAAATCCTTGCCTGTCAGCAGAGCCCGAAGAAATGCAGCACGCTGCCGCATTCCTCCAGACAATTGTTTTGGAAGCGCATTTTCATATTTAATTAACCCGACGCGATCAAGCCAATTTCTCGCATCTTCTCTAGTAATCTTCAGTTCTTTTTGAAACTCTGCCGCAATCATGATATTGTCAATGATTGATCGCCATGGGAGCAGCAGATCCCGCTGTGGCATATAGCCAACATCCCCTAGTGTAAGGCTTTTCCCATTTAAAGATATTTCACCTTCATCTTGTTTAAGCAGACCAGTTACTAATTTTAGTATGGTGCTTTTCCCTGTTCCGCTTTTGCCAATAAGGGAAACAAATTCCCCTTGATTAACTTGCATATTTAATGATGCAATCACTTTGTTGTGTTGTTTTCCTTTATTTTTGAATGTATAGGAAACGTTTTTTAGTACGAGTGTCATTTCTTTCCCCACTTACTCTCTTCATATTGGCCAATCTTGTTTGTAATAGTTCATTTCCCAAAATAAATATTCGTATTTAGAAGTCATTTGGAAATGCTCCTCAAGGATTGCAAGCTCTCTTTCTGGTTTTCCTTCCGCTAATTCATCCATCAGCTGAATAAGCCACCTTGCGCCTTCGGCAAATGTTTCTGAATCGTATGTTTCAATCCATTTTCCATACCGATTTGACTCGATTTGATCACCATATTGTTTTCTAAGCAATTTTCCAATCTCCCAGTAATCCCATGCACATGGAAGGAGGCAGGCAACAACTTCAGCTAAACTTCCATTTTGAGCAACGTTTAACATATAGCGTGTATAGGCAAGATTAACTGGTGTAGGCTTTGTCGCCTCCAGCTCCTCACGAGAAATGCCGAATTCAGCAGCCAACTGGCGATGAAGATCCATTTCAAAATTTAATGTTTCATGAAGAATTTGAGCAAACTTCCCCATCGTATGTGGATCTTGTGCTTTTAATACACCTACGGAAAATAGCTTAGCGTAATCAATTAAATACACATAGTCCTGTTTCATATAATAAATAAACTTCTCTTTGTCCAGCAAACCCTTCCCAAGCTCTTGTACAAAGGGATGATTGTGATTCTTCTCCCAAATCGGCTGAACATTTTCAAATAGTCTATCAGTAAATTTTTTTGTTTTTATAGTCTCCATCTTATTTCCTCCTTGGATTATCATTTGAGACAAAAATAAAACCGCTTCCCCATTGTAGAAAGCGGTTAAATGATTACAACACAAATGGTTGTAATCATCTTACCTACTTCCCTACGCTAGTATGATCTAGATCAGGTTCAAAGGGTTACTTCTCAGCCAAAAGGCGCCCCCAGCAGAAAAAATATTTAACTGTCAATTGAAAATAAAAAAACCCCACTCTTTCAGACATAGAGTGGGGGTTGATGCTTACATACATGTTCAACCATTTACCACTTCCCTACGCCAGTGTGAACTAGATCAGGTTCAAAGGGTTTAGAACGGCCGTTCAATCTCAGTCTTTCACAAGACACCCCTAGTGTTTCTTATTTGAATTCAATTCATAGCATACCATGTATTTCAAATATTGCAAGCAAAACGATTAAATTTTCAAAGCTTCTTTTAATACTTCTACACGCCAGCCAAATGGGTCTTCACGTGTTCCATATTGAATACCTGTTAGCGTATCATATAGTTTCTTCGCAAGATCTCCTGTTTCACCTTTATTTATTTCTAGTTGTTCATTTTGCCAGAAGAATTCCCCAATTGGTGAGATGACAGCTGCTGTTCCTGTTCCAAATGCCTCTTCTAATATCCCATCTTTATGTGCTTGATAGATTTCCTCCATTGAAATTTTCCGTTCAGAAAAGGGAATATTCCAATATTTGATGAGCTGGATAATTGAATCACGAGTGACCCCGTCTAAAATGCTTCCATTCAAAATAGGTGTAACTACTTCTCCATTTATTTTAAAGAAAACGTTCATGCTGCCGACTTCTTCAATATATTTCTTTTCTTTCCCATCAAGCCATAGGACTTGGGAGTACCCAGCATTGTCCGCTACTTCCTGTGCCTTTAAACTGCCAGCATAGTTGCCAGCTGTTTTGGCATTTCCAGTGCCTCCTTGGACTGCACGAACAAATTCTTGCTCAACAGAAATTTTTACAGGATTAATGCCTTCTTTATAATAAGCCCCAACTGGGGATAAAATGATCATAAATCGATAGCTGTTAGATGGTGCTACACCTAAGAATGGCTCTGTTGAGATAATAAATGGGCGTATATAAAGTGAGGTACCCTCATATGAAGGGATCCAGTCTTTTTCAATCGTAAGCAATTGTTTTAATGCATATAATGCAAACTCCTCATCAATTGGGGGCATGCAAAGTCTAGCATTGGAACGGTTCAATCTTTCCATATTTTTCTGCGGTCTAAATAACAAAACTTCCCCTTCTTTTGAGCGATATGCCTTCAACCCTTCAAACACAGTTTGCCCATAATGAAAAATCATTGCCGATGGTTCTAAAGTGACAGGTTGATAAGGAATAATTCGCGGATCGTACCAGCCCTTTTCTGTAGAATAATCCATCACAAACATATGATCTGTAAAATGTCTGCCAAATTGAAGCTGGTCAAATGCTGGTTTTTGTTTTCTTGCTGTGGTTAAGTTGATTTCCATTTGATAGTCTCTCATCCTACTTCTTCTCCCTGTCTTTTTTTATGTAATACATATTCTTTTTGCTTAAAAGCGCCATTATCTATAGCTCTTTTAAGCGGTACTCAGTAAAAGTGAGTGATTTATTTTTACAATTATCCTCCAATTCATATGCTTTGTCGAGTGATTTTTTTAAAAAAATTAGAAAAAATAAATAATTATGTACTGCTGCCAATTTTGCTATAAAATGTTTTCAAAAATAGGACAGGAACATGTCTAATCCATTATTTTCTATAAAAAAAGAATGGTTTACTTAAACCATCCTTTTTCCTTTGATTGTGTGATTGCTTCTATTCGATTTTTGACTTCAAGCTTATCAAGTATTTGCGAAATATAATTTCTGACTGTTCCTGTTTTAATTTTAAGCTCATCGGCAATTTCTTTTGTATTTTTTCCATCTGCAACAAGCTCAAGGACTGCTTTCTCACGTTCGGTAAGCGGATTTTCTTCACTGTACACATCATCCATTAGCTCGGGAGCATAGAGCCGTCTTCCAGCCATGACCATTCGAATAGAGCTAGCCAATTCCTCGCTTGGGCTATCTTTTAGTAAATATCCCATCACACCTGCTTGTAGAGCCCTTTGAAAATAGCCAGACCGTGCAAAGGTTGTCAAAATAATCACTTTACACCCGAATCCCTTTAACTCTTCTGCTGCCTCAAGTCCGCTTTTCTCAGGCATTTCAATATCCATTATACAAATATCAGGTCGATGCTGCTTAACAAGAGTGACAGCTTCCTTTCCATTATTTGCTTTTCCGACAACTTCCATATCTTCTTCCAGGTTGAGCAAGGACCCTAATGCACCTAGCATCATTCGCTGATCTTCAGCAATTACTATTCTAATCATACTCGCTCCTCCTCTTTACATTTGTTTTACAACACTTGGAACTTTCATTGTAATCGTTGTTCCATCATTTGTTTTTACATCTAAGCTGCCGTTAACAAATTCTAGTCTTTCTTTAATCCCTAGCAGTCCACTGCCTTTAGAAAAGTAATATTGATCGGGAATGCCAATCCCATTATCCTTAATGATAATACATATTTCTTTTTCTGTTTGCTCAAATTCAATTTGGCAAATCGAAGCCTTGCTATGTTTTACAACATTTGTTACTGCTTCTTTCATACACATACTAAGAAGATTTTCAAGGAAGATTGATATATTTAGACGATTTAAATCATGATCAACGACAAGTGAGATTTCTGCTGCCTGAAGGATTTGTTTTACACGGATAAGTTCTTCTTCTAAGCGGATCCCTCGCATTTGCGACACCATTGTTCGAACTTCGTTTAAAGCAGTTCTAGCTGTTTGCTGCACATCCTTCATTTCACTTCGCGATGCTTCAGGATCTTTATATACAAGTCTCCTAGCGAGGTCACTTTTTAGGCCAATTAATGAAAGCTTTTGTCCTAGTGTATCGTGAAGATCTCTAGCAATTCGCTGACGTTCCTCCTGTTTTACAAGCTCTGCAATTCGCTGATTCGCAACCTCAAGCTGTTCCTCCAGTTTTTCTTGCTTCTTTTTATTATAAAGATTAAATGGGAGGAGAATAACACTTATCCCAATAATAATTACAAACGGCAACTGTTTTAAAAACAATGGTTTTCCTAGAACTAAATTATAATTAATAGAGGCGATTGTAAATACAAGATGGATAATATAGAGCGTTAAGAAAGCAATTCTGTTTTTGATACTCCCATTATAATAAGCAATATAAAAGGCAAAATATACAAATTGAAAAATAATCGTCATTGCGGTGGAGATGGCGATGAGGATACCTGTCCATAAGTAAACAGGCCATTTTTTCGATAGAAATGCCATTCGATAAGAAATAAAAAAGATAATTGTCAGTAAAATACCAACAATGACTTCAATGGTGGACGAGGATTGAAAAATAAAATAAAACGGCAAAATGGCAAATACGCTCCAAACATATGCAGAAATACCTGAACTTTTTAAAGTTGTAAAATATTTTTTTATCATACAATCCCCTCTTTAAATTCAAAAAAATAGGTGGAATCCACTTTAGAGTAGCCCCACCTATATTGTACTACTTAAATCTAGCAGCTATCTCGCTTTTTTTCGAATTTTTGAGATAAGCAGTGATTTCTTTATACGTAACAAATTTTTTACCTTTTTCATCCCATAGATGGAACTTAAGTGATTGCAAGCTTGTACTTAGCGTGATGGTTGGAACATTTTGTAATGGTTTTGTATTATTATGTGCTGCTTCAAGTTTGTAATTTGGCACTCTAGGGCTTAAATGATGAACATGGTGATAGCCAATATTTCCTGTAATCCATTGCAATGGTTTTGGGAGTTTATAGAATGAGCTTCCTTCCACAGCTGCTTTTACATATTCCCATTCTGCGTCTTCCTCGAAATAGGAATCTTCAAAAGTATGCTGTACATAAAAAAGCCATATTCCTGCTGCACCTGAAATTAAGAAGATCGGTAATTGAACGAGAAGAAAGGCTTCCCAACCTATTCCCCAGCATAGCATGCCGTATAAGGCGACAATTGATATATTTGTCAAATACGTATTCATCCGCTCTTTTGTTCGTGCGCCTTTTCTGTTAAATCGATTTTTAATTAGGAAAACATAAATAGGTCCAAGACCAAACATAATGATTGGATTGCGATACAAACGGTAGGCAATTTTTTGCCATGAAGATGCTGCCATGTATTCATCCACTGTAAGCATCCAAATATCGCCAACTCCACGCTTATCTAAATTGCTGCTTGTTGCATGGTGGACCGAATGATCATGCTGCCATTGACTGTACGGGAAAATGGTGATAATCCCAGTAATTGTCCCGATAATTTTGTTGGCCATTCGGTTTTTAAAGAAAGAATGGTGACAGCAATCATGGAAAATTATAAATATCCTTACTAAAAATCCCGCAGCTACAACAGCAATAATAAGTGTCAAAATATAGGAAACGGTTAAGCTTTTATATGCCATAAACCAGAGAGCAATAAAAGGTAGAATGGTGTTTATCAGCTGCCAAACACTTTCCCTAGTATTCGATTTTTCATATGGAGCCATTTGCTTTTTTAAATGCATTTGTTTTTGTTTGGTCATATTCATTGTATCCTTCCGTCATTTTAATGATAATACTATAGATGACCGGACTGAATTTGAAGACACACGTGTCATGCCTAATCCATGATAAATGTCATGTTATGAGAAGGAATATTACGAAAAAGTGAGGAGTAATCAAATGAAAAACCTAGTGGATAATATGATTCATAAAGCCAAGGTGACATACAATCAAGCGAATGCCAAAATGAAAGAAAGATTCTATGATATGACGGGTACAACATCTGCTTCAGTAAAGGAAATTGCTGATTTTATTAAGAATCACCCCGATAGCAAACTAAACAAAAAGAATTATTTAGGTTTACAGTTTTCTTTTTACAAAATGGAATTGCGCGGGATCCATTATTATCTAGAATTGAAAGATTCATCGATATTACAGGTGGATGTACATGATCAAAATGAGCAGATTGTTGCTTATCGTTCTTATCGGGATAAGTATTCCTTGCATACGCCTATAAAATTTCCAGCGTTAGAAAAATAAAAAAGCAGGGGATGCCCTGCTTTAAGAAAAAAGACTTTTAATTCCTTCGATTAAATTTTTAAAGAAATCCCCAATCGCCTGCAGGAAGCCTTTATCGCCAACCGCTTCCTCAATCCGGCTTTGAATGTCTTTAGATAGGCTTTCTAGCTGCGATTTTACATTGTCGAAGTTGATATTCAGACTGCGCATTTTTTCAAATAGATCGATGAGAAGCTGACGATCCTCAGGACTTAATTTGATTTCAAGTGTCTTTAATTGCTCATTAATAATCTTTTCAATATCCTCTTTTGTAGCAGGATTTTGGGCAGCGATTTCTTTCTTAATTTCCGTTAAGAGCTCGGAAATTTTGTCTTTATCGAGCCCTTCCTGCTGTGCCAATTTCGATGCAAGGCTAAGCTCTTCATTGGCTACTTCTGTATGTTCTGTATTTAGTTCAGTTCCTTCTCCCTCGTCATATGCTTTATAGATTCCGACAAGAGCGGAATGACCGCTTACCTTAACTGGTGACGCTACATCAACGACTGCATCCTGAATTCCCGCTGTTAAAAGCGCATTTGCATACATTTCATCGGAAACCGCTGTGATATTTTCTGGTGTCACTTGATTAATATAGAGGCCAGATCCTGAATCCTTCAGTGTAATTTTTGCTGACGAATACATATTAGAATGCTTGTTTCCCTTAATATATCGTTCTAAATCTTCCCCGCTTACCGTTAATTCTTTCACCATTTTTGGATCTTTAACCCCTAATAATGTGCGGACTTCTTCCTTCTGTGAAGGGGTTAAGGCAGAACCATATACAACAACTGGCAAGCCAAACTTTTCATTAATACTATCTTCATTATTTTCACCATTCGAGGCAATTGCACTTGTTGAAATTGTTATACATAGAAGGAAAAATAAAGCAAAGACAATCCATTTTCTAGTATGTTTGAACATGTTATACAACTCCCTTTATTTATTTTCTTCAACCGTTTCCGCCAATTTGAAAAGGAATCGGTATACAAGAACAAGGACTTCACCGAAAGTTAAGTCTTCGTTGAATCCATTTATATTATTTAATGCGAAGTTCAAATCCCATAATCCATCAGTCTGGTTAAATAGTAAACTTACTTTTATTTCTCCTCTTAATTCTTGCTCTAAGTATGCTTTGATTATTTTTTCATATTTTTTTTGAAGCTTTAAACCAAGCATGACTTCATATGTACGAAAGATATCATCTACTTCTAAACAAATCGATTCCGTATGAATCATTGGAAAACAGTCTGATTGAATATAGATAAATTCATTCAAATGTTTTGTTAAATAATGAATAGGCCGCTTTAAGAAGTTTGCTGATTCTTCTCCGAGAAACTCCTCTGTTTCTTTATCGCTCCGTTCTATGTATGCATCATCAAAACGGGAGACAGGATCCATTTCTTTTATTGTCTTTGTTTCATCGATCATTTGATGTTTCCTTGCATATTCGATTTCTTCTTTAAAGGCTGATGTTTTTTCATCAGAAAAATAATTTTTAATTTTTGTATGAAGCATGTTTCCACCTCTTTATCGTGCTCTTTTATTTTTGCTTCGACTTGGTCTTCCATTTCCTTTTGATGTTTTATTCCGACCGTTGAAGCTAGTAGCCGTTTTCTGTTTACTATTTGTTCTTCGTTCCTCTTTTTGTTTGGCATTTTTTTTCAGTGGTTTGAGAACTTTGTTAGACGGATTTGCTTTTGTTCGACTGTTCGTCTTTGCCTGATGTTTACCGTCGTTTTTGTTTTCTTTCCCTATTTTCTCTATTTTGCCAGTTTGCTTTTGAATCGAAATACGAAGCTCTTTTTCAATTAGATCAAGTGCTGGTCGATCGGCAGATGAATAAAATGTGATAGCAAGTCCCTTCATCCCAGCTCTTCCTGTTCTCCCAATCCTATGTACATAGCTCTCTGCATCCTGTGGGATATCATAATTAAACACATGTGTGACCCCATCAATATCAAGCCCTCTTGCAGCAACATCTGTTGCAATAAGCAATTGGAATTCTGCCTCACGAAATCGTTTCATTACTTGTTCTCTCTTTGCCTGTGAGAGATCGCCATGTAATTCATCACAAGCAAACCCTTTCGATTTTAGCACCTCATAGAGCTTGGATACTCTCCGTTTAGTTCGGCAAAAAATAACAGCAAGATATGGACGGTGAGTTTCAATGAAATGAATAAGAGTATTTTGCTTAGCCCGGTCAATTGTATGAACGGCAACCTGTTTCACATTGACTGCTGGACCCTGTGTTTTTTCAATTTGAAGATATTCGGGCTCCTTCATATGCCTCCTTGCTAATCTTTTGATTTCATCTGGAATGGTAGCTGAAAATAACAGCGTTTGTCTAGAATTCGGCATTTGATTGATAATTTCTTCCACTTCATCTAAAAAACCAATATGAAGCATTTGATCAGCTTCATCTAATATTAGAAAGGAAGCTTGATTCAGTTGGATCGTTTCTCTTCTAATATGGTCCAATAGGCGGCCAGGAGTACCAACCACAATCTGAATATTTTTCTTTAATTTTTTTAACTGCTTGTCTACATCTTGCCCGCCATATACCGCTAAGACATTTATTCCATTCATATGTGTAACAAGCTTTTCAATTTCGTCAGTGATTTGTATGGCGAGTTCTCTGGTAGGCGTAACGATTAAAGCTTGTATGAACTCCGTATCTCGATTTACTTTTTCTAAAATAGGTAAAACAAAGGCAAGTGTTTTACCAGTTCCTGTTTGGGATTGGGCTATGAGATCACTCCCATTTAAAATAGACGGTATCGCCTTTTCTTGTATGGGAGTTGGTTTAACAATTTTTCCTTTCTGTAATGCCTTTGAAACACTCGCTGATATTCCTAATGTTAAAAAATCAGGCAAAAAGACCCCTACTTTCCATAATTCCTATTTTATTATTTTGCTTGTTTTCCTTTAAAATAGCAAATTTTATTTCATAAATAGAAGCTAGAAAACAAAGGCGACCCCATGGTTTGGGATCGCCTGAACGTTTAGTGAGCGGGATTGGGATTTTGCATCTGTCCATTCATTGGAGCAGGTGCAAAGGAATTGACTAATTGCTCCATATCCTGCTCTGCAAGCTGAGGTACTTGATAATAATGATGTTTATTTTGATATACAGCTAATTCATAAGCCATTTCAATGCAATTTGGAATCGAATCGGCAATCACTCTTCGGACAACAGGATTCGTTATCTCTAATGCCGCCATTGCCTTTGAACCTGCACCTGCTTTAAGCGAACCGAGCATATAGCTGGAAATGCATTCATCCGTAAGCTCTGCAGCAGATTGTAAAGGTTTTTTCGGCTGGGACGGCTTTAATCCGTATATGAAATCATTTCCTTGCGTCATATTGTAAGGCTGCATTCGATTAGCGGGGTCTTGTCCGGTTGTAAAACAGTCCACTGTTGTATTGTACTCAGTTTTCATATATTGCGTTTGTCTATCGAGTATATTTAGCAGCTCTGGATCCTTTACATGTGGGCGCAGCAATGTATACAAATCTAACGTTCCGATAGTACCGGATAATACTTCATGAACATCAAATACTTCATGCCCGCCATGATTTAATTGCTGATTAACCATACCTGTATGCATATTTTGATGCATTTGGCCTTGGCTTTGCTGGTTTTGGAATTGCATAGGTCTCCTCCTCATAATAAAAAATCATTGTTATTTTGCGATTGAATGAAATTATTATTCATTAAATGGATCGATATTTTAAAGAGTAAGCAGAGATGACAGGAGAATACTATATGGAAGATAGTTATATTATTTGACTGGAGTGTTTGTAAATGAAAGCTGTAACCTACCATGGTCCGAAAAATATTTTAATTGACAACGTAGAGGAACCGGCAATTGAAAAGAATGATGATATTATCGTTAAAATTACTTCAACTGCTATTTGCGGATCAGATTTACATTTATATCAAGGAAATATGCCATTGCCTCCAGGTTATGTCATCGGTCATGAACCAATGGGGATCGTGGATGAAGTTGGATCAGAAGTAACAAAGGTGAAAAAAGGGGATCGAGTGGTTATCCCCTTTAACGTGGCTTGTGGTCATTGTGTTTACTGTAAACAGGATTTAACTAGCCAGTGTGACAATTCAAATCCATATTATGATTCAGGGGGATATTTTGGCTATTCAGAAAAATACGGAAACTATCCTGGAGGGCAAGCGGAGTACTTAAGAGTCCCTTTTGGAAATTACACTCCATTTGTAATTCCAGAATCGTGCGAATTAGAAGATGAATCATTGCTTTTTTTATCTGACGTACTTCCGACAGCATATTGGAGTGTCATCCACGGCGGGGTCAAGAAAGGAGATACTGTTATTATCCTTGGCTGTGGTCCTGTTGGGTTGATGGCACAAAAATTCGCCTGGATGCAAGGGGCCGAACGTGTAATTGCAGTGGATTATTTAGATTATCGTATGCATCATGCCAAAAGAACGAATCATGTAGAGGTCTTTGAATTTACAAAATATCCTGATATGGGTGAGCATTTAAAAGAAATTACCCATGGCGGTGCAGATGTTGTCATTGATTGTGTTGGAATGGATGGAAAAAAATCCCCCCTCGAATTTCTTGAACAAAAATTTAAGCTTCAAGGAGGGACCCTTGGGCCCATTCAACTTGCGACAAAGGCAGTAAAAAAAGCAGGCACAGTTCAAATGACGGGTGTTTACGGGGGGAACTATAACTTATTTCCTTTAGGGGCATTCTTCGCAAGAAATATCACCTTGAAAATGGGACAAGCACCAGTAATCCCATTTATGCCTATTCTTTATGAGATGATTAAAAATAAAGTATTTGATCCAACAGATATAATCACACACAAACTCCCTCTCGATAAAGCAAGTCATGGGTATCACATCTTTAATAGCCATGAGGATGACTGTATAAAAGTAGTATTAAAGCCGTAAATGAAATGGCGGACTTGGATATCCAACAGGGCTAGATTAAGGACCTTTTAATTTAATGTTATCACAACAGTAGTCAATGGCATTCGATTGGCTACTGTTGGTGATTTCCTAAAGGATCATTATGTTAATCCCAGGATCTTCTCCTTGATTGGTTCAAATGGCATTCATCACATATTTGGAATACATGCTCCCAAGGGAGTTTCTTCCCGCATCGACGGCATTTCTTCGCGATCTTTTTCACATCTGTCTTTAATCTTTCGTGTACATGATCGCTAATTTCTTCCCTTAGCCGTTCCCAGTACAATGCTTCGATTCGTTGATCTAAACGATATAAAAACAAGAGATGCAGTCCAATCGCTTTATAGGAAAGCTCTAATTCCTCCAGATTTCGTCTTTTAATCCTTGGCTCAGGAAGTTCAGAATTATTTAGGATTGCATACATCGTTTGCTCCCATTGCCAAATCAAATCAGGCTCTTTTTTAGAAAAAGGAAGATGCAAAAATCCATAAAGATCCGTTATGGACAATCTAGCTTCGATTTCCGTTCCTCGAATTCGATGATAAAGCTCCCTTTCTTCAGATAAAGAAGCTTTCTTCGTTCCATTCGGACTATCAAACTGTTCCCAAAGCTCAAAAAAAGTTCCTAGATCATGGTAATATTTCTGAAATCGTTCAAAAATAGCATTTGTCGGAGCGACTGAAAAGGTTTGAACCGGTTTATCCTCGGAATCAAGCAATCGTTTCATTGTCCGAATATCTGAAACAAAAGCTACTTTTCCAACATTGTATATGCCCTTTCGCCCAGCTCTTCCGGCAATTTGCTTTACCTCTTGTGATGTGAGCAGCCGTCTTCTTATCCCATCAAACTTTTCATTTTCAAGGAACACAATCCGGCGAATGGGTAGGTTTAATCCCATCCCGATAGCATCAGTAGAAACAATTACGGATGTTTCCCCTTGTATAAATCGCTGTACTTGTTTTTTCCTTGTTTCAGGAGGCATGCTTCCATAAATCATGCTTACAGAATGCTTAGCATTTTCGAGTCGGGAGGCTGTTTCAAGCACGCGTTTTCTGGAAAAACAAATAAGTGCGTCCCCTTTTTTTACATGATTAATTTTGAATTCCCTTTTTTCTACTTCAAGCGGAATATCACGGTGGTATTCGTATATTTGTATGTCCGCATCTCCAAGCAGCTGAAGTATCATCTCTTTCGCGCTCCAGCTCCCAATAATATGTACTTCCTTTGCATTTGCTTTCGTTATGGCCTTATACCAGGAGAATCCACGATCTTTGTCATTAAGCATTTGGGCTTCATCAATGACAATACAATCAAAACTTTCTTTTTCATGGAACATTTCAACCGTACACGAAATATGATTTGCTTCAGGAACCAGCTTTTCCTCCTCTCCTGTTTTTAATGAACAAAGGGTTCCTTCTCCATTCAGCTTTTCGTATACCTCTAGTGCCAATAGTCGAAGAGGTGCTAAATACATGCCGCTATCGGCAGCTTTCATTTTTTCTAATGCATGGTGCGTCTTCCCTGTATTTGTTTCCCCAATATGCAAGGTGTATCGAATATTTCGTTCGATAGCTGGGCGGTATTCTTGACCAAATATATCATCTAGTATCCGTTTTTCTTCTTCCTTTTTACGCTCAATTTCTTCTTGCTCTTCTCTCCGCTTCCGTCCCCTATCGTGTAGGGCAACTTTATATAACTTTTGATGTTCAATTAAATCAAAAGGAATAGTTGAAAGTATGAGCAAGTCAGATATATATTCATCCTGCATGATTTCAATCAATTCATTTGCTAATGGGCCATACGCATATTCGAGTACACTTTCGATCAAGGATGATGTAATTGTTTCAGAAAAAGTATTTCTGTATTCATTAGCTATCGAATCAGGTAGCTGTTCTACCACCAATTTCGGGAGAAGTTCTGCTAAATACTCCGAATACAGTCTTTCGTACCGATCATAGTACGTTTCGTATTCAAAATAAGTTCGTCCATGATGTACTATTTTATGAATATCGCCAGTAAGCTCGTGAAAAAAATTTGATACAGTAGAAAATGCTGTTTCTTCAAATTCTCCAATATCAACTAATTTTTCTTCTAAAGCTAAAGTATCAACAGGAGCGTATCTTCGTCTATTTTTAAAATCTGAAGCCAACTGTTCAGCTGTTAAAACCCTGATATACAAATATATAGTCTCTTCATTTGCATCAATTATCTTTTCTATTGATTGTTCCATGCTATCCTGAAGTCTCATCATTTCTATGCGTAGCCTGTCCTCCTCCTCTTTTTGGAGAAAATCAGCACGAGCCTTTTTATATTGCTTAGACCATTGATCCGTTTGATTATTGAACTTTTCATGTACCCATTTGTATGTATCAAAAGGTTTATATGTCCGTATTTCTGTCCGAAAAAGATGATTGATAATCTTTCGGCTTACATTGTCTGTTTCAAATTCCTTTTCCTTCAAAAATGTTATTTTTTCTTGCTTCGGTACATTGTTTGTTGCTTTATTCAGCCAAATATTCGTCCAAATTTGATCCAGATACTGGACTCTCTCAGCCAGATAGTCTTCAAATGTCGGCATAACCTCTTTTTTACCTAAATAATTATTCATATCCTCTGTTATTTTGTTTTTTGTCTGTTCAATGGCATTGCGATAAGTCATCTCCAGATGCGTCATTCTTTGAATCTCCTTCGATCGCTAGTTATTCCTCCTTATTGTATCACTAGCCTATCAGAAACATGAACGTTATATATTTTTTGAAAAAAATAAAAAAATGTTGTTGACAAAGGGCTTATTCCTTTCATATAATTTATCTAGAATTAAATTATCTCGAATTCAAATTAAATGAATTCGAATTATATGGAGGTTAAAATAACAATGACAAACACAAAATGGGCTATTGATCCAGTACACAGCAGCGTAGATTTTTCAATCAAGCATATGATGATCGCAAACGTGAAAGGAACATTCAATAAGTTTGATGCAGTGATTGAAGCGAATCCTGCAGATTTAACTACAGCAAACATTGAATTTACGGTTGATCTTGCAAGCATTGATACACGTAATGAGGATCGTGACAATCACCTTCGTTCAGGAGATTTCTTTGATGTGGAGAATCACCCATCCATGACTTTCAAGGCAACGAAAATTGTCAGCAATGGTGATAATGAGTATGACTTAACTGGAGATTTGACACTTCATGGTGTAACAAAATCAGAAACGTTTACAGTTACTTATGAAGGATCAGGAAAAGATCCATGGGGAAATGAAAAAGCAGGCTTTACGGTTGAAGGTTCTGTTAAGCGCAGTGACTATGGCTTAACATGGAACTCTGCTCTTGAAACAGGCGGCGTTTTAGTTGGAGATAAAGTAAAAATTAGTTTAGATGTTCAAGCTGCAAAGGCATAATAATTGAATTAAAAAGAGCGGCTCATACTGTATGTGCCGCTTTTTTTGTAGATCTTTGAATCTTAATAATTATAGTTCAGCCAAAATATTAGCTATTTTATCCTCAATCAGTTTCCCTTTTGCATCGTTCAATAAATTGTTTAGCACGATTGAAAATATGAGCCTTTCCCCGCTGTTTGTATCCACATAACCGGATAGTGAACTAACCGAAGCAATTGATCCGGTTTTTGCTCTTACCTGCCATTGTGCGGGGGAGTTTAACATTCTGTCTCTTAGTGTTCCCCCGATCATCCTTTCGGGAGCTCCGCTAACCGGGAGTGAGTAAAAAAACTGATTAAACCATCTTTCTTTTTGGACAGCGAAAAGAAGGCTTGTTATTTCATGTGGAGGAATTAGATTTATGTGTGAAATGCCAGAACCATCTCTTATTTCGATTGTTTCAGTATGAACCCCTAATTTAGCTATCTCCGATTCAACCACTTCCAGCCCTTTTTCCCAGCTTCCCTCTCCTTTAATTACTCTCCCCATTTCTTTAATCAGTGTTTCTCCGTGGCCATTATTGCTTAGTTTCATAAAAGGAAGCAACAACTCAGATAAAGGTTGAGATTGATAGCTTTTCAACATTTGTGCATTTATTGGTGCTGAATCAGTCCTTATTCTGCCATCTACATGAATCCCGTATTCTTCTAATGATTGCTTGAATAAGTCTATTGCATAGTAAGTTGGCTCCCAAACAGCCACCCATTCTCTCGCGCTTTTCGTATCCTTCGGAATCATCCCTTTTACAATAATTGTATTTGTCCCATGCGTACGCTCGATCGTAATATTCTTCTCTTCATCTGATTCTCCTGTAATAGCATGATTTATGATTTCAACATAATCAGTTTTAGGCTGCAGAATAATGGAAGGTTTCTTTCCAATATCATTTCCGGGCTTTACTTCAACAATCACTGTTCCAGCATCATAATCCTCATCAGGTGAAGCAGTTAATGCTGAAATTTGCGCTCCATAATAATACGTTTCGTCACTCCAATTCATATCTCTTGAATAGCGTACATCATCATACCAAGTATCATCTCCAATGAGATCGCCTTGAATTTTTTTGATCCCTAAAGCTTTAATATCCCTCGCTATTTCATCAAAATTCGACTTTAATAATGTAGGGTCGCCTTTGCCCCTTAGATACAGATTCCCATTAAGTATGTTTTTTTTCACCTGACCATCAGTTAGTATTTCAGTTGAAAAAGTATAATTCGGCCCTAATACAGAAAGAGCCGCAGCTGCTGTAAATAGCTTCAGATTGGATGCTGGCTTTAATCGGACATCTCCCATTCGCGAATAGAGAATTTCACCAGTTGCCGCATTCCGGACGCTAATACCAGCTAATGCACCTTTAAAATCAGGTTCACTATTTATGAGTTGATTAAGTTGCTGTTCCAGCCCAATGCTGGCATCAGTTGCTCTTGCTGGAGATCGCTCTGAATTGATAATTGAACAAATTGAAATGATGAACATGATACTAATAGAAAGAATAAACGTTTTTCTCAATTGAATCAGCCCTTTAAAAATAAACTTAGTAGCTAATCAGTATAGCCATTAAGATTGAAAACATTACATTGGAAATACGCGTAACTTCTCAAATAGTATATTGTAAGCGTTCAAACAAAATAACCTGAAACATACTTATTAAAATAGTAAATTTCAGGCTATAAAATGAGTTTTTATTTATTTTGTTCAGGAGAAAACAGAAATCTTGACAGGTCAATTCTTCCATTATTGGAAAACTCCACTCCCTCACTTTTAAGAGAGAGCTTTTGAATAGAAAAATATTCGTCATCCTTTAATCCGATTTCTCCTTTTATATTGACAACACGATGCCAAGGCAATTGATGTTTTTTGCTCATAGAATGCAAAATCCTAACCACCTGTCTAGCCCCTCTTGGGCTGCCTGCTAGCTTGGCAATTTGACCATATGTCATGACCTTGCCTGGAGGAATATTTTTAATAATGGCTACTGCCTTTTCAGTAAAGTTCTCCAATCTTTTGGCTCCTCATCCCTTTTGTTTAATTCTCTATATTATTTAATTCACGTAACAGCTGGGGAATTTCTCCATATATAGCTAGAACATCATTCAATTTCATCCGTACCAACCCGCTCGAAGATGGGGCAACAAAATCAATGACACCTGGAATGATTGTTTCCTCCTGCTTTCCCCATGGCAATGATTTTTTTTGGCTGAATTCCTGATAGACCCCTTTTCCCACATAGCATACGATTTTCGGTTTAAATAGACTGATTTTCTTTTTTAATTCTTCTCTACCCTCTTGATATTCTGCCTTTGTTATTTCATCTGCTGCCTTTGTAGGTCTAGAAACAATATTTGTTAATCCATAGCCAAGATCTAATAATTTATAGTCTTCTGATGCATCATATTTCCTCGGTGTAAGTCCTGATTCATGGAGAATCTTCCAAAATCGATTATTTGGATTGGCAAAATGATGACCTGTTTCTGCCGACCGAATACTTGGATTAAAGCCAACAAATAAAAGATCAAGATTTTCCTTTAAATGATCCTTAATGGGGTTCAAAAAAGACACCCTTTCTTTTCCTATTCTTATTATGGAGAATACAAAAAAAGCATGATCATGTCTAGTCATTTAATGAAAAAGAGCCTTTAAAAATAGGCTCAATAAAACATCTGCAGTTATATCCCGTGTTGAAAACAATAATGATTGACAAGCTCTTCTATCAAATTATGTTCAGGAAATTCACCTGAAAACTCAAAATGTACCTCTTCAATAAACTCACCATTTTTTGTAACATGAATGGCCCCATTCTTACTTACAACACTGAACTCTGGCTCAAAACGATATCCCTTTCTTTCAATTGCTCCCATTTGACAGCCCCCTTTTTTCTTAGTATGGAACCTTTTCATTGAAAAACTCTTAAAAAGAGAAAAAGAGCCAAAAAATTGGCTCCTTCCTTTATAATTATGCTTCTGTAACCTCGACTTTTTCCATTACGTCTCCGTTAGTCATAGCTTTAACAGTATCCATTCCAGAAGTAACTTTTCCAAACACTGTATGAACACCATTCAAATGTGGCTGTGGCTCATGTACGATAAAAAATTGGCTTCCGCCTGTATTTCTTCCAGCATGTGCCATTGATAATGAACCTACCTCGTGCTTATGCGGATTGCCTTCTGTTTCACAATTAATTGTGTAGCCAGGGCCGCCTGTACCCGTTCCATTTGGGCAGCCTCCTTGGCTAACAAATCCAGGAATTACGCGGTGAAAAGTAAGACCATTATAGAAGCCTTCATTTGCTAGCTTTTCAAAATTAGCTACTGTTCCTGGTGCTGCATCTGGGTAAAGTTCAAATTCGATTTTTTCTCCGCCTTGCATTAATATGTATCCTTTTTTTGCCATGAGTAATCATCTCCTACTGATTAAGAATCAGCCTTAATAATAACATTATTTATCCTTCAATTAAAAGTAATTGCATCAGAAATTTTGTTAAGTAAAAAGCTCCATAAAAAAAATGATAATAAATACAATTAAACTATAAAATGATACATGCAAAAAAATGGTGGTAAGCCCGAATTTAAGATTATCAAAATTCTTAGTTTCTCTACTTGTTCTAGTCCGCAATATATCACCATCCTTATTATTTAAAATCGTATCGAATTCTAATTATTTTGACAATGAGATAAAGAAAAATAGGAAGAGGAAATTTGAATTTAGAATTTTTTATTTATGCTCTGCTGTTTTTTCATTACTTCATAAGATTTCTCAATAATATCAGTTAGTACATCACCTTTATAAATTCTGCCTAGTTTCATATTTTGCTGATAATATTCTACAATTTCATCAAGTTTTTTTGACGTTTCATTTGCTATTCGGACATTTAATTGAATACGTTTATCATTATTCAACGTACTTTCCCCCTTCTAAAAGAATCTTTTATTACGCTATCATTATGCTAGCAGATCAATAGCAATAAAATAGGAAGAGCTATCAAAATACTATCATACTCTTTGTTATCATTCCACTTTACAAAAAAGGAAACAAGGTTGTCATCAAATAAGGACAACCTTGTTTCCTTTTAATTAATTATTAAAGGTATTTTTCCATTTATCTTTAAGAAAATCACCAAACTGGTCGAGCTCCTCAACCACATCCATTAGCTTTTCCTTCCATTTTGGCAGTTCTTCCTTAATTTTTTCGGCAGAATCTTTAATCGTTTGTTGGACTTCCTTTTGTTCTTCCTTTTGAGCAAGTTTCTCATTTACAGATTTTGTTGAGAATTCTTCTTTTTCAATAAAAGGTTGGGATTGCTCAATGATTTCTCTAAATAAAGGGACGACTGTTTTCGATGTGCTGCTCGATAAATAATGTTCACGATCTGTTTGATCGTAACCAAGCCATACCGCTCCGACGATATTCGGGGTGTATCCGACAAACCATTGATCTTTTGTACCTTTTATATCGTTGTATGGGAGCTGTGTTGTCCCTGTCTTTCCTGCAATTTGAACACCATTTATTTTTGTTGCTTCACCCGTTCCTGACTCTACAACATTTAATAGCATGGAGGTCATTTGCTTAGACACAGTTTTTGATGTAACTTTAACTGTTTTTTTCTTTCTTTCAGCAATGATATTGCCAGTTGGTCCGACTATTTTTGTAATAAGGTGGGCATCGTGCCGCTTGCCTTCATTTGGGAAAGTTGAATACGCCTCCGCGAGTTTCATAGGGGAGATCCCTTTATGCATTCCTCCTAAGGCAATTCCTAAATATTCATCTTCCTCTTCAAGTGGAATGCCAAAACGCTTTAACGCATCAAGTCCTTTATCCAGACCGATTTGATCAAGTAGCCATACAGCTGGGATGTTTAAAGAATCTTCAACGGCTTTATACATTGGAACATCTCCGCCATATTTTTTCGATGAATTTTCAGGTCTGTAGTCGCCAAAGTTCATTGGCTCATCCTTCAAGATTGAGGTAGCTTGATAGCCTTCCTCTAATGCTGGTGTGTATACAGCAAGAGGCTTCATCGTTGAACCTGGCTGTGCCTTAATATGAGTAGCTCGATTAAAACCTCGGAATACATAATCCCCTCTTCCACCAACAAGCCCTCTTACCCCGCCTGATTGAGGATCTAATAATACGGCACCGCTTTGAACAAGGACACCGCCTTTTCCCCTCGGAAATAGTGAATCTCTTTCATATATTTTTTCTAGATTGGATTGAAGATCCTGATCCATTTCTGTATATATACGATATCCTCTTGTGAATATTTCTTCTTGTGTTAATCCGTATTGATTAATGGCCTCGTCAAGGACGGCATCAACATAATAAGGATACTTTCTTTCAATAAAGCTGCCCTGTCCTTGCTCTAACTCTATTTTTTCAGAAATTGCCTTATCATATTCACTATCAGATATCATTTGGTGTTCCTTCATTTTTCCTAGAACAACATCTCTACGCTCAATCGCACGATCATAATGCTTATAGGGGTCCCTTCCAGAAGGTGATTGCAATAAACCTGCAAGCAAAGCAGATTCACTTATTGTTAAATCTTTAGCACTTTTGTTGAAATATTTATTTGAAGCTTGATCAATGCCCCAAGCTCCACTCCCAAAATATACTTGATTCATGTACATTTGTAATATCTCATCTTTTTTATACTTCTTTTCTATTTCAACTGCTAAAAACAACTCCTCTATTTTACGTTTATATGTTTTTTCAGATGAGAGCAAGGCATTCTTTGTTAGCTGCTGAGTAATTGTACTTCCGCCTCCAGTAATTCTCCCTGCAAATAGATTTTTGAAAAAGGCACGTGCGATCCCTTTGACATCGAAGCCATTATGCTCATAAAAACGTTCATCTTCAATGGCGACAATCGCATTTTTAACATAATCAGGCAACTCCTCAATCGAAACACCCTCTGATCGGTTCGTAGCTAAATGGCTTGCTACCTCTTCATTTTTATCATAAATAACAGTTGATTGTTTTAATCCTTCTTTTAACGTTTCCACATTTGCAGTAGCTGCTATAAATGCAAAAAAGAGAATAGTTAGTAATAGTAGTGTAAGTAAAATGAGCAGCAATATTTTAGTTATATGCTTATTACGCCAAAACCGTCTGATTGCTTCCCAAATTGGCTGAATTCTATTCATCATATCTCCCTACTTATATCTTATTCTAAGTTTTATCTTTATAATAAACGAAATTGAGCCTAAAAGGTTTCATAAAGTATTATTTTTACCCTATCTTAAAAGATGCTACGTGCTTCATTGCTATTATTTATTATATATGTTATAGTAAAGATGCGATGAGCTAATTGCATAAGTCGATGGACAGTCCTTCAAAGGAAATGCACGAATGTGGCGTGCAGTTCATCGCCGCGATACGTAAAAAGACGCCTTATTGGCGTCTTTTTTTATACCCTGATGTTCTTAAGATAAATTAGAAAGAAGGAATGACAATGAAACGTACGAATAAATTTGAAACGGATGAAGTTGTTATTTTAATTTCAACAGGAGAAAAAGTCACAATAAATAAGTCTAGCTATATTCCAAATATGAAAAGATATTCTTATACTATTAAAGAAAATCCGAGTATGTTTTATTTTGAAGATGAATTAGCAACAATTGATTAAAAAAGCTACTCGATTAGAAAGTTTTGATTCATATATGCCCAGTTTTGTGGGAATGAAAGGCTTAATTGCCAATAAGTTGTTCCTAATAGGCCGTATTGATCAATAAGCTTGTATTTTTCTTGAAAACTTCGAATATCATCAAACCAGACGAAATGTTCCACTTCTCCAACCCAATAAGTAAATGATGGTGCTGCAGCAGGGAGATTATAATAGATGGCTGCTCCAGTTGAAATCGCTAAATTTTGCGCTCCCAATAGGGAATGGGCACTCGTTTTGTTATCGGAAACCCTCCAATCGTAGCCATACAAGGGAAGGGCGATTTGCAGCTTTTGGGGATTAATTAAACTCGTTGCGTAACGGATAACCTGTTCCATCCACCATAAAGGTGAAACAGGATTGGGTGGTCCAGTTGGATAACCATAATCGATCGTCATCACTGCAACAATATCTGATGCATTCCCAATAGCTTCATAGTCATATGCTCCAACAATCCGATTCGTGGGAATGTCTTCTGTTTTTGCATGAACATTTACGTGTAGAATGAGAGAGCCTAATGCTTTTTTCATTTCGATTAAGAACAGATTAAAATCCTGTCTTCTTGACGGAGGGATAAATTCAAAGTCAATGCTTACTCCCCCATACCCTTTCTCCAAAATAAAATTCATTACACTATTAATTAAATTTTGCCGATAACTTGGGTTTTCAAGTACTCGACCAATAAGCCCCGGACTAAATTCGTCATTAACAAAATTTCTAATCATTAAAAGTGGGACGACATTTAATCTTTTGCTTTCAGTAATAAGTTCTGTATCATTCAAGAGAATATATGCATACCCTTCATTTGTTAATGAATAGGAAACAATTGATAAATAAGTAAGATTATTAGCTATTTGATTATAAAAAGGAAGGAAGGTTTTTGGAGAATATGGAACAATAAAACCGAGTGTTTCCATGATTAATTTAAGTGGCGATGGGATATTTATTTTTTGGCCAATTCTGAGCTGATATGGATTAATTCCTGGATTTGCCGTAAGAATCAATTGAATCGATGTTTGGAACTTGTTCGCCAATCGACTAATGGTGTCTCCTGGTGAGATAATCTGGGACCTTACAGGTAAACTGTTATTAGGGATATAAAGTGCTAAACCAGGTATAATTGTTCCATTTTGATTCAACTGATTGGTTTCTATAATTGATGAGATGGGTACCTGATAGCTCTGTGCGATTGACCATATGGATTCACCACTTTTCACGACATGAACTGTCATGCTCTCACACCTCTTTTTTACACTCTTTTTAAAAGTTTATGGCATACCTCCCCGCATATAGTACAATAAACAATGAATAAAGCCCTTTCAAAAAATATTTGAAAAGGCTTTACGCTCGCATAATTACACTTGCAGTCCATAATTTCGGCAAAGGGATGCAAGACCACCTGAAAACCCACTGCCAATAGCATTGAATTTCCAATCACTCCCATGCCGGTATAATTCACAGACAACAACCGCTGTTTCGATTGAGAAATCTTCTCCTAAATCAAAACGCAATAATTCTTGATTATTCGAATCATCTACTAACCGTACGAAAGCATTTGATACTTGACCAAAGTTTTGCATCCGCTGTTCTGCGTCATGAATCGTAACTGTAATCCCAATACGATGAATATTTGCAGGGATTTTTGTGAAATCAACGATAAGCTGTTCGTCATCGCCATCCCCTTCTCCTGTACGATTATCACCTGTATGAATAACAGATCCGCTTGGATGCTGTAAATTATTATAAAAAACAAAATCGAGATCATTTTGACATTTATTATTTGCATCGACTAAAAAAGCAGAAGCGTCTAAGTCAAAATCATGACCTCCCTGATACTTATTTGTATCCCAGCCAAGTCCGATAATTGCTTTTGTTAAACCAGGATTTGTTTTTGTTAGGTCAATTCGCTGTCCTTTAGATAATTGAATTCCCATCATAAACCCTCCCTAAAAATCTAGTTTAAAGAATGAGCCAGATAGAGTCATGTCTACCTGGCTTTTTCAATTTGTATAATAACATTAGTTAGGAAATTACCCCACCTGTAAACCAAAGTCTGTTGCAATGCGAGCTAAGCCGCCTTGGTAGCCTGATCCAACTGCTGAGAATTTCCATTCGCCAGAGTGTCGATATAATTCTCCGACAATTACTGCTGTTTCAATAGAGAAATCTTCACCAAGGTCATAGCGAATAACTTCCCCGTTTGTTTCTTCATTTACAATTCGGACAAATGCATTTGATACTTGTCCAAAGTTTTGTCCACGGCTTTCCGCATCATGAATAGTAATGACGAATGAAATTTTTTCAATATTAGCTGGAACAGCACTTAAGTTCACTTTCACTTGCTCATCATCGCCGTCCCCTTCGCCAGTACGGTTATCACCAGTATGTATAACAGAACCATTGCCGCCTTCAAGCTGATTATAGAAAATAAAATCTTTATCAGAAGCGCATTTGCCGTTAGAATCCAGCAGGAATACACTTGCATCTAAGTCAAAATCTTGGCCTCCATCATATTTATTTGTATCCCAGCCAAGACCTACAATCACTTTTGAAAGTCCAGGATTTGTTTTTGTTAAATCAACTTTTTGTCCCTTTGATAATGAAATAGCCATAATCGCGTTCATCCTCCCAATAATTAATTTACAAAAAACAGAAATGAAAAGAAATCTTTGCATCTACTAGTGTAACCGTTTTAATCTAATTACGTAAAACATTTACACCTATTTTCCCTTCTTTACAAATCTATTCTACTAAAGTTAGACTTTACTGGCTACAATAATATATCAAAATTTTACCATAGTCGTAAAATAAATGGGTTTCTCCCACCATGCATTTTAGTAAGCTGCCCAATTTTGCAACCATTTCTTGTCTCTAGACATAACATAAAAAAAGTACTGCTTTATTTGGGATGAGAAGGAAGGAGTGAATGAAAGGAAATGTTTTCTAATCGTGATATTGAACCAAAGCTATTTCAGAGGAAAGAAATAAATAAAACATCCAATCAAGAAACATTTCGCTATAATTATCTACAAACTATTCTTGAGCAGCAACAGAAAGTGAATCGTCGATTATCAGAAGCTTACGGAAATTTGGATAGCCGGATCGAACATTCGATTAAAGATGTTCATCATCAAATCGTAATCTCCACTGCTAACCAAAACGAATATTTCAATATACTTATTAATAAATTAAAAAATCAGGATGGGCTTATTAACCAATTATTAATGTCTATTGATCAGAAGGAGGACGAAAATAGGCTGTTACTTAAGCGCCTCGACCAACTTGAAAACAGAAACGAACACATCGTTGAATTAATTGAACGAGAAAATCTAATCAATCAAGCAATCTTGGATCAAGCATCATTGCAGAATTATTCAACAGAATTACTTACAAGTAAAATAGCTAATTATGAATCCTTATCTACGAAGATGTCGGAACAATTAGAGAAACAAGAGGAACGAAATGAAGAGATTACAAAGAAGCTCGAAGTTCAGGAAGTCTATCATTCAACAGTGATGGAACGATTAGAAGTGCAAGAGGCATTATCTCAGAAAATCATTCGGCAGCTTGAAAATCTCCGTACAGTTGTTTATGAACGCGCTTCCTTTATCAGTCAAAAGTTTGAAGATAATTTCAAGAAAATCGTGAAACCAGCTCACAGTTTTTTTGTTCATCACAATGACAAAGAAGATAGACATTCAAAAGAATAATAAACCAAAAGGAAGGAACTCTCCTTCTTTTTGGTTTATTTAGATTAGGTCGTCTTGGCGGGTAATTTAATTGTAAATGTTGTGCCTTTATTGAGCTCACTTTCAACATCAACCTTACCGTTATGACTTTCAATAATATGAAAGCTTACCATCAACCCAAGTCCATTTCCTTTCTTTTTGGTTGTGAAGAATGGTTCACCAATTTTTTCTAATTTATTTTTTGGAATTCCACTCCCCGTATCCTGTATGGACACATGTACGTTGTGACCAACCGTTCTTACACGTATTCTGATTTCTCCTCCATTATTTATCGCATCAATCCCATTTTTTATAAAATTAATGAGAACCTGCTTCAAGCGGTTTTCATCACAATCAACAATTACATTCTCTTGGTTAAATTCGAAGTAAATATGAATATTCTTCTTTCTTGCTTCAAACTCAAATAATGAAATAACTGTTTTAATAATAGGAATGATGTTTTTTTCCTCTAGTACGACCGCTTTTGGTTTTGCAAGCATCATAAAATCTTCGACAATATTATTTACCCGATCGATTTCATCAAGGATGATCTCTAAATATTCTTGCCTTTCTTTATTGGTTTCATCTAATTGCAGGAACTCAGTGTATCCCCTCATTGAAGTTAATGGATTGCGGATTTCGTGTGCAACACCAGCAGCAAGTTGGCCGACCGTAGCTAGCTTGTCCTGACGGTGCATGATTTCCTCGTTTTTCTTTCTTTCAGTAATATCATTGCGAATAGCTAAATACTGATAAGGTTTCCCGTTATCTTTTAGAAACGGGACAATCGTTGTATCCACCCAATACAGTGTTCCATCCTTCGCTTTATTTTGAATTTCACCCTTCCATACGTTTCCCTGTCCGATTGTCTTCCATAGTTGTTGAAAAAACTCTTTCGAATGGTACATGGAATTTAGCAAAGAATGTGTCTGACCGATAATTTCCTCTCTGCTATACTTCGAAATTTCACAAAAACGATCATTCACATTCGTAATGATTCCTTTTTCATCGGTAAAGGCAACGATGGAGGATTGATCTAGGGCAAATTTTATATCGCTTACTTCTTTTAATGTTTCCTTTAGATGCTTTTCGGTTGTTTTCAAAGCAGTAATATCTGACCGAATCGAAACGAATTGATAAGGGATTCCCTCCCTATTAAGAAATGGTACAATCGTAGTTTCTACCCAATATAGTTTCCCTTCCTTCGAGCGATTACATATTTCACCTCTCCAAATTTCCCCTGATGTAACGGTATCCCATAGATCTTTGAAAAACTGATCAGAATGAACGCCAGAATTTAATAGATTATGAGTTTTACCCAACACCTCATACTTTTCATATTTTGAGATTTCAACAAATTTATCATTCACATATGTTATTTTCCCCTCTGGATCTGTGATGGTAACAATGGATGATACATCGAGTGCTGACTTAATATCGCTTAAATTAGTGTTACTTACAGCAAGCATCTTTCCAGTAATTGTTCTTGATCCAATTAATCCACTTAAGATGAGAATCGAAACAAAAAAGACAAGATAAATCAGGTAGGTTTCAGGGTTAGACGTTTGCTGAGCAGTCCCTGAAGCTTTGAGCGAAGAAGATGCACGGAGCAACAGTAAATACCCTTCAATAATTGCTGCAGTAATAACTAGTGAACTTATAGGCATAATCCATATTTCATTAAAACGTGAAAGACCTTTTGAATAAAATAACATCCAATACGAAAATACAAATGAGCAAAAGATGAGAAGTGTTGATACAGAAAATAGAACAGGATTATAATGGATATTCATTTTCATTGCATACATGCCGGTTATATGTATCGATAAAACAGCAATCGTCATAAAAAAGCTGCCTAATAATAAGTGGCGAAATTTAAGTTTCATATCGATAACACAATAAAATGACATGCCAGTAAATGCAATGCCAAAAACAAGTGATAATACAGTTAACGGGATATGATAGGTTGCTGAACCATTCATATTTATGGCAACCATTCCAATGAAATTCATAATCCAAATTCCTACTCCAAGTGAAAAGGTCCCCCCTAAAAATAGAAACCCTTTATTACTTTCTGTTGAACGTGTAAGAGAAAATAAATCTAAACCTGTATAGGATGCGATAAATGTAAGAACCATCGCAACAAAAATTAGCATTGGATTAAACAATTGTAAAATGTCTAGCATAAATGTTTAAAAAGCCCCCTTTATTTAAGGCATAAAAATTAATCACAAGTATGATTGTAATCCAAATAACCATTGGTTGGAAGTGAAAATCAGAAATACGTTTATTTATCTTATTATCAGGAATTTTCTAAGTAGTAAATTAATTACCGAAAATCCATTTAGTTTTAGTACACATTTTATTCATTCTAGTGTATACTGTACTATAACAATTATATATTTAATATTCTGTATTATATAAGAAGGAGGAAAATTTAAATGATTAACTTGACAAATGAACTATTAAAAGGCGTGCAAGGAAAGGTATGTCCCGAATGTGGTCAAATGGTTCAAGACCATGTAGAAACATATTTATTGGAATGTGATCGGTGCTTATCAAAAAAAGCGGAATAACAGCTTTAAAACAGTTAGATATATTAGTCCCTCTTAAATGGAGGGATTTTCTTTTTTTTAGATGCATAAGGCGTCGCATTAATTGTCATGTTATTGATAAGGATGAAAGGAGAACTAAAATTGATGAAGCAAAAAAGTTCAAACGAAGGGATCAATGATTATAGGATTATGAGCAAGGATGAGAAGTACCCGAATCAAAACAATGATAGAGGGGATTCATTAAACGAACACCACTCAATTGAAACTGCCAATATTCTTATTGGAGAAAATGAAATTGGCCAGCAAAATGAAAACTTGTAAAAGTAAAAGACTGTTGTGTTCTTACTCTTCAACAGTCTTTTCTTAAAATGTTTATTCAATTTGTGGGAGTTCACGCATTTCAGCATTTGTATCATTCCCGCATAAAGGGCATTTTAAGTCATCTGAAGCAAATTCTTTTCTCATCCAGCCATTGCATTCATCATGACTGCATGAGTATATTTCAGTATCTAACATGATTACTTCTGGCTTGTCATCTTGATTTTTTCGATTGAAAAATATAGCATTCGCCCCCTTTTTGTCAAATACAAGCACTATAGCATTATTCAGGAACATGGTTCCTTAGGCACTTACTCATTTCTTACTTAGTATGTTCATGTTAAGGAAGAATTAACCTTCAAAAAGTTTAGTGAAACGAATAGGGAATGGAGCGTTTAACAATGATAGAGAATAAAAATACCAAAAAATACACAGTTGTAGGGACTGATATTGAAGAGGTTAAACGGCTTAATCGCGATTCAGGTTTATCATACAATGAAGTTAAAAAACTTTTGGCAAATAGATTGGACAATAGAAGTAAATAAGTTTGATAAATAATAAAATAAAAGCTCTCTTATTATAGAGAGCTTAAAGATTAAGGATTCATATTACTAGTGGCATGTATTTTTGAGCTAACTTTCTCTTCTTTAATCAACCATAGACTTAAAATAATTCCGATAACCGCAAGGATAGAAAAAAATAAGTAAACGGAAAAAATAGAAGATTCTTCAAAGATGATCCCACCGACAAAGGTACAGAACCAGTTTCCTAAGCCGTTTCCAATCGCAGAGTATAGTGTAATCGCAGTAGCGGTAATATGTACGGGTGTGATATCTCGAATATACTGTAGGCCTGCAGGTATAAATAATCCGATCGAGAATCCTTGTAAAATAGAGGTAGCATAAATAATCCAAAGGTCAGGTTCGGCAAAATAAAGAAGCCATCTTCCTAATGAAACAACCCCAGCAATAGTCGCAACCTGCAGCAAACCGATTCGATTAATCCAGCTTGCCGCTACCTTCATAAACGGCACTTCAGATAAAACGGCGAGTAAAAAAGCAATGCCTATCCCAGTATATGTTCCTCCGCTTCCGTCAATAAATAGACCAAAATATGTATTATTAGCAAGGTTAGGACCAAATACTAAAAAAGTAATTCCAAGAAAAACAAGGAATTTTTTATTGAAAAGAATCTCCCTCACGCCTCCAAGGAGCTTTTGTTTTTTTGAACTTTTTTCATATGGCATTCGAACAGCAAAAAAGCTTGCTGCTAATAAAGAAAAGAAAAATGAATAAAAAATAATTTCTTGATTAAGTTCAGATAATCTCCCCATAACAAATACTGCGATGCCAAATCCAAGGGATCCAAACAATCGGATATTTCCATAGTTTACCTTGACCTTACTCGTATATGTTAACGATAAGCTATCAGATACGGGGATGATGGCGCTTTGGAAAATAGCTACTAATGTTGCTATTATAAACACCAACAAATAGCCATTAAAAGCGATATATCCTAGCCCAAATATTCCTGCAATTAATGTTGTTGCTGTAAGAATTTTGACATGTGCGTTTAATTTATCAGAAACCATCCCCCAAATAGGCTGAAAAAAAATCATGACAATCGGGCTTATCGACATAATTGTCCCAATTTGATATCCGTTTAAATGTTCAACATCACTTAAATACACACTTAATAAAGGATATAAGCTTCCAGTTCCAAAAAAAGTAAGTAAATAGAAGGCCTGCATGGTCCATATATTTCTCTTTATTTCTTTTGTCATTTTTCATCCTCACAGATTTTTTAGTTTTAAGTTTAAACAAAATAAAAAAAATTCCTAGTCATTAGAAGATTGCAGAATATATTGTATCACTTTTCAAGCGGCTAATCTTACCTAACTTTCATTTACAGCAAAATAATTAGGAATTAGTCCCCTACTCGTGTTATAGTTGCATTATTTTAAGTGCAGCGATTGCAGGAATATTTTAGTTAAGCAAAAAAGCATGCTGGTCAATTGGATCAGCATGCTTTCCTTTATTCATTATAAGCAATAAAATTTTTGGGGTTTCCAAGTAGAAAACGCTCACGAATTCATATTATACCATTTAGCTATTCTGTCCCTTTCCTTCCTTTCGTCTTCGAACAGCAAATCTTCTTTATAACGAGACATTGGAAGCTGTGCCGTAACTTTTAATGCATCAAATGGACAATGGTCAACACAAGCTCCACATAGGCTACAGTCCCCTGACACAACAAATTTACTCTCCCTGAAAATACCGGGCTCTAATATAACTGGATCTGCAAAACAGACAGAACGGCATTTATCACAACCGACACATGCACCATGGTCGAATTTCACATTGAAAATACCTGCTTTTCCGAACGATTGATAAAATCCCCCTAATGGACAGAAATATCGGCACCAGCCACGTTTAGAAATCAGCAGTTCAAATATAATAATGGCTGCTATGATCCAAATTCCCATTCCGAAAGAAAATAAGGCATTCCGCATTGTAAACCCTATAGGAGAAAATAATTCAAAAACTGGAACACCTACAAGAAATGATAATAGTAAAACGGCAAGTGCCAAATATTTTTTTGTATGCCGATTGTAAATTTTATCTGATACTTTCATAAATCTTCTTAGTTTTTCAGTAAACTCCAATAAGGTATTAACGGGACAGACCCAGCTGCAAAATGCTCTGCCTCTAACTATTAAATAAAACATAAAAATAATTAGAGCTCCTGACAAATAAACAAAATGGATCTTCTTCGAAGCCATCATCACTTGCAATGCAGCAAAGGGATCTGACAGTACTATCCCTACTATTGTCGAAGAACTAAGGGAACCAAAGAAAAAATTATCACCCTCTACTGCAACAAAAAAAAGGGGGGAGCAAAAAAGGGCAATAACAAGGAATTGGATCATTCTTCTGGCAATTGTCCATTTTTTTATTGAAAATATCTTATTTCTCATCCTGCTCATTCCTAACCTAATGTTTGAATGTATATGCCTTTTCGTTCAGAAATGCAGTTTGCTACACAAATTCCACATCCTGTACAGGCTGTATTTATCACCTTTGGTATCCCATTCATTGATTTTAGTGCTCCTTCAACAGGGCAGGAACGGACACAATAATCGCACATTACATCTTGAAATGCCAGGCAGTGATCGGTTAGAAATACTGCCTTTCCAATCGACGGCTCTTCAAGTAAACCTATTTTGCTTAAAGCATTTGTTGGGCATACCTCTACACATTCCATGCAAAATGTACATGGGTTCTCATTAGGGTTTAAATAAGGAGTATTTACCAGTTTAGCCCCATCAGATAAAGTAAATAGATTAATGATACCCTCTGGGCAGTTATCTCTACATTTCCCGCATCTCATACAGGATGTTAGAAACTCAAGTTCATTTAGGGCACCAGGTGGTCTGAAAAAATCTCTATCCTGATCTAATTGTGTACCTAGAAAATTACCTAAAAATCCAACAGTAGCATCCAAATTAATGGATAAGAATTCCCTTCTGTTTATTCTTTCACTCATCTGTCAACATCTGCATTTTGATAAGCAGGTTCCTCTTCAAAATTACTGTAGGCTAAACAAATGGTAAGAATGCCATCAATGGGTTTGAAGGTTTCAGCAATTTCATAGCTCCTATTAATGGATTCAGCTTCAATCGTAAGAATAATTTTATAATCATCCTCTATATGATGGACTTCAACCCCATTTATTTCAGCGAGTATTTCAGCTGCTTTATAGGCTTGGCCTGGAATCGTTTCTATATAAATACCTGATATTACCATAAAATCCCCGGCTTTCCTGTAATTTTTATCTATTCTTAAAGCATTAGTACAAGAATTATTTGCTTAGGTTGATCTATTTTTCATCTTCATTAAATGCAGTTTTGCTGTCATTTTGTGTGGCATGGCACTGCTGACAATTATCTCTAAAGATGGTTCCCTTTGTGTCTTCATTATAATAGTGATTTGCTGGTGGAGTCGGAGCCCCAGTTTCTGGGACTGCATGACAGGTCATACAGCTTTCATGATGAATTTCAGGATTCCATCGATCGATATGATCCGCAGGCTGCATAGGTGGAGCACCTAAGAGAACCATCGTTGCTGAGGCTTCCCTCCCTTCCTCTTCTAATTGAGGAACGGAGACCGTTTCATCAATCTGTGGGGTTTGATCATCTGTCTCTGCTGATTGTTTTGAAGATAATTTTGTTGCTCCAATTGCGATCGAAACGATTAACATAAATGCGACAACAAATAATATTTCTCTGCTTCTCATGTAATTCCCCCCAATCCTTATGCCTTAACAATTTTAACTGCACATTTTTTATAGTCTGGCTGTTTTGAAATCGGACAGTAACAATCCAGAGTGACAAGATTTATTAATGTTTCCTCAGCAAAGAATGGTACGTAAATGAGTCCCTTCGGGGGATTTCCTCTTCCTTTCGTAGTGGCTTTTACTTGGACTTCACCGCGTCTTGATACCACTTTGATTAAATCTCCGTTTTGAATACCTAATGCTTCGGCATCTTCTGGATGGATTTCACAGAAAGCCTCCGGTACCGCCCGATGGAGTTCTGGTACACGCCGAGTCATCGAACCACTATGCCAGTGTTCAAGGACACGTCCTGTACATAACCAGAATGGGTACTCAGCATCTGGTATTTCTGCAGCATCTTCGAATGGACGGAAAATAACACTTGGTCGATGGTCATCTGATTTATAAAAGTCAATATCTTTATATTTACCTACCGTTCCAAATTCCTCTACTCCGTATTGGTCATAGCCTTCTTCTTGTTTTCCGTGAACATACCGCCAGTTTGTTTCTACCCATTTGCCATTTACCTCACGGACTGGCCAGCAAATTCCATGCTGTTTGAAATATTCCTCGTAAGGAGCCATTTGCTTTGCCTTCAATTTAAGCTTTTTGCCAAGCTCCTGAATTTCTTTGTTTTTACTTTCATGCGGGTTTGTAAAGGAGCGATATTCTGCCCATAGACGGCTATTCACCTCATGACCATCTTCAAGCAGGTCATCTTTATCATAATCCCATATATTTCCGAAAAGGACATCGAAAGCTGGCTTGTTACCAATCATTTTGCCATCAAGAACACGTTTGGCTACTTGAACAAGTGTCCATATATCCCATTTTGCTTCTCCAGGTGGCTCTGTGCATTTCTCAAAAACAGAAGTACGTCTTTCTGCATTGCCAAATTGCCCTTCCCTTTCTACCCACATCGCAGCTGGGAATACAACGTCTGCTAGTTCTGTCGATCTAGTAGGATATACTTCCGAAACAACGATAAATCCATCAAGCACACCCTTGCCGTCCGGATCATTCCCGCGGAATCGGTTGAGTTTAGGCATTGTTTGCCCCCAGTTATTTGACATACTCCAGAGGAATTTGACATTCCCTTTTCCTAATTCCCTAAACATTTTAACTGTGTGGAACCCTGGTTTTTCAATCGGGTCAAGGTAGCCAGCAGGCAGGTTCCAAATCAATTCTGTATATTTTCTATGCTCTGGGTTATTCACAACCATATCAGAAGGAAGTCTATGGGAGAATACACCAACTTCTCTTGCAGTTCCACATGCACTAGGCTGGCCAGTTAGTGAAAACGGTCCATTGCCAGGCTTGCTGATTTTTCCGGTTAACAAATGAATATTATAGACAAGATTATTTATCCAAGTACCTCGTGTATGTTGATTCATGCCCATTGTCCATAATGACATGATCTTTTTCTCAGGATCTGCAAACTCTTTTGCCAAAGCTTCTATATCATTAACTGGAACACCAGATAGTTCAGCTGCTTTTTCGAGAGTATATTCACTAACCCTTTGTTTAAACTCTTCGAAGGTTATGTCCCAAACTTTATCCGCATCCTTTCCATCTGTAACATCATAGTCATCTTTAAAAGAGTGTCCAAGATTTTCAGTTCCAGCTTTAAACTTAAGATGTTCATCTATAAACTTTTGGTCATACATATTATTTTGAATGAGGTAATTGGCAATCGCATTGGCAATTGCTAAGTCTGTTTGCGGTCTAAAAATCATTACAGTATCAGCTGTCTCTGAAGTTCTTGAATGCCTTGTAGTGAGATCATAATGTTTGACGTCTGGATTGGATAGTTTCCTTGCCGTTAGTCTGGAATATAAAACAGGATGCATTTCAGCCATATTGGCCCCCCATGTAACAAAAACATCGGCTTCATCTAAATCTTTATAGGAGCCCATTGGTTCATCAGATTGGAACGTAGACATAAACCCAGTAACTGCACTGGCCATACAAAGTCTCGCATTAGGATCAATATTATTATTTAATAATCCTGCTTTCCAAAGTTTAACAGATACATAGCCATCCATAATTGTCTGCTGACCGGAGCCCCAGAATGCAATCGAATTTGGATCTTTTTCATAATTTTCCTTTAACTTCTTGGCAACCAGATCAAGCGCTTCTTCCCATGATGCTTCTCTAAAGCCTTCCATTGTCCCTTTTTTCGTTTTGTCTTCACGAATTAAAGGTTTTGTAAGGCGATCCTTGCCGAACAAGATTTTTCCTACATAAAAACCTTTAATACAGTTAAGGCCTCTGCTTGAACGGTTGTCTGGATCACCCTTTGTTGCTACAACTTTTCCATCCTTTATTCCTACCAGTACACCACATCCTGTACCGCAGAATCGGCAGACAGTCGACTTCCATTCATCAGGCTCTGTTGACTCTCCAGCGATTGCTACTTCTGTTCCTGCTGGTTTTGCCTCCTTCTTTTTACAGCCAGCAACTGCCATTGTCATGGAAATTGCAGTTGCTTTAAGTAAGGTTCTTCTAGTTAATTCCATAGCTTACTTTCCTCCCTTTTAAATGAAGAGACTATTTTATCTATCAATTTATTTAAAGTGGCTTAAATTTGTTGAGCAGTATGTATATAATCTAAGAGCTCCTGCCACTAAAAACCTCTTTTAAAATAACCCCTTAATTTCTCGTGGTTTAATTCTTATCGCTACTGGGTTATCTACGACACATCTTTCTTCACATATCCCGCAGCCCACACATTTTTCTTGGTCAATAATAGGGGCAAAAACTGCATGTGTTGGGTCATCAGGCTTAACATAAATATTTAGTTTAATTGCTTCATCTATGAGGGGGCATTCACGGTAGCATACTTCGCATCGCATCCCTTGGTAAGCAATGCAGTTCTTCGTGTCAATCACTGCTGTTCCCATTTCCACATCGTATACATTGTTTATTCCTGCTAAAGCATCTGTTGGACATACCTTGACACAAGGGTAGTCGTCACAAAGCCGGCATGGATTGTCCCGTGCATCTATATATGGCGTACCAATTCCAAATCCTAAGTTCTCTTTTCCCATTTTGATAGAATCATAGGGACAAGCCTGATTACACTTGCCGCATCTAACACATAAGGCAAGAAACTCATCTTCGTCAGCAGCTCCAGGAGGACGCAGCACTGTTTTATTCCCAGCCTTCATCATACCAAGCAGCTCATATGCAGCGAGACCACCAATCAATAATTTGAAAAATCCCGCACCTTTCATTCGGTTGCCCTCCTTTTACCCAAATCCTCTGACTGATTCCTGGAAAATCTTATATTTATCGTATTCTTTACTAAAATGTACTTCTGTGACTTTTTTCACGAATCACAGAATGTTCAAAAGTTCGTGAAATAGCGCCAATACTGACATTTTCTGTACTACTAAAAAATTGTTCACCTTTAGTTCAAACTACTGCCATTTTTCTGACATATTTAGGTTGGAAGAATAAGTGACAATAGAATAGAAGTGTCGATTACTGTCAGAATATTTGTTTAATTATTCATTGATTATCAAATTTTCATAGTGTTAACATAGTATTGTAAGCGTTAACAAAAGCATTCTTCTTAAACTAGCAGCATGAAATACATAGATTACTATTTTTAAAGGAGGAGTATAATGAATCAATTAACAGTTAGTTTAAAAGAAAAGGTAGAAAAATTTCTAAGCGGAAAAAAACATCTATATATTAATGGAGAGTTTGTGGAAAGCAAATCTCAAAAAACCTTTGAAACATATAATCCGGCTACAGGTGAAGTACTAGCTAACGTATTCGAAGCGGGTCCTGAGGATATTGATCTTGCTGTGAAAGCTGCAAGAAAGGCGTTTGATGAAGGACCTTGGTCTAAGATGAGTGCGGCGAAAAGAAGCAGGCTTATGTATAAGCTTGCAGATTTAATGGAAGAAAATAGTGCAGAATTAGCACAATTGGAAACATTAGATAATGGGAAGCCTATTCGTGAAACAACAAATGCGGATATCCCGCTTGCAGTTGAGCATATGCGTTATTATGCTGGTTGGTCAACGAAAATTGTAGGTCAAACCATTCCTGTTAGTGGTCCGTTTTTCAACTATACGCGCCATGAAGCAGTAGGCGTTGTTGGACAAATTATTCCATGGAACTTCCCGCTCTTAATGGCCATGTGGAAATTAGGTGCAGCCCTAGCCACAGGCTGTACAGTTGTATTAAAACCTGCGGAGCAAACACCGCTATCTGCCTTATATTTAGCAGAATTAATTGAAGAAGCTGGTTTCCCTGCTGGTGTCGTTAATATTGTACCAGGATTTGGTGAAACAGCTGGGCAGCCATTAGTTGATCATCCGCTAGTTGACAAAATTGCATTTACCGGTTCAACTGAAGTTGGCAAAATGATTATGGAGAGAGCATCTAAATCATTAAAGAGAGTTACGCTTGAATTAGGAGGAAAATCACCTAATATTATTCTCCCAGATGCAGATTTAACGAAAGCAATACCAGGTGCTTTAAATGGGGTCATGTTTAATCAAGGCCAAGTGTGCAGTGCTGGTTCTCGTGTATTTATTCAAAAGAAACAATTCGATAATGTTGTTGCTGATATGGTTAGTCATGCGAAGAATATTAAACAAGGTGCTGGGATTCATGCAGATACTGAAATTGGCCCGCTCGTTTCAACTGAACAGCAAAATCGGGTACTAGGCTATATTGAAAAGGGTGTCAGCGAAGGTGCACAGCTTCTTGTTGGCGGTGAAAAACCACAGGAGCAAGGATATTTTGTCTCCCCTACTATTTTTGCAGATGTACGGGATGAAATGACGATTGCGAAAGAAGAGATTTTTGGTCCTGTCATTTCAGCTTTGCCATATGAGGATTTAGACGAGTTAATTAACCGTGCTAATAACAGTGAGTATGGTTTAGCTGCTGGAGTTTGGACACGTGATATCGCCAATGCCCATTACGTTGCAAGCAAGCTCCGCGCTGGAACAGTATGGGTGAATTGCTATAATGCCTTTGATGCAGCTTCTCCATTTGGTGGATATAAGCAGTCTGGAATGGGGCGTGAAATGGGATCCTATGCACTTAATAACTATACTGAAGTAAAAAGTGTTTGGGTTTCAATGAAATAATAAAATGATAGATAACGAAAAAAGGAACTTGAAGGTTCCTTTTTTCTGTTGATGATCTATCTTGCATTTAACCAAGTCTTTTTCATTCACCCTCTCCTCTTGTAAATGGAGAATAACCCTAAAATTGAAATCTCCTTTGAAAACCTATGATTGAAATCACATGTTCACAGATTATCCATAGGATTTTCGGTTAGTTTTCATTATCCTTATAAAGGGAGGGTTAATAATGAAAAAAATATATGTCATTTGTTCAATTATTGTTGTTCTTGGAATTACTGCAGGTATATCCTTTTTTATCATTCGTGACATGACCTCAAAGATTCCAGATAATATTTCACTCGTTACTATGCATAATGAGAAGTATGAATTTTCTAATTCAGACAATAAGTTAAAATTAGTTGAATTTATGTATACACATTGCCCAGATATTTGTCCGACCACAACGCAAAGAATGAACCTATTGAAAAATGATTTGGTTGCCGAAGGTGTATTCGGAAAGAATGTTGAATTTATATCCGTAAGTATTGATCCATACCGGGATACTCCTGAAGAAATGTTGACCTATATGAAAACATTTGATATAGAGGATGACGGAAATTGGACGCTTTTGACAGGTGACCAAAAAAATATAAAGCAGGATCAAAGGGAAATTCGGGAATTGGCTGAAGCATTCCAATTTCAATACCGCGATCCTGGTGATGGCTTCTATGTCCATAGTACCTTTGTATACTTATTGGATGAGAACAATAAATTCATTAAAAAATTCCCAATGGGAGAGGACTTTAATAAGGACGAAGTATTTAAGAAAATTATGAAGGAAATATAAAAATTTCAAAGCGAGGAAAGAAAAATGTTCATTTTTCTTTCCTCGCTTTTTTCTTAAATGAATTTATAAAGTATAGAGGTTGTATCGTTTTCCATTATTCGGGAAAAATACGATAAAAAGGAGGAAGATAGATTGCTCGATAAAAATGAAATGGTAAAATTAACTTCTGCAGAGATTTCATGCTTATGGGGAACATTTATAAACGATACAATGGTTAATTGTGTGATAACTCACTTTTTGGAAACTGCTGACGATCCAGAAATAAAAACGATTCTGGAGGAAGCATTGCAAGTGGCAAAAAGCCATATGCATTCAATTGAAGCTATTTTTCTTAAAGAAAAGATTGTTGTACCTAATGGATTTCCAGTAGAAAAGCATGTTATACCTTATGCTCCTAAACTTTTTTCTGATATTTTTTATTTGCAATTCGTTTTGCAGTTAGCTAGATTTGGGATCACTTCCCATACTACTGCTTTTACACTGTCTGCGAGGGAAGATATTCGGCAGCTGTACAGTGACTTTATGGATGATACTTCCCAGATTTATAACCATACCGTTGATCTTATGCAAACTAAAGGTGTATTTGTGCAGATGCCAAATATGACCTATCCATTTGACGTTGATTATGTCGATGAAAAGAAATTTTTAACAGGATGGTTCGGCAGACGTCGAGCACTGCTTGGGATGGAAGTTACACATTTAGTAGCGAATGCAGTAAATAATGAGGTTGGCAAATCAACTTGTGTTGGGTTCTCACAAGTTGCAGAAGAACAGGTGCTTCGTGACTATTTTCTTCGCGGGAAGCATGTATGCTCACATCTTTTAAGTTCCATTCATGAAATACTTGAAGATAGCGATGTACCTGCAGCAATGTCCGGGGATCAAAACGTGACAAATTCAACGAGTCCTCCATTTTCAGATCAGCTAATGCTTTATATTGTTGGTGTACTTTCCAATCTTGGAATAGCCTCCTACGGTACAGGAATTTCAGCCAGTATGCGCAGAGATATCGTTTCAATGTATCTTGGATTTATGTCTAAAGCTGGGTCCTACGGGGAAGATGGGATGAATCTAATGATTGAGCGAAATTGGTTGGAAAAGCCTCCCCAATTTGATGACCGTGATAAATTAGCTAGAAGGAAAAACTAAGTAATAAAAGGACTATCGCGTTATTGAAATAATGGCTGTCCCTATAAATCAAGTTTAATTGATTTAAGGGACAGCTTCCCTTTGTTTCCTAATTTGTCGTTGTAGTCAATCTTTTATTTTGCGGAAGTGAGATCAGCATTTTTGATCTTGGTTTTGTAAAGCTTACATTAATACCTGCTTTTTTTAAACGGGTTACCAATTCAACGAGCTGTTTTTTGGCCACAATAAAAACTCCTTTTTTATCCTGCCTGTATGGATTTATTGTACATGAAAAATATGAAAAAATTATGAACAATAGGTCGTTTTTTCAAAATTAAATAATAAGGATTTTGGCATATTTCACAAATTATTCAAAGTTATGTTTATGGATTTAGTGTTAGTTTTTCGCCTTTTACATCCGTCAGATAGGTTTGATGGTAGTCACCTGTAATCCATGCCTTCATCTGGCTGTGATACCATTGGCTTAATGGATGCTCAGATTGACCGGGACCTACTAGATGGTAGCCTACGTTCATCTCTGCTGTATCAATGACAAATCTCCAAGAGCCTCCGTGATTAACCGTGCCGTCCTCCTTATTTGCCGCTGCTTGTACTGTTACTGAGCTTCCTCCTACTGGAATGCTGCCTTCTTTATTAAATAAATAGTTTAATGGTTTAACACTTGATAATGAATGCGGGAAGTAAATTCGATGGTATTCCCCCCACTTCCATTTAGCAGGTGTGCTACCCTGCAGCTTTTCCGCTTCCTTTATAGCCATCTGGAAAGATTTATGCAATACATTAGAAAGCCCGCCCTTTTCCTTGATCCAAGGACCCTCATTGCCTTGTGCTGCTCTTCTAATTAATTCATCGACCGCTTGTTTTTGTCCTTTGAATAATCCTCTCATTTCCGTTGAAATTTCATCTTGAAAAAGCACATCTGAAATCTTCTTCATCCAAAGATTAAAGATTAGAGGTGCTGCTCCATCTTTACTATCTTGATAATTCCAATCTTTTAAAATAGCAAGTGCTGCTTTCTCGTTTCCTTTTATTAATGAAGAATCCAAATTTGCTATAAAAATAGGAACAAACTCTTCTGCCTGTAAGTTTTTCTGATCCATCTGCAGAGCCATCATATCTTTTACAGTTAATTTTTCATTTGTCTTTAGAAATTCCTGAATCCTCATTTGTCGGTATGGTTGTGCCCAATCATTGCTAATATGATAAGGATAGCTTTCATCTGAGACTTTATTGTTTGCTGTTGAAATGAATCCTTCCTCTGGATTTACCGTTTTTGGTAGCTCTTCATATGGAATATAACCATCCCATCCATATTCATCCGTCCAACCAGGTACTGGGAGAATACCTTGCCCTTGTTTACGAATAGGAATTTTTCCGTTTGCTTTATAAGCAATGGTTCCATCTTGTGAGGCAAATACAAAATTTTGAGCAGGTGTATGAAAGAGCTCAAGTGCTTTTTCAAATTGTTCCCAATTAGCAGCTTTGTTCATCTCAATTATTGCCTCCAATTCAACAGAAGGCTCAAGCGCAGTCCATTGGAGAGAAAGTACTTCTTCCTTTCCGCTTTCTTCTGCAAACTCAGAAATAACTGGTCCATGATGAGTTATTGTTACTTCATAGTCTATTGTTTCCTTATCCTTTACCTTAATGGGCTCTTTCACTATTGTAGCTTCTACCCATTTATCATTATAAAAAAACTCTTTTGGATTATCTGGATTTCTTTTTTCAATATATAGGTCCTGGACATCTGGCCCCGTATTTGTTACTCCCCATGCTACTTGATCATTATGACCTAAGATAATTCCAGGTATTCCTGCAAAAATAACCCCGCTTACATTCATTTCTGGTGACTGTAAATGCATTTGATACCAGATAGAAGGTGTGCTGAGCGATAAATGTGGATCATCTGCCAACAATGGTCTGCCAGAGGCTGTTTTCTTTCCGCTTACAACCCAGTTGTTGCTCCCGTTGAATTCTGGCGGGATAATCGCAGAGGCAAGACTTTTTTCGATATCGAGCTTATCTGCACCGATAATGTAAGGAGCATTTGCTGGGTATGATGGAAATAAATCGTATGCTTTTTCTTCTGAAAAATTTTGAAGCAAATAATATCTAAATGCCTGACTTTCCCAATGCCCTCCCAGATCATAAGCCATGTACTTTCCAATTGTTAAGGAATCAATCGGCATCCATTCTTCAGGCTGGTAGCCTAAGAGCTTGAATCCTATTGGCCATTTTCCATTTTCCTCAAGTTCTTTCATGTATATATTTACTCCTTCTGCAAACCAACCCAATATTTCTTTTGCTTCATTTGAATATTGATTATACGAGGCTTCAGCAGCACGCCTTAAACCTAGTGTGCGAAAGTACTTATCATTATCCACAGTCGCTTCCCCAATGACCTCACTGAGCCTTCCTGAAGCTTGACGTCTGCTTAAATCCATTTGAAAGAGACGGTCCTGTGCCTGAATGTACCCTTGTGCAATGTATAAGTCCCGTTCATTCTTTGCGAGAATATGTGGCACTCCACTGTCATCCCTTGTTACTTCAACTGCTGATGAAATGGAACCGATATTGATTTCACCTTTCGTCACTGGAAGTGATCGTGAAATATATAAATAGATTGAAATGGCTGCAATCACAATGATTATGGCTAGGATAGCTAGTGACCAAAGGAAGATTTTTTTCCAATTAGTTTTTTGCGTTATTTGTCTCTTCTGTATGACTTCCATTTTGCATTAAATCCTCCTTTTATTCTAAGGATAATAAATTATTTTCTTAAACAATAATTCGATAAATTCATGATACTTCCTCCTAGTTATCAAAAATTTCTGATTTCCATTTGGTATCTTACTTAATTACGAGCTATTGGCTATTAAATAGTACCCTTTCAATAATATTCGCGATTCAGAAAGGAAAATGTTATACTTAAAAGGATTATGTTTTTTGGAGGAATATAAATAGATGATAACGGTTAGTAATGTAGGTCTTCGCTATGGCGATCGTAAGCTATTTGAAGATGTGAATATTAAATTTACGCCCGGCAACTGCTACGGTTTAATTGGTGCAAATGGTGCAGGGAAATCAACTTTTTTGAAAATCTTATCAGGGCAAATTGAAGCCCAGACGGGTAATGTTCAGCTTGGACCTGGTGAACGTATGGCTGTCCTAAAACAGAACCACTTCGAGTACGAGGAATTCGAAGTATTGAAGGTCGTGATTATGGGTCATACACGTCTGTATGAAGTCATGCAGGAAAAAGATGCGATCTATATGAAAGCAGATTTTACAGATGAAGATGGAATGAAGGCAGCTGAACTTGAAGGTGAGTTTGCAGAACTTAACGGTTGGGAAGCTGAGTCCGAAGCAGCTATACTCTTGAAGGGTCTTGGAATTGGTGAAGATCTTCATGATAAAAAAATGGCTGACTTATCCGGTTCTGAAAAAGTGAAGGTATTGCTTGCGCAGGCATTATTTGGCAAGCCAGACGTTCTCCTATTAGATGAACCGACAAACCACTTGGATATCAAAGCCATTCAATGGCTTGAAGAATTTTTAATTAATTTTGAGAATACGGTTATTGTTGTTTCCCATGACCGTCATTTCTTGAATAAAGTTTGTACACATATTGCTGATCTCGATTATGGGAAAATTCAAATCTATGTTGGTAACTATGATTTCTGGTATGAATCCAGCCAGCTTGCTTCAAGAATGGCACAAGATGCAAATAAGAAAAAAGAAGAGAAAATCAAAGAGCTTCAAGCGTTTATTGCACGTTTTAGTGCAAATGCATCAAAATCGAAGCAAGCAACATCTCGTAAAAAGCTTCTTGATAAAATCTCTCTTGATGATATAAAGCCTTCTTCTCGTCGTTATCCTTTTGTAGGGTTTACGCCTGAAAGGGAAATCGGCAATGATTTACTTCGTGTAGAAGGAATAAGTAAAACTATTGATGGAGTTAAAGTATTAGATAATATTAGCTTCATTATGAATAAAGATGACAAAATTGCATTAGTTGGAACAAATGAGATTGCGAAAACGACTTTATTCAAAATCCTAGCTGGTGAATTAGAGGCAGATAGCGGTTCCTTTAAATGGGGAGTAACAACTTCTCAAGCCTATTTTCCGAAAGACAACTCCAAGTATTTTGAAAACAGTGACTTAAATCTCGTTGATTGGCTTCGTCAATTCTCACCAGATGACCAAAGCGAAAGCTTCCTTCGCGGCTTCCTTGGACGAATGCTATTCTCTGGTGAGGAAGTATTAAAGAAAGCGAGTGTACTTTCTGGAGGAGAAAAAGTTCGCTGTATGCTTTCAAAAATGATGTTAAGCGGTGCAAACGTTCTAATGCTTGATGAACCAACGAACCATTTGGATCTCGAGTCAATTACTGCTTTAAATAATGGTCTGATAAATTTTAAAGGCTCAATGATTTTTGCTTCCCATGATCATCAGTTCATTCAAACAATTGCCAACCGGATTATTGAATTAACGCCTAATGGCATGATTGATAAGCAAATGTCATATGATGAGTATTTAGAAAATGGCGATTTGCAAAAGCAAATAGCTGAAATGTATAAATAAAGAAGTTAAAAGAATGAAGAAATCGGCGATTTTAGCCGATTTCTTTTTTATATAAAGTACGCTTCTTTCAAATTTGTGTCCTGTCTAGCTCTTCTTTGGACTTCCCATCATCATTTGAGGTCGGACCAATACAGATTCAAGTAAGGTGCTTTTTTTATATATCCTGTTTTTTCTTTTTATGACGAGCTGAAGATGAGGCGAAACTGCCTGTTTCTATATTTGTAGTCCCCTGCCCTTTTACTTCTGGGGAGCTCAACCCTGCCTTTGATGGATCCTTTTTACGCTTTCCCAACATGTATCACCTCCCCCCTTACTTTTTCATTATATTTTCAATTTTATACTATAAAATTGAGAATAATTGGGGCAGAGTAAAGGCATTATACAACATAGGAGGTGTGATTTATTATGAAAAAAATTGCAGTTGAACAATCTTTAACAAATGTTTCAGAAGCGCTTCGTGAAAAAGGCTATGATGTCGTTGATTTGAAATCAGCTGCCGATGCCGAAAATTGCTCATGCTGTGTGGTAAGCGGAATGGATTCAAATGTTATGGGGATGCAGGATGTATCAACAAAAGCTCCTGTCATTGAGGCTAGCGGATTAACAGCTGACGAAGTTTGTTCCGAGGTGGAATCAAGATTACAATAAACTTGAAAAAAGACTAAAGATTTATCCTCTTTAGTCTTTTAATTATTCAAAACGTTTCATACATAACCTTTCCTGTTTCTGTCATATCATAATCACCCATTAAATGTATGTCTTTTTTCATTTCCTCGGAGCTCAATATGTCTTTAATCAGTTGAATGATATTTTTATTTTCATTACTTTTTATTAATACCAGGTCATATCGTTCTTTAATTAGAGGGATAAATTCGACACCGACAATTTTTGCTGCTTTTTCTATCCCTATTCCTATATCCGCTTTTCCCCCAGCAATCGCTGATGCAATCGTTAAATGACTTGTTTCTTCACTATAATAGCCATTTACTTCGCTTGACTTAATTCCATGAACTCTCAGCTGCTCATCCAATAGAATTCTTGCCCCAGCCCCTTTTTCACGGTTTATCATTTTTACATCTTCTCTATTTAAATCAGCCCAACCTTTAATGTTTTTCGGATTTCCATTTTTGACATATAGACCAGCCCATCTAGATAAAAAGTTAATAACGATAAACGGTAAACCGGTAAGGACTTTTTTTACATATGGGATATTATATGTTCCTGTATCCCCATCAAATAGATGCAAGCTAACTAAATCACACTTATTATGATACATTTCAATTAAACTGTTTAAACTGCCGGAATAAACACGTAAAGGACGCAAACCTTCTTCCCTCTTTTCAAGCTGCTTGGCAAGTAAATCTAATGCTAGGTCCTGACCGCTGATCACAAAGGACTTTTGCTGGTTTTCAGGAAATTTCTTTTGAGTAAAAGGTACATTTCTTTTGCCCCCGGTTTTTTTCTTCTCTTTATATTCTTCTAAATCCTTCCAATCCACTCTCATTTGCCTGCCAACCCGATAGGACCGTAATTCATCTTTTTTTATTAAATCATATACGGTTAGCTTTGAGACCTTTAGTAAGGAAGCAACTTCTTCAATTGTGTATGAAACAACATTCTCAGACATAAAATCCTTCCAATCTTTTTTATTTATGTGATAAATATTACTGTTATAATTAGTTATATCTAATTATAATTGATTATAAGTTGTTATATAAAATTATAATTAGATAGGGTGGTACAAAATGAAATGTAAAGGTTTAATGATTCTTCCTCTTTTGCTGTTAATGTTACTTACTAGCGGATGCTCGAAAAACCAATCTGAAGAACAAACGATAAAGAAATCAATTGAAAAAGAAGGAGAAACAGTCGAGCTTACAATTTCGGCCGCAGCAAGTTTAGAAGACGCAATGAATGAAATAAAACCTTTGTTTGAAAAAGAAAATATACATATTAAGCTTTTATTTAATTATGGCGGCTCTGGGTCACTTCAGAAACAAATTATTCAAGGAGCCCCTGTTGATCTCTTCTTTTCAGCAGCCAAAGATCAATACAATGAACTCATAACTAAGGGGCTTATAGATGAAACGCAAGGCAAAGATTTATTAGAAAATTCCCTTGTATTAATCATACCAAAAGAATCGAACCAACGGATAAAAGGATTTGCCGATTTATCAAAGCTTGAGAACGGGAAACTTGCGCTTGGTACGCCAGAAGCGGTCCCTGCTGGAAAGTACGGGAAACAAACACTAGAAAAAATGAATATTTGGAGCGAAGTGGAGAATCAGCTTGTTTTTGCAAAAGATGTAAGACAAGTGTTAACATATGTAGAAACTGGGAATGTCGATGCTGGGATTGTATATAAAACAGATGCGTTAACATCAGAAAAAGTTGAAATTGTTGAGGAAGCGGAAAAAACTAGTCACGATCCAATCGTTTATCCAGTAGGCATTGTGAAAGGAACGAAACATATGCAAGAAGCTGAAAGCTTTTTTCAATTCCTCCAAGAGGAATCTGCGAAAGAAATATTTGAAGAATACGGATTTATTGTATTGGATTGATTGAAATGAATGATGCTTTTATCTCACCCGTGCAATTATCATTAAAAATTGCGTTCGTATCACTAATTATTGTTTTTGTATTTGGGATTCTTTTAGCAAAATTTATGAGTAAAAAGAAGTTTAAGGGGAAGGTCATTGCTGAAACAATGCTTTTGCTCCCTCTTGTTCTTCCGCCAACCGTTATCGGTTTTCTTTTAATAGTCATTTTTGGGAATACTAGTCCTGTGAGTAAATGGATTGAATGGATTTTTGATCAGCCAGTAATGTTTACTTGGTGGGCTGGTGTGATTGCATCAACCGTTGTTGCTTTGCCACTTATGTATCAATCAGCTAAAACAGGATTTTCAACGATTGATCCTGCCGTAGAAGAAGCTGCAAGAGTAGACGGAGCTGGGGAGTGGAAAGTATTCTTTTTTGTGACAATGCCTCTTGCCTATCACTCTCTGATTTCTGGGGCTATTCTTAGCTTTGCGAGAGCTTTAGGCGAATTTGGTGCCACATTAATGTTTGCCGGCAATATACCTGGAAAAACTCAAACCATGTCTACTGCGATTTATATGTCAATTGAATCTGGAAATATGAAACTTGCATGGCTTCTAGTCATAACGATGATTATTATATCTTTTTTTATGTTACTTGTTGCCGCTAAATTTAAATAGTTTACTTAAATCATTGAAAATAATCATAAAGTAGACAAGTTCATCCCCCCTCCTTGCATATCTATAGTAATAGACAACTATTTGTAAGGGGGAGAAAAAATGCCATTTTTTGTACTAAAAAAAAGGTCCATTTTCATGTTTCTCATCTTAATTACTGTTGTAGCCTCGGCAGCTGTTTGGTTAATTATGAACACGGGTGCTGAAACAGTTCTTAATCAAGAAACAAAGGGGAAAGCCCGTGAGATTCATATGGTTACAGGAGAATTTAAAACAACATTGTCCGATGGGAAAGAAATAGAAGCGTATCGATGGGATCCAGGAACAATATTTATGGAAAAAGGGGAAAAAGTAAATTTAATGATCTCTGGTGTAAATGGTGCAGCGCATCCTTTTTCAATTGAGGGAACAGATATTGAAGGAATCGTAAAAAAAGGCGAAGAAACTGTTGTCCCACTGCAATTTAAAAAAGATGGCGTTTACAGGTTAATTTGTCATACCCACTATGATAAATCACAAAATGGACCGATGATCGCATATATTGTAGTTGATTAATAATTAATAGCAGAGGCACCGGAAATATACCGGTGCCTCTTGAATTTATATGGACATTTTCCACAAAACTCTATTAACCAAACTCATCCACTCTATTAATTCAGTAAATGCAATCTATCCATTTAACCATTTTCATAATGGTGTATTCCTATTGGAAAAACAATGGTAATAAATGATATGTGTAAATTATATAACAGAGTTATTAATTTTCATAGACGTTATAATACAGATAATCAAAAACAGTAAGAGTGATTCCAAGATTGATAATGCTCCCTTCACATAACCATTGACACATCAATGTTCACAATTAAGTCGAAAAGTTTGTGATTTCATTCACTAATTACCTGTTATACTGAAATTGTAAAAATTATTATCACCTGTATTACAATAACTATAAATTTGGGGTGAATGGCAATGGAACAATGGAGAGGCTTTAAAACTGGTATTTGGGAAAAAGAAGTAAATGTCCGAGACTTTATTATAAATAATTTTACACTTTATCTTGGAAATGAAACCTTTCTTGAAGGACCCACTGACGCAACGACCTCACTCTGGGATCAAGTGATGGAACTGACAAAGCAAGAACGAGAAAGCGGTGGTGTCCTTGATATGGATACTGAAATCGTTTCAACTATTACCTCACATGGACCAGGTTATTTAAATAAAGATAAAGAAAAAATCGTTGGGTTTCAAACGGATAAGCCATTTAAACGCTCCCTTCAGCCTTTTGGTGGTGTTCGGATGGCCATATCCGCCTGTGAATCCTATGGCTATAAAGCAAATAAAGAAATGGAAAAGATATTTACTGATTATAGAAAAACTCACAATCAAGGTGTATTTGATGCCTATACAGATGAAATGAAGCTTGCTCGCAAAGCCGGCATTATTACTGGTTTACCAGATGCCTATGGGCGCGGAAGAATTATCGGAGATTATCGCCGAGTTGCTCTATATGGTGTTGATGCACTAATGAATGCGAAGAAAGAGGATTTAATAGCAACTAGCCATGTAATGACAGAAGCTAATATAAGGCTCCGTGAAGAAATATCAGATCAAATTCGTTCATTACAAGAATTAAAGCAGCTCGCAGAGATGTATGGCTTTGATATTGCTGAGCCTGCTAGCAATGCAGCAGAAGCATTTCAATGGCTTTATTTTGCCTACCTTGCTGCAATTAAGGAACAAAATGGGGCTGCGATGAGTCTTGGCCGCGTATCAACATTCCTTGATATTTATTTAGAAAGAGATCTTCAAAACGGCGTGATAACTGAACAAGAAGCACAAGAGCTTGTCGATCATTTTGTAATGAAGCTTCGTCTTGTTAAATTTGCAAGAACACCTGATTATAACGAATTGTTTAGCGGGGATCCTACATGGGTAACGGAATCTATCGGTGGAATGGCATTGGACGGTCGCCCTTTAGTAACGAAGAATTCTTTCCGGTTCCTTCATACTTTAGATAACCTCGGTCCCGCACCAGAGCCGAATTTAACTGTTCTCTGGTCATCGAATCTGCCTGAAAACTTTAAGAAATATTGTGCAAACATGTCCATTAAAACGAGTTCTATTCAATATGAAAATGACGACTTGATGCTGCCTGAATTTGGAGATGATTACGGAATTGCCTGCTGTGTCTCAGCGATGAAAATTGGCAAACAAATGCAATTTTTTGGTGCACGTGCCAATTTAGCAAAAGCCCTTCTCTATGCAATAAATGGAGGGAAAGATGAAAAATTACATGCTCAAGTCGGTCCTAATTATGCACCAATAACTGGAGATCTGCTCAAATACGAAGAAGTGATGATTAAATTTGATTATATGATGGAATGGCTGGCAGAATTATATATTAATACGTTAAATATTATTCATTTCATGCATGACAAATACTGCTATGAGAGAATTGAAATGGCACTTCATGATTCAGAAGTCATTCGGACAATGGCAACCGGTATCGCTGGACTAAGTGTGGTGGCAGATTCATTAAGCGCTATTAAATATGGGCGGGTGAAAATCATTCGTGACGAAACTGGCTTGGCAGTTGATTTCATTACGGAAGGTAATTATCCTAAATACGGAAATAATGACGATCGAGTAGACGAAATGGCAATTGATATTCTTAAACGCTTTATGAAAAAACTAAAAAAGCATCAAACGTATCGTAATTCTGTTCATACATTGTCTATTTTAACGATTACGTCCAATGTTGTATATGGGAAGAAAACTGGAAATACACCTGATGGACGCCGTGCGGGAGAACCGTTTGCACCGGGAGCTAATCCAATGCATGGCCGGGATACGAAAGGTACACTCGCGTCCCTTTCTTCAGTTGCGAAGCTACCCTATCAATATGCGTTGGATGGTGTCTCAAATACTTTTTCTATTGTGCCTAAAGCGTTAGGAAAAGATGAGGAGAGCCGTATTCGCAATCTTGTATCTATTCTTGATGGCTACACAATTAAATCTGGACATCATTTAAACGTAAACGTCTTTAACCGAGAAACATTAGTAGATGCAATGGAGCATCCAGAATTATACCCACAATTAACTATTAGGGTGTCTGGTTATGCGGTAAACTTTATTAAACTGACAAAAGAACAGCAGTTGGACGTTATAAATCGTACGTTCCACGAGACTATGTAATAAGAAAAGCGGAAGCGCCTTGGTCATCGCCGTACAAACTGGAAGGGCTCCGACTGAGATATAGGAAACACGGTTTGCGTGAGCGAACCGATGTTGACTTATCGTAGGGAGGTGACCTGAAGTTTGATAGGTGATAGGCGCTGGAACTAGACAATAAGAAAAGCAGAAGCGTTCGAGAAACCAGCATTATTATCGATTTCTTTCACCCTCCCTCTTACCGCTCAAATGAAAGGAAGATGGTCATGATCGGAAACATACATTCAATTGAAACTTTTGGAACTGTTGATGGACCAGGCATTCGATTTGTTGTATTTACACAGGGCTGCCTTCTTCGCTGTCAATTTTGCCATAATGCCGATACGTGGGAAATAGGCACAGGCAAGCAAATGGCTGTTTCTGAAATCATGTCTGAATTAAAGTCCTATCTTCCCTTCATTGAAGCATCTGGAGGAGGCATTACTGTTAGTGGAGGTGAACCGCTGCTGCAAATCCCTTTCCTTATAAAACTCTTTAAAGAATGTAAGAAGGCTGGGATTCATACCACTATTGATTCTTCAGGTGCCTGTTATTCAAGTTCACCGCTATTTCAAGAACAATTAAAAGAGTTATTGCAATATACTGACCTCGTGCTACTCGACTTAAAACAGATTGATAAAGAGAAACACAAAAGGCTGACTGGTTTAACAAATGAACATATCTTAACATTTGCCCGCTACTTGTCTGATCATGAAATACCGGTTTGGATACGCCATGTACTTGTTCCAACCATTTCAGATGAGGAACAGGATTTAATAAAGCTAGGTAAGTTTATCCGTTCATTAAATAATGTACAAAAGGTCGAAGTCCTCCCCTACCATAAGCTTGGTGTATACAAATGGGAAGCGCTTGGTCTGGACTATCCATTAAAAGAAATTGACCCACCAAGCGAGGAAAAAACGGCTTGGGCTCTCCAAATCTTAACCAAAAATTAATACACTTACCTTAAATGCAGCATCTGACCATTGCTGCATTTTTTATTTTCTTCTTTTTCAAATGCAGTATAATAAAATGGAAGGGGTGGATATATTTGACAAATACTAATGCAAAAAAAACTAACATACTTCTGTTTTTCATTTTTATTAGTTTGATACTTGCTTCAAATTATTTTTTATATAGAATACCATTTCTAGGTCCGGTTCACAGTGGCGCGGTTATTGGGTCTATCCTCGATTTCATGCTTGTTATTCCTTTACTCACATACTTTTTTATCATCAGGAAGAGATATTCACTAAAGTACATGGGATTTGTAATCATTGCTGCTTATGGTGCTGCTTACTATATTATTCCGAATGAGCATTTTACTCAATATTCTTTTTTGCCCTATATGGCATTCGTTTCAGAAGGTTTACTCATTATCGTTGAGCTTTTCATTTTATACAAGGTACTATCAAAGCTTCCTAGACTCATAAGAAATTATCGATCCATTTCGAATCAAGAATCACTCTTTCAATTTAATGTAAGGAAATCCGTTCAAAATCTTCTGCCGAATAATCGTCTGATTGCAGTTCTTTTGACGGAGTTATCGATGTTCTACTATTCCCTCTTCGCTTGGAATAAAAAGGCTAACATTCAAAACGGGCGTTCGTTTACTTATCATAAAAAAACGAGTGTTAATGCTGTTTATATTATGCTTATCCATGCAACAGTCATTGAATCCATTGGATTTCATTATTTTCTTCATCAAATGAAGCGGTTTCTTACATTCTTTTATTCCTTAACGTATATGCCATACTTTATTTTCTAGCTGAAGTTCATGCCATTCGCCTTACCCCTTTTGTCCTCAAAAAAGAGTATCTTCTTCTGCAGACAGGCCTTTCGAAAAGCATGGTACTTCCTTTAGAGAAAATAAAAGAAATTAACTATTACGATGGCCCGGAAAAAATGAATAAAAAAGAGCTGAGTAACCTATTTGATGCAAGGGTTATTGATTTTTTTCAAGAAAAGCCACAATTTGAAATCCTTCTGAAGGAGCCTCAAGAGGCAAATTTTATTTATGGAATGAAAAAGGAAGTCAAACGGATTATTTTAAATGTTGATGATCCAGAAGCTTTTTATCAGGCTATTCAAAAAAGCATCTTGAATGATGAAACTGTTTCTGAGTAAGATATAGTTTTTTAATAGGCTAATTTCGTATTGAAGGTAATTAAAAATACAAAATTGTTGGTAAAAGAAAATAATGTATATAAAGGCATTTTACACATTCAAACGTTAAACTTTCATTCTTGGGTAAACTTTGTTGGAACTGTCTTACATTGGTTAAACGCAGGTGAAGGATTGGGTTATGAAGAATATATGCTGAAGAATATATTTTAAAATAAGGTTTGATTAATAATGCTCTCTTAAACTGCATTTTATGATAATTAATAACAATCCATTTTGAAAATTAGATTAATCAAAATGGATTGTTACCAATAAATTTATGTTTAGGTTTTATAAAAATGTTTGATTGTTGAGGATCAAGATAATGTTTATAATGCTGTCTTAAACTTATTTACTGAAGCACTCTTTACATTAAGTACATTTTTTTCAAAAAAACATCAACATTAATCCAAATAAAAAAAGGAATAGCAACTATCCCTTTTCTTATACCCTTTTACAAAAATATTAGTTTCTAGGATCTACATAATCCGGGTAATCAGTGATGATCGCGTCAACCTTCATATCGAATAGAAAGTCCGCTGCTTCTTGACTTCGTACCGTCCATGATCCAATTTGCATACCAAGAGAGTGAACTTGATTGACTAATTCTTTTGTCACAATTCCATAGTTTGGGTTAAACCAATCCGCATAGGTTGAAAATTCTTGTAAAGCCTCTGCTGTTGTATCTTTAAGGTTAGAAGTTAATACACCGATTGGAACTTCAGGAAGAAGCTGGTCCATTTTTTTCATTGATTCAAAGTTAAAAGATTGAATAATAATTTTTTCATTTTGCGGTTTATCGAGATTTCGTTCTTTTATTGCTTCTGCCACTTGTTTTTCAATACCTGGGTAAAGCTCTGGAGCCTTTAATTCTATTAAAATCCCAACTTTTCCATGGTAACGATCAAGAATCTCTTCAAATGTTGGAATTGGTTCTCCTGCAAATTGTTCCCCTTTCCAACTACCTGCATCAAGACTTCTAAGCTGTTCAAATGTTAAATCCCCTACTTTTCCCGTTCCATCTGTTGTACGATCCACTGTTGTATCATGAATCACTACTGTTTCACCATCTTTACTTCTTTGAACATCAATTTCAATATAATCGGCTTTCATCTCAACTGCTAGATCAAAACCAGCAATCGTATTTTCAGGTGCATATCCTGTTGCACCTCGATGTGCTACATTATCCACTTGTTTTCTTTCGCCTACTGTTGGTTCTTCTGCAAACGTCTGACTGAATGGGCTGAATAACAACGAAAAGGCCACCCCAGTTCCAATAAATAATTTTTTACTCATCTTCTCCATCTCCTATCTAAAATATGTATTCAAATATATACTAGGAAAGGAATGTTGAAGCAGTATGTAGATATATCTATAGCTTAATAAAGATTGTGTTAACAAAATCCGATCTTTTTCCTTACGTTTTTTTACAAATCTACTAATGGAATTTATAGAATAGAAATACTCTACTACGCCATTTTACCTACGTCTTTCAATAAGAGTAGATGTGATATAAAACATCAAGACAAATTCATATATAAAGCTTCCCTATTGAGTGAAGCTTTTTCTCTTCAACAGTATTTTTTCATCAAATAAGAATATTTTATCAGGAACAGTCAAAGGGATTTTTATGAATATCAATAAAAGGAATTGTGTCAATTATATCGAAGATAATAATCAACCAAATCTTTCATTATGATTTTCTATGTCGATTTCTGCTTGATACCGACCTTTATGGTATGCTTGGATAATTTGTTCCTCTGAAGGTTTGAAGTCTGAGTAATAAACTTTTAGTTAATTTGAATAACACCAAAATAATAATAATGGTAAAGATTAACCCTTCTATATAAATTTAAAGTGATAATATTTTATAAGCCATATGTGTTATTAAAAAGAACATAATTGTTATTAATAATGACTTTGCCATTTTCAATGAAGTTTTAGGTAAAACAAGTATGCCTAATTGGGAGCCAATAATGGAACCGATAGCCATCGCTAAAGCATATGACCATTGAATAAATCCAGTTTGATAAAAAATGATAAATGCTCCTGCACAACTTCCAAAAATTAAAACCCTCGTTAGTTGAACAGCTTTTAAATAAGTCTGTTCTTTTTTCATGTAATACAAAATACTAAATGTGGAGGAGCCGGGTCCGAATCCTCCATCATAAGCTGCTATAGAAAAGATAACGAAATGTGTCCATATTCTTTTTGTTGATTTATGATGAGCACCTTGAGCCGTCTCAATCCATCCCTTATTTTTTAAAGTAACAACTAAGGCAAAAAACAATAGAATACATGCGATTATATTCATTGTTTTTTCAGAGAGTTGTGCCATAATTAGAGCCCCTCCAACTCCGCCTAAAAATGCTGCAAGTAAGTTTTGAATAATTGTTTTAATACTTAGCTGCTTCAGTTGGATAAGATAGAATACACTTGAAAATGCAGCAATACCTGAGGAAAATTTATTAGTCGCAATACTAGTTTGAATAGGAATACCAGATAACATCATCGCAGGAAGTGTAATCAGTCCACCACCACCTGCTAAAGTTCCAATAAAAGAAGAAATGATTCCGATAAAGAATAGGATAATTAAGTGATAGTTTAAGGATGAAGCACTAACTAAATACAGAGCTAAGATAAGTAAAAATAATATAATTAATTGTCTTTTCATCATGTTCTCCTTTTTAATCGTCATTGATAATAAAAGGATATATAATGATTATTAATAAATCTAATATATATTTTTAAATGATTCATAAATATAATTTATGAAAGGATTTCGTATATGAATCTTCATGCACTGCGCCTCCTTATAAAAGTAGCTGAATTAAAAAGTGTTACAAAAGCAGCTGATGCCCTTTCAATCAGCCAACCGGCAGTAACCATTCAAATTAGAAATTTGGAAAAGGAAACGGGACTAAAACTAATAGAAACAGTGGGAAGAGGGATTAAGCTTACAAAAGAAGGAGAGTTTTTAGTTAAACGTGCTCTAACCTTATTTGATATGGAAAAGGATATTGAAAATAAGCTTTTTCAGCTAAAAAATGGTGAATTACAAGACCTGCGAATAGCCTCCACATATTTGCCAGCTAATTTTTTATTACCTGTATGGCTGGCAAAATTCAAAATGGATTTCCCATCTGTTAATGTGAACCTTTATAGTGGCAATTCCAATCAAGTATTAGAAAACTTACTTCGCTATAAGTCTGATATTGCTTTCGTAGTGAAGGAAGAGTGGAATAATCCTGATATTCATCTTGATCACTTAATGGATATCGATTTTTGGTTTATTGTTCCACATGGTCATAAATATGATGGACAAGGAGTTTCATTAAGAGAATTGATGGCGGAGCCTTTTTTATTAAGAGAAGACGGAAGTTCTACAAGGGAAATCCTATTCTCATTATGCAAAGTATATCGTGTCCCTATTCCCAGAATTGGATTGCAATATCCTGGTTTAAATGAATCGATTCGTTCTGTCCTTGCTGGATATGGTACTATGCTAGCCCCGGAGCTAGCAGTTAGAGAATATTGGGAACGAGGGGAATTAGGCAGAGTGATTGTTAAAGAAATTGAGGTAAGACGACCTGTTTATATTTGCAGCCGTAAAAATGACAAAGAATTTCCAATAAATCTGAATAGATTTATTGATTATGTAAAAAGCAGTTATGAGGTACAAAATCCTATATAAATTCTGCCTATCAACACAGGATTTTTAATCAAACTTTATTAAAAATGATCAATCCTTATTACTAAATTACACCTTTCATTCATAAAAATAAGCCAAGAACGTATGCACTTTCGCTCTTATTCAGGTCCATACGGAATAAAAAACATCCGCTTCTTTTAAAAAAGTTAACGAATATGTAATTAATTAAGAAATCACTTGCGTGTATATTTAGTATTCTTAATAGGAAGATATCCTACAGCTTTGGAGGAATAACGATGTATCAATTGCTCAGTGATCTTTCACAAGCTTTAAGTGGTCCTTTTTTATCCATGGTTGATGAGAGCAAAGAAATTCCAATGCTCGGCGCTTTCATCCTTGGTTTATTAGGTGCGCTGGCACCTTGTCAGCTTACAGGAAATATGGGTGCTATTACTTTTTATGGGAATAGAACCATTCAGACTAATAAACAGTGGATAGAAGTGTTCTTTTTTGTTATTGGAAAAATATCTGTTTTTTCAGCTCTAGGTTTTTTTGTGTGGCTTCTTGGTCAAGAGCTGCAAATGCTGCTTCCAGAATATTTTTCGGTATTTCGAAAGATAATGGGTCCATTGTTCATTGTTATGGGACTCGTCTTAATCGGAGTGTTTCAACTAAGATGGCTGTCTAGAGTGAGTGAAAAATTGCCAGAATTTAAGGGCAGTGGAAAAATGGGATCATTTCTAATGGGGGCAATCTTTTCTATTTCGTTTTGTCCGACCATGTTCTCCCTATTCTTTTTTGGGCTTATGCCTTTAGTTTTGAATTCCTCTTATGGAGCTGTCCTCCCTCCTATTTTTGCCATTGGTACCTCAATACCTCTCATTATTTTTTTAATGATCATTTATGTATTAGGCGTTGATGGAGCTTTAATGAGGAGAAGTAAAAAAATTGGGCAATTTATTCAAAAGAGTGCGGGTTTGTTTCTATTGATGATTGGCATCATGGATACAATTACCTATTGGGTATGAGAAATGTGTTAAACATTTCTTATACCCCACATTTATACTTTTAACCTTTTAAAAAACGCTTGGGATTGAACTGCACCCCAAGCGCTTGCTTTATTTCCACCAACCATCAAACATTGATGCTGGAATTTCTCTTTTATGTTCAGTTACTAAAAAGCGTTTTTCAATTTTCTCCGCGACGTCCAAAGGTACTTGCTTCCCTTCAAGATAATCATCCAATTCTTCATATGAAATGCCTAGCTCCGTTTCATCTGCTTGTCCTGGTTTTTCATCGAGAAGATCAGCAGTGGGTACTTTTAAATACAGTCTCTCATCCGCGCCTAATTCTTTAAGCAGCTCTCTGCCCTGTCTTTTAGTTAATCCGGTTAATGGAGTGACATCCGCCCCACCATCTCCATACTTTGTAAAAAATCCTGTAATCGCTTCTGCCGCATGATCCGTTCCTATAACAAGCAGACCTTTTTCTCCTCCAAAAGCATATTGGGCAATCATTCTCATTCTTGCCTTCACATTCCCCTTTTGATAATCACTTAAAGGCTTGCCTTGAATAATGGAGTTGAATTCTTTTTGGACCTCGTCTACCGCTGCTTTAATATTAAATACATATTCTTGATCAGCCTTAATAAAGGATAAAGCTAACTTTGCATCGGTTTCATCAGCTTGTATGCCATAAGGAAGACGCACTGCAATAAATAATACTTCACTATGCCCCTCATTACGCAGCTCCTCTACTGCCAGCTGTGCTAACCTTCCGGCAAGTGTGGAGTCCTGACCACCACTTATTCCTAAGACATATCCTTTCGCTTTTGTACGAATAAGATACTCTTTTAAGAAGTCAATCCGTTTTCTAATTTCATTTTTTGGATCAATAACCGGATTTACATGCAGTTTTAGCATGATTTCTTTTTGTAATGTCATTTCTCTTCCCCCTATTTTCTCTTTTCTGCATGCTCTTTTACTTTTTGTTTAACCATATCGATATGCATCATTTTATTGTCCCAACATTTTTGGCTTAAATCGACAGGATATTCTTCTGGATTTAACGATCTTCGATACTCTTCCCATAAGAGATTTAAATTTTCCTTCGCAAATTGCTGAATCGATGAAAGAGTTGGCAATGAATAAACACGTTTTCCATTAAGAAAAATATCTTTATGGAGCTCTTGTGCTTCAAAATTAGTAACGTATTTCTTGATATATGTATGTACAGGATGGAACATTTTCAAACGTTTTTCTTCTTGTGGGTTCTCAACATCTAAAGCAATATAATCCCCTTCAGACTTATTAAATTTTTTATTTATGATCCGATACACTCTTTTTAGTCCAGGTGTCGTAACTTTTTCAGGATTGCCGCTGATTTTAATTGTGTCGACCATTTCTCCTGCTTCATTTTCTATTGACACAAGCTTGTATACTGCTCCAAGAGCAGCCTGATCATAGGCAGTAATTAATTTTGTTCCAATCCCCCATACATCAATTTTCGCACCTTGCCCCTTCAAATTCAAGATTGTATATTCATCCAGATCATTAGAGGCAATAATTTTCGTTTGATGAAATCCTGCAGCATCAAGCATTTTCCTCGCTTCTTTTGATAGATAAGCAAGGTCACCGCTATCTAGCCGAATACCAACAAAGTTTATCTTATCACCTAGCTCCTGAGCCACTTTAATCGCATTTGGTATTCCCGATTTCAATGTATCATAAGTGTCAACAAGAAACACGCAATTTTTGTGCCTTTCTGCATACTTATGAAATGCCGTATATTCATCTCTATATGCTTGTACGAGTGCATGTGCATGTGTACCAGAAACGGGCATGCCAAACTTCTTCCCAGCTCTTGCATTTGAAGTTGATTGAAATCCGCCGATATAAGCAGCTCTTGCCCCCCAAATGGCTGCATCCATTTCATGTGCCCGTCGCGTTCCAAATTCCATTGCGATTTCTTCACCTACAACTTCCTTAATCCGTGCTGCCTTTGTCGCAATAAGTGTTTGATAATTAATTATGTTCAACAAGGCTGTTTCAATTAATTGTGCCTGTGCAAGCGGTGCCTCTATTCTCATAATTGGTTCATTCCCAAAAACAAGCTCCCCTTCTTCTAAAGAACGAATAGAACCAGTAAACGTAAGCGAGCGTAAATATTCAAGAAAATCTTCTTTATAATGTAATTCATCACGTAAATAGGCGATATCACTTTCTGAAAATCGGAATTGCTCAATAAATTCAATGACTCTTTCTAACCCAGCAAATATTCCATATCCATTTCCAAAGGGTATCTTTCGAAAATAAACTTCAAAGACTGCTTTTTTATTATGATTTTGGTCATGCCAATACGTTTCAGCCATATTAATTTGGTATAAATCGGTATGTAAAGTAAGACTGTCATCATTATATGATGTGCTCATAACTATACCTCCATATAACGTTTATAAGTTTATTACAGATCAACGGGCTATCCACTAGTTTAAGTTTCACTTTATAATACCCTGAAACGAATGTGATTACACAGGACGTGTTATATCAAAAAAGAGACCTTGACAAAAGATTAAGGACATATTAATTTTATATTGTTAACTTTTTTTTATCTAAGTTGACATTTAGAAAGGAGATAGAAAATGACAAATCAGCAACTGAAACTAAGATCAATGATTGTTACTGCGCTATTCGCTGCTATCATCGGAGTGTTAGCACAAATAACCATTCCCCTTCCGCATGTTCCAATTACTGGCCAAACACTAGCTATCGGTTTAGCTGCAACGATTCTGGGTTCCCGCTATGGTACGCTTTCTGTTCTATTGTATTTGCTGATTGGCTCTGCAGGTGTACCTGTGTTTGCAGAATTCACGGGTGGAATTTCTAAATTAATTGGACCTACAGGCGGATTTTTAGTCGGATTTATTCCAGCAACATTTATCATCGGTTTATATATGGAAAAGCTTGGATTCTCTTTTAAGAATGCGATGATTGCAAATACAATTGGGATGATTATTACATTAGCTTTCGGTACTACTTGGCTGAAAATATCAGCAGATTATACTTGGGTACAGGCTTTAGCCTTCGGGTTCACACCGTTCCTCTTTGTTGGGTTAATTAAAGCAGCACTTGCTTCATGGGTTGGCATTATCATTCGCAAAAGATTAGTTTCCGCAAAGCTTTTATTTTCTGTTCAAACAAATGTGAAGCAAGAAACATTATAATCGTAAGGGGCTGATTATATAACAGCCCCTTTTATATTCGAGTATTCTTTTTCATCATAAAATGTTTTACAATAAACGGCGTCCCTAAAACAGCTGGAACAATATAATAGCTTAGACGGTAAAACATTATAATTAATAAGCTAAGTTCTGCTGGTACTCCCTTTGTCTCCATTCCGATTAAAAAAACGAGATCAAAGGAGCCAATTCCCCCAGGGATCAAGCTGATTATACCCGCACAAGCAGAAATAATAACAATTGGGAATACCTTTGTAAATGGAACTGAAACACCTAAAAAGTTTGCGATCCCCCATATACAAATAACAACAAATAACCACTCAAATAAAGAGACAGCCATTAACTCACTAATAAAACCGCGTTTAACATGCCCCAGGTTCCAAAAGGACTTTTTAAAAACGAAAACAATCAAGAGAATAGGCGTGTATAAGGCAATTGCCCAAACAGCCAGTTTGATAAATTTAACTTCGGAATAAACATGCATATCGGAAAATGCAGTGATCCAGGATAATATAGAAAGTCCCGATAAATAAAATAAAGATAATTTCGCAATGGTCTGGATATAAGGTGTATCATTCCTTACGTATGATTTGTAGTAAAAAGATCGCAAAGTTGTACCAGCTACACCGCCAAATCCAATAAGATTGGAATATGCGTTAGCAGCAAGCGAAAAAAAGAGAAGTTTCCTTCTCGGTATATAAATATGAAAAATTTTAAGCAGAATGACATCATAGAAAAACATCGGAATCAGTGAAATGAGACCGAGAATTAAAATAAATATAAGTTTATTAAATGCTAGCCTGTCCAAATAGTGATTTAGCAGCTGCCAATTAAAATCTTTGAAAATTTCCTTTGATTCAAATACAAGTATAAACAGGATTAAAATAGGTATAAATATTTTTAAAAATTTTACGAGCTTTTTTTGCATTGGTAATAACAAAATACCCCACCGTTCTAAATTAATCAGTCTACATACTATTCTATTACTCTATTCCATTGGGTTCAACAAGAAAACGTAAGTTTCATTTTTCTAGGAATAATGTTCTTCATTGCTTAAAATAAACATTTACTCTATAATTTATCCATTGGCCTTAAGTAATGAGGTGAAAACATGACTGAATTTATTATCGATATTTCGAATATTCCCACCGAATATACAATTTATGCAAGCTTTCTATTAGGAATGATTGTAAAGTTTATTTGGGTTTGGAAGATTGAATACCATTTTTATGACTCATTAGATACTGCCAGCAAATTGGAATCATATAATAAATTTCCGATTCAGCAGTTATTTTATTATAAATACAGAAATCCATTATTAATTTGGATGATTAAATGCATACGGAAAAAACAAGGTCCTAGTGATGATCCGGAAGGCGCTTCTCCTCTAATTGTAAAATAATTCATTTACTATTAAGAGGAGTGACAAAATGAAAAGACGTAAAAACATTTATTTAATATTAATGCTTGCAGCAGGAACAATGCTTTTATCTGCTTGCGGCACACCTAATACACAAAACAGTGACGGTTTCTTTCAAAAGTTCGTTGTTGAACCATTTGCTTCATTAATTCATGGAGTAGCTGTTTTCTTTCATGATAACTATGGCATTGCAATTATTGTGATTACACTTGCCATTCGATTGTTGTTAATGCCTTTGATGTTAAAGCAATATAAAAAACAGCAAATAATGAAATCGAAAATGGATGTTCTTAAACCTGAAATGGACAAAATCCAAAAGAAGTTAAAAGCAACGAAGGATCAAAAGGAACAGCAAAAGCTACAGCAGGAAATGTTTGCCCTTTATAAAAAGCATAATGTTAATCCGCTAAACATGGGCTGTCTCCCGATCCTTATCCAAATGCCGATATTAATGGGATTTTATTATGCGATTAGGGGTTCAGAAGAAATTGCTGCCCATTCGTTTTTATGGTTTAATCTTGGACATTCAGATATTTGGATAACAGCTGTTGCTGGAATCGTTTATTATTTGCAGTTCAAAGTTTCACAGGCAAATATGCCAGCTCAAACTCAGCAGCAAATGAAGTTTATGGGGCTTCTTTCCCCTATTATGATTGTTTTAATTTCGCTAAATGCGCCAGCTGCTTTGCCTCTATATTGGACAGTCGGAGGTATTTTCTTAACCATACAAACAATGATTGGAAGAAAGCTTTATCCAGCGGAGAAGCCTAAAAGCACAGAAGTAAGCTCGAATTAATTATTAAGGAGTATAGCCAATATTGCTATACTCCTTTTCCAATTGTTCCTGCAAGCATCCCTAGGAATGCAAGTGTAATCCCGCCGGCATAGGTTGCTGCAATATATATTAGTCCTGCTGTTTTTTCTTTACTTGCGAGCAGTTTTACTGCTTCTAAATTAAAGGTTGAAAACGTTGTATATGCTCCCATAAAACCAGTTCCAAGAAATAAGATCAACTCATTACTTTCAGTTTTTCCAAGTAGATATCCTAATAAGAATGAACCAATTAAATTAACTGATAAAGTGCCTAAAGGTATCTTTCCTTGTAATTTCCTTTGAAAGTAGGATGTTACAACGTACCTGCTAATTGCTCCAAAAAAACCGCCAATTCCAACTAAACATATATGAAATAACATTTTTATGTCCTCACTTTTCTGAATGTATAGAAGTAGCCAACCCATGATGCTGCTAATCCGCCAGTTAAACTAATGAAAAAGTAAAGAAATGCGAGACCAAATTCCCCTTTATCAACAAACTTGATCATCTCCGTACTAAAGGTTGACATGGTTGTATAGGAACCGATTGCCCCAGTACTAATTGACAAAACAAGCCTGTGATTCATCTTCACGTTATTACTATACACCCTTGTAAAAATACCAAGGAGAAATGATCCAGTTAAGTTTGCGACAAGCGTTCCATACGGAAAGGTATGTATCCATAAATGATTAGTCCATAGAGAGAGAAAGTAGCGGAGCAAACTGCCTACAATCCCACCAATCCCAATAAAAACATAATTCATTCATCTTCCCTGCTTTCCAAGTTTATCTATCCTATCATACCATTCAGAAGGAAAAAATCTCATCATTATGAAAAATAAAGCAAGGATAACTTAGTAATAAGTAGGAAAAATATTTATGAAAGGAGTGAAAAAAATGATGGGAAAGAAATTTATTCTGACTGCAGCATTAACAGCAGTTTTTCTAACAGCATGCGGAGCAAATAACGATGGGAAAGATACGGCTCTTGGAAACCGTGATGTAACGGATCCCGTACAGGTAAATGACGGTAATCGTAATAATGATACAAACAATCTGAATGACCGTGACCCATTACTTCGTGTGAGAAATAATACGCAAAATGACAACAATAATTCACCGAGAATGAGAGTAGCTGATAAAGCAGCTGATCGAATTGCTACAATGCCAGAAGTGAAAGATGTAAATGTAATTGTTACAGACGATAATGCATATGTTGCAGCACAGCTTAGTGAGGGCGTTGAGTTAACTCATAAAGTTGAGAGAAAAATTGCTGATCAAGTCAAGGCGGTTGACAAGGATATTGACGATGTATATGTTTCAGCAAACCCGGATTTCTATGACCGTATGACTTCATATACAAATGATATTCGCAATGGGGAACCGATTGAAGGATTATTTGAAGAGTTTACGGAAAGCGTACGCAGAATGTTTCCTTCAAATGTGGATAATCAGCGGTAATAAGTCCTTGTCGCTCGTGCAAAACAATTTAGGGAGTTTGAGGATCGAATGTTGATCCTCTTCTCCCCTATAATAAAAAACTGCCAGCTTTTTTTGCCGACAGTTTATTCCTTTTATTATGCGTTTTGGAAATAATCTTTGTAAAAACCGCCGACTTTCCCTGAATTATCGATAATAAAATAAAATTCCTCTGTTTCATTTTTTACTTCATACACTTTACCAGCTGTTAAAGCTCTGTTTACAATATATTTAGCTGCATCTGTGTGCACACATTTAACTTGTTTTACTGTTTTTCGTTCATGCCAGCTTAGGTGAATCATTGTAGCAACCCCTTCATTCTTTATATTTTATAGTATAAAGAATAAGAGCAGCTTCATGCAACATGATTCTTTGTTTTAGCGAGGTAGATCTTTAGAAAATTCATTTTAACGCTTGCGCTTTTTCTATTTTTTCTTTCGCTTGTTCACGCAAACGGTATTTTTGAATTTTACCGGACGCTGTCATTGGGTAAGCGTTTGTAAATTCAAAATACCGAGGAATTTTATGGCGGGAAATCTTCCCTTTGCAGAATTCACGAATGTCTTCGTCTGTAACTTCTACCCCTTCCTTTAAAATAATCCAAGCAACTACTTCCTCCCCGAATATCGCATCAGGTACACCAACTACCTGCACATCAAGGATGCTCGGATGAGAGTATAAGAATTCCTCAATTTCTCGTGGATAAATATTTTCTCCGCCGCGGATAATCATGTCCTTTAGCCGCCCAGTAATTTTACAATAGCCATTCTCATCCATCACCGCCAAGTCCCCAGTATGGAGCCAGCCATCTTCATCAATCGCTTCTTTTGTTGCCTCCGGATTTTTGTAATATCCCTTCATGACTTGATAGCCTTTTGTACAAAGCTCCCCTTGTACCCCAAATGGGACCTCATCATTTGTTCCAGGTTCAACTATCTTTACCCTAACATTTGGTAAAGCCTTGCCTACTGATTCAACCCTCAGTTCAATCGGATCATCCGTTCTAGTTTGTGTAATGACTGGAGATGATTCCGTCTGCCCATAGGCTATCGTAATTTCACGTACACCCATTTTTTCAATTACTGCCTTCATGACCTCAATGGGGCAATTAGAGCCTGCCATTACACCTGTACGAAGTGATGAAAGATCATACTGTTTGAAATCTGAAACGTTTAATTCAGCAATAAACATAGTTGGTACCCCGTGAAGAGCTGTACATTTCTCATCCTGAACAGTTTGAAGTACTTCTTTTGGATTGAATTCTTGTACAGGGACCATAGTTGCTCCAACGGATACACACGCGAGTGTGCCGATAACACATCCGAAACAATGAAAGAATGGCACGGGAATGCATAAACGGTCATTTTTTGTTAAACGCATACAATGAGCGATATTTAACGCATTATTTACGACATTATTATGCGTCAGCATAACCCCCTTTGGAAAACCAGTTGTTCCTGAAGTGTATTGCATATTAATCACATCATCGGGATCAAGGCTGTTTAAACGCTCATCTAGTAGATTATCAGGCACTGTCTCCCCTAAAGCTAAAAGATCTCCCCAGCTAAATGTTCCTGGGAATTTCTTTTCGCCAAGCACGATAACATTTTTTAAAAATGGAAGCCGGCTGGACCGCAGGTTTCCAGGTTTACTCGTTTTTAATTCTGGGGCAATTTCATACAGCATCTCTATGTACGATGCATCTCGATATTTCTCCATTAAGATAATGGTAGTCGCATCTGATTGCTTTAATAAATATTCAAGCTCTGCCGTTCGATAATTTGTATTAACTGTAACAAGCACAGCTCCCATTTGACCAGTTGCAAATTGCGTAATAAGCCATTCTGGTGTATTGGTTGACCATGCTGCAATATGCTCGCCTTTTTCCAGTCCAAGCTTCATTAAGCCTTTTGCAGCACATTTACAATACTCCTTCAGTTGCTTATACGTCATACGCAATCCCCTATCAGCGTAAACAACTGCTTCGTGATCTGGATGCAGCTTTGCTTTTTCCTCCAATAGCTTCCCAACAGTTAAACTTAGCAACTCTGGCATATGAACATCACCCTTTCGTATTTACATGGTAAACATAGACAACCTAAATAGCCTACATTTTATGTTACCACATACGTTGTAATATTCAATATTTTCTAATAATAAGGTTGTTCATTTAGTAATGTGCCATCAGTTGTATATTCCCGAAAACAAACAGAAAGAGTTAGGAACAAGAATTGGGGCAAAATTTATTTCAAAAGGTCTTTCTCCTCTTTTTCGCAGAATGTTATGTAGGAAGCTTTCCTCATTTAATGGCTGACAAAAATGAATTTCAAATGATTCAGCTTTTAATATTGCCTTTTTCATTGACGAATGTTCATCTATATAAATGCCGTTTATGGTAAAATGAAATAGTCTTTCCCAATCCTTTGCTGCTAATTCGCAGTCGTTAACTGCAATCTTAATGGAATGTATAGAATGCTTCAAGAGTCTATCATCCAAATATCCAAGTTCTTTTAATTCTTTCATGCGGACGGAATCCTCTTGCTCCCATTCAATAAAAAATGGTTTAGGCACGCTTGATGAGCCTTTAATAAAAAGCATTTTCCACTTAATCATTGAGCCATCTTGCCTCTTTCTGCTTCCGTTAAAAATAGGATACGTTCGACATCCCTTATTCTCAAGCTGTTCCTTCAACTCAAGGATATTGCTTGTTCTGAAGCAAATTTGCCCAACCCCTTCCTCACTCGTAAGATCATTAACCATTTGAGTGATTAAAGGATTATTAGATTTAGCTGCGATATTTGTATTCTCAATCGCTAAATATTCAATATATGCTTCTCCAACATAAAGTAAGCTATTGTATGTGCCCCATTCTTCATGTCTGCCCCCCATTGTTGCATGAAAGCCACGTTTCTTCCATTCTTCTACAGCAACTTTAGGATGCTGCTGAATAAAGTGAACTATATGATCAAGCGCTAATCTCATATATCCATCTCTCCTTCATAATTTTCTGTCTCTATTGTAAATGGTAATAGAAAAAGAAAAAAGAGAGCATTTTCCGCTCTCTTAGTTTAATTTTATTGCTTCTCCCGTCTTTTCATTTTCTAATAGAAAGTTTTTCCCTGTAAGTGCATCCTTCTCAACGGTTACATATCTTCTAGGCACTTTATCGCCTTCCGTTTCCTGTTCCTCTAAAGCAACGACAATCTTTATGGTTTTATCATCGATGACTTGAAGCCGCTTAATTGTCATTTCATGATTAATGTAAGCAGGATCATTGACTTGAATGAGTAATACATCCTCCTTTTCCCATTCAAATGTATCAGCTAATTCACCAGCATGCTTCTCTCCGTTAAATACCCAAATCCCCCCTTTTGGCTGGCGTTCAGGAGAGCCAAAAAACCAATTGACATTTTGAAAAGCAATCTCTTCAAATGTTTCTTCTGCTGTATAAACTCCTGCTTCTTCATTAGCTTCTACTTCTTCTCCCTTTTTCTGCTTCTCCTTTTCTTGTTCTTTTTCACTTTCATTTTCCATCGTCTCACCTGTTACTTCTTTTGTTGTTTCTTGTTTTTCCTTTGAACAGGCAGCTGCAAGGAAAAGGATCAGTATGGATATAAATATCCATTTCAATAATTTCATAGTTACCTCCTTATATGTATTCACTACCAATTTTTCACCTATAGGTTGAGTAAACCACTTTTTACCAGTGTTTTTAAGGTTCGAAAGTCCTTTTTTTGTATTTTTTGAAAATTAGGGTTTTCAAATGTGGTAGAAACGATTAAAATGAATGAAAGCTTGATATTCAATCCATTTCAGGAGGTATGCAGAATGAAGATTATGAGTAATGAACAATTGGTCGTCTCGTATCGTGATGCATTAAAGACTGGGTCAGAGAAAGAATGGATTAGGATATTGAAAAAGGAAATTACAAAACGCGGTTTAAAGCCATTTAAAAAGTAAACGAACAATTCACAAATGGAGCGATTGGTTTAAATGCCTTTCGCTCTTTTTAATGGCTTGTTAAATAGTCAAATTAACAAAAAAAACAGGGTGAAACACTCCACCCTGTTACCTTGATTAAAAAATCTACTGTTTTTAAAAAATTGGTACCTGGTTATTGCAAGCGACCTATCGCCTATCAAACTCAGGCCTCCTCCAGTTTGCGGGCTATGATCAAGACGCTTGTACGTTTCTTATGCTTCAAATAATAATGATTCTGGATCTTCAATTAATTCTTTAATTCTTGATAAGAAAGTAACTGCTTCTTTGCCGTCAACAATCCGATGGTCATATGACAAGGCAATATACATCATTGGACGATTCTCCATTCGCTCTGCATCAATGGCAACTGGACGCAGTTTAATCGAATGCATACCTAAAATCCCAACTTGTGGGCCATTAAGAATTGGCGTAGATAATAGCGAGCCAAAAACCCCGCCATTTGTAATTGTAAAAGTTCCCCCTTGCAAATCTTGTAAAGCTAATTTGTTGTTTCTTGCCTTTTCAGCAAGATCTAAAATATCCTTTTCAATTTCTGCAAAGTTTTTACGATCTGCATCGCGTACGACTGGCACGACAAGACCTTCGTTCGCTGACACGGCAATCCCGATATCATAGAATTTTTTCAGAACGAGTTCATCGCCTTGAATTTCAGCATTTAATAAAGGGCTTTTTTTCAATGCAGCGACAACAGCTTTTGTGAAGAAGGACATAAATCCAAGTTTCACATCATTTTCTTCCAAAAACTTATCCTTGCGACGTTTACGAAGATTCATTACATTTGTCATATCTACTTCATTGAATGTTGTAAGCATCGCTGCTGTTTGCTGAACTTCTACAAGTCGATTGGCAATCGTTTGACGGCGGCGGGTCATACGAATACGCTCGACTTCTTTACCAGCAGACTGAACGGCTGGTGCTGTCTGCTGCTTTGGAGCTGGTGCTGCTTGTTGCTTCACTTCCTCACGAGGATTAAAGGATGACACATCTTGCGCACGAACACGTCCAAGTGGATCTACTGTTGGCACTTGTGTTAGATCAATTCCTTTTTCACGAGCCATTTTTCTTGCAGCTGGGGATGCAATCGGACGCTGACCCTTCTGCTCATTATTTGCTTGAACCGTCTCTTCTTGCTGAAAAGCTTGATTTGGTGCATCTGGAATTGCAGCCTTTTTAGCTTCAGCTTGCAGTTCAACTGACTCAGCAGAGGCATCACCATTTTCATCGACTACGGCAATCGTATCACCAACATTAACTGTATCGCCTTCCCCCGCTCTAACTTCCTTTAATATCCCACTATGCTCTGAAATGATCTCGACGTTCACCTTATCTGTTTCAAGCTCAACGACATAATCTCCTTTATTTACGAAATCACCTGGTTTTTTTAACCATTGGGCGATTGTTCCTTCTGTAATCGATTCAGCTAATTCCGGTACTTTTATGTCAGCCACCTTAATTTCCTCCCTCTTGCTTGTGTGTAAATGCTTCTTTTATAATCCGTGCCTGTTCTTTCTTATGAACATTTGGATCCCCTTCTGATGGGCTTGAACGGCGTCGTCTGCCAATATAAGAAACATCCAGATCTTTTTGTGCAATATATTGTAATCTAGGTTCAACAAAATTCCAAGAACCCATATTTTTTGGTTCTTCTTGTACCCAAACAAGTTCCTTCAAATTAGGGTAGCGATTCATTATAGTATGAATTGCTTCCATCGGGAATGGATAAATTTCTTCTACTCTCAGTAAATGGAACCATTCTTGATCGTCTACATTTTTCAGGTGATCAGCTAAATCAATAGCCATTTTCCCAGTAGATAGAACAAGACGAGTTACTTTATCCGTATTTTGACCTAAGCCAGGCTGTTCAATGACTGATTGAAATTCACCTTCACTTAATTCATGACCGCTAGAAGCAACGAGCGGATGACGTAATAGGCTCTTCGGTGCCATAATGACAAGTGGACGAACCTCTTCACGTTTCAGAATTGCTGCCTGTCTGCGTAAAATATGGAAATATTGTGCTGCTGAAGACAAGTTAGCTACAGTCCAGTTGTTTTCTGCGGCGAGTGTTAAAAATCTTTCTAAGCGTGCGCTTGAGTGCTCAGGACCTTGTCCTTCATATCCATGTGGCAGGAGCATAACTAACCCGGATTTTTGTCCCCATTTCGCTCTGCCCGCAGCGATGAACTGGTCAAATATGACTTGTGCAGAATTTGCAAAATCTCCGAATTGCGCTTCCCATAGGACGAGTGTTTCTGGCGCAAATACATTATATCCATATTCAAATCCAAGTACTGCCGCTTCTGATAATGGGCTATTATGAACAGCAAAAGAAGCCTTCGCAGATGATAGTAAATGTAGTGGTGAATAGGATTTACCCGTACTGCTGTCATGTAAAACAATATTCCGGTGGGCAAATGTTCCTCGTTCGGAATCTTGACCTGTCAGACGGATCGGAGTGCCGTCATGTAATATTGATGCAAAAGCTAATGTTTCCGCATGGCCCCAATCAATTTTCTTTTCGCCATCAAGAGCACTCATTCGGCGATTTAAAATTTTATCCAGCTTGTTAAAAACAGTAAACTTCTCTGGCCATGTAAGCAGCTCTTTGTTAATTTCCTTTAGTGTCTCAAAAGGAACAGCTGTTTTTAGTTTTGGAAGACCTTTTTCTACGGTTTCCGGCGGATTTAATTCTTCCGTTTCATTTTTACTTGCCGGTACCTTATCATAGGCTGCTTTCAATTTAATTAATACATTTTCCTCAATTTTACTTGCCTCTTCTTTGCTGATGATTGACTGATTTACAAGTTTATTTCCATACAGTTCTTTAACCGTAGGCTGTTCATTAATTATTTTATACATCAATGGGTTTGTTGCCATTGGCTCGTCCATTTCATTGTGCCCAAAGCGGCGGTAACCGATAAGATCTATTAAGAAGTCCTTTTGAAATTTTTCCCGGTATTCACTTGCAAATCTTGCGGCTGCTATACAGCTTTCCGGATCATCTGCATTTACATGCAGGATAGGAATCTCATACCCTTTTGCGAGATCACTAGCATATCTCGTAGAACGTGAATCTCGAGATTCTGTTGTAAAACCAATTGTATTATTTGCGATAATATGGAGGGAGCCTCCCGTATTATACCCTTTCAATTGCCCTAGGTTTAATGTCTCTGCGACAATCCCTTGACCAGGGAAAGCAGCATCCCCATGAATAATTATGGACATAGCTGAACTTAAGTTTTCAATTGGATACCCTTTTGTGGATCGGTCATCCTGTGCTGCTCGTGTAAACCCTTCAACAACAGGGCCGACAAACTCAAGATGACTTGGATTATTTGCTAAAGTCAGACGTGTTACTGTCGTATTTTCATCTTTAATTTGTTTATCAAGTCCTAAATGGTATTTCACATCACCTGTCCAGCCGTAGCTAATTCCAATAGAACCTTCAGAAGGAACTAACTCTTTATTTGGCGCATGCTGAAATTCAGCAAAAATCATTTCATACGGCTTCCCAAGCACATGCGCAAGTACATTTAAGCGCCCTCGGTGAGCCATTCCAATATTAATGGTCTTGGTCCCTTTTGAAACAGACTCAGCAACGATTTCATCGAGTAAAGGCACCATTGCATCTAGTCCTTCAATTGAAAATCGTTTTTGACCTACAAATGTTCGATGAAGAAATTTTTCGAATTCCTCTACTTCGGTCAATCTTTTTAGAATTTTTGTCTTTTCTTCCTTTTGCAATTTAAGCTTTAAACTTCCTGATTCTACTTTTCTGCGCAGCCAGTTTTTTTCGTTTGCATCATATACATGATGAAATTCGAAAGCAATCGTACCCATATACATGCTTTTTAAGTATTCAATTGCATCATATGCATTTCTAAGTGGAATCGGAGCGTCTTTACAGATGACTCCTGCTGGGATTGCATATAGATCTTCTTCTACTAACCCATAGTGTGAAAACTCAAAAAGGTTTTTTTCGGGTTCATGGTCATTTAAAGGATAAATGTTTGCCGCAAGATGGCCATAAGTGCGAATATTATCTGCCAAACGAATTGCAGACAATGTTTTTTCTAATTGATGAACCGTTTGATTCACACCACTAAATTCCGCCTTCCCTGTACGACTTTCTACAACAGGTGATCCAGTAGTTTCAAAGTAAGCTCTCATTTCAGGATCAACAGAATCAGGATCTTCTAAATATGCTTCATATAGTTCAATGACATAGCCAAGGTTCGGGCCATGAAAGCCTTCAGCAAAAGGCTTTTCGCCATTCAATGGCTTTTTCATGGAAAATGACCTCCATAATTGATTTTGTAGGAAATGCATAATAAACTTTTTATCCACTTTTTTACATTTATTGATAATTATTAGAATAATAATATTTTTCAGAGGATAAATCGTTTTCAAAGCCATTCTACCACGTAAAACCCTGTTGTTCAAAGGTTTTTAATATGAAAATAGTGAAAAATATTTTTTTTATTATTCTCAAAGAAAAACCTATACTAAAAAAGTGATTATCTTCCATTAGTATATAGATTAAATCCTTTATTTTTTCTTTCTTACTTGCGATAATGATCAATTATTTTAGTTTACATAATAATATTATTGTGCATTTACACATTTTTACATATTATTAAAAGATTATTTGACTTTTATTATATCGGTGTTGTAAAATTTGAAATAATAAAATAATGGATTTCTTATCAAGAGAGGTCGAGGGTAAGGCCCGAAGACACCTCAGCAACCATTAATCTATGATTAATAAGGTGCTAATTCCTGCAAGTTTTTATAACTTGAAAGATAAGAAGAACGGCTAATTTTTGCTTATTAAAAAGTCTTCTTCTTAAAGAAGGCTTTTTTTATTTTTTATTGACAAAAAGGAGTGCATACAATGCATAAATTTGATACGATCCTTGCCCAAATTGGCAATCGAAGTGAATCTGCTACAGGTACAGTAAACCCACCCATTTATTTATCTACTGCTTATCGGCATGAAGAAGTTGGCAAGTCAACCGGATATGATTACATCCGTACAGGAAACCCAACCCGCCACTTACTTGAGAAGGCAATTGTGGAGCTTGAAGGCGGCGACCAAGGATTTGCATGCAGTTCCGGAATGGCAGCTATTCTTACCGTCTTATCCCTCTTTCAATCTGGCGATGAATTTATCGTCTCAAAGGATTTATATGGCGGTACTTATCGGCTTTTTGAACAGGGCTGTAAGAACTGGGGCTTACTCTGTAAATATGTTCCAACTTATACTCTAGAAGTACTGGAAAAAGAAATTAGTGAGCGCACAAAAGCCATTTTTATAGAGACACCAACGAACCCCTTAATGGAGCAAGCCAATATTGAAGAAATTGCTAATTTTGCGAAAAATCATCATCTTTTGCTTATTGTTGATAACACGTTTTTTACCCCACTTTTACAGCAGCCTTTAAAACTTGGAGCAGATATTGTCATCCACAGTGCAACAAAATATTTAGGAGGTCATAATGATGTATTGGCAGGGCTTGTCGTTGCTAAGGGCAAGAGAATTTGTGATTTATTAGCTAGTAATCATAATGCTTTAGGTGCGGTATTAAGTCCGTTTGACTCTTGGCTTCTTATTCGTGGAATGAAAACCTTATCTCTACGAATGGAACGACACGAAAGAAATACAAAGGAAATTTTCCGATATTTATTTGAGCATGATGCCGTTACAGATGTACTTTATCCTGGACGAGGCGGAATGATTTCATTCCGAATCAAAGATGAAGGATGGGTTAATCCATTTTTACAAAGTCTACGTCTTATTACATTTGCTGAAAGTCTTGGCGGTGTTGAAAGCTTTATAACTTATCCTGCAACACAAACACATGCTGATATTCCAGAACATATCCGGTTTGAAACAGGTGTCTGCAATCGATTGCTACGTTTTTCGGTAGGGATAGAGGATATCGGAGATTTAATAAATGATTTAGAGCAGGCTTTTGTTAAAGCTCGGACGGAGGGTATTCAATGTGTGAAATAGAATCATGGAGTTTTCAGACAAAACTTCTGCATAATAGTCAAAAAATAGATCATACATCAGGTGCTGTCAGTGTCCCCATCCAGCATGCATCTACATTTCATCAGTATGATATCGATGCTTTTGGAAAATATGATTATAGCCGCAGCTTAAATCCTACAAGAGAAGCATTGGAAACGGTTATAGCTGATATGGAGGAAGGAACAAGAGGATTTGCATTTTCTTCAGGCATGGCGGCCATTTCAACTGCTTTCCTTTTATTGTCTAAGGGAGATCATGTTGTAATTACTGAAGATGTGTACGGCGGAACATATCGCTTTGTCACAGAAGTGCTTTCAAGGTATGGCATTGAGCATACTTTTGTTGATATGACTGATTTAGATGATGTCAAGCAAGCAATTCGTCCAAGTACTAAGGTCTTTTACGTGGAATCTCCATCCAATCCACTTTTGAAAGTAACGGATATTAAAGCTATTAGCTCGATCGCTAAGTCGCATGGCGCTTTAACATTCGTTGATAATACTTTCTTAACGCCAGCATTACAAAAGCCATTAACACTAGGAGCAGATGTTGTACTGCATAGTGCAACAAAGTTTTTATCAGGGCATAGTGATGTTGTCGCCGGACTTACTGTAGTAAAGGACCCCATTCTTGCAGACAAAATCGGATTTTTGCAAAATTCATTTGGAGCAGTACTTGGTGTACAGGATGCTTGGCTTGTTCTTAGAGGAATTAAAACGTTACATGTCAGACTGGCTCAATCCATCCAATCGGCCAAACAAATCGCTCAAGCCCTCAAGGAAATTCCAGCCATCAAAAATGTTTACTATCCTGGTTTGGAGGACCATCCACACTATGTATTACAAGGCAAGCAAGCAAAAGGTGCTGGAGCCGTCCTTTCATTTGAGCTTGCAAGCGAAAGTATATTAAGGGATTTTGTTTCAAATGTAAAAATTCCTGTGTTTGCTGTGAGTCTTGGTGCAGTGGAATCCATCCTTTCCTATCCAGCAAAAATGTCCCATGCAGCCATGCCTGATCATGAACGTGAAAAAAGAGGAATTAGCAATAGTCTCCTTCGCCTCTCCGTTGGATTAGAAAACACAGAGGATTTATTAAAGGACTTTAAGACAGCCCTGACAGCAAATAGTCACAAAGAAAAAGCATTTCACAGAGGAGGGTGGCAATGAATTTCCTTGAAAGAGTGAAAAATGAAATCCTCATTGCCGATGGTGCGATGGGTACCCTTCTCTATTCATATGGGACAGATTGTTGTTTTGAGGAATTAAACATTTCTCATGCAGAACAAATCCAACAGATTCATAAAGCATATATTCATGCCGGTGCAAACCTTATTCAAACAAATTCCTATGCTGCCAACTATATAAAGCTACAAAGATATGGACTTGAGGACAGTGTGAAAGAAATCAATACATTTGCTGTAAAAAATGCTAGGATAGCAGCTGGAAAAGAGAGCTATGTAGTTGGGACGATTGGCGGGATAAGAGGAATTAAACCTAATATGGTTTCACTAGAAGAGATAAAGAGAAATTTTAGGGAGCAGCTCTATTGTCTTCTGCTTGAAGGGGTTGATGGGATTTTACTAGAAACCTATTATGACCTTGAGGAACTGGCAAGTGTTCTCCCAATTGTTCGAAAAGAAACAGAATTACCCATCATTGCTCAGGTTTCCCTTCACGAAGTTGGTGTTCTTCAAGATCAAACACCGATTTCAGAAGCATTCGATCGTCTTGAGAGTCTAGGAACTGATGTTGTCGGCTTAAATTGCCGGCTTGGTCCCCACCATATGCTTTTAACATTAGAGGATATCCCCCTTCCACATCGTGCTTTTTTATCGGCATATCCAAATGCGAGCATTCCAGCTTATACGGACGGTAAATTTCATTATGAAGGCGACTCCACTTATTTCAGACAGTCTGCCATTGCTTTTAGAAATCAAGGTGTTAGATTGCTAGGCGGATGCTGCGGAACGACACCTGAGCATATCCAAGCATTTGCAGATGAACTTAAGGGGCTCTCCCCTATTTCAGAAAAGATTATAAAAAAACGCCAGCATATACAAATATTTAATAAAGACATCCCGGAAAGAGAGTTCCCCCCACTAGAAGATATCGTTAAAGATCGACCATCAATTATTGTAGAGCTAGATCCACCTAAGCATTTAAATACAGAGAAATTTTTTGATGGCGTAAAGGCATTTAAGAATATTGGCATTGATGCAATCACTATGGCTGATAATTCTCTAGCTACACCAAGAATTTGTAATTCTGCCCTTGGTTATCGCGTAAAAAAGGAATTTGGTTTACGTCCATTAGTGCATATTACATGCCGTGATCGGAATTTAATAGGTCTTCAATCCCATTTGATGGGACTGCATACACTTGGATTATATGATGTGTTAGCCGTAACAGGTGACCCAGCAAGAGTTGGAGATTTTCCAGGAGCATCTTCTGTATATGATTTATCTTCTTTTGAGCTCATTCAAATGATTAAACAGTTGAATAAAGGCTATTCAATCTCTGGAACACATTTAAAGGAACATTCCGTTTTTTCCGTTGGTGCTGCCTTTAATCCAAATGTACGATCCATTGAGAAGGCAGTACAAAGGCTAGAAAAGAAAATCAATTATGGGGCCGATTACTTTGTTAGCCAGCCTGTTTTTTCAGAAGAAAAACTAATGGAAGTTTATGAAGCGGTTAAGCATTTAGAAAAACCGATTTACATCGGAATCATGCCATTAACAGGCAGTAAAAACACCGAATTTCTCCATAATGAAGTGCCAGGCATAAAAATTTCAGAGGAAATCCGAAGCCGGATGGCCAGCTTAAAAGATAATCCCATTCTAGCAGCACGTGAAGGAATAGCGATTGCTAAGTCATTAATCGATACAGCATGCGAGCTTTTTAACGGAATCTACTTGATTACTCCGTTCATGCGTTTTGATTTGACTGTTGAACTTTCGGCATATGCAAATGCAGTAAGCGCCAAGGTTACAAGGAGGAGAAAAAATGCAGAAGTCAATTTTAACTGATCAACTTGAGAGAAAAATTCTCATTATGGATGGCGCGATGGGCACAATGCTTCAGAATGCTAATTTATCAGCAGATGATTTTGGCGGGGAGGAATATGAGGGCTGCAATGAATATTTAACAATTACCTCCCCTTCTCTCATAGAAACCATTCATCTAGAATACTTGAATGCAGGTGCTGACATCATTGAAACGAATACCTTCGGGGCTACTAGCATTGTTCTTGAGGAGTATGGGTTAGCACACATGGCGTATGAGCTAAATAAGAAATCGGCATTAATTGCCCGGAAAGCTGTTAATCAGCTTTCTACACAGGATTGGCCGAGATTTGTGGCAGGTTCCATGGGACCTACAACAAAAACATTGAGTGTGACTGGCGGATCGACATTTGAACATATGATTCAATCCTATGAGGAGCAGGCACTAGGACTGATTGATGGGGATGTTGACCTTCTTCTCCTTGAAACAAGTCAGGATATGTTAAATGTAAAAGCAGGATTTATCGGGATTCAAAATGCCTTTAAAAATACAGGTAAACGATTGCCGCTCATAGTATCTGGAACCATTGAACCAATGGGAACTACACTTGCAGGACAATCAATTGAAGCATTTTATATCTCACTTGAACATATGAAACCATTGGCAGTTGGATTAAATTGTGCAACAGGACCAGAATTCATGCAGGATCATATTCGTTCCTTATCCAGTCTTGCCTCTACAGCTATCAGCTGTTATCCGAACGCCGGACTGCCAGATGAAGAAGGGCAATATCATGAAACACCAGAAACGTTAGCACAAAAGCTAGGAGGTTTTGCTTCTGAGGGGTGGCTGAATATTGTCGGTGGGTGCTGCGGTACAACCCCTGAACACATTAAAGCCATCGCGGAAGAAATGAAGAAATACAAGCCACGTACATTTGAAAAAAGTACGATTCATAAAGTTTCTGGAATCGAACCATTTATCTATGATGACCCTACCCTTCGTCCAATCATGGTTGGTGAACGTACGAATGTCATCGGTTCACGAAAGTTTAAACGGCTGGTACGAGAGGGGAAATTCGAGGAGGCAGCTGAAATTGCCCGTGCGCAAATAAAAGGCGGTGCCCATGTGATCGACGTTTGTCTTGCTGATCCAGACCGCGAAGAGATTGATGATGTAGAAAACTTTATGAAGGAACTTGTCAAAAAAGTGAAGGCTCCTCTTGTTATTGATTCTACGGATGAAAAAGTAATTGAAAAGGCACTAACATATTCACAGGGTAAAGCAATTATTAACTCGATTAATCTTGAAGATGGGGAAGATAAGTTTGCAGTAACCTCTCCGCTCATTCACACCTATGGTGCTGCTGTGGTAGTCGGTACAATTGATGAAAAAGGAATGGGTGTTACTGCTGAGAAGAAACTTGCAATAGCCAAGCGATCTTACAATTTACTTGTAAATAAATATGGCATTCAACCGGAAGATATAATTTTTGATCCGCTTGTCTTCCCTGTTGGAACAGGTGACGAACAATATATTGGATCAGCGAACGCAACGGTAGAAGGCATTCGCTTAATTAAAGAAGCAATGCCAGACGTGCAAACAATCCTTGGCATTAGCAATGTGTCATTCGGCCTCCCTCCTGTTGGCCGTGAAATTTTAAATTCTGTCTTTCTTTATCACTGTACACAGGCTGGCCTGGATTATGCAATTGTCAATACTGAAAAATTAGAGCGTTTTGCTTCAATTCCTAAAGAAGAAGTGCTGCTTGCTGAAAAGCTGCTTTTTGAAACGACTGATCAAGCGCTTGCTGAATTTACAGACTTTTACCGAGATAAGAAAAAAGAGCAAAAAAGTATTTTGCCAGATATGACGCTAGAGGAACGGCTTGCCTATTATATAGTCGAAGGAACGAAAGAAGGACTTATTACTGATCTAGAAGAGGCACTTCGTATCTATCCTGCTCCCCTTGAAATTATCAATGGTCCATTAATGGATGGTATGAAAGAAGTTGGACGCTTATTTAATGACAATCAGCTAATCGTTGCTGAAGTGCTTCAAAGTGCAGAGGTGATGAAGACATCTGTTTCCTTTCTTGAGCCTTATATGGAAAAAGATGACACAACAGCCGGAAAGGGAAAAATTGTTCTTGCAACTGTTAAGGGGGATGTACACGATATTGGCAAGAATTTAGTTGATATTATATTAAGTAATAATGGCTATGAAGTGATTGATCTTGGAATTAAGGTGGCGCCAGCCCAGCTTGTGGAGACGATTAAAAGGGAAAAACCAAATATGGTCGGACTATCAGGTTTGCTTGTGAAATCAGCACAACAAATGGTTTTAACCGCGCATGATTTAAAGCAGGCTGGAATTGACATCCCAATTTTAGTTGGTGGTGCCGCATTGTCCCGAAAATTTACTGATACAAAAATTGCAAAAGAGTATGATGGCCTCGTCCTATATGCGAAGGATGCGATGAATGGCCTCTCTCTTGCTAATCAGCTGCAAGAGCCTGCAGAGTTGGAAAAGTTAAAGCTTCAGCATGCCGAAAAACAAATGGCCTCTTTAAATGCAGTTCCTTTTGAAAGAACGGGATTAAATACTGCAACCGCGGTAAAAAACAGGCCAAAATTACACGTAAATGTTCCTATTTTTGTTCCAAAGGATTTGAAAAGAAGAATACTGAAAACTTATTCCCTTTCTCATATTGAACCGTATATTAATAAGCAAATGCTAATTGGTCATCATCTTGGTTTAAAAGGCAAGCTTGAAAAATTGCTTGCTGCTGGTGATGAGAAAGCAATTAAAATGAATGATATGGTTAACGAATTAATTCAGGAGGCAAAGGCGAATGATTGGATCAAACCTGCAGCAGTATATCAATTTTTCCCGGCACAGTCAGATGGTGATAAAATCATTATTTATAATGAAGAACAAACTTCCATTATAGAAACATTTGAATTTCCAAGGCAGGAAGTTGAGCCATATCTTTGTCTAGCAGATTATTTAAAGTCTACAGAAAGCGGAGAAATGGATTATGTTGCCTTCTTTACTGTTACTGCTGGACGTGGCATTCGTCAAGTGGCAGATCTTTTAAAGGAGCAAGGAAAATTTCTAGAATGTCATGCCCTGCAGTCGCTTGCCCTTGAAACGGCTGAAGGTTTTGCTGAACTTATTCATCGCCAAATTAGAGACCGCTGGGGGTTCCCTGATCCTGTTGAAATGACTATGAAGGATCGGTTTTCTGCTAAATACTATGGGCAGCGATATTCATTCGGATATCCCGCCTGCCCTGATTTAGAAGATCAGAAAAAACTATTCCGCTTAATCCACCCAGAGGATATTGGCGTTCATTTAACAGAGGGCTGTATGATGGAACCAGAAGCATCCGTTTCGGCTATCGTTTTTTCCCATCCTGATGCTAGGTACTTTAATGTGTTGAAAGTATAAATTAACCCAATAGCATCTGCTTGTATTAAGCAGATGCTATTGGGTTTTTAGTTTCTTGTTTTTTGTGTATGTACACGTATAATCTGATCGTTTTTTGGATCAAATTCAATCTGAATGAGTAGTCCGAATTCTTGTCCCCGATCATCCACCCATAGTTTAAACTTTTCTACTGAAGAATGGAGCTTATCCTCTCTCCCAATGTGCAAATAGTCGACAATATTCGCGCGAGGATATTTCTCTTTAGCTGTCTTAATGGCTAGTTGCCCCCATTTTGCATAGGAAGGTGTAGATGCATAAGTGGGATAGGCTGAAAATAACAGACCACCTATAATTAACAAAAATGCCATTCGATTTTTTTTCATGTATTTTGTCCCTTTATACTATTCGTTTCAGTACGCATCCTTTCTTCCTCTTCCTTCACACATATGTAAGCAATTTGTTCAGCCATTAAGTGATGCATCATATCTTTGTCATCTAAACATTCATTTCCATCCTTTTTCATAATAAAGCAAACCTCCTATCTTATCTGTTTCTAGTTTTAGTTAATGGAAGTTTGCTTATTCAATTTCTGCATGATTATCAATAAATGTATAATTATGAAGAAATATGACAATCTAATGGGAGGAGGTGCGATTTTTAGATGCATGATCATAACATACCTGAATTGACATTATTGCTAGAAAGCATGAACGGTGCATTTACGACGGAATCGATTGTAACAAACTCAATGACTGAATATGATATAACTGCAGAAGATACCAGCAGCAATGATGAGTATATCGATCATACAAACAAACCATTCATAGGATAATTTGGAGATGTTCAGTAATTGAAAGGCAGCTAAATCTGAACCCGTGCTGCCTATCAGCCTGGAAAATTGAAATTAGAAGTAATCGAGTTTGAATTTGTATGACATTCACGTAAATTATCCCCCAAAGAATAAATCAAGTACATTCCCTGCAGTTGATGACTTTCGGTTATAAAATTCTGAGTATCCGCAGTTTTTGCAAAATACAACTAGAAATTTATTGTGCTGGAGATCGAGCATTTTCGATAACCCACTCCCCGTCATCGCCACCTCTTTTTGACCCGCTTCCAAACTTCCGCATTTTATACAGCCTTTCTTCTCCAACTTTATTCACCCCCTACCTTATTTATCTTTCTATTATATTATCCTATTGCAAAAATTATTATAAACGCACAATATGTAAAGTGCGCTACCTATTATTTAACTAAATGTGATTTAAATCACAAATTTTTATGCCTATAATCATTATAATTTTGTTAAAGATACATAAATCAGATGGTGGGTGTTGAAAAATGGATTATAAGTTTAAGACTCTTTTTGAAGAAATTGGTGGAGCAGAAACGATTGATAAATTAGTAAACGCATTTTATCCACGAGTATATGCAGATAAGGATTTGCGGCCACTGTTTGACGATGACATGGAAGAGATAAAAAGGAAGCAGCGGATGTTTCTTTCCCAATTTACGGGTGGCCCTGCCCTTTATAGTGAAGAATTTGGGCCGCCAGCCATGCAAAAAAGGCATCTTCCTTTTGAGATTACACCAACACGTGCGAAGTGCTGGCTTCGCTGTATGAAGGAAGCCTTTCATGAAATTGGTCTTAATGAACATCCTTCGGGTCCTATTTTCTATGATCGCCTAACTCAGGTTGCTGGAATTATGGTGAATAGTCCTGATCCTGAATAAGAAAATCGCAAGCGCCTTGATCATCGCCGTACAAACTGGAAGGACCGGTTCTTTCGATAAAGGAAACATGGTGAGTGTAAGCGAACCGATGTTGACTTATCGTAGGGAGGGGACCTGAAGTTTGATAGGCGATAGGCGCTGGAGCTAGACAATTCCCTAACTTCAAAGTTATACTTTCTAATCTTATAAAAATAAGCCTAACCGAAAAAGTTTCGGTTAGGCCTTCCATTTCTCTACCAAGTTTTTCGTGTGCGCTAATAGAATAATAATCGTAATTCCAATGAATCCCCACATAGATGTGACAGAATCATGCAGAAAAAAAACGGCAATAGGTAAGAGGAGAAAGGAACCAAGTCCTGAGAGCGTGAAGCTTCTAGTAAATGGATAAGTGATGAAAAACCCTAAAATGATAACAATGGCTAATAAAGGCTCAAACGCAAGCGCTCCGCCAATAAAAGTAGAAATCCCCTTCCCTCCTCGAAATCGGAATAGAACAGGTTTGATATGTCCGATCAAAGCAACGGCAAGCCCTATTAACTGTTCCAGAGCAGAAAATTCAAACATTCTACCGATGAAAATAACAAGTACTCCTTTTAAGGCATCGCCAAGAAAGGTAAGAATAAAAGTCTTTTTTCCATACAAACGGCCTGCATTTCTTGCGCCTGGATTGCCCGAACCTTCCCCAAGAATTTCTCCCTTATAAAGAATTTTCACAAGAAAATGTGCGGTTAAAATGTTCCCTATAAAATAAGAGCTAATGAAATAAAGTATAATATTCATAGTATACTCCAGTCTTTGAAAAAATAAAGATCATTTCACGTTTAATTATGAAGTAATTTTAAAATTTCTTCAATAAAAGTAGCACCCATTATCTGGGTGCCACAAGTATATTAATTTTTTAAATTCAGCTCCCCTTTTAACTTATAAGAACCTAATTCATAGGAACTGATTTTATTCGGGGATAATGCATAGAACGTTTCACCGATATATAAGGCGCGCTGAATGCTATTCTCCCACTCCTCATAGATGGAATTTGGATCCTGGTGGGTAATTTTAGCTTTCAGTGAAAATCCTTTTTTTAAGTCAATATTGTAAACGTAAGCACCTTGGAATGCAAAGATAGAATCCCATTCCATTTCGTTCGTTGCTTTTCCATTTTCATAAACGGTAATCGGAAAAGCAAATAAGTTTTTCTTTTTATCAAATAGGAGAGCCTTATGGTCATAATTTAATTGGGAATACGTCCCTCTGCCGCCAATTATTTCTGTAAATTTCTCCTTTGGATCCGATAAATTAGTAATGTCAAATAATGAGAGCTTTACTCCGTTTGTGTAAATAAGCGGCTCCCCTCCTGAGCCCTTTCCAGGGATGACCTTTGTATCATGACCAAATCCAATTAAATGATTTTCGTCATATGGGTGCAGATAGTTACTAAAACCAGGAATCTTCAATTCTCCTAAAACCTTCGGCTGTTTTGGATTCGATCCATCTATGACAAAGAGCGGATCTGTCTCCTTAAATGTTACAATGAAGATTCTATCGTTCATAAAGCGAGCTGAATATATTCGTTCCCCTCTCGCTAAATCCTCTAACTGTCCAACTTGCTTTAAATTCTCATCCAAGATATACAGATTATTAGCTGATGGTCTTGAATTATCCCATACTTTCCCCTTTGTAGTTGCGATGCGGAAATAACCTTGATATTCATCCATTGAGAATTGATTTAGTATCGTTCCTGAAATTTCGCTTGAACTGTGGAAATCAACTTTCATGCCATCTACCGTAAATTTATAAACCGTTGTATCCGGGTTAAATGAATAATCTCCTTCAACTGCCATTGGCATAAAATTCGTAACGGCAAGATAAAGATTGTTTTTTGACATATAGAGCTGATCGCCACTTCCTAAATATGTCGTAAGAGCAATTTTGGAAGATGGATTATCTAAATCAATTACAGCAATATTTGTAAAATTGGTTTCTTTAGAGTCTGGAAAATATTGAATCTTATCGTAATTAACAGCTTGCATTTTTGAATGACTAGCCGAATCTGAATATCTTGGACGAATATCAATTTCTGGATTCTCGTGGAGCAGCCAATAATCCGGATATTTATTGGCAATTATATAAACCTTACTGTCCATTAATCTTGAAGTGACAAGTGTTCCTTCAATCTCAATCTGCCTAATTTCTACAGGGTTCTTTTTATCTTTCACATCATAGATAATCACTTTCGTTGTTTCATATATGGGTGCAATTTTCATGTCTGCTGGATTATTCTTTCTCGTTTGTTCCTCGTAACTCGTCCCGATAACGATTAGCTGATCTTTTTGTAAATACATTTGAAACGGAGAAAATGTTTGTTTATAAATAATCTCTTTTTCCAATGACATTTTTTCAGCTGGGATTGCCTTAATAATTTGCAGCTTATTATCTTTCAACTGGTATATATGCTTGCCATCAGTTTTGACAAAATCAGCCTCATCAATTCCATTCACTTGAACATTTGTTTCTGAATGATTTTGCTTCATTTCAGATTCTCCTGCTGCTGTATCCATTGCAGCTTCTTCTTTCGCACTGTAATCATAACTTTTCCGCATGTCTGCGATTCGTTTTAAGATATGTTCGTTTAACTTGCTTTTTGATTCTGCATACGGCAGCGATTCATTTACAGTAAAGCGCTGAGAAATACTTGCTACCATTTTTCTTCCCAAAGTTGACTGGATTTCTTTTGATAGCCGCAATGTATAGGATTTAAAATCGTAACCATTAACTGGGGGTTCAATGACTATCGTTTTCTGGTCGTCACTCAATGAAACAGGAGTCTTTTGCTTCTCCCCCTCTTGATTCAAAACAAATACAGTACGTTCATTTATACTTGATGGGTCTAGTTTTTCGGAAAAATGTATTTTCCAAAGTTTATTCTTTAAAACCGCCATATCATCCTTTTCGTCTAATCCGCCTACTGCTTTTAATTGAGTAACAAAAAAGCCTGTAAGGACAAACATCACTATCACGAGCGCGCCAACTACTACTATCCATTTCTTCTTCATATACTTCACTCCTTTATAGCTATTGACGCACCTCGTTTGAAAACTGTTACATATTTGTAATAAAAATGAAAAATAAAAATCCACTCAAAAAAAGAGTGGATAGGCTATTTATGTAAGGATATAGTGTTTTTACCAGTTCTCTGTTTTTTCAAGCAATAAATCAATTTCAATGTGTCTGATCATATAGTGAAAATCGTCATCTGCAATTTCTTTCGTTGCATCCAAAAGCTTATCAATATCCGTATTCATCTTTAGCATAATCAGACCTCCTTTTCCTTTTATAGCTTTTTACTTTATTAAAATATTCGGTAACCTGTCTATTTTTTTGGGGGTCAACATCCTTTTACCCTGGTTGTCCATTTTGCAAACCACACGCTTTACTTTTTGGGATATCTTGTAAACAACTCACCAACAGAAGGTAGGAGAATATATTATAAGAAAGGTCATTAACAGCATAATGAATCATTCCCCTGTTTGTTAATTAATAATTAGCAGGTGTTTAAATATGAAACCTAAAGTAGATTCACATGAATTGGCAAAAGTAATGCAATCTGCATTAAAAAAAGGTCAAAGTGAAAATCAACTGACAGTTAAAGAATTACTTAGGGATATTAGAAAACAATTAGAACCACACTATAGGAGATAAGATATTAGGCTTAAAGACTTTGTCTTTTAGCCTTTTTTTGCGTCTAGAATGATTAATTTTTAGAAAAAATAAAATTTAACCAAAAAAAGTTTGACAATTTTGTGAACAAAATGAATAATTTATATATATAAGGAGGATGATTGATATGAACGTAAATGCAAATATACTGAAGGCAGTAAACTATGTTGCTGTCGTCATATTGGCAATTGGTCTCATTATTTTTTCATTCGGTTTCTTTGGAAACGGTAACAATATATTAACACCAATTGGAATTGGAACAGTTATGGGTGCGGTTATTATATTTGTGATGGGAATATTTTTTGTAGCGACAGAAGAGATGCTGAACAAAACAAAAAAAGGAGCATCATTTTAGATGCTCCCTGCATTGCAGTTTTTACATATCCCAATTGAATAGGAATAGTGTGCCAAATATTGTAATTAACGCTACGAATATCATAAAGTATACATTGCCATATATGGACCATTTATCCTTTGTTTCACCTGCGTGCATGAATACGACAAGTTGAAGCAATGCTTGAATAAATGCAGTCACGATCAGAATGGCTAATCCTGCTGAGAATGACAAGTCGAAAAAATAAACTGCTAGGGCAACAGCCGTTAGAATTAAAGAGAATACAAAGCCCATTACTTGTTTAGCTGGGAATAATTCTTTCATATTACATCATTCCTTTCAAGTAGATGAAGCTAAAGATAAAGATCCAAACTACATCTAAGAAATGCCAGTAAAGGGAGAAAATAAATGATTTATTGGCTGTTTCAGGAGTCAGTCCGCGTTTCTTTACTTGCAGGATAATCGCTAATCCCCAGAACAAACCGAATGTTACGTGTGCTCCATGCGTTCCTAATGTCGTTAAAAGACTCGCTGTAAATGCACTCGTTTGTAATCCTGCTCCTATGTGAACATAGTGAACGAACTCGAAAATTTCAAATCCTAAAAATCCTAAGCCTAATACAAGAGTGATGGCAAAAAAGCTAATCATTGCCTTAATTTTGCCTAAACGCATCGCATGAATTCCAAGACCAATCACAAAGCTACTTGTTAAAAGTAAAATTGTTTCAATTAAAACTGGTGTTATTTCAAAAATTTCTGCGCCGGTAGGACCATTGCCTGTTCGGTGCTCCAATGTGAAATAAGTAGTAAAAAGTGTTGCGAAAAGCATAATCTCGGCACCAAGGAAAATCCAGAAACCGAAAATATTTAAATTATTTTGCCCAGTACTATATTCAAGAGGCTGCGAGTGATCTAGTTTCATAGTTTAGCCCCCCCTGTTTTCTCTTCTGTTTCTTTAATCTCTTCAACGGAGATATAACGTCCGTGATCTTTCTCGAATGAGCGCAATGCCAAACAAGCAAAGATGCCAAGTGTTGAAAGAATGACTAGCGGCCAGATCGCAAATACAAATGAAAAGCCCCATACAAAGAAGATTGAACACAAAATAAATGGCATGCCGCTATTATTAGGCATATGAATTTTGTCTAATTTAGCTGGGAATAACACATGTCCCTTTTTCTTTGAATCCCAGAATGGCTGAATAGAATTTACTTGTGGTGTCACTGCAAAGTTATATTCAGGAACTGGTGTATTGGTAGCCCATTCTAAAGTACGTGCATCCCATGGATCTGATCCAATATTTCTTGGTGAGTATCGGATACTGTAATAAACATTATAGACGATTAACGCGAAAGCAATGCCCATAATCCCTGCTCCAATGAATGAGATCATATTCAATGTACCGAAGCCAGTTGCTTCAGAATATGTGTACATACGTCGTGCTTGACCGTCTAGTCCAGTAATGTACATTGGGAAGAATGCAAGTACAAAGCCGATTGAAAGCAGCCAGAACGTCCATTTTCCAATTCGTTCATTTAACATAAAGCCGAACATTTTTGGCCAATAATACGTAAGACCTGCAAGCATCGCAAATACGACACCAGGAATAATTGTATTATGGAAGTGAGCAACTAAGAACATTGTATTATGATATTGGTAATCTGCTGCTGACATCGCAAGCATAACCCCAGTCACTCCGCCAATTGTGAAAAGTGGAATAAATCCGATTGAATAAAGCATAGGAACAGTGAACCGAATTTTCCCTTTCCACATCGTGAATAACCAGTTGAAAATCTTAACCCCTGTTGGTACAGCAATGGCCATCGTTGTAATAGAGAAGAAGCTATTGGATGCAGCTCCTTGACCCATCGTAAAGAAATGGTGAGCCCATACTAAACAAGAAAGTACTGAGATGATCACCATTGAAGCGACCATTGATTTATAGCCATATAAATTTTTGCTTGAGAAAGTAGAGATAATCTCACTGTAAATCCCAAAAGCTGGTAAAATTAAGATATATACTTCTGGATGTCCCCAAACCCAGAATAGGTTCGCCCAGAGCATATCCATACCGCCGTTTGAGCTTGTAAAGAAATTGGTTGCAAAAAGACGATCCATTGTTCCCATAGCAAGTGCTACTGTTAAAACTGGGAATACAGTCACAATGATAAGGTTCGCAACTAACGTAGCCCATGTGAACATTGGCATTTTCATCAATGTCATACCAGGTGCTCTCATTTTCATAATCGTAGTAATCATATTAATACCCGTCATTAATGAACCAAGACCAGAGATTTGGATCGCGATCATATAATAATTGGTTCCTACTGATTTACTAAATTCAGTTCCTGCAAGAGGGAAATAAGACGTCCACCCTGCATCAGGGGAACCGCCAATTACGAATGAGATGTTAAATAGCATTGCTCCCATGAAAAATAACCAGAAACTAATGGCATTTAAACGTGGAAACGCTACATCCCGTGCACCAATTTGCAATGGAACAATGTAGTTCATAAATGCAAAAATGAAAGGCATCGCCATAAAAATGATCATAACGACCCCATGTGTAGTAAAAATTTCATTATAGTGCTGTGCATCTAATAGTTTACTATCAGGCGTAGCTAGCTGAGCTCGCATCATGATGGCATCTACGCCACCACGGAAAAGCATAAGTAATGCAGATATTAAATACATTAAACCAATTCGTTTATGGTCAACCGTTGTCAACCATTCACGCCATAGATAGCCCCATTTTTTAAAATAGGTTAATCCAGCAATAATTGCGATCACAGTTAGTCCAATAACAACCATTGATACATAAATTGCAGGACTTGGATGTGGTATGGCAAAACGTTCAAAGAATTCCATCCGTATGTTTCTCCTTTCGAGTGGGACAATGGGACAGGTTCCTTGTCCCAATAAAATAAGCTGGGACGATGAACCTGACCCCTGTCCCGTTACTTAATGATTGCTATGATCTGAATGATTTTCCTCTAATTCGTTTGAATTAGAATGTCCTTCGTGTCCTTCATGTGTTCCTTCTGTTGATTCACTGTCTGAAGATCCATGATTATGCTCAGGTGGTGGAGCGAATTCTAAATGAGTACCTGTGAATGTCATTTGACCCAGATGTCCAGGTTTTAATAATTCATTATATTTTTCTTCAGTTAGTGGATCAGCTGTTTCTTTTACTTCTTTAATCCAATCATCAAAATCTTTCTGAGACATGGCAGTGACATTAAAAGTATTTTCAGCAAATCCTTTTCCGCTGAAGTTTGCATTACGTCCCATATATTCACCTGGCTCATCAGCAGCCAAGTGCAATGTTGTGATCATGTCAGCCATTGCATATTTTTGACCACCTAATTGAGGAATCCAAAAACTTGTTATTGGACCATTTGAATATAATTTAAATTCAAGGGCACGGTCTGTTGGAATATATAAATAATTGACAGTTTCAATGTTTTCTTCAGGATAACTAAAATGCCATTTCCAGTTAGATGATGAAGCATAGACAATTAATGGTTCCTGTTCTTCATAGCCTTTCGGAGCAGACTCAACGATATAGTTACTTTGCACAGAAACAAAAGATAGATAAGCAACAATTATTACAGGAATTCCGACGCAAATTGCTTCGACCCAAGGATTCCCTTCCATATGTGGTGGTTCATAGTCTTCACTTTGTTTTGAAGCACGAAATTTCACCAACACAAATATTAAAATAGCAAAAACAACGATAACAACTACCGACATAATTCCTATCGATAATAGAATGTCATTGGCTTGCCTTTCAGCTTGAGGCCCTTTAGGATCAAAGACCGCTAACGGCTCACATCCTGTTAACACAGTGACTATAGTGAAAAATACTGCTAATACAGCCCATTTCAATTTCATAACAGGGGCTCCTTTCATATTAGAAATAATAAATTCCAATTATTGTGTACATATTTTCACAATCTTCAACAAAAGAACATCAAAAATGTTCTTGCTGGTTCATTTACAATATTACCACGTTGTTAACGAAAAGAATGTGACAAATAAGCGAAGGAATATTTTTACTTTATAGGAATAACTAATATATTAAAATAGCAATAAACATTGATGTACAGTGCATTTAAGCCATTTTTCCAGTGGAAATAATGATGAAAATTGTAATGTAATCTTCACTAGTTGTTCACATATTTGTAAGAACTTTTTATCCCTGAGTCTAATGACCTGTTAAGTATAGCAACTTATTTTTTTAGAATAATGCTTTTTTATCCATTTTTAACATATTTTTCTTTGTATTGGTCATCAATTTTACCATATACATACCTCGGAAAATTAGTTTTAAACCAATAGTAAAAAATCCTCTCTATACAGATTAGAGAGGATCCATTTGTTTCAGGAAGCTTTGTTATGTGGGATAGCCAAAGGGTCATTTTTTCTAATAATTAATTGTGGTGCAGTGGAAATAATTAGTCCAACAACAATGGAACATAAAACCCAAGATCCAAGCATAGTGACTCCGTTAACCGCGAAGGAGAAAAGGAACGGTGACATCCCTTCAGGTGCAGCACTACCGAAAAATACTACTCCTGCTATGAAGTGCCAGAAATAACGTGCAAGACTGCCAACAAAGATAGCAGTTATAATCCATGCGACTGCTATTTTCTTTTCGCCATTTCTTAGATGCTTTTGTATGACGGTGTAAAATAATCCTGCAAAACCAATGAATGCGAATGCTAAAACATATTCAATAAATGCTTGAACTGGTGTAACAATCCATGCATCCCCCAATACAATTTGAAGAATCCCCCACATAAAGCCTGAAATCATACTGACACGAATCCCCCATCGAAAAGCTAAAATAAAGATCGGCAGCATAGCAACTGAAATAGAAATAGATGGCATTGGCTTGATTGACGGCAATAAATCTAAAATAATGGCAAATGCCGCAAAAAATGAGGCTTCAATCAATGCGATTAACTTAAATTTTTTCATAAAAATACTCCCCTTTTCAAATGGTACGACACCTCAAGGGGAGAATAAGCAAGCAAAACAAATAACACCTATTCAATCCACATTCCTGCGCTAGAATTATCTAACAGGTTCGAAGGGTCAGAACAATGAACTGTTCACTCTCAGCTTACGCTCCCCTTGTGGTTACGTTTATTTAATTATCCTATGTCATTATATCTTGCTTTCCAATATTTGTGAAGGAGAAACTTACTGTGGAGGCAAGGGTCGTATAATTACTCCATCATTTTCTATTTTTTACATTAATCATCCACTATTAAATAATAGTCTTACTCTTTATAATGAAATGGAACGATGAGGAGGGAAAAAGTTGAAATTTAATTTTAAGAAAACTACAACAATTGTTCCGATTTTTTTATGCCTTTTTGTCCTAGCTTATTCCATTTTCTTAATTGTTCAAAATGGAAATAAATCAGCTACAATCCCTTATTCTTCTGTTGAAAAATTGATCGCCTCTCAAAATGGGAAAATAGTTACGATCAATGAACGTATAAATGGAAAGCTTACAATTAAAACTGATGATGGGGAGTTTATTTCACATATCCCACCAAATAGTCAAATGCTTGATAAATTAGTAGAAAACTATCATGTTAATTATACTTTTTCATCTAGTAGTCCATATACACCATGGATTTTAGGCGGGCTTTTTGTCTTGATTATTGCCTTAGCCATTTATTTATATAAATCTGGCAAAGGCGGACTTGGTACAGCAAATACAATGAAGCAAAGTGTATCTAAGGCAAAGCCGCTTCCATCCATTTCGTTTGCTGATGTTGGAGGCATTCAAGGTGAAATGAAAGATGAAATTATGCAAACTCTTACTATTTTGAAAGAACCGGATCGTGCACTTCAAATGGGGTTGAAACCGCCGAAAGGGATTCTATTATATGGCCCTCCAGGAACAGGAAAAACCTTGCTTGCACAAGCGATTGCTAAGGAGCTAGATGCGACCTTCTTTTCAGCGAGTGGTTCAGCATTTAATGAAATGTTTGTAGGTGTTGGTGCTTCTCGTGTTCGAACATTGTTCCAAAATGCTAGGAAACATAAACCTGCAGTTGTTTTTATCGATGAAGTAGATGCCCTTGCCGGTAAAAGAAAGCAGCATGGTGGTGAAGAAAGCGAAAAGACATTAACAGAGCTTCTTGTTCAGCTTGATGGTGGACACTCTAACGATGGCATTCTTTTCATAGCTGCAACAAATCGAAAGGATATGCTTGACGATGCGTTTCTTAGACCAGGCCGGATTGACTTCTCTTTTCATGTTCCTCTACCTGATACAAAAGGCAGGAAAGAAATTATTGAGATTCATATGAAGAATCGAAAATTTGCTGAAAATGCCTTGAGTTTTATAAATGAACTCGCTGAGAGCACTTCTGGTTTTTCTGGTGCAGATCTACAATCTATGTTTGAAACAGCAAGCCGTAAAGCAGTACAAAATGGCAAGGAATGTATCTCAAAAGAGGATATTGATTTCGCTCTAGACAGAACGGTACTTGGAAGCTCTACCCGTGCACTTCAAAATGCAGAAACAAAAAGACGAGTTGCCATTCACGAATCTGGACATGCTCTTGTAGCTGCAATTACTAAGCCTGGGTCTGTTCGTAAAGCAACCATTATTCCCCGCGGACAAGCGCTTGGCTATGTTGCACCAGTTCCAAAAGAATTGCATCTATCAACAACAAGCGACATGCTAGATCAAGTAGCGATGATATTAGCTGGCGGTGTGGCCGAAAGAATCATTCTTGGTGAGCACAGCATCGGTGTTGGCGGCGATGTTCAGCAAGCAAAACAGGTGATTGAACAAATGGTTGATACAGGTTTACTCGATGACGGGTTTACTTTAACCTTTAACAAGTCAGATAAAGAAGCAAAAATGCAAGAGCTTTTCCAAAAAGCACTAGAGAGGTCAGAAAAACTAATAAGAACAAATAGAATCCAATTTGACAACTTGGTAGGTGCTCTCTTAAAGCAAGAGACCTTAGATGGTACTGAAGTACAAAATATTGTGGATCTTAATCCATCAACTGAAGAAAAAGAACTCGATCTTATATAAGTTTTACCGGCTCATTATGAGCCGGTTTTTCAAATTGTCGAATATTGTAAAATAATCAGGAAATGTATTTCCAGTCCATTCAACATTTATCTACATATTATAAAGGATTCCCCTCCCTGCTTGTTTAATTAATTAAGGAACAATTGGGCATAGGGGGTGGTATTCTTGAAGGATTTTGTAGCAGATTTGTTTTTTCACTTTTTTATCATGATGATGATACCATTCATAAATATCATTCTCAGCAGATATAAAAAGGGACTTAAAACAAATAGTATTTTTCTTCTTACGATTTTATTTTCTCTTATACTGTCCATGTCCTTTCCTGTAAAAGTGGGTGATGGCATCGCATTTGATTTAAAATTTATTCCCGTTTTTATTTCCTTTTTCTATATAGGTCCAATTGCTGGCGGCATTACGGTTGTTGCGATATTAGGAGTAAATATACTAGAAGAGCATATGGAATTATTGGTATTATTTATTAATTATTTAATCATTACACCCTTATTTGGATTCGTTTATAAATGCTACCAAATAGGTAATCCTTGGAAAAAACTCTGTATAGGCATTGCATTTTATCTTCTAATTACTGGTTCACGTACCATTGCTTTAATACAATCAGGACATTCAAATGATTTCGTATATCTTTTCTCATTTTCAATTGTCTCATTTCTGACACTTGCTATTATTATTTATTTAATTGAAATGAATAAGCTTCAGATAGCCATGCTGGAACAATTACAAAATGCTGATAAATTAAATGCAGTAAGTCAGCTTGCTGCTTCCGTTGCACATGAAATTCGTAATCCAATGACAACTATACGTGGCTTTTTGCAAATTTTGAAGGATGAAGATAATTTAACTTCTAAACAAGGAATGTTTCTATCTATTTCACTTGATGAATTAGACCGGACACAGAATATAATTGGGGATTTTCTTTCCCTTGCACGTCCTACGAACAATTATTTTGAGTCAATTTCTCTTTCCCAAACATTAGTAGATGTTGCTCAATTTATGCATCCGTTTGCTGTAATGTCTAATGTTAACCTGATCACAAATATTGAAGGAAATTTAGTGATTAATGGAAATACAAATGAATGTAAACAGGTATTTATCAATTTAATTAAGAATGCGATTGAGGCAATGCCCTCAGGGGGAAATCTAGAATTGTTCGCTTACAAGGAAAATGAAAATGCCATCATAAATATCACAGATGAAGGAATTGGCATTGACCCTATCCAGATTAAGCAATTAGGACAGCCATATTATTCAACCAAAACAAAGGGAACTGGGCTTGGTTTAATGATAAGTTTTGACATCATTAAACGTATGAATGGAGATTACAAAATTATTAGTAAAGTAAATGTGGGGACAACCTTTCATTTGTCTTTTCCTATGTAACAATCTCTTTCCGTAAGAATCGACAACATCTTTTGCATACGACAATTTCAGACGAAAGAGATGGCGATTCTAAGCAGGAAATGTCTGAATCTGCGCTTTCCCAAGAAATATTAATTGAATATTTCGTAATTAAAATCATTCCCAGGACCAAGATGTTCCTGGGAATTTTCTAAGAAAATGTCTTTTCATTTAAAGTATATTGCCGAATAGTTTTCATATTAGACTCAAAACCTATACCTGGATGAGCAGGGACAGTAATATATCCATTTTCAACTACTACCTCAGGATCAATGATATCCTTTTCCCAATAATGAGAAGAACCAGCTGTATCACCAGGCAAAATAAAATTCGATAAAGTAGTCAATGCAATATTATGTGCTCTTCCAATGCCTGCTTCAAGCATGCCTCCACACCATACAGGAATCTTGTTTTCCTTACATAGGTCATGAATTCTTCTTGCCTCTGTCAGCCCCCCTACCCTGCCAATTTTAATATTAATTATTTGACAAGCTTTCAATTCAATGGCTATCCTGGCATCCTCAAACGAATAAATGCTTTCATCTAAACAAATCGGTGTTTGAATCTCCTTTTGAAGCTTTGCGTGATCAATAAAATCATTTGCAGCTAACGGCTGCTCAATCATCATTAACCCGTATTCATCCATTGATTTAAACAGTTCGATATCATTTAACGTATATGCAGAGTTTGCATCAGCCATTAATGGGACTTTTGGGAAATGCTTGCGGATTTCTCGAATGACCTCCAGGTCCCAGTCTGGTTTAATTTTTACCTTCATTCGCTTGTACCCTTTTGCTGTATACGCATCAATTAATTGTAAAAGATCATCAATAGTTTTTTGAATACCGATGCTTATTCCTACTTCTATTTTCTTTTTATTTCCTCCAAGAGCTTTGGTTAAGCCTATCCCGTTTTCTTTCGCGTATAAGTCCCATATTGCCCCCTCAATTGTTGATTTGGCCATATTATTTTTTCTAATGGATGAGAGTAGATCTGATACTTGATCTGGATGGTTAAGCTCCTTGTTTAATACTGCCGGGATAATAAAATCCTCGAGCATATGCCAATTTGTCTTTACTGTTTCTTCTGTATACCAGGGCGTGTCAAAGGCTACTGATTCTCCCCATCCGATATGCTCATTTTCGGATTTCGCTTCAAGGAGGAGAAATTCTTTATCTTGCATTGTACCAAAACTTGTTGAAAAAGGAGATTTCATTTTCATCTTTAAATGACGTAAAGTGATTTCACGAATCTTCATAGTACACCTCTATTACTAAACATTTCTTATCATCTTTAATAATAGTGGAAAACTCATTTCCTTTCACTAAAAGTGTGTGAACTAGAATCTTTTTTTCACTAAAACATATACTAAAATTATAGCCGTCCACCTCTTCTACCTTCGCAGCGACTGCGGGACTAACCAGATCAGAATGTGGGCGGCTTCTAATTATTTTCTTCTTTTATATCCCTTCATCTAATAACTCATAGCCAGGAATGAGTTTGGAAAGCGGGACAAGTTCTGCTTTGTCTTTATAAACTGGTATATATGCTTCCAATACACTCGCCATAATTGGACCAGAAATACCAACATGCCCAATTGCAATGAATTGATCTCTTTTACTTAACTTTCCTGCTAATAGGTTCGCTTGTTTTGTGACATGTCGGATTGTATAAACGTCATCAAAAAATAAGTTATTTTCTAGAAATGGAACGTTTAGTTGTCTAGCGATTTTTTCTACAACACTATTTGCTGTTGTTTTGCTATCGAGATAGAAAAATCCATATTCTTTACAGACGTCTAAAACAATTCTCATGACCCTTTCATCTTCTGTTGCTTTTGAGCCCATATGATGATTCATGCCAATTGCATGTGGAACATCTTTAATTGCAGCGACAACTCGGTTTCTAATTTCTGCATCACTTAGATCTGTGGTGATAGCACCAGGACCGAGCCAACTTTTCTTCCCTTTTTTGGGCTCCATTGGCAAATGGACAATCACATCATGTCCGTTACGTTTTGCACGTTCTGCATCTGCCTTCGTACTCGGCATAAAGGGCATTATTGCAGCAGTTAAGCGAATAGGAAGATCTAATAGTTCCTCTGTTCCCTCCATATTATTTCCAAGATCGTCTATCACAATTGCTAGCTCGCTTTTCATTTGAGGAGCTTCTGCATATAGTGGCTGGTTTAAAGAGAAAAGTAAGACAAGCAGGCAAAATAATGGTTTCATTTCACCACTCCTTTTCCCTTTAATTTTTCCATAATCCCATAAGAATATGTTTAGACAGGTAAAAAAACTGACCAGCCTTGTGCCGGTCAGTTTTCCTTTTATTTTGTATGCATTTTAAATTCAAGAAAAAGATCATTGTAATGAGCGAGCATCCTTTTTCCTAAGTTTTCATATACCTCAAGCTTTGATGTCATTTCTTCATCTGGATAAAATCGTTCGTCACTTACTACATCTTCATCCATATATTTTAATGCTTCTTTATTAGGTGTAGAGTAGCCGACATAATCTGTATTTTGGGCAGATACTTCTGGATCAAGCATAAAATTGATAAATTGATGGGCAGCCTCCACATTCTTTGCAGTTTTTGGAATAACCATATTATCAAACCATAAATTTGATCCTTCTTCCGGGATTACATATTCCACATTTTCATTTTCCCACATAATTTCTTGGGCGGTGCCAGACCAAACTAGTCCTATGGCTGCTTCTTCATTTTGTAAAAGTAAACGGTTTTCGTCCCCAACAATCGCCTTTATATTTGGTGTTAATGCATCTATTTTTTCCTTTGCTTCTTGAAGATGATCTTTGTTTTTATCATTCAGTGAATAGCCTAAGCTATTTAATGACATTCCCAACACTTCACGTGCACTATCAACAAGCAAAATTTGATTCTTAAACGCAGGATCCCAAAGGTCATTCCAGCTAGTTAGTTCCCGATCGCCCAGTATTTTCGTGTTGTACAATATACCAACCGTTCCCCAAAAATACGGAATCGAATATTCGTTCCCATGGTCGAATGGCAAATCTAAAAAGCGGGAATCAAGATATTGAAAATTTGGGAGTTTTGAATGATCGATTGGAAGAAGCAGATCTTCTTGAATCATTTTATCAATGATATACTCAGAGGGGACTGCAATATCATAGGCAGTCCCGCCCTGTTCGATTTTTGTCAGCATGGCCTCATTAGAGTCAAACGTCTCATAAATGACCTTTATTCCCGTCTCCTCTTCAAATTGTTTAATCAGTTCCTCATCGATATAATCGCCCCAGTTAAAAATGGTAAGCGTATTTCCGCTCGTATAGCCCTGAGACGAATTTAGCCTGAAAACAATAAATATTAATATTAACGAAACGATTAACACTGCTAATAATGCTCGAATCAGCTGTTTCATTTATCTTACCCCCATTCTGCCTGGCTTGTTATTACGTTTAGTAATGAAGTAATAACCGACTACCAGAAGCATGGTAAAAATAAATAAAAGTGTAGAAAGAGCATTAATATTTAATGAAACGCCTCTTCTAGCAAGTGAATATATTTCCACTGATAAGGTGGTAAAGCCATTACCTGTTACGAAAAAGGTAACAGCAAAATCATCTAATGAATACGTTAATGCCATGAAGAATCCTGCAAATATCCCTGGTGTAATATAAGGGAGAACAACCTTTGTTAAAACATCCCAGCGACTAGCTCCTAAATCAAGTGCGGCATAAATCATGGATGTATTCATTTCTTCAATTTTCGGTAGTACCATAATGACAACGATTGGCACACTAAAAGCAATATGAGCTAGCAATACGGAGACAAACCCTAGCTTAATCCCAATCATCGTAAACAAAATTAAAAAGGATGCTCCGATGATAACATCCGGGCTAACGATTAAAACATTATTCAGCGAAAGCAGTGTATTTTTCACTCTTCTTCTTCTAGCATAATAGATAGCTAAAGCACCTGCGACCCCCAGAATTGTCGATATCGCAGCTGAAAGCAGTGCAATTATTACCGTATTTAGAACGATGATCAATAATCTTGAATTGCCAAATAATTCCTTGTACCATTCAAGAGAAAATCCTTCAAAATGATACATCGTTCCCCCACTATTAAAGGAATAAAACATCAAATATAATATCGGGGCATATAGAATGAAAAACATAATTACTAAATAAACTGTAGAGAGTTTAGATAACTTTTTCATAAGATTCCCCGCTTTCTTTTCCCAGTGAGAATCATAATTAATACCATAGCAATGATTAAAAAGACGGCAATTGTTGCCCCCATCCCCCAGTCTTGCGTAACTAAGAAATGCTGCTCAATAGCTGTACCAAGAGTGATCACTCGATTTCCGGCTATTAATCTTGTAAGCATGAACAGCGACAATGCTGGTATGAAGACAATTTGGCACCCAGATTTAACCCCATCTATTGTTAGCGGAAATACTACACGCTTAAATGTTGTCCATTTAGACGCACCAAGATCATTAGATGCATCAACAAGTGATGGATTTAATTCATCCAATGCATTAAAAATAGGCAGAATCATAAATGGCAAGAATATATATACAGAAACAAAGATAAAGCTAAAATCAGTGAATAGAATTTGCTTCGTCCCGATCCCAATTATTTCAAGAAAGCTATTAGCTGCTCCATATGTACCAAAAATACCAATGAACGCATACGCTTTTAGCAATAAATTGATCCAAGAAGGCAGGATAATTAATAATAATAATAGCTGTTTATGTTTTGTTTTTGTCAGCAAGAAAGCAATCGGATATGCCACAAGCAGTGTAAACATAGTAATTAAAAAGGCATACCAGAAAGAGCTAAATGTCATCTTTAAATAGACAGGGGTAAAAAATTTCTTATAATTCTCGAATGTAAATTGTCCATCTATATCAAAAAATGAATAATAAAGGACTAATAAAATCGGAGTAACCACAAAAAGAGCGATCCAAATTACGTATGGAATGAGGTAAAAGTTCCGTGATTTACTTCTCATGGCTGCCCTCTTCATAGGCTTCTAAACGTTTGTCAAATTCCTCTTCTGTTTCCCCGTGTCTCATAACATGAATTGCCTCAGGATCAAATGTAAGTCCAATTTCCTCACCTACAATAGCCTTCTTAGTCGAATGGACTAGCCATTCATTGCCTTCCTGGTCGTTGCAGCTGATTTCGTAGTGTACCCCACGGAATAATTGAGAATCTACGTTCACACGAAGCTTCCCATTTTCCGGATGAGTAATTTCTAAATCTTCAGGTCGAATAACGATTTCAACTGCCTCATTCGGATCGAAACCTCCATCAACACATTCAAAGGTTTTTCCAGTAAATTGTACAGAAAAATCTTTCAGCATGACGCCTGGGACAATATTCGACTCCCCAATAAAGTCTGCAACAAATCGGTTAATTGGTTCATCATAAATATCTGTCGGTGTGCCACTTTGCTCGATATTCCCATTATTAAGGACAAAAATCTCATCGGACATAGCGAGTGCCTCTTCTTGATCATGGGTGACAAAAATAAATGTAATCCCTAGTCTTCTCTGCAGTTCCCGCAATTCGTACTGCATTTCCGTACGCAGCTTTAAATCAAGAGCGGACAATGGTTCATCAAGGAGAATCACCTCTGGCTCATTAACAATTGCACGTGCGATAGCTACACGCTGGCGCTGTCCTCCAGACATTTCTTTTATTTCTCTTTTTTCATACCCTTCAAGATTGACAAATCTTAAAGCTTCTTTCACTTTGCGATCTATCTCATTGTTTTTTAACTTTTTTATTCTTAAGCCAAATGCAACATTTTCATATACATTTAAATGTGGAAACAAGGCATAATCCTGAAAAACTGTATTCACTTGACGTTTATTTGCTGGAACGTCATTAACAATTTTCCCATTAATAAAGATTTTTCCTTTGGATGGCTCAATGAATCCAGCTATTAATCTTAGAATGGTTGTTTTCCCACAGCCTGATGGGCCTAGAAGAGTATAGAATTTCCCTCTTTCGATTTCAAAGCTTACATCATTTAATACTGGGGGGTCATTATCATATTGTTTCGTTACTTGTTCAAAACGAATTATTGTATGATCTGCCATTTTTATCTCCTTCAATCATTTAGTTTATGTTTGAATTCATCGAAAAAAATCGAAACATAGTAAAGCACAAGCGGCTTGATCACCCTGACATGCACAAACTTTAAAGAGACATCTTGCCTTTTATGAAAAGATTGAGTTGTGATCTCTAGGTGGTAGCAGCAGGTGCTAGACATTTACAAACATTCAAACGTAATAATACCATATTCCAATAAGAACAGGCAGATTTTTATAGAAAAATTTGCATAATAAAGATAGAAGTTGATTAATTTTTCTTTAAAGGATAAAAAAAAGGAAGTATCACTCGATACACCCTTGTCTAAACTAAATAGTTACCTGCTTATTCGATAGCCCCCAACTTTAAACCCAGCTATTGCAAATGCTATGGCTTGACATATAAAGACTATTCCCCAAAACTGTGCAGGAATGATATGTGTTGACTGAGCAAGTCCTGTAGCATCACCTGCTGCATGCGGCTGTGTAAAACTTAACAGAAAAATAGTAAATGATGACGATATAGATTCAACTAAAAGAATGCTTGCTATCATAAGCAAGAAATGCTCCACAATGGCAGCTGTTCCTTTATATAATAGAAAGATAAACGCTGCGCCAAATGTAATAAGCCAAAAAATGCCATAGAAATTTCTAACCCAAAAGATAAGGTTTAATCCAATTAACAATAAGAGAATAATGATCAGTGGCTTATATTGTTTTCTGCTAATAAACCAAAAGGACAGGAAAGCAATAAAGGAAGAAAACACATACCCAGCTCCACCCGTGAAGAAACCGCCAAACCAAGAAGAATGACTTGTGTATGTTACCCCCTCCGTATTCATAAACAGGGAGATTTCATGTACCTTTCCCCCAAATAGAGCAATGATTGCATGACCTGATTCGTGAATGACTGTATTAACCACACGAAAATAGTTTCCTATAATTGGGATATGTGTAAGAATGATAGAAATAACAATAAATAATACAAATTTCAAACTAATATATTCCTTCAATTTATTCATTCTGTGTCTCCTTTTAAAAATTATGTAAATATTATACTGTTACGTTCCAAATTTAGGAAGGTTCCATCATTTTAATTAAATCATGGAATATACTTGAAGTGAATGTGAAAAAGTATCTGTTTTTTTATAAAATTATTATGATTATCATTAAAAATAGACTAAAATAGAAGATAAGAAGTGTAGCCGTCCGCTACGATATACTGGAGGAATATGACGTTAATGGAGACGATTCAAACATTATTACAAAAAAGTGCGTTTAAAAGATTTATTATTTTTGGAATTTTATTATTCGTTCTATATTTGCTTAAAAGCATGATTAATTTAATTCTAATTACATTTATTTTTTCATTTTTACTTAATCGGTTAGTGAACCTTATTACCAGAAAGTTTAAATTGAATCGGAAATTAACCGTGCTCATTGTATATTTGGTGATTATCGGCCTGTTAACAATTGGAATTAGTAGGTACTTGCCGATCATTATTGCTGAAATCTCTCAACTAGTAACACAGATCACAGTCTTCTATACCCAGCAGCATGATAATATCATCGTCAATTATGTAATGAGTTTTATAGAAACCAACCAAATCTCCAAATATTTAGAACAAGGTTTTACATTTTTGCTTAAATATTTTAGCGGAGTAAGTAATATCGCCATTCAAGTAATGTTATCTCTAATTCTTAGCTTATTTTTCTTATTAGAGAAAACAAGATTAATCGAATTTACGGCAAAGTTTAAGAACAGTAAAATTGCTCCTTTCTATAATGAGATTGAGTTTTTCGCGAAAAAATTTGTCCTTACTTTTGGTAAAGTAATAGAAGCACAATTTATTATTGCACTTGTCAATTGCGTGTTAACAACGTTAGCACTTTGGATCATGGGTTTCCCTCAATTAATGGGATTATCAATTTTAATCTTTTTACTCGGTTTAATACCTGTTGCAGGGGTGATCATTTCACTTATTCCACTTTGTACAATTGCATATACACTTGGGGGCTTTATCAAGGTAATCTATATCCTAATTGTAATCATGATCATCCATGCAATTGAAGCGTACATCCTTAATCCAAAATTGATGTCTGCTAAAACTGACTTACCTGTTTTTTACACTTTTATTGTATTAATCTTTGGAGAACATTTCTTTGGTGTTTGGGGTCTCATTGTTGGAATACCAGTTTTCGTTTTCCTTTTAGATGTATTAGAAGTAACGGATAAAAAAATAAAGGGATAATTAATAGAGGCTGGGACATAACTAGCTTCAAATAGTGAGAAGGGAGGATTTGAGAGTACTCAAATTCTCCCTTCTCTATTTTTGCGTACGTTTTTTCTATCATCTTAGTTAATTTTTTAGTTATATTCGGTAATGACTTCATCTACTAGTTCATTTTATAGTTGGTTCGACTTTTCTATTAATCCTTCCTACTATTTTTCGATCGATTTCTTCCAAACAAACGTAAATTTATTCGCATTTGCTTCAATCTTTGTGCCATCAATAAAAATCGCTTCCTGGTCAATCAGATTTTCTTGGACTAACTGTCAGCGGAATTGAACGAAACATTGACGGATTAATGCTTTTACTTCGGGTTGCACACGTAATCGGTTGATTGTTCAGTAGCTAGGTTCATACCCTTGAGCTAGCCACAAACAGGAATCACTTTAAATATAGATGTATGGATTTAATATTAGTTATAGGGCTGAAAAACTCAAAAAATTTCTCTTTATTACAAACAAAACGTTTTATATTGACCTGAAATAACATCTGTATTAGTGAGAGATAATATTTTTATATGTTTTGGTGCTACTACAGAATATTGCATTCCCATTAAGTAATTCATAATTTCTTGTTCGTATTGCGGAAATACTTCCTGATTCGTTGCTAAAACAATCATATCCTTTGTGGATGTATTTATAAAAGCTTGTGCTGAACAGCCGATCCATCCACCTGTATGACCAACCCATTCATCTTGCACGATAAAACCATAACCATAATGCCCTTCTCCCCCAACGATTGCATAACGTTTATTGTCATAGGAGTATACCTTTTATTGTTGCCCCTTCTTAAGGCTACGGATAAAGCAGCCGTTTTTATCAAATACGTTTACCTCATCTTTAAGAATCTCACCTTTTCCGATATGAACGGAAATAGCTTGAGAAGGTTGCACATAATAGCCATAAGCAAGTTTATAGTATCCTTTTTCAGTGTCATAAACATGGTGAAGAGGCTTTTTCATGTCGAGGTGGGTTTTGTCCCAGCCTCTTTTTTTGGGGTTTAGGGTTTAGGGTTAATGCTCCATGCCAGACCAAACATCATAAAAGTAAAAATATAGATGAAAAGACATAAAAGAATCCCCCAAATCGAAAACAATCTTGACCTTTTCTGAGTGAAAATTCCAATTCCGCCTAGTATCAAACCAGCTAATGGCAGTTTAATTAGAAAAAAATCTGGGAAAGCATCATAATCCATAATTAAGGCAATGTTTAATCCAGCAAGTGAAATGATTGCAATAATAAAGGAAAGAAAACCAGTAACAGTCGGAATTCTTTTACTTCGATGCTGTTTTTTTTGATTTTTCACTTCCAATTCCATAATTTCACTTCCCCTACCTTCATTGTCCGAATGACTTCATTTTTTTGAAGTTTCCTTAATTCTGAGGTTGGTCCTGTCACAACAGCCCCATATATGTAAATCCCATTTTTCTCTATATAAGGAACTCTTTCTTCTAGGGCAAGGCTCTTAGCACTAGCTATTTTCGCAGCATTCTCTTCATTAGTTCTTAAAAATTCAAGGATATCCATAAAAACTTCTTCATTTGTTTGATCACGCCCATTAAACGGTGACCAAGTGGTATGATCCACTTGTAAAGGATACCCAATTGGAGCGATTGGGTAGCCTTCTTTATCTGTTTGCTTCTTTTCAAGTCCAGTATCAACTGCCACCCACCGAACCTCTACATTTTTGCCTAGTTGTTTTTCTAATTCTCCTGCATTCATTAATTTATTTAGTGAGATATAAACTTCACTAACTGTTCCATCAGGCAAATTTTTTAATAAGTCCCATTCAACTTCAAGCCCCGGCGGTTTGACAGCATCCGGATGATATAAGCGATTTGAATCCATGCTTGCAATCTTTGGCAATGGCCGTTCTAATAGGATCGTTCTTTCTGGAAACCTAGGATTATCAAAGGCATACTTAATCAAGTATTCCCCCGCTTTATAATCCTCTTTTCCAATGCGCTTAAATACATCAAATTGAATATCCATAGAAAAGAATTTAATATGTTCTTCCAATTCCATTTCCTCTAAGCTGATATTCGGTTCGGTTACATAGACGGTTTTTGTGGCAATCTCAATTAAGTGATTTGCTTTCCCTCCAATGGCATAATATAAATAGGATCCGAGTGTCATACACGGAATAATTAATAGCAGGATCGCAAGACTTATCATAATAGAAGTAATTAATCCCATAAACTTTCCTTTTTTAATTATAGATCTCTGATCCTTTTCATCAATAGACTGGCTATTTTCAAAGTCTTGAATAGATTGATTAATATAAGACTGATAAATTTCATCGTCTTTCTTATTATCCTCTCTCATCCTCCAACCTCCTTTCTTTTACCCTTTCAATCAATTTTTTACGGCCGCGCACAAGATGGCTTTTTAGTGTATTAATTTTTATATCAAGTATCTCCGCTGATTCTTTAAGAGATAACTGATGTAAATCACATAATAGAATCACATGTGTTTCCGTTTCCTTTAAAGAATGGATATCTTCTATCAATAGTTGAAAGCTCTCCTTCTCTAATATTCGATTTTCAGGATTTTTCTCATGAATGATTTGATTTTTGGTCATACCTTCAATCTGATCACTGATGATTAAACGTCTATTCTTCCTGGAAAAATCAATAAATGCATGATATGCCACCTTAAAAAGCCATGCTTTAATATGATTGATCTCACTATCGCCTAAATGGATATACGCACGGTAGAATGCCTCTTGTACTAAATCTTCTGCTGTAAAATGATCCTTTGAAAGGGATAACAAATAACGGTACAAATCCTTTACATATACCTCATATGCCTCATCCAAATCCAATGCTGTACCCCCTTTCAGCATATCCACGTTTAAGCATAGAAAAAAGTTGCAAATTTGGAGGATTTTTATATTAATGTGTACGTTAGTCATTTTCTGGTGTAGTAAATTCTACTTCAATTCTAACTCCCCAAGCTTTTTATACGCTTTATCCCTCACTAGATTTTGCGATTGCCATGTATCTGCATATAAATACTCTCTTTCTGCTTTCCCCTGTTTTAGTAATGCTTTTAATCCTGGTACATTAGGGTCTTTATCATAAAGCTCAATTAGCCCAAGAATTCCTGTTGATGAAAAATTGTTTAAATAGTGGATATCAATTTTCCCTGTTTTCTCAAATCGTGCAATATTACGTTCTACCACAATCTGGTCAAGATTGATGATATTCATGCCAGCATAGTAAATAAGAGATGCGATGAAGTAAAAATGAAATAACGACAATCGATCTAGCCAGATTTTTATAAGGGTGTAAGCAAAAATGACCATTAGGAAAATCATGAACGAATTGACGAGTACTCTAGTAAACGTGAAGCCATATGCATCCTCATACATCGACATTCGCATAAAAGCTGATATGAGGAGGACACCGCTTGATAAAACTAACAACGATAAAGCAAAACGAATCGTTGTCTTCAATTTCCCTTGCACACTTTTTGAAAAAGTAATTACCACTGTTGTTACAGTCAAATTAATAAGGGTTACAAATAAGAGCTCAAAAAATCCTCGGCGCGCATATTCTGCATAGGTAAAGCCATCATCAAGGGTCCCGCTAAAGAAATATTTAAATTGGACAACAACAAATAAGATATACACTAAGTCTAGCAGCAATAGAACAGTCAAAGTAACGACTCCATCCATTTGAGGAAGCTTAAACGCATCTTTTTGCTGGACAATTTGTACCTTTTTTTGTAAAAGAACTTGCATGAACCCAAAAAATCCAAAAGTATAAATTAGAATGATAAGGATACGAAAGATGTATTCAGTTTGAAAGTTAAATAAATTAGGTATGTTACTTAAAAGCTTTTCAAATTGAGCATCAGCAGACATTAGCAGATTAAGAACAACAAAAAGAAACGGAATCGCAATCGCTATCCCTATAAGAACTTTTTTCCAAACATCATTACGTTTAGGATTACTGCTACGGTTTAATTTTTTTGCAATATATCCTATGAAATGACTCGCATAGCGAATTCCATGTCCAATCCTTAAAGTAGTGTATAGAATGAAAAACAGCTTATTCCATTCCATTTTTTTCGGAGAAGTGATTAATGCTAAATGAAAGATTACAAGTGTTGGGATAACAATGATATTTAACGTATAAAAAAGAATGGTATCTGTCAAGTAATAGCCTGCAGCTAAAAGCCATATTGAAATTAATACGAGATATCCCACTCGCTGATGTGAAAACGAAAACGAACGAAAACGAAAGAAGAATATAGTGTAAAAAACGGCAATAAATACAAAATAGGAAATACCAATTTCACCTCTAAAGAAAGCTTCTTCAGCAAGTATCCCTATCATTAAGCATAAAAGAAAAAACAACCAGTCTATCTTTCCTATTTTTAATTCCATGATACAAACCTCCAATATATTTAGTGATTCTATATATATAGTTTCTCTATGTATATGATTAAAAAAAAGCTTATACAGAAGCTTTTTTCCCCCACCGGTAACTAATTAAACAAATGGGGTATAAAAGAATAGTGTATAGGATGCAGATAACGATAAACGTTTCTGTCAGCAGCGGACTAAACCATTCATGTGGGATAATATTGAATACCGTTAAAATCATTAATAAAATATTGGGAAGTAAAGCTAGCAAAAAAGTTCCTTTCATTACCTTTCTTCCCTTATGTCCAAAGCCTCTCCCAATTTCATAGCCTAAGAGCGCCCAAAAAAATGAGTATATTAGTGCAATTATGATTGGAATGGAAGTCAATTGAATCCACACTTTCGTAAGCCAATCCCAATCAAGGAGATTATGTGCGATAGTAAGAATCGCTCCACCGAGAAACAAACATATATTTACCGCAACGAATAGCCATTTCATTTTACTAGTCGTTACGGAGAGTTCTTCCTTCCACAAATCAGCTATCTCTTTCGGTGTTCCGAACTTTGAATAAACTTGATCTTGAATCTCTGACTCGTTCTCTAGTTTGTAAAGAGAAACAAGAAACTCATCCAGATGTACCTCATAATCGTTCAAAATAGATACCTTATCTGGATGATTGATAAGTCTTTGTTCTAACTCAGCTAAAAACTCATTCTTCAGCCGTTCCATGTTTTTTTCTCCCAATCAGCTTGTTCATTACTGAAACAAAGTCATTCCACTCTCGGGTTTTCTCAAGCAGCATTTCCTTGCCAGCTTCCGTTATACGGTAGTACTTCCTTGCTGGCCCCTTCTCCTGTTCCTGCCAATAGCATTCAATGTATTCCTGCTTTTCAAGCTTATGCAGTGCAGGATAAAGCGTGCCCTCTTTCACGGAAAATTCATTTTCACTGCGCTTCTCCAGTTCTTTTACAAGTTCATAGCCGTACATGTCCCGCTCCTCTAATAGTTGCAGCAGCAAGAGCGATGTACTCCCTTTAACCAATTCACGATTAAACATTATTTTCACCTACCTAGTTTTTTTAGGTATATAGAGATTCTATACCTCTGCGATATAAATGTAAAGGGGATTTTTGTATATTTGATATTCCATTCTAAATAAAGGTATAAACTCCTCTATTGATTCATTCATGTGTTATTCCCACTTTTCCCTAATGAAAATCCATCAAATAGCCTTCCACCAAAAGGAAGCAAGATAGAATCAACTAATTGAATTACTTGACTTTTTTCTCCACTTTTATAATAATCATCAAAAGCTTCTATAATTTTTTCTGCGAACGCTTCATCATAATGTCTTAGAGAGCGTACGAGCCATTTTGATGTACCAATCCATTGGTTGTTAGTTCTTAAATAGAATTCGCTAACTAATTCAGCAAGAGTATTTGCAATAAAGAGTTCTTCTGCCCTGTTCGAACATCCAATAAAATCATCCAATGCGTCTGTTATAAAATAGCGCTTTGTTTTTATCGTCTCTACTGACCATTTTTCTGGTCCATTTTCTAATAATTCCTGTGCTTCTTTTTTTATAGAATCTATAATTCCATGATCTTGTAGAACGATTCCTTCTGAAATCATCCTCGGCAAAGAGGGTTTTGCTCTTTTTCGATCACTTTCAAAAAATAATTTATAAGAGGCTAAGTTATGTACAAAAACCTCTATTGCCCATCCAATATCTATTAGCGATTCTCTATAAGAAGTACGAATATTTTTCTCAAAAATAATTATATCAAGGTCTGATGTTTCCGTTGCTTCTCCACGAACGACGCTTCCTGCTAATAATGCGCCTTGACTATCAGGAAAATGTTTATTGATAAATTGTTGTGCAGCTTCAATCGGAGGAAGCTTATTTTGAGTACTCACTGTATTCACCCCGGTTTAACTAAATATATTGTTTCTGATCTCCCAAATCCATTCATTACTCTTTCATAAACCCCAAAAATAGATTATACTTCTAACTAACATATTCCAAATGGAGGAAATTCTTATGACCGATAACAATCAATCCAATGCACTAAAAAAGAAAGTAAGTCTTCAAGAGGCAATGAAAAAGCAGCTTGAAAATAAAAAGAACCAGAATTCACCTAGTAAAGGTAAAGCAAATGTAGACCTTTCTGCAAAGAAAATGAAAAGCCAGCAAACGAAGAAACCAAGCAATACCCGCAGAAAAATGGGCAGCTAATGAATGGAACTAATCGCAAAGATATCTCATCAGGGATTACTGTTGATATTGTATTGAAGGCAGATCAAAGAACTGGAAAGCTTACAAGAGGAATCGTTAAAGATATCCTCACCAATTCTAGTACCCATCCACACGGAATCAAAGTTCGCTTAACAGATGGGCAAGTTGGAAGAGTCCAGCATATTATTTCTAAATAAGAAGACAAAAAGCATTCATGGTTATTTCCAAAGAATGCTTTTTAATTCAATCTAGATAATAGAAGAATGTATCATTTCGCACCTATCATTAGTAACTATATATTACATTTCTTATATGTTCTTTTGAAACATAGTATGTCCATCAACAGTACCTACTTTTTCAAAACCATTATTGCGATAAAAATCATTTAATTTATTATTACTCCCTACACAATCCAATCTTAACGTATTTTTTCCTTCCTTTTCAAGATGAATTTCCAGCCATTGTAAAAAACTTCCTTTCCTAGACCAGAACCGATTTTAGAACGAGTTAGGGCTAATCTGTGAAGGTATACAGCCCCATCATTTAATTTTCCCCAGATATATTTGTCCCAAGAGCTTTGTGCCTGATACAGTGTAAACGTAGCCGCAATCTCGCCATCTTTTTTAACAATAAAAGTCTTTTTATTATTTATTACTTGTCTTATTTCATCATCTTCTCCTCCACCCGCTAGGAATCCCCATTGATCAATCCCCTTTTCATTTAGCCATTTTGCAGCATCTTTTAAAAGTCCTAGTATTTGGTCTGCTTCTTTACTCGTAGCTACAGACACTTCATACTCCTTCAACAAAGAAATTAAGTTATTTGGCATTTTCCATTCCACCATTTTAGAATATCTAGACCCTACTTATTTAGAAAGAGTAACCCTTTGAAAATGTTCAACTGTAGGGAAAGGGTTGTAAAAATGATGCAAAAGCTTTTTCCATTGCTGATATTCTGGAGACTGACGGAATCCTATTATGTGATCATCTAAACTTTCCCAGTGCACCAAAAGCAAATACTTTCCCTTGGTCTCAATGCAACTTTGCAATTCATGTGAGATGTAGCCTTTCAATGAAGAAATGATAAGTGATGCCTTACGAAAAGCATCCTCAAATTCATTCTCCATTCCCTCTTTTACCTGTAACATTGCGACTTCAAGAATCATTGTTAAACCTCCCGTTTATTATTTTTTAAAAGTAGTTCGCTAACTGAAACGATTCAGATAGAACACAAATCTTACTCCGGATTTGCGTCCTATTTTTGAAGATTACCTTTTGTGCAAACTCCAAAATTTAAATCTCCATACCAAACCAAGAAGATTCTTCTTTCATACCCTTTATCAATTCCTCTCTCAAACTTACTAACCAGTCAGGTTCATTTTCCCACTTTTCTTCTATTGATCTTAATACACGAACATACCCATATAAATTTGCGAAACGTCTACAAGCTGGTTCTATGGATAGCATATCTTCTGAAAGTTCATATTCAGTACGATATCCATCCATGAAACATTGCTTTTTTTGCTGAAACATTTCCGCTGGAATACAATCTTGCATGCTATCTAGTGCTCGAACGATATCCATTATATACCAGTGATACATAGCATCGTCAAAATCAATAACATTACAAGAGTGAGACGCTTCATCATAGAATACATTGTCATATTCAAAATCGTAATGAACCAGTCCAAAATTGCTTTTTGTAATAGGAATCGAGTAAAAATAGTCTTGCAGTAATTTTGTTTCCATTAAAGCTGATGTTTCATGTGGTAAATCAATTAGAGTATTATGGATCCAATTTAACACGTCACTGAAAGACCATCGTTTATTCTTAATAGGTTTATACTCACTAGATAATTGATGAAGTTTACCTAATGCTTTTCCATAATTGAAAATGATAAAATCACTTAAATCGGTCTTATTAAGCTGTATGCCTGCTACACGTTTAAATACAGAAGCAAAATATTCGCCCCATGGGGTTTGTGCTTCAATAAGTTCCTCCCCATTTTTTGACAAAGCCGTTTCTAAAACACCGTACTGTTTAGAACGCAAGTAAGAAATAAATTCAAGTTCTGCTAAAATATTTGTCTGACATTTCTCTGATTTTGGGGAAAATCTTAACATTTGTGTCTTGTTTCGTATTTGAAACGGATAAATTGCATTTGAAGATATCCTATAATATTTAAACAAATCAATAGATTCTTTGTCATATTCCCAGTTTCCCAATAACATTTCTGCTAAATCGCTATTGTCAAAAAGATATTTTAACTTCAACATAAACAGACAACTCCTTAATGGCCCTTTTTTAATACTAAAATGTTCCTTTGAAAAAATTGTTCCAACCGTGCTTGATAATCCATTTGTTACCTTCAGTTAAAATTTTGAAAATACCAGCCGGAATTAAATATTTGTCATATAAATCAAACAAAAAAACCACAGAATTATATTAAATAACCCTGTGGCTCAAACGGTTTAATTCATAACAAAAAAGCCTGTGCTTTTATTTGCCCAAGCTCAAATCATAGGTCAAATCAACTTATTTCTACCTAATTTAATCCGTATGAGTGAGAGGCAATAAATTTAATATCCAAGGTTATCTTCATGAAATTTATCATTGCGTAAACTCACTCCCTTCCATAATATTATGAATATTATATCATTTTATTTATCACTTTTCTATAAATTTTTCGGTGATTCAAAAATATGGTCTTTTGAATGTACTTCTTGTAAATCTATCCTTTTTCTATTTTTATTCATAGATTTTAAACTTAACGAATTGCAAAATTATTTAGTCTTCCTTCAGCTTCAAGCAAAGCAGCTTTAAGCTGATCGCTATATCCTCTCCTAAAATAAAGACACCTCATAAAATTCTTGCTGTTTATCTGTGCTATCATTTGTTCACGGCTTCTCTTCCAACCGGTACATTCTGCCAATCCGATTAACCAGTCAGTAATTTTCTCATGAGGAATTAAGTTTTTTACTATCATGGTATCTACTATGCTTGCAATTCGTTCATCCTCCTCATCACAGAAAATATAGATGCCATTATGAAGCATCCTTTTTATCGCATCTAGCACTTCAAACTGCAAAGATATATCACTTTCAGGGCATTGTATAAGTTCTTCTAAAGCATCGGCACCGTGAGCTGCACTATGTGCCCACCCTTCTATAGGTAAATAGCCGCGTAAATCTTTCTCCTCTCTATAATAGTGAAGCAAAGCATTCTTTACAGATTGGTAGTCAGATATCGTCAAAAACGGCTGTTTTAAGTGGCGGTGTAATATTAGTGCCACAGGCAGGACAGAAAAAGATCTTGTTAAAACTGTTAGGTCACCTGCATTTCCGAGATGATATAACAAATGCTGCTTATCTATTAAAATAGACAATAGATTTCTCAGGTCTTCATCTGTAAATTTGTTTGATTCAATAATCCACTTATAAAAAGTTGTATAGATAAGATCATCTCGCAGCTCAGGCTGAGGATCACCAATATAATGAAGCATCTGAGGAAGGAAATCCTGAACAAACTCTCCTTCACGCAGCTGAAATAGTTCCTTCTTGATTCTTATAAGATCCTGTTTCAATTTTTTATTAGTAATATACATTTTTCCATTTCCTAACAATATGACAGATGATAAAGTCATTTTAAACTATATTTATTGTTATCATCAGTAAAAATTATAAGCTATAAAGCATTTAAATATCTAATAACTATAAAGAAAATAAAGAATTTTCTGATGTTACTCACATATAATTTTTATATACAAAAAAACAGAACTCAAATACCGAGTTCTATTTTTACTTCCTATTAATCTGCAACATATTGTCCAATAAAGGTTAACCGTTCAATTTCGACTGAATCAGTCACCCCATCAAGGATTTTACGTACATCATTAATTGTATCAGTTAGGGACACAGATTCCCCTTTTGTTCCAGTAAAATCTTCTGCGACATAAAATGGCTGGGTTAAATAGGCTTCTAGGCGTTCGCCGCGTTTAAATGTTTGGATTTCTGCTGCTGGGAGATGCTCGGATCCTCGTACATTTACTAATGACCGAAGCTCACGATACCGACGTAGAAGTTTTTGTGCACGTTGTTGAGTGGTGAGATGATTCTGATCTAGATGGGCTCCCTCTAATACAGATGAGGTTGAATAAATAGGGTTGATTGCAGGGAATTTATGTCTTGCTGATAAATCTGCATCGAACTGCCATAATGTTTCAAGCGGACCGTATGGAAGGTCCTCGTCAACTGACTCTCCTGTTAAATCGACTAAAAAAGTAGTGACACTATTCATTCCTATTCCCTGTAATCGCTCTTGGAGTTCATAAATTTCCCCAGTTAAAACATTTTTTCGATCGGCAGCAAAAGCAATTTCGCTTGTCTTGCCCTTCATTGCTATTTCTTCATATGCTTCATTAATCGTATTTGCAATGATGTCAGCATTTACAGCAACATCATTTAATTCTGGATAGTCCCCTTTTGGCATGAGCAAAATGGTGGTAAAGTCATCCTTTTTTAAGCGGAAAAATAACTCCGACAATAAGACAAGCTGCCCCATTCCGTGGCGTGCTACGAGACCAATTGTGCCGCCTTTTGCAAGTGGTGCTAATAGATCCAATGCTTTTATCTTCGTTTCAATCATCTCAACCTTCTCCCCTCTAATGATCAACTCATCCAAACTACACGCTGCCAACGAAGCAAGTGCAACTAATGTGCGAACCTCTGACCTGCCGACAGGAATCTTACCTGTGCAAAGGTTTGAAACAGTAGCAGGACGCAAGCCAACAGATTTTGCCGCCGTCGTCAAATTAGGTACTCTTCTACGTAATAATGAAACATTTAATCTCAGATCTTCCAATTTTTTCACCTCCTATTACTTTAAAGAGTAATCTATTTTCATTTAAAGCGCAACACTTTTTTACTCTTTAGCGTAAATATTTTTTCATTTTCGATTTAGATTTTATACTTTAATAACTCAAAATTTTAATATTTCAAAACTAAGAATTGAAATAGCTTGTATTTACTGTGGGAATATATGAAAAGATTTAGGGACGTAAGAAATCGATGGGATATAAAATTAGAGAACTTAAGATGATATCCATATGGAATTTTCGGTGATAGTGGACATTAGTGAGGGCGAATGATACCTTTCTTAAGGAAAATTCACTGGGGGCGGGCATCAAAGAACGCGGATAATTCCCCTCTTAAAAAAAGTCACTTGGGGATTGGCATCAGTGAGCGTAGAAAAACCTTTATCAGAAACTAAAAAAAGCAGGGATCAAAATTCACCAATGATTCCTGCTTCCATGTTATGGGTAAAGATCTCCACCCTCACAAAACCTTCTTTTCCTTTTGTTCTTCATGCTGCATTTGTTCCAGCTCAAGCCTCATTTTTTGGGTTTCAATTAAGTAGTTTTGATGCTTTAGCTTCTCCAATTCTAATTCATCCTGGATCATTTTATGCTTAATTTTTGACTGTTTTTGAAAGTGATCGGTTACGATGGCAATGATTGGTATGGAAAAAATCATCACAACAGCAATAGCTCCAGTCATATTATCCCTCCTAAGGAAAATATCTACAGTATTAATATATCACAGAAGAAGCTGTTGGACTCCTATCTTTGCGTATAGATTTTTTAATTATTTTCAAATCATCTCCATTGCTTATTTGAAAAATTCATCTACCAATCCCTTTCTATCTTCCCAATCACGAGTGATCTTTAATTCGTCATCATTAGCAATTGTTAATTGTCCCTTTATGGCAATTTCTTTAGAAGATTGATTGTCATAGATTTGTATTTTCATCGTATAATTGTAGTCGATCATCCCATTCTCCTTTTCTTTTTCCTTTTCTATTTTGATATCTGATAATGCGATACTTTTATTCGTTTGTTGGGCAATTAATGGCGCTGTGTCATAAAAACGATTTGCCATTTGTTTTTTATAGGCATCCTCTGAAAGGAAATCCTTTACCCTCTCACTAATTTCAATACCTGTAGGCGAATAGGCTGGATCTTCAATTGTATACTGGATGATTTTGTACTCCGTTACAAACTGATAAACCTCTTCCTCACCATATGAGCTCGAATGCAGCTGTGGTAAAAATAACAGAATGACTAATAATAATGCACATGTTCCTGCTAACATGGAGGGATACAAGTGAAAGTGCTTTCTTTTCGATCGTTTTTGACTCTGATTGATTTGCGCAATAAATCTGTTTCTCGCATTTTGATCTAACTCAATATTTTTGTAAGTATGCTCATCAAGTGCCTTTTTCACACAATTTTTTAGTGGGTCCATTCTAAATCGAACCTCCTTTTTATGAGTTCTCTGCCACGGGTTAACCTCGTTCGGACAGTACTTACATTTATGCTCAATAAGGTGCTAATTTCTTTGCTATTTAGATCATGATAATAATAGAGGATAATAATTTCCCGATATTTAACCGGCAATGTCATAATGGTTTTTGATAGTTCAAAATTGCGTTGCATAGCTATTATTTCAGTCTCTATACTTTTGTCACTTCCCCTATCTTGAAAAAACTGATTGAAACTCATGTAACGATAATGCCAACTTTTTAAATAATCTTTGCTTTTATTAATCGCAATTGAATAAAGCCACGTTTTTAAAGAGCTATCTCCTTTAAATTCCTCCAATTTTTGAAATACTGTTAGGAAAACATCCTGCGTAATTTCTTCCATCGTATGATAATTTCTCACATAAGAGTATATTAGCTTTCTAATCTCATTTAAGTAATCTTGTACGATTGATTCAAATAAATCATCTCGCTGCTCCAGTTTTCACACCTCATTTCTCTCTTAATCATTAGACGATGCAAGGAGCTTACAAAACTCATCTTTATAAAAAAATGTTGTCCCTTTTCAGAGACAACATCTTTTGTTAACTATAAATGCTGAATAAATAAGCGAATGACATCTGCTCCGCCAATAAAGGTTCCGATTGAGCTTCCAATATTGGCTAGGACAACAACAAGAAGGATTCGAGTTACCTTATTTTCCCAAAATCCTTTGAGACTAAAAACATCCTCAGAAAGTGTTTCAAAATCCTTAACACTTGGTCTTCGGAAATAGGCTTGGACAATTCCTGCAAACCAGCCTGCAGCAAGTAACGGGTTTAAGGACGTAATTGGTGCACCTATAAAGGCAGTTAAGATAGCAAGTGGATGTCCAAAAGCAACAGCCGTACCAATAGCGGATAAGGAACCATTCCAAAGTACCCAACTAATGGTTTGTTGAAGTCCTGCCGAAGGATTGGATAAAAATGTATAGATAATTATTGCAATTATAAGTATTGGTATGGACCAGCCAATGATCTTTGGGGCTTTTGATTTTGGCGGAATTTCATTCAAACGGTCTAAGTTATGTTCTTTCTTTATTTCTTCTTTAATACCTGGAACATGTGCTGCACCTAGTACAGCAACCACTCTTTCTCCAGGGGCATTTTTTATTTTCTCAGCTAAATACTGGTCCCTCTCATCAATTAATGGCGTTTTTAATTTCGGGAAGGTCTCAGTAAATTCATTCAAAATGGCATTGATCGTATCCTGTTCTTTAATCTTTTCCAGTTCCTCTTCTGATATGCTCTCTTTGCTGAAAATACTAGCTATTACTTGTGTTAGAAGCAATGCTTTTCCTTTTAATCCAATCCCTCCCCAAATACGCGAAAAAGTAATTTGGATATTTCGGTCAGCAAGAACTAATTCTGCACCTATCTCCTTCGCTGATTCAATTCCTTGAATCATTTCTTGCCCAGCATTTATGCCAAATTGCTTTGCCATACGGTTCTGGAAGGAAGAAATAGCTAGATTCATCAATAGCAAGGAGGCTTTCCTTTCTTTTATTACTTGGAAGATGTCCATGTCTTTCCACTTATTCCCATCAGTAATGGATTTATATCTTTGTTCATCCAATTCGATACAAACAGCGTCCGGCTTTTCTGCCTCGATTACTTCTTTCACCAATTCCGCGCTGTGCTTTGATACGTGAGCAGTACCAATAAGTATGTACTCCTTATTTTCTATGTGTAATCTAGTTATATTTTCATTTTCTACAGACATATATTACCTTCCCTTTATTAATAATTAGCCAGTTTCAATTAAGGATGCTTATCATTCAATGCTAACCCTTACTTAATATAGTATAACAGGATTTGCAACTTCCTGATATGATTTGATGATAGACGATAATATTTTAGCTTTTTTTTCCTATAGCAACATTCAGCAGCAAACTAAGGCACAATAAAAGAGGCATAAATCGCCCCTCCGTTTACATTGCAATAGCATGTCCCCTATTCCTTACTTGGTCTTGTAACTGAATCGGTTATGTTTACTTTCCAAGAAATAATAGTTGTACTGTCTTTTACATGATTATCCTGAATGTTTTGAAGAAGCCGTTTTATACTCTCTTCTTCTTCCGAACTTGAAATTACCTTATATATTTCTTTTGGATTAGAAAATGGTTCATTCGGGCATTCGATAAGTCCATCAGTTGTTAAAAATATCCGATTAAACCCTTTTCTTAACTCTCTTATTCCCCTGCTATAACAGGGAACTGTTTGTTCAAACGTGTTGACTTTTCCAACCCATTCAAAGAATTGCCGTTGATTTATTTGGTATTGACCTAGAGAAGCAAGTTCTGGATGAAAGATATATAAGGAACAATCCCCTATTGATAGCCACCAAACATATTTATCTTTTCGAGCGACAATTAAACAAGCAGTTTCTCCTTTAATTTTCCGACAAGAAGAGAGAAATTCTTCTCCTTGGAATAAATCCAAGACTACTTCTTCAAGCCTTTTAAAGCTTTGATTAATAGGCATTGATAAGCTCGTTACAATTTCTGGTTTTTTCATTGTAAATTTCTCTATTACTATTTCTGCACTCTCCGCGGTATTATGTGCATCTAAAATCATAGCAAGTTCCCAATCCTTTTTTTCGCCTATCCATATTAAGCAGCCATCATCATTTTTATTCTGCCCTGCTGTTGATTTCCCTCCAAAACGCCCAATCCTTATTTGATTGATTTTTTGAACATTTATTTTATCAATAAAATGCTCCTGACTGCCAACCCATGTGAATTCTTTCATTAGAATACTCATATTAATTGTTCTCTAAGTATTTTTTTAAACGAAAGCAGAGTTCTAAAACAGCGTTACTATCACCCATTGGCGCATCATCCCAATCATATACTTCCCACGGGCCCCAAAATTCCTTTGGCGTATTTGGATATCTTGCCATTAAATGTAGATGAAGGTGTGGAACGGAGTTTCCTAAAACAACCGCATATACATGTTCTGCCTGTTCAGATTTCATTAGAGCTTGGCTAACCCTAGACATGATTAACCCGAATGCTTTTGCTTCTTCTGCTGTCATATCACCAAGCGTTGCAGCATGTCTTTTCAAGTCAACCATAATATGTCCTAGGTAATTAGGTTTTCCTTTGTTATCAATATGTCCAACATAAACATACTCATTCTCATAGATTGCTATTCCATCCGTTTTTAAAGTCCCACTATGTTTATTACAGATAAAACAATCATTCATTGTCCGCTTCTCCTTTTTTGAATATTTTTAAAATTATAATACAGAAAAGGCCTTATTGGTATAATTTTCTAACTTTTTGTTTCCCGAAATAAAACACCCCCAAAATTATGGAGGTGCAGAAGTTTATTATACTATAAAATTTATACTTTAAATCGTAAGACCATTGATTGCAAGTCCTCAGCTAATTTTGATAAAGAAGCAGTTGCGTACGATATTTCTTCCATGGTGGCAAGCTGCTCCTCCGTTGAGGAAGCAATATTTTCTGTACTTGCTGCAGTTTCTTTCGTTCCTTCAGTTATTCCTTCGATTGAATGCTGCACCAATTCAAATCCAGCAGTAATTTGCTGGGAAGTAGCTGCGACTTCTTGGATTTGTGCTGTAACTTTTTCAATTGAATCAAGAATATCTTTAAAATTGGTCACTGTTTCCATAGAAATATTGATACCTGATGCAACATTTTCCTTAACCTGGACAATGTTGCTGACAGTATCTGCCGATTCACTTTGTATCGTTGCAACTAGCTGATGAATTTTATTGACTGAAAGATTCGTTTCATCTGCTAGCTTTCTTACTTCATCTGCTACTACAGCAAATCCTTTTCCGTGTTCACCTGCTCTTGCTGCTTCAATTGCTGCATTTAATGCAAGTAAATTAGTTTGACTAGATATATCTGTAATTAAAGATGAAATCTCTTTAATTTCTTGTACACTTGATACTAATGAATTTACCCCCTCACCTGCTAAGTCTACAGATTGATGGATAGACTCCATTTGCTCTACAACTTTCTTTACAGATTCAGAACCATTTTCAGCCTGAATTTTCATTGCAGAAGAAACCTCAGCCACATTTGCAGTGTTTTCTGTAACTTCTACTAGATTTTCCAGTGATTGATTAACGGCTTGTAAACTATTTTCCATCATTTCACTTTGCTGTGAGTTACTATCTGCAATTGTTTGCATAGAAGTGGATATGAGTTCGGTCGTTGTCTTGGATTGTTCTGCACTTGCTGATAATTCCTCTGAAGATGCTGCTACCTGCTCAGATGAACTGCCCACTTGTTTAATGATTTCTCTCAATGATTCAACAAATATATTAAACGATTGTGCTAATTGGCCAAACTCATTCTTCCCTTTGATTCTTACTCGCTTCGTTAAGTCAGCTTCTCCATGAGCAATATCTTCCAATTGTTTGTTAATCTGGCCAAGTGGAATTAAAATGGCTCTTAATAAGAAAACACCTAATATAATTCCTAGAACTGTGGCAATAATTGCTGCGGAAAGTAGTGCAACCCTACTCCAGCTTCCTTCTCTAGCGATCCTATTGCTTAATTCATTCACATCTTTTTCAAGGACATCAACTAGTCGGTTAACCGCTGGATCTAATACATCTTTCCTTAATGCTCTCTCTTCGCCAAAATGTAAACTTCCAGCTTCTGATGGGTTATGACGGAAGGTTCTTATTACCTGCTGATTCATCTCTGAAAACTCATCGAAGCTTTGTTCAAGAGAAGCAAGATCTTTTTTATATTTGTCTTCTTTTATTAATGTTCCGATATTTTTAAGGGTTTTCTTAATTTCATTCGCTTTATTTTGCAGACCTGTAGAATATTGTTCATCCCCTGTGATAATAAACGCTCTTTCATCATTTGAAATACCAGTCAGATGATATTGAACTTTTACTATTCCTTTTTGTACTTCCATTTTGTTTTTTAATAACTGATTTTGGTCAATGGTTGAATTGATTATAGTAATAGAAAACAACCCTAACCCTATTACGGCTATTATTAAGATGGATATAGTAGAAATCAGACTCGTTTTAATCTTCAACTTTCTGTCACTCCCATTTGGTGTAAAATAAATTAATAGTTGCTAAACTTAAAAAATTATCTGCAGTAAATGCAATTATTATTCGCACGTTATTATATCGGTAAAGTGATAGAAAGTTTTAATACATTTTATACAGACATATTAATTTTTTTCTTATGAGATTATCTTCAAGATCATGGCAGATCCCAACTCCAATGGACCATTTCATTATTTATGAGTAAAAAAAGCCAAAGAGATCTATTTTACAGACATCTCTAAGGCTATTATTCTTCAGTAGCATAACAATCGATGAATGTTATCCCATGCTTTTTTTAGGAAGCAAACATGCGTAGCAATTTATTTGTCATTTTGTCTACTCAATTCCAAAGCGGTTTTCACTGCCCAGCTTTGATGTTCATGAAATAATTTTCTTTGAGCTTCATCTATCTCCATCCATATTAAATGATGATCCTCTTCAATCGGATCACAAATCTTTTTTCCGAGCTGGCATATATAAAAATAGCCCTGACCCAAATAATTCTTATATTCCTTCGTTGAAAAAAAGTATCTTTCCGCGTATCCAATATATTGTTTGATTTTTATTTCTACGCCTAATTCCTCAATCGCTTCTCTTTTTAGGCACTCGATGTGTGTTTCCTCCCCTTCAATCCCTCCGCCAAGAAGAAAAGATTTCCTGCTATCTGCCTGGACAACTGCTGTTTTATCCATTGTTTCATTGAAAATAACCGCATAGACTGCGGGTCTCTTTATGTATGCCTTATTTGGATCTTTCTTGCCAAAAGTATGTTTTGCTTGCATAGGCTCCTCCATTAATTTACAAAAAATTGAAATTCTATAAAAGTTGATATTATTATAGATTATTACGAAATATTTTACAAAAGATGGGTGAATAAAAATAGACTCCCTATGGGAGCCTCATTTTCAATAATCATAGTCAATCATTAAGCACTTTTCTCTTCTGATAGGAACTCTTCCTGCTTTCCTTCCGAGCGATCCACTATAACTGCACATACTGCATCTCCTGTAATATTGACAGAAGTCCTGCACATATCTAACAAACGGTCGACCCCAAGAACTAATGCAATTGCCTCAACAGGAAGCCCAACAGATGTTAAAACCATCGATAACATGATCAGCCCAACACCTGGAACTCCTGCAGTTCCTATACTCGCCAATGTTGCTGTTAATAAAATGGTAAGCAATTGACTTAAACTAAGATTGCTTCCATATACCTGAGCAATAAATACGGTTGCAACTCCTTGCATAATGGCTGTACCATCCATATTAATCGTTGAACCTAACGGCTGAACGAAACCGCTTACACTTTTTGAAACATTAAAGTTGTTCTGCAATGTCTTCATAGAAATTGGCAATGTAGCACTGCTGCTTGAAGTACTAAAGGCTACAATCATAGCAGGGGAAAATCCCTTAACAAACTTGATTGGATTCACTTTCCCTAATATGGAAAGCGCTGAACCATAGACAAGTACAAGATGAAGAAGAAGAACAAATAATACTACAAACATATATTTCCCCATTGCTGTAATCGCGTCAACTCCTTGGCCGCCGATTGCCGTAGCAATTAACGCAAATGCACCATACGGAGCAAATTTCATAATTACATTAACTAAATACATTAAAATATCATTAGCCTGCTCAATGAGTCGATAGATTCCCTTCACTTTCTCACCAAGCCTAGACAAACCATAGCCGATAAAAATGGAAAATACAATGATTTGGAGCATGGATTCCTGTGCCATAGCATTTACAGGGTTAGTTGGAATAATGTTCACAAGGGTATCGATAACAGGGGGTGCTTCTGTTGCCTCATAATTGGCGCCATCCAATTGAAAATTACCTGCTCCAGGCTGAAATAAAAAGCCCATTCCTATAGCTAATATAATGGCAATTGCGGTTGTAACAAGAAAGAACGAAATAGTCTTTACACCAATCCGTCCTAATTTCTTCGGATCACTGATTCCCGCAGTCCCAAGAATTAAAGATACTACAACAATTGGTACAACCAGCATTTTAATTAAATTTACAAATATTTTTCCTAATGGGTATAAAATATACGATTGCACAGTCTCAAAAATATTCGGTAAAGCTAAATTTAGAATCAATCCAACAATAATTCCAAACCCCATTCCCAGTAGGATCTTTTTTGTTAAAGACATGTTATACCTCCTTTTCACAATATACTGATAATTATAAATATTCCTTCATTTTTAGACAATAGGTCTTTATTCCTACGTGTAGCGGATGGGATCAGTATAAAGCGATCATCCAAACTTCTATTCTAGTACCATTCACGATTAGGCATCCCTAAAAATCAAATACCCAAAAAATTGATACTATTAATCGTGTAATGATAATAAAATAGGATAATCACACTTTCTTATGAAAATCCTTTTAATAGCCCTATAGTTTTCCATTTTTAGGAGAAAGGTATTTCCATATATCTCTTCTTATGCGAAAATAGATTTTAGTCATGATACCTATTATTAGAATGTAGCTTTGTAAAAGAGAGGTTTTTTCAAATGTATTGGTGTAAAATTGCACGTACTGAAAAAGAATTTGCTGAAATTGCAAAATTAAACTATGAAACCTTTGTTGAAGAGATTCCACAACACGAGCCAGATCCAAATGGAGTACGTGTGGACCCATTTCATAATGAAAATCAATATATTATTGTTTTAAAAAACCAAGAGCTTGCAGGAATGATTGCTATTCGTGATCAACGTCCCTTCTCTTTAGATAAGAAGCTAGGTCCTGTTGAAAATCTGTTGCCGCAGGATGCGTTAACTGGCAAGCTTTGTGAAATCCGCCTTCTTGCTGTTAGAAAAGAGCATCGAAATGGCCGTGTTTTTTTTATGCTTACAGGAGCACTATCAGATTATGCATATAGAAAAGGATACAGTGCTGCAGTTATTTCTGGAACTGTACGAGAATTAAAACTATATGCTCAAATGGGATTTGAAGCTTTTGCAGAGCCAGTCGGTTCTGATGATGCACAATTTATTCCCATGGTTCTAACAAGAACTCGTTATGAACAGTCTATTGCAGCAAGATTAAAACAAAAAACGTACTCCTTTTTCCCAGGGCCTGTACAATTAACAGATGATATTCGTAAGGCTCTACTGGAAGAGCCTATTTCACACCGTTCCTATGATTTCTCTGTCTCATTAAAAAGAGTACAGGATCGTCTTTTGAATATGAGCAAGTCAAAATATGTACACGTATTAACTGGCAGTGGCACTCTCGCAAATGAGGCAATGGTCGGCCAAATTAGCCGTTTATCTGGAAAAGGGATAATTCTTACAAATGGCGCATTTGGAGAACGTTTAAAAGCACAGGCAGATCGGTGGAATCTTGAATATAACTTACTTTCACATGAATGGGGCATGCCATTTACAGAGGAGCAAATTAATGAAAAGCTAGAAAATGAAAAATACGAATGGCTCCTAATGGCGCATGGAGAAACATCAACCGGCATGCTTAATAACTTACAAATGGTCCAGCAGATGTGCCAAAAGTATGAGGTCAAACTATGTGTAGATTGTGTGAGTTCATTTGGTGCACTGCCATTCTCCTTAGCTGATGTATATTTAGCTACAGCAGTTAGTGGAAAAGCGATTGGAACGATGAGCGGGATTGCCATTGTTTTTTCAAATCATGTGATAGACGCGGACAACCATTTGCCTTCCTATCTTGATCTAGGTTTGTATGCAAGTGGAAATGTCCCTTTCACCTACTCTTCCCAGCTATTCAAAAGCTTTGAGCAAGCTCTTTATGCATATGAAAATAATGAGCGCTATACGCTGCTACAAAGCCGATATGAACAACTTCTTTCAGCAGAGAATGAAGAGGAAATGTCGTTTTTAACAACTGAAGGCTATCCAATGATTGTCACATTAAAAGGAAACGAAGATGATCAATATATGGCAGAAGATGCTGCCCTTTCAGGTTTTGAATTGCATTATAAGAGTGCTTATTTGGCTGAAAGAGGCTGGGTCCAGCTGTCGATTATCCAGCCAGACTTTGAAAAAGCATGGACAAAATTTAGAAAATGGCATTTGAATTATAGAGGTTATCAGAAAAAACAGCAGCGAATTTATAGCTAACTAAAAAGGATCCCTCACATTACCTGAGGGATCTTTTTCTGTTAAGCTCCAAGTACTTTTAAAGAAAATTTCCTGTTAAAATTGAGTAGATCCCTATTTAAAAATAAAATATTCATTATTTTTCGTTTTTAATTAACTTTTGTTACCTTTTATACTCTTTTCTATGTAAATACACTGCGCTTTTGTCTCGTGTCCACTCCGCCAGAAATGTAGCGATTAGCATAAAAATTCCACCTGACGCTAACCCTATTTTGAAATAGCCTAAAAACATAAATACAATCGAGCCAACAAGCGTTGCTACTAAAACTACTATTAGCCATGTTGTAATTATTTCCTTTCTTTTACTATCCAAAGAGGTCACCCCCCGCGTTACAATTTCCTATTATTTATTTATGTACGGTCATCCCAAATGTAAGTTTCATTGTCCTTTAAGAACTTGTTCTATATTCAATCAACGAAAAAACATGATTTTTTTCGAAATCATTTATTATATATGTCGGAAGGAGCTTTTTTAACTCCTTTGCATCAGCCCATCGGTAATCATCATGTTCAGACGACAATTTTACATAAGTGTTTTCACTTCTGCATAAATATGCTATTATTGCCATCTGTCTATTCAGGTCTGTTTTAAATGTAGCTGCATACAATATATGATTTACTGAAATTTCTAAACCTACTTCTTCCATTACCTCCCGTTTTAAAGCATCTTCTAAACCCTCGCCAAATTCAACCTTCCCACCAACAGGCTCCCACGTACCGCCATTATAGTGAGCCATTTTGGAGCGTTTAATAATTAATACTTTCCCCTCATTTACAATAACTGCTTTTACTCCAACTAAAAACTTATTCTCATTTTGCACAGATTTCCCCTCCTTTCAATCATTTGCTTAATAAATATAATTATTAGTAGATCATTGTATAAAATGACTAGTAACATATTAACCTTAAAAATATTCACTCTCATTAAATACAATCTTGCCAAAGTTATGATCACCTATAAGCATTTATTTATTTCATTTATAATGGCTTGAACACGATTAATATAATATTCCGCTTTTGCTTTATCATTTATAAACGAAATAAACAATATAGAAAGCATTAGAGCCGTATCTAGACGATAGATTGATTGAATTACTTTCTCTGTTTTTATAAGTACCTCTTCGCCATTATATCCTTTTAAAAACTCTTCTACATGTAACTCTTGTGTCTCCGATATCCTCATTAACTCCATTATTGGATTTCCAATAAATGCGTTATCCCAATCAATAATGGCTTGAATAATTCCATCTTTCGCAATGACATTTGGTCTTCTAACATCAAGATGTAAGAGGGTATCATTTGTTGGTGAAGTATTCAATATGGTTTCCAATTCTTCTGACTCTGGAATGATAAAATCTATATTAGTTAGTTTTCTTAATGAAATGACACGTTCTGTTATTCTCTCAGAAATAATTTTACTTAATGTTTGTTCTTGCTGATCTATAATCAATAAGCCATCCGTAGGAACCTTGTGTATTTTTGCTGTTAACTTCCCAAGATCAAAAGATGAAATTTCATGATCATCGCCCAATATATATTCTGATACTAGAAAGTTAATTTCATTACTTAAATAAATCTTATGTATTTTGGGAACAGGAATGTGGTGTTTATAACAATGTTCTGCTATTGCTGCTTCTTTTTGTAAAGAAATGACTCCGCTTGAATGCTTATCCATCATTCTTTCATCCGATCTCCACGGCGTTCTAACCGCAAGCAATCCTCTCTCCTTATCCCTAATTAAAAATACGGCATTTATGACACCGCTGCCAATCAAACGTATATCCTCAATCTCCCATTCCATTTCTCTCGTTAATACATTTTTAACTTTAAGACTTAATTTTTCTAATTCTGTATTTGTTATATTCATATAGTTGCATTCCTTTGTTTAGTTTATGGGTATCTTCATAATTAAGGTAAGTACATAATATCCTTATCATTTATTTTCTTGGATTTTACAATTATCCATCAGCTTCCATTAAACGATTTCTATCTCCACGATAGAAATCAATTGTTTCTGTATTAGTTTCTCTTAACATCTTATATACTTCGATTCCAAATTCAACATAGGCATGCCCTTGTGCTGTTATGACATTATCTTGTATAACAATATCCTTATAACGAAAATTTCTTTCATCAAAAACACCTAAAAAGTCTCTTTGTTTCTTTGATAATGTGACAGTATAAGTAAAGTTATTTAGGATTCCTGCTTTTGCTATTACATATACACCGCTACAAATTGCGGCTATCTTTTTTCCAATATTATGAAATTTATGGACTAATACAAATAACTCTTTTGCATTTGCAATCAATCTTAAATCTCCACCAGGGATTATTAAAATTTCATACTCATTCACGTTAATTTCCTTAACAGAAAAATCGGGAATCGTTTTTAAACCTGCCTCTGATTCACAAGGAAGCTTGTGTAAAGAAAATGTATGTAAATCATGAGTATCTCTTAATATTGAAATAGCAGGGGCAATTTCAAATTCGCAATACCTATCAAAAATAAACAGTAATACTTTGGGTTTCATCCTTTGACTCTCCGTTTCCATACCACTTATAGACTATCATCATCATACTCTACTGATTTTGTCACTGAGAGGAATAGTTTAAATTAATTCTAACAGATTATGGTAATTCATTAAATAGAATTATCTTAATATTCTTTTATAAATCAAACACCACCTTTTGGAAAATGATATATAAAGGAATGAATGAAGGAGTGTAAGTTCATGTATAAAAATCACGAAAGAAAATTGACTTGGCTCGTATTTATTGTCGCGATGATTATGGGCTTATCATTTATTGGGCGTGTGTTTGCAGGATAAGAAAAGGAGTTTTTTGAAATGGGTAATGAAGAAGCTATATTTTTCAGTCGAGTTTTAACTGAAATGACTTTATCCTTCCATATTATTTATGCCACGATTGGTGTGGGCATGCCCCTCATGATTATGATGGCTCAATGGGTTGGGATAAAGAAGCAGGATGAACATTATATTCTATTAGCAAGGAGATGGACCCGTGGCTATGTAATTACAGTAGCTGTTGGAGTTGTTACAGGAACAGCAATTGGCTTACAGCTTTCCCTTCTATGGCCAAACTTCATGGAACTGGCTGGGAATGTGATTGCCCTGCCTTTATTTATGGAGACATTTGCATTTTTCTTTGAGGCAATTTTTCTAGGCATTTATCTATACACTTGGGACCGCTTTGAAAATCAGAAAAAACATTTGCTGCTTCTCATACCAGTTGCCCTTGGAGCATCTTTCTCTGCCGTTTTTATCACGATTGTGAATGCATTTATGAATGCACCTCAAGGCTTCGATATAATAAATGGCCATTTAGTCAATATTAACCCTTTGCTTGCGATGTTTAACCCTGCAATGCCTACCAAAGTCGCACATGTTGTATCATCTGCATATATGACATCTGCATTTGTACTTGCATCTATTGCTGCGTTTCGTTTAATGAAAGATTCTAATCATGTATATCATAAAAAGGCATTATTTTTCACAATGAAGGTTGGGTTACTATTTACGATTGCAACGGTTATCATTGGCGATTTTTCTGGCAAATATTTAGCTGAATACCAGCCTGAGAAATTAGCTGCAGCTGAATGGCATTTTGAATCGGAGGGAAAAGCTCCTCTTATTCTGTATGGAATCCTTGATGATAATAAAGTGAAATATGCGATCAAAATACCATTTGCCCTCAGCATATTGGCACATGGAAATCCTAATTCTATAGTCGTTGGACTTAATGATTTTCAAAAGAATGAAACACCTCCACTCTATATTCACTATTTATTCGATGCAATGGTTACGATCGGCATGCTGCTGTTATTATTATCTTTCGTATATATTGTCGGATTATGGAGGAAATGGAGGTTTATTGGTTCTAAATGGTATCAGTTGTTGATTGTCATAGGTGGCCCACTTTCCATTTTGGCCATTGAAGCAGGCTGGTGGCTTGATGAAGTCGGCCGTCAGCCATGGGTTTTAAGAGGTATTATGAAAACAACGGATGCTGCAACATCAAGTGATCAAGTTGATATAATGCTTATTTTATTCGCAGGTTTATATATTATTTTAGGAATAGGCAGTGTCATTGTCCTCTCAAGAATGTTCCGGAAGAACACAATTGAACAGGAGCTATCAGATCGCGAGGCAGAAGAAGAAGGTGAACTGTATTGACTCTTGAAGTAATTGGAATTTCAGTCCTTTGGCTATTCCTTTTTGGGTATATTATTGTTGCTTCCATTGATTTTGGTGCTGGTTTTTTTAATGCCTACAGTTTATTTAGTGGAAAACAGCATATACTCACAAAAATTATTCAGCGGTACTTATCCCCTGTTTGGGAGGTTACGAACGTTTTCCTCGTATTTTTCTTTGTTGGGATTATCGGGTTTTTTCCAAAATCCGCGTATTATTATGGGACAACATTGCTCGTTCCAGTTAGTATAGCGATCATTTTGCTGGCTATTCGCGGCTCCTACTACGCATTTACAACTTACGGCGGTCTTAAACATAAAATTTTTGTCTTTTTATATGGTGTATCAGGGCTATTTATACCGGCTTCTTTATCCATTGTAATAACTATTTCGGAAGGCGGATTTGTCTTTATGGAGCAATCTGGTCCAGCACTCGATTATTTAAAACTTTTTAGGAGTCCATTAAGTTGGAGCATTGTTGTATTAAGTTTGACAGCCGTGTTATATATTTCAGCAGTATTTTTGACGTGGTATGCTAATCATGCGAAGGACATCCACGCGACCGAACTAATGCGGAGATATGCTCTTATTTGGGCAGGGCCTTGTATCCTTACCGCTACTGGGATCATCGTAGAAATGCGTGTGCATAATTATGAACATTATACTCGCTTATTTCATTTATGGTGGCTGTTTGCGATTTCGTTCGTATTGTTTGTCGGAACTGTTTATTTATTATGGAGACGACAAAGATATGGGCTGGCATTTGGTCTTTTAACAGGACAATTTGCACTCGCTTTTTTTGCTTACGGCATTTCTCATTACCCCTATTTACTCTATTCACATTTAACGATTTACGACAGTTTTACCAATGAAGCCATGGCAACAGCTTTAATCATTGCTTTCATTGCAGGACTTGCTTTATTAATCCCATCATTGGTCCTACTTCTCAAATTATTTTTGTTTAATAAGGAATATGTACAGGGAAGACAAAGCAATCATCCTTAAAAGGAGGGATTTCATGAGTCATTTTCTGATTTTTTTTGCACCATTTATCGTCGTATTTCTTTCTACCGCGGCTGCCTTTTGGATTGTGACTAAAGATAATTTAGTTGAATAACCTATTAAAAAATCACCACATCCATCAAGGTGTGGTGATTTCTCTTCATGAACTCGTTCCTCTATTCTACCCCTTTTCAAAAGTATCGTTAAGAGATTGAAAACCATACAATAGGAGCGATTTTATAAAGAAAAGTAGAGACAATTGTATTTTCTTTAAACGAACAAGCGTACCAATTCCCATCTTCTGAAGGAAATTTACAAAGGCATATGTAAAAAAGGTATCAACAATGAGATTAATAATGATATAACGATAAAAATTTTGATATGTTAGTTTTAAGATCCAAATCGAGCCAATGATAAATGGCCCCCAGATTAAAGGAAATGTACCATGAATTTTCGGGTGGATTTTCACATGAAACCACCACCATTTTCGTTTTGCCGCAATGTAACTTTCAAATGTGACCATGAATGAGATAAATAAGCCTGCAGGAAAGTATCTTTTAAACGATTTTTTTCCGATTAAGGGAGTCGATAGCCATGGGAGAATCATTATTAACAGCATGAGCAATTTTCTATTTCTCATTGTTTATACACCTTATGTAATTTATTTTTCTTCCATAGGATCTTTTAAAAAAAATCATAATTATTCACTCCATCTATAGAAATCCTTCATACTTCTTAGCCCCTACCTGTCATCAACCGCTTTTTATAAAGAAGGTATAATGAATCTTTGGAGCAAGATTATTACATCAAGGAATAATATTCCCTAAATAAGCAAGAAATATCAGTAATCCATTTACTATAGGTGATTTTTCACAAAAAAAGATATCCCATACTTGGGATACCAGTTTCCTACACATTTTACCGCTCTTTATCGTCACCTTCGCACTCATCTTCTGCAAGTATACCTTGCTCCTCATGAAATTCTACTTCCGTTTGACCTGTAATTTTATCAAAGGGCGTGTAGAAAGGTGTCACACTTTTCTTCTTTACAAATACCTTATAAAACCCAATTACTACTAATACTACGATAACGGATGGTAATCCTATTGCTATGAAATTTATTGGATTCATCGAATTATTCCTTTATATAAACATCTAAGACATTTGGCTCTTTATAAATATAGACATATAGATCATTCACTTTTGTACGGATGGAGGCCATTCCTTTCTGAAGATACATTCTTATTCTTTCAGCATTGTTATGAAAACAGTTGAATGATTAATAAATTCAGTTTTTCTTCTAAATCCAAGTTTTTCATATAGACGAATGGCACGTATATTAAACTTCGCTACAGTTAAACGAACAATTTTATTCGTATAGGTTTCCTTAATGTATTGAAGAATATAAGCAAAGAATGAATATCCATAACCTTTCCCTGTCAAATCAGGCTTCATGCCAAGACCTATATCGATATGATCATCCAAATATACGCCATATACATGGCCGATTGGAACTTGGGCAGCGCTGCCAATGCAAAAGAAACCAATTAATTGACCATATTCATCTACCACTGAATAATACTTTTGATCAAGTAATTCTCTAATATTTTCAGCAGATAGGTCATTATTATAAAAATCATATGGGGCTTCATACTTCCAATTGAGAATTTCCACCGCAAATTGTTCAGTCATTCCTCTAATATTAAATTGCATTTTAAGTCCCTTTCAACTTATCTAACTCAAATGTATTTTCAACGTTACTCTACATGAATATTAACTTCAACACCTGTTGAAAAAAGAGTCATATTTATTTAAAGTATTGGCGTACTGTCCCCTTCCCTTCCTCCACAATTACCTCAGCATACGAACCATTGATAAAAGTCATTTGTGGTGGTACATGACCACAATCGATATCATAAGCTATTGGAATATGGAGTTCTTCGCTGATGTCTTGATAAACATCCTCAATCGTATAATTTTCAACAGGCATATTTGCCGCACTTCTGCCAAACATGATCCCAGCACAATTGTCAAACCAGCCAGCTAATTTCATTTGTACTAAAGTCCTTCTTAAATCAGTTGTGCTCAAATGACAATTCTCAAAATACCAAAGAAGAGGAGCATGATTAATGTAATTCTTTCTAAAGCTTTCTACATCACCAAACGGCGTACCTATTAAATGTCGGATGACATCTATACAGCCGCCTACTAGTCGTCCTTCCATCTCAACCTTTTTATTTGAAATCGTTTTCCATCTTGTTGTTTCTGTTAAATGAAATACACATGAAGTTGGTTGATCATGCAGCCACTTTTCTTGATATTTGCTAGATGAATACTGAAGTACATGTTCCCCTGGCTTTGTCGCTAGCACCTTCTCCCACATTGCTGTTGTTTCGTCCGAATATTCCCCTCTTAAATCAATTAAATTTGTTCCATGTGCCGTTGCCACACCTGTTGTTAAAGTGATTGCCAGCAATAACACACTCGTATCCGAGTATCCTAATACCCACTTGTTTTGAATTTTGCTAAAATCAATTTCTTCAAGTATTTCAATTAGCAGCTCCCCGCCCCAAGGAGGAAAGATCAAACCTATATTTTCGTCAGTCATCATTTTATTAAATTCATCGGCACGTTTCTTTGCTGGTCCTGATTTGGCTTTGTCTTGAGTCCAAATTGTATCTCCACAAGTAACTTCAAAACCTTTTAACTTCATCCGTCTGCATGATTGTTTAATCAGCTCATGCAGTTCTGGTTCAACCCCAGAAGATGGAGCTGTAACACCGATTAATGCTTCCTTTTCTAAAAAAGGATAGGTTATCATTTAGAACACTTCCTTAATTACTAGAATATATTCGTACTTACTTTAGAATTTCGACATTTGTCTATCTTTTCCTTCTAATAACAAGCCAATAAATAGTTTCAATTGCTGCAGCCGAGCCCTAAGTGGATTATTACCTGATTATGATAATAGAATAATAATTTCTAAGAAAATTCACTATTTTCTTATACTTGTTAAACATCGTCATAATTTGTAAAAACTGCTATATTCCAACATTTCTATGCTTTAATACGTGAAATTTTTATTGTGATCAATTCCAAATAAATAGTATACTCATTTTAAGGCTATTCTTACTTTGAATAGTACTTTTTTTTGAGGAAAAAATATGAAACCTATAAAATTAAGTATAAAATTATTAATTTTGCTCTTATTAAGCTTCGCCATGATCGGCACGTATGTTGGAAGTTTAATCTCCAGCCAAATCGTTAGTAAAAATACATTAGAGAAAAATTATTTAATAGAGAACGAATTTTATGCAAAAAAGCTGGCTGATACGACTAACATGCATTTTCGTGATATGTTTTTAAATTTAAGTGTGGAAGCAAGAGACGAAGATTATAAAACCTTAGATTTAAAATATATTCATAAAGAACTATATGACTTGCTGCATTCTACAACATATTTTAACAGCACATGGTTTGTAGATCGCAACGGGATTGTTGTTGCAACAGTGCCGGAAATAGATGTTGAAGGAACAAAAGTCAATTCAACTGGAGCCCGTCAGGCTTTAGAAAGAAAAAGGCACACGATTTCCGACCCCTATATTGGGATCAATGGGAAATTGGTTATTTTAATATCTGTCCCTATTTTTAATGATGAAGGTACCTATATTGGTTTTATTGCTGGTACGATCAATCTCAATGAAGAAAATAGCATAAAAGCAATTCTTGGCCAGCATCCTAAGCACGAAAGCGAATCATATGTGTATGTCGTTGATTCAAAAGGCAATATCATTTTTCATCCTAATGTAAATCGAATTAATGATAATGTAAAGGATAATAAAGCCGTTAAAGAATTAATGAAAGGAAACAGCGGAAGCCAAGTAATCATCAATTCTTCAGGTAAGAAAATGCTAGCTGGCTACGCCACAGTTAATGCAAATGGCTGGGGAATTGTTTCTCAAACCTCACAGGAGGCTGTAAATGAACCAACGTATGAACTAGGAAAACAAATTAGCCTCTATACAATCCCATTTATGTTTTTTGTATTTGTACTTACAATCTTCTTGTTAAAAAAAATTGTTGATCCAATTAGGGATCTAGCTATATATGCTCAGCAAGTTACAAAAAACAAGCCTGTACCAACGGAAAAAATACCAGAATGGTACTTTGAGATAAGAGAATTAAAACGAACGCTATTAATTGCCATTGATTTTTACCAGAAAAAGCTACATTCTGCTGAAAGTGAATCAAAGCGTGATCATCTTACAGGTCTATACAATCGCCGTGCATTAGAAAAATTAGCACTCAATAAAGATTCTTACTCCGTTATTCTCTTCGATATTGATCGCTTTAAATTAATTAATGATCAGTATGGTCATCTTAAAGGAGATGAGGTACTTAAGTATATTTCTAAAATGATTACAGGAGGAACGATGATAGAAAGCGATTTATGCTTTCGCTGGGGCGGTGAAGAGTTTTTGATTATACTTCCAGAAACAGACCTAGTAAAAGCTTTAGAAATTGCTGAGCGCTTAAGGAAAACATTAGAAACAACAAACAGCCCTACTGGAAAGCCAGTCACTGTATCAATTGGAGTTGGTCATTTACCGGAATCAGCTGATAATTTTTCTGAACTCCTGGATCTTACCGATCAAGCCTTATATCGAGCAAAGCAAGAAGGAAGAAACAAAATCTTTGCAGCAAGAAATCATTAAACGAAAGCCTGTCTCTATCACTCACAATGGAGACAGGCTTTTCGTTTAATTTCGCAAATATGGAAAAGAAATAGCAATAAGCCCTCTTTAAAATGTAAGTAAGGAGGAATAAATAATGCAAAACATATTAAATAAGAATCCATACAACGTATATATTCATACTTGCTTCTTATCTCAGCTATTCTTCACACTTATTTTTACAGTTAATTTGTTATACCATGTTCAAGTGGTGAAACTCCATCCTCTTGAGCTCGTATTAGTTGGAACCGTACTGGAACTATCGGTTTTTATATTTGAAATTCCTACAGGGGTCATTTCTGATTTGAAAAGCAGAAAACTTTCTATTATTATTGGATACTTTTTAATTGGTGTAGGGTTTTTAGTTGAAGGGTTGATTCCAGTTTTTATCGCAGTCATTCTTTCACAAATTTTTTGGGGGATCGGCTACACATTTACGAGCGGGTCATTACAAGCCTGGATCAGTGATGAAATTGGTGAAGAGCGTGCAGCTGGTGCGTTTATTAATGGTGCAAAAGCAGGAAACCTTGGTCAAATCATTGCCATTCCTTTAAGTATATTAACAGCAATCTTCACTTTAAATCTGCCTATTATCATTGGTGGACTATGTATGATCGGTCTTACTGTATATTTAATGATCAATATGAAAGAAGAAAATTTCATTCCAATGAGGGTGGAAGGTCCATCACCCGCACGTGATTCGATGAAAATAAATATTAAAAAAATAGCTTTTAGTTTTAAGGGCAATCGTTTGCTGCGATTACTTTTTCTGATTGCCTTGTTTTTTGGAATTTATAGTGAAGGGTTTGATCGTCTATGGCTTACCCATTTCATCGAATCCTCTTCCCTGTCTTATTTCTCTGAAAAAAACCTTGTAATAATTACGGGAGGCATTCATTTTTTGGTGGTCATCGGCTCTTTCTTGATTTTGCATTTGATCAATCGCAGTTCTATTCACAAACATTTGCGTTTAATCTATATTTCCCTTTTCATTGGGAGTTTGTTAATTATTTGTTCATTAATTAGCTTTTCATACTCAACGTCAATCATTAGTTTGCTTACTTTTTATATGATCATTCAAATGGCAAGACAGATCATGCAGCCGCTGGAAGAAATATGGCTTAATACGATCATTCCGGAATCTTCCGTCCGGGCAACTTTTTTCTCGATGAAAGGTCAGGTAGATTCGATTGGACAAATTAGCTGCGGACCGATCATTGGCGGAATTGCTTCGATATTGTCGATAAAGACTGCAATCTTTATCAGTGCTATGCTAATATCTCCTGTATTGTATTTATTAAGAAAAGCATTAAAAGTTTCTAGAGGGTGAAATCTTCACCCTTCTCTTTTTTTTAACGGGTAGATGAATTTCCATATAAATTTTTTCATGCTCCCAATGATGGCAATTTTCATCATAATATTCAAAATCATAGCTGCTTTCATCTACTTCATAACCTGAATGTGGAAGCCAGTCTTCAATAATATAACGCCAAGTACCTTTAATAGAAGAAGGAAACTGACTTACTTCCACTAATGGTGTTTTAAACACCGCATATGTAGCGGCAGGAATCTCCCGCTTAACCATTTGAGGTGGAAGATCCTGATTTTGATCATATTCTACTGCAAATAGAAATGTAAAACAATTTCCAATTTCATCATTATTAAAATTAATGCAATATTCCCCATGCTTCTTTGGATTAAGAGTTTTATATAGAGTCGTCTCAACAGAACCATCATTAAAGCCGCCATCTTCCCAAAAAGCAGGCGCATCTCTCGTGTATGAGATATTTTCCATGTGAACCTCAAACATTTTTCCAGCTACCCAAAATGCTTCTCTTGAAATCATTTTCGGCTGCAGGATCATCCCACCTACTTCCTTATGCTGCAACTGTACTAAATTCGGCCGGATCGGAGGAGAGGCTGGACAATGAAGCTTGTATAGACTTGGAGGACAGCCAAAACACCGTTTAAATGCTTTTGTAAAACCAGCATGCGTGTGAAAACCGTAATCCAAAGCAATATCAATAATTTTCTTTCCATTTACAAGCTCAAATAAGGCATACTGCAATTTTCTTCTTAAAACATATTCCATGATCGGATAGCCAGTATGCAGATGAAAAAGCCGATAAAAATGAAAAGGCGAATAACCAGCTAGGTTTGCTAATTCCCTCGGATCTAATTCTTCTTTTATGTGTTCCTCTATGTAATCGATAACCTTTTGTAAAATATTCATTTGCTTCACACCGTTCACCCTCTTATTGCGTAATACTTGTATCCTTTTCGAAGGCAACGTCTTTGATAATATATTTATAATTTAATAAACAGACAATTATCGCTGCCAATGATGATACGACTAATAAGGTAAATATGATAAAAATCTGATATTTTACTGAACCAAAAGGATCTGCCCCAGCAAGAATCATCCCCGTCATTGTTCCAGGTATTTGAATAAGACCAACTGTTTTTAACATATCCACTGTTGGAATCATAGCGATTTTAATTGCCTTCTTTTTTAAAAATTCTTCTTCCATTTCGGGATTGTTTTTCATAGCTTCCAAAACAACCGCACCAGCAATCATCGCATTACCAATAAACATCCCGCCTACTGGAATTAAATATTGTGCCTCAAGTGGGATAATTTCAAAAACGAGCCAAATGCAAATACAGAGAAGGACAGATAGTGATATTCCAGCGAGCAAAATAAAAAAAGATTTTTTCCGATCCATTCCCCTTTTTGATGCATTTAATGAGGCAATAATCATCATTAGAAAAATATAGCCAAAAACGACGACAATATTTTCTAAGGAAAATAAAAAAGAAATAAAAAAACCCAATAACAATAATTGAATAAATCCTCTAATGGATGAATAGAGAATATCCTTGCCCATTCCTAATTTTTGATTCATTGAAATAATAATTGGGACAAAGACAAATAAAAGAATAATGAATAATGCGAGATTGCTAATTTCTTGCATGAATAAAACCTCCCATTATTCATTTTAGGCTTTTATTTGGAGAAATCTAGTATTTTTTTGCTGCAGGAGAAGTTTGATCTATAAAGTTATCATTTCAAACTAAGGTTATCCACCATTAAGGAACCTACCAATTATTCTTAGTATGTTAAAGTCAGCCATTTGTCGTTATAAGAACTCTTATCATCCAATTATGGTCAACGCTGTCAAAGATTCCTTGAATATCGACATCTACTACTTAATTTACTGACCTCTTTTCATATAGAAGTTCAGTATTTTCAAAGGATCATGACAACTATCGGATTGGGCAAAATCCAAAGGAACAGTCTAGAAATTCATTTTCTTAGATGGTATTTAGTATCTAGCTAATGTCTTTTTGAACAAACTTGTCTTCGTTGTTCCGGTATTCCTAGTGGTCTTTTCTCGTTTGTATTGAGCTTTGGAATATTCATTCCCCTTACTAAAACAGTGTGATAGCTTTTATTTTTAAGTCTATTTACTAAATCCCTTCAATCACTTGGCTATCGGTCCGCCACCTAATCGAAAATATTGGCCATTGGGGACACTGTATTGTTAGACATTTCAGTATGCATCCTTGAAAAATATCCAGGCATGACTATTAACTGTAAAAATGGGTAGGCAAGTATCTCATGCGGTTCAGCTCGTACCATTCTATAAAAATTATAATCAGCATATTCATGCAGTTGTTGTTGAATTAGGTAAAATTGGTTGCTTCACGAATACACAAATAGATACATCACTTCAATCATTCTCCAAAGCTTATATTTATTTAATGAACACACGAGTACCTCGCCCATGGGAGAGCAATGTGAACAGCGCATTCGAGACAATGGCCAAGGAGAATATCACATTGGCGGATTGGCATTAATATCATTATCCTTTATACATTTGCTAATTCTGATTTCACAAGTTTTTGAAATTCTGTATCCCTCAAAAACTTCAGCTGAAACTCATTTAGCACTCGAGAAAGTTTCGTTTGCTCTATTAACGTTAAATCATTGGCAAAAAAGGCAAATTCGGTTTGATTCCCTTCCCTATCTGTCGCATACATCGCCATTGTCAGTACAAATGCAGTAGATCCCCCTTTTTGCCCTGCATGCTGGAGCCATCCCCCATTCTTAGGGTTTTTCATTATTTGTTCCATGATTGGATCAAGATGTTCATGAACGTTTTTATTAAAAAACTCTTTCCTGTTTAGTTTCTTCATTATGGACACATAGTCTTTAGTAGTCGATCGTGTTAAACGGTCCGACCAGATTTTTTGACATTCCATATTCATCGCTTTAATTAATGATTGTTTCTCTTGAGAAGTTAGCGGCTGGCTGAGGTGGTTATTGTGAATAGTAATCGCGAGACTTCGATAGTTGTTCATGTCCATTTGTTTAAGCTCTTGCAATGATTCCTTTTTTGTTAAATTCTTTTCTGCCATTAACCTTGAAGGAATAAAAAGAGCACCAACCATTGGATAAACGGGCTCATGATTTGATATGCCTATGCTTTCAACCACTCGATTAATATTTTCTAAGCCAAGAACCTGAATCAAATAATCAGTATTGGCATTCGAACTGAAAGCAATCATTCCCTTAGCAACTTTGCTTAAAGGTACGTGATTCATGATATTGTCCTTCTTTAATTGGGCAAGCCATGCCTCATGAGCACCACCATCTGTTTTCGGAACATAAAATAAGTCTAGTTCTTGTAAACTAACCTCCTTCTTCGGATCAATTCGCCCATCTGCCGCCTGCTGAGCAAACTCAATTGCTATAATGATTTTAACCGTGCTTGCTAAGGGGAGCGGTATCGTTTCATTCACTCCTACCCATTTTTCATTATTGTAATTAATCGATAATGCGACATTCTCATTCTTCGCCTTTTCCTTAATAAACTCTATTAAATAATTAGCATTCATCTTTTTTATTTCTCTTTGGTATATTAAAAAAGCAATGCCTGCTATCAAACCAAGTACAATCACTATTCCCGCAATAGCCCATAAAACAATTTTCAAATTATCCCCTCCGTCGTTCACACTACTTTTATTACGGTATAATATTTTAAAAGTTTCAAATTTTCGTAGGGTTGCTTCTTCAGTTTCCTAATCAAGTTGGGGGATTCATCACCCTGATGAACACCCCTTTTCGTATTTTTTAATCAAATTGGGG
>NZ_JALDXW010000004.1:0-167471 GCF_032154635.1 Cytobacillus sp. | reverse complement strand
ACCCTTGGTGCTGCCGCCATTCAATATCATTCTTATAAAAGTACAGGCGCATGAATAGGTGATAGGACGCTTGCGCTGGACAAAAAATAGCCCCTAATCTCATTCAGATTTTGGGGCTGTTTTTAATGTCCGTATCCGATAGGAATTCTTCGCTACTTCTCCAAGATGCTCCAATAAATTATTATTGGCGTAGGCACCTACGGCCGCACCAATGCCTGGTACAAGCTGAAGCATCTTTACAAAATCAATATAATCCCGATATTCCTGCTGAAATTCCTGCCAATCCATGTCAATGAATCCAGCTTTTCTTTTATCCCAATTCTCTACAATTTCCATCGTTTCCCTTCTCTTTTCATCGCTGGAGAAGGCCAGCTTGAACACATGCAGAATAAACAGTCTTTCTTCATATTCATTCGTATCAAAACCATAAATAGAGGCCGCTTCAAAAAGGAATTTCATTTTTATTGAAAGAAGCAGCGGGAAATCTGCTAAACCTAGCAGAATGCCTCCTGCCCCTGTCCCTGCTCCTTCCACCACGGCTGTCTTTCGATAAATGGAAAGTTTTTTCATTACTAGTTCATCCATTTCAGCCAGTGTGCTTAAGGAGTATTGACTCTTTTTGGTCGTCAAATTTGAGCCGACTAATGTGGCTTTTACCATATTTTTTATACTCTCTGTCAACATTTGATGGACCTTGTCCGGTATCAAATTATTTACCTTTGTCTGCGCTTTTTTCGAAAGTCTGTTAAGAAGACTCGATCGCTTCACCATTTGGCGTTTCCAATCCTCTATCTCGCGATTTACAAGTATTTCGTACTCGTTCATAAGCTTCCCTTCCTTTACACTCTGTATTATTTGATACGTTAGTCCGCAGGAAAGGTTTCACTTTTCTAATGTACAAATATTAGAAAGTAAGCTTCTTTTGAATATAGAAATGAGTAAAAAGGTAAGCAAATCCAATGCCAGCAATAAGTGAGATTATTGCTATGATCCCCTCGCCTTTTGCTAAAATAGCAAGCGAAAGGATCAACGCCTGTAAATATAATATTCTAGACAAAAGACCTTTAAACGATTTTTCCTTGATTCCGTCCTTAACTGGATATAGCCTTGTCCATAGTTTATTTTGGTGATGGTTCCATAGCGGCAGCAATTGAAAGCCTGTTAAATACATAAAAAGTATAACAAGCAGAATTTGACCATATCCAAATGAGATTAAATACAGCCCTGCAGCACCTATTAGAGTCAAACGAACAAATAGACCAAAATAATCGCCTGCACGTAAAAAGGTTCTTACAAAAAGATGGCTAAACGTATTTTTCTGTGCAAAAGCTAGCCTGCTAAACAGCCAATCAAGCCATGAACGTCTTTTCACACGATCGCGTAAATGCGGTACATCTGTAAACAGATTAGCTAATCGGTAAAAGGAGGTCATTCTTCGCTCTTCCAGTTCAATTAAAAACTCCCATTTCAAACTTTTTTCCTTCGTGTTTTTACTGTAATAAAAATATAAGAGGAGCAAAAGCAAGATCTCTGGTAAAAGGAACAGTAAACCTTGATTTGAAAAAAGAAAGAATAAAAATACGGCATTTACTGCATAACGAATTAAAGTATCAAAAAGATGAACGGATTTCTCAACATAGTACTGCACTTTCCAGCGAATAAGGAGATTAAACATCTTCAAAACTAATATTGTCAGTAAAAACGGCAAAAAGACATGAAAATCTCCATTATTTACACTTGCATACATCGGCATGAATATAGCTAAACCCATGACAAGCAAATACGTATGGAGAAGGAAACTGACAGCCAATGAGCGTTTAAAAAAGCCTTGAAGCCTACTTTCCAGCGGAAGGAGAAAAATTCGGTCCGCTTCAATAAGAAATGTGTAGATCGGAGTAAAAGTTAGGATAAACGCCAGTACGATTGCCATGATAATGGCTGCTGGAAAATCCTCAGAAACAGTTGTCAACCATTGCTGATAATAAAAAACGGCTGTTCCCAGCAAAAAAACCATAACAATGACATTATGTCCGTTAAAAATATACCGCAAATACCTGCTTAACTCTTTGATTCTCCGATTAAACCGTTCTTTCCATAATTTCTTTTCATCAAACATAATCTTCTTCCTTTGTCAGTTGAATATATATATCATCCAATGTCGCTTCCGGCATCGAAAATTGCTTTCTTAATTCAGCCAATGTCCCTTTAGCTCGTACCTTCCCTTCATGTAAAATAACAAAATTGTCACAATATCTTTCGGCAGTGGCTAATATATGGGTCGACATTAATATTCCCGCCCCATTCTCTTTCATTTTTTTCATTAGATCAAGTAAGGATTGGATCCCAAGTGGATCAAGTCCAACAAAAGGCTCGTCGACAATATATAGGGATGGCTGTACTAAAAATGCACACATAATCATTACCTTCTGTTTCATTCCCTTTGAAAAATGTGCAGGAAACCATTTCAGCCTTTTTTCCATACGAAATTCTTTTAACAGTCTTTCCATCCGTTCCTTATATTCAGAAGGCTTGAGCCCATAAGCCATCGCTGTTAACTCTAAATGTTCTTTAAGGGTCAGCTCGTCATAAAGAATCGGTGTTTCTGGTACAAAGGTGAATTGTCTTCGATACCCCTCTTTATCTTTATGAAATGCATTCCCATTAATAGTAATTTCCCCGCTATGCGGTTCCATCAGTCCAATGACATGCTTAATAGTCGTACTCTTCCCAGCTCCATTTAAGCCGATTAAGCCGACGATTTCTTTTTCCTTTACTTCAAAAGAAACTTCCTTCAATACAGGGTTTTTTGTATATCCACCCGTTACATTCTCTATTTGCAAAAGAGCCATATCCAACGTCCTTCCTTTTTTTCTACCTCTATTGTAAGAAACGCGGCATCCCCTTGTCCAATCTGGAGATGGAAATATCATTAGATAAAAACGTTTTTTACGTGTATATAAAATTTGAGTCCGGGGATTCTATTCATGAAGGGGAACAAGTTTTTTGATAACCTAAAGAATTATCAAAACTTGAAATGAGGTGTCTGTCGCAGACAGCTAAATGCACTTTCATGAAAAGCTTCGTACGTTTAAACTCTAAGGGGATGGTTGCATTGGGCAATGCTGCTAAATGAACCAAGAGATCTAGCGTTCTGATCGCCTAACCTCGTTGGTGGTCTAACATTCACTTTGAAATGAGGTGTTTGTAAAAGACAATGTCCTGCTTTATACGTTGTAAAACATATAGAGATTAGGGGATGGTTAGCTTGAACAAAGATCGAAAGTCTCTAGAAGTAAACACAATCATTTCATAAATGAGGTGTTTATCAAAGGGAAGAACCTGATGTAGAAAACGTTATTTGAAGAAGCATTCCCCTTCACGAAGGCAGGATTCCATGCGGATCCTGCCTTTTAACCTTTTTTTATATATGATAAGATAATTGAAAATAGATCATACAGGAGTTGTTTCAAATGAGCGATTGTATTTTTTGTAAAATTGTAAATGGTGAAATCCCTTCAGCCAAGGTTTTTGAAAATGAACATGTTATGGCTTTTCTTGATATTAGCCAAATAACGAAAGGCCATACATTAGTTATACCGAAAATACATAATGAAAATATTTATGATTTAAGTGCAGAAGCTGCACGTAACATTTTTGAGGTTGTCCCTCAATTAGCTAATGCAATCAAAGAGCAGTTTAATCCAGTTGGGATGAATGTCATTACGAACACTGGCAAACAAGCTGGACAAACTGTTTTCCATTACCATATGCACCTGATTCCTAGATATGGTAGCGGGGATGGCTTTGGCGCAGTTTGGAAATCTCATCAATCTGATTATACGCCTGCTGATTTGCAGGAAATTGCTGATGGGATAAAAAAACATATCTAAGAGGGAGCAGCAAATATAGAAACCGTTATTTTGAGTAAAATTAAACAAAATGACGGTTTCTATTATCGTGGATTACATCATTCTTCTCTTGCCAGGCCATAAATACCTGAAACACTTAATCCTGCTTGTTAGACACTTGCTTGATCACTTTATTGGGAAGAGTTTGAGCCAATCGCTTCAAAACAAAAAAACAAGCTTCTGCAGCTATCCATGCATATAGCATACTGAACATCCCAATCATTACTATAGATCGAAATTGAATTGATGTACCAACACCTGATCCTAACACTGGAAAACGAAAAATAAAAAGGATCGTTATTATTCCCATAAATAAGCTTGCACCGGCCGATAAAACAACCCATAATCTTATATTTAACTTATAGAAGGAAACACCAAGCACCAATCCTAAAACACCCGTTGTAAAAGAAAAAATAAGTAGTTCGCTAGGCTGGATAAATAATAAAAGGAACATCGTAACAAAATAAGAAAGCAATCCGTGTCTGATGGATACAATCGTTGCTAAAAATATGGGAAACGACGTCAAGGCACTTACCAAAAAACCGATACCAGGTGCATATCCCCCTGCTGACTGAAAAATGGCTGCAAACGAGCTTAATACCGAGGTAATTAATAGTTTAGTGGTAGTTGACATTTCTGTAAGATCATGTTTGATTCCTAAGAAAGGCTGCTGCCAATAGTGTATAGCCTTTTTTTTTATCCTCTTCATGTATCCCACCCCCAGCAAATATTAAACTCCCTTTATGCTATTCTCCGTTTTATATAAAAATCACTGTATTTTCTTCCTGCTAAACGATTAATAGCGGCTTTATATAATCATCGTACGTTTATGAAAGCCACGATTACTCCAGCTCAATCCTCTGATAGATTCATTCTTCCGCCATTATTAAGTATTAATAAAACCTTTCTGATCATATGCTTTAATAAAAAACTGAGAAGGAGTGTGAAAGTTTGTTAGGAAAAGTTAAGGTTCGGTTACGGCCCATTGTAAGTAGGATAAATTTACCGACCGTTATAAAAACTGCTATACTCCCAGGTGACTCAAATGAAACATTATTTATTGCAACCCAGGTGGGAGAGATTTTTTACATAAGAGATGGAAACATTAGGATTTTTTTAGATATTCGCACGAAAATCATACAACTAGGTACTTCAGAAGCAGGTGTTTCAGTTGGTGGATATGATGAACGTGGTTTACTAGGGCTGGCGTTTCATCCCGAATTTTATTATAACGGGCAGTTTTATCTTCATTATTCAGTAGCTGGGACACAAGGCCCGGGTGCTCTTCCTGAATCTTTTTCACCTAACCCGTGTGATCAAAAAACGTTAAACAGAAGGTGGAATAATAGAAAAACTCAATATAATCATATTGATACGGTGGAAGAATGGATTTTACCATCGAATGGTCAACCTCAAAAACGACGGACATTGCTAAACGTAAGAAGACCATTTTTTAATCATAATGGTGTCAATAGCTTAAACTTTTCACCTGAAACGGGAAAACTTGTATTAACAACAGGAGATGGAGGAGCAGGCTACGATCCATTCAATTTAAGCCAGAATGATATGGAAATCGCCGGTAAAATAATTGAGATGGACGTAAGCAAGAATACATTTATTCAAAATCCTCCAGTAGTCACACGGTTTCATGAACTTCCTGTACCTATTCAAGAAACCCTTACAGTGATTGCCAAAGGGGTTCGGAATATACCGGGCATTTCATTTCAAAGGTATTATAATCAATATATCAAGTATGTCGGAAATGTCGGACAGGATTCGGTCGAATCAATTTTTTCATTCGTTCATTATAAGCCGATACCTGTTACCGAGCTTGTTCAAACTTTTTTAATGAAATCTGAAGCCGATCAAGAAGGGGTTATTAATTTTGGCTGGCGTGGCTGGGAAGGTAGTTTTCCTACCTCGATTATAAGTGGCTGCTCTGAAAATACAACTTTGGATGAGAAAACAATTGTTTATTACAATGAGGCAATTAAAACTGCGGTGAGACGGATTCAGCCTTTAACTAGTTATTTCCATAAAGATCAAAGACCTGATAAATTTGGAGGAACTGCACTTACAGGCGTACAAGCCTATATGGGGAATAGAATCCCCTCTTTATCTGGTAGTGTTGTGTTTACGGATCTTGCTCGGAAAGAAGGATCAGGCTCTCCGGCAAAAGGGGTTTTAGCTTATACTAGAATAAGAACAGATTGTAAACTAAATGATTTTAGTATGATTCAAACCGAATACAACTTTGGGTCCGAGTCAGCTTATTATGTTAGCTTGGGAACGAATCTTAATCAAACCACACTATATTTAGGGGTGTATGGTTCGATGAAAGTAACAGACTTTAACCAAGGTACTATTTTTGAAATTATCCCCTAATTCAAACACAGGTAATGCAATAGAAAGGGGGTTGCTGCAGCAACTCCCTCTTAGCTGTTCTTGCTATTTAACTATTACTTTTCCAACCATTCCTTCCTGGAAATGGTACCGACAGATCAGTTCATATGTACCGGGCTGTTTCGGCTTCACGGTAATGGATTTTTCTTTCCCAGGCTGGATTTCAGCGTCAATTCCGAGCTTTTCCACTGTAAAGGTATGTTCCTTTTTCCCATTATTTTTCAATATCAACGTTGTGGTTGTCCCATTTGGAATAGTAATGTCTTTCGGATTAAAATAATCATCGTTCAGCTCGATCTCAAGTTCTTTCACCGTCTCCATAGGTTGTACTGCGACATTGGATTCGGCAAAAACACAAAGTGAACCTGCAGTGTTTTCAGCCACAACCATCGCAAGCAAAACGACCAATCCTGTTAAACACTTTTTCACAAACATTCGCTATGCCCTCCTTTCCTATCCATTATTTTTTCCAATTCAAAATAAATTATCACTGTAAAATGAGTTCCAACTTTGTTTCAAATAGGAATTCTTTTATCTGAAATAATAAATGAAGCAGACCGGCATGTACATCCGTGGGTTCGAACAGAAGTAATGAAGCCTTTTCATTTATATTTTTCGTAATATTCATAATTAAGTCTGTACAAATGAATTTTATTTGTTACCATAGGAATATCTTTAATTCATTACCGTATGACAGATACTTTGGGAGGGAAAATGATGAATCGTGCACTTAATTTCAATGCAGGTCCCGCTGTTTTACCAGAAACCGTACTAAAAGAGGCGGAAAAGAACTGGCTTAACTTTAATGATACCGGAATGGCTGTCATGGAGCTAAGCCATAGAAGCAAGGAATATGAAACTATTCACCACCAGGCAATTTCCTTATTGCGTAATCTCCTATCTATACCAGACAGTTTCGAGGTTCTCTTCCTTCAAGGCGGAGCAAGCCTGCAGTTTTCGATGGTCCCTCTGAATTTCCTCACAGAAGGAAGAACAGGCAACTACGTTTTAACTGGTGCATGGGCTGAAAAGGCACTGACGGAAGCGGAAAAGGTGGGAAAAACATTTATTTCTGCTTCAAGCAAAAATCAGCAATATAAAGCTATCCCTACTGGAAATATAGAGATATCAGCAGATGCTGCCTATCTTCATATAACAAGCAATAATACGATTTATGGCACCCAGTGGCAGCAGTTTCCTACCAATGCAAGAATTCCATTAGTTGCGGATATGTCTAGCGATCTATTAAGCAGGAAGATTCATATCGAGGATTTTGATCTTATTTATGCTGGAGCACAAAAAAATCTTGGTCCGTCTGGGGTAACTGTCGTTATTATTCAAAAGAAGCTTTTATCAGAGTCAGGCAGTCATTTGCCTACCATGCTTAATTACAACACATACGCAAACCACAACTCACTTTATAACACACCACCGACACTTGCGATCTATTTACTGAAGCTCGTGCTCGAATGGGCAAAGGGATTAGGCGGTTTAACGGTTATTGAACAAAGAAATGAGGAAAAAGCAATGATTCTCTATGATGCCATTGATTGCAGTGAAGGATTTTATCTGGGACATGCTGAAAAGGAAAGCAGATCAAAAATGAATGTTACCTTTAATCTTCATAATGAAGAGACAGCCACGAACTTTCTGCATCAAGCGAAAGAAGAAGGCTTTATTGGCCTTAACGGTCACCGCTCTGTTGGGGGTTGCCGCGCTTCCATTTACAATGCGATGCCAATGGAGCATGTTCTTCAGCTAGCAGAATTTATGAAAAAGTTCAAGAAATCTAACTGAAAATTTTTTCTTCTTTTTCAGTTGTTATATGATATAATAATGACAAGTTTTTCGCTGCAGGCATAGAGCGCACTGCAGGAGGAACAAAAATTGTTGAGACGAGAATAGGAGAGATGAGAAATGAATACGAAAAATCTTGTTGCCCTTTCACTTTTAGTGGGAATGGGTGCGGTATTGCATGCAGTTATGCCTGGCTTTGGTGCAGGTATGAAGCCAGATATGATGTTAACAATGATGTTTTTAGGTATTATCCTTTTTCCTGAACGAAAAAGTGTATTACTTCTATCATTAGCAACAGGACTTATATCAGGGCTTACAACCACCTTCCCTGGTGGGCTATTCCCAAACATTATTGATAAACCGATTACTGCTGCAATCTTCTTCGCGCTTTTCCTTTTATTAAAAAAGTTTCATCATTCAATTATTAGCGCTTCTGTTCTAACTGCCATTGGAACACTGATTTCTGGGATTGTCTTTTTAACATCAGCTTATTTTATTGTTGGCTTGCCTGGTCCATTTGCTGCATTATTTGGTGCAGTTGTCCTGCCGGCAACCATTGTTAACACGATCACAATGGCCATTCTGTATCCAATTGCACAATCCATTATGAAACGGACGAAGCTAACAAATCAATCAACGATTACTGCAAAGCAATAATCATAAAAACCCGCTGCAGCGGGTTTTTTGTTTTATTTAAAACTATGCATAATTACCCCTATTAGCAAAAATCCGATTCCACCTGCTGCTAAAGCAGCTGCTCTCCTTCTTAATATATATTTAGGAGGGTATACGACGGGTCTCCTTATTGCTAAAAAGAAATGAACACCTCCAGCAATGAATAAAGCCCCTAGTGTAAATATGCCTGCAATTAACCCTGACATCTTTCGTCCCCACCCCTTTTCTATTGGTCCAGGTTTGTACAATTAATTAAATGTATGCTTGCTTTCTTGCAAATATGAACTATACTCTTTTCATCCTTTAGATAGACCGCAATTATAGCGAAAATCCTTCACATTTAAATGAAGGATTTTTCTTTTCTTTGTAGTAAAATCTATATATAGAGATACATGAGAGGTGAAAATAATTGAAAACAAAATCATTGCTCATTGGATTTATTATTGGAGGCACTGTAGCAGGAATAAGCACTTTACTATCCGCTCCAGCACCTGGCAGAGACACCCGAAATAAAATCCAAGAAAAGAAAAAATGTATACAAAATCAAATGATTGAATTAAAAAAGAAGGTAATTCATGTAAAAGATGCAACGATCCATGCATCAAAAGAAGGAAAAAAAGAAATATTAGCTTTTTCATCCGATGTTAAAAACTCTATTAATAAATGGAAAGCTGACATCCTCCCCCATCAGCAAGAACTGCAGAAAGAATTACAAGCTATTGAAAGCGCAATGAACGAGCTTGAAGAAAATATAAATCATTTGAAAGCCTAAAATATAACGCTTTTGATAAAAAAATCCTTTCTTTCATAAAAAAAAGAAGGATTTTTCCTTTTCAGACCGAAAACAAATATATTAATAAAGTGAAAAGTTATCGTTAGAGGTTTATTTTATAAAATAAACTTTTGCCAATCTCCATTTATTTATATACTTATTTCACGTTTTTACTCATTATAGAAATCAAAATATGAATCAATTTCTAAAAATTTTGTAAATTTATATCTTTATTAATTTTTGTTTTATTGGCATAATGTTATTAGACACTTAAAAAGAAGGTGATTATTGAATATGAACGATAAATTGTATTCTATAAAGGAAGCAATGATCTTTAGCCAGAGGATTGCTCAATTGAGTAAAGCATTGTGGAAGACAATTGAAAAAGATTGGCAGCAATGGATCAAACCGTATGATTTAAATATTAACGAACATCATATTCTCTGGATATCCTACCATTTAAAAGGGGCTTCCATCTCTGATGTAGCTAAATTTGGTGTTATGCACGTATCTACCGCATTTAACTTCTCCAAAAAGCTTGAAGAACGAGGATTGCTTAAATTTTCGAAAAAGGAGAGTGACAAGAGGAATACGTATATTGAACTGACTGATGCAGGTGAAAGCATTTTATTAAGTCTAATGGAGACTTATGATCCTGACAAAAATGCAGTCTATTCAGGGGCAAGGCCGTTAAGAGACCTGTATGGTAAATTCCCTGACATTATTGAAATAATGGCGATTGTCAGAAATATATACGGCGATGACTTTATGGAAATCTTTGAAAAATCATTCTCGAACCTCGAAAATGATTTTGTAGAGATAGAAGGCAAGCTAAGTAAAAAGGAGTCAACCTTGCAGGAAAGTGTTTAGAATCATAGATATCTTCTTAGTTCTTTCATTAGAGGTAGAAATAATTGCTGTTTTATACACGCATGAATAACATCATAAGCTGTAAGATTAGGATGTAAACGCTTCTCAAATTCTTTATAAAGCGGATGAAAATAAACAAATCCTTCCGCTTTTTGTTCTTCCCACTTCATGTTCATTTCTTCACAAAGTTGTTTGAATGCCTTTACGTCCTTTTCTCCAAGTGATTTTTCAACCACTAATTTATAGAAGGAATTGTTTGGATTTTCAATAACCTTCAAAAGCAGTTTTTGCTGAAATTCTAGTTTATTAATTTTCTCCATCAATATGTATATGTCCACCTTGTTCCTCCATATATATATCCATACAGGCATATTTATTATGCTATATGTTCATAATTATTCTTCGACAAAATGTATGTTTTTTCCCTATTGATTTTTTCTCTTTTTCATCGTACAGTATCTTAGTGAGTTTTATGGAAATTTATTTTCTCCTCTTGGAGGGATGATCAATGAATTGCTGGAAGACAATTAATATTAATAAGCATTATGGATCTCAAAGACTTTTCTTTATGTCTTCCTTAACAATGCTGCTAACGTTTATTATTATTTATGTTCCTGCTCAATATTTGTTTGGGGCTGCTTCCTTTTATGACAACTATTTTTTATTATTTATCCTATGCTTGTGGATCATGTACCCATTTCATAAGCTGCTTCATTATTTACCGGTTGCCCATCTTGGCAATAAAGTAAAAAAAATAGTAACCATTAAATATGGGCTACTGCCAATCATCCATATTAAAGTCAATGAACCGATCGCAAAGTGGAAATTTATTATCACATTATTTACACCGTTTGTCACAATTAATAGTTTATTGATTTTGGCATGTATTTATTTTCCGCATTATGTTCACTATTCTACCATTTTACTAGCTTTTCATGTTGGCATTAGTTTCTCTGATTTTGTTTGTGCCAAAAATGTGCTGTCTGCGCCAAATCGTTCATATATTGAAGAAAACGATGAAGGCTTTGAAATTTTGCTGAGAAGTAACTATTCTTAATTTAGTTTAAATGAATGCGGCATGTATCCATAATAATACGTAAGGAATCTTAAATACTATCTTTTTTTAGGAATTTTTGTTATTGTAAATAACATATCACCTTGCATGTCATTTTTTAAATCACTGACTGTTTTAAGGAGGGAATTTTCTATGATCTCCATTTTTATAATTTTTGCTGTTTTTATTTTATATAATATTAACAAAATGACAAATTCCCTTTGCCTACAAAAGGATATCCCCGAAGAAAGGCAGCCTAAAGTATTTCGAACGATTAATATTTTAGTGACCATTCTTTTGATCTCCTCATTTGTTGAAATATTATATGCTTAATTGACAAAGAGAAAATGCATACAAAAAAGCGGCGGGAAAAGTGTCCCACCGCTTTTTTGTGTCTAGCTTCATCGGCTAGGTCCTCGAGGTCATAAGCTGCTCCCCAGTTGAAGGCAAAGTACGCCTTCCCCTGTGGTTCATCTTATGCTTGTCGGACCTGTTCAAGCCGATTCCGCTTTTCTCGTGTCTAGCTTCATCGGCTAGGTCCTCGAGGTCATAAGCTGCTCCCCAGTTGAAGGCAAAGTACGCCTTCCCCTGTGGTTCATCTTATGCTTGTCGGACCTGTTCAAGCCGATTCCGCTTTTCTTTGTCCAGCTTCATTTAGGGCGGATTAACGCTATGTCCTGCCATTACAACCAGGATGCACCAATAATAATTAAAAGGATAAATAATACGACTACTAAAGCAAAGCCTCCGCCGTATCCATTTCCAGCTCTACCAGACATATTGTTTCCTCCCTTCCATATTTGTTATAGCCAAGCAGCGCCAACAATTATTAACAAGATGAACAACACTACGATTAACGCGAAACCTCCGCCGTATCCATACCCTGCACCCATGAGAACACCCTCCTTTCATGTTGCTACCATATCCTATTCAATTACTTCCACGGGCGAATAGGCACCTATCTCGACTTATCCTAAATTCTTGACCCAGTTTATTTCTCCGTATGAAAGTTTTCTCTTTCATCATATGACTAAACAAATGAATTGGGAGTGATGAACACATATTTTCTTGCCTACTTTATAGGTTATTGTTTTTGTTCTACCTGACATTTATGGTATAGTAGGTTTTGTGAAATCGAATATCAACAAATACAATTGGGAGTGTTCAACATGAAAAAATGGATTATTACCCTATCACTTACGGCTGGGGTTTTAGGATTAACTGCATGTAACAGTACAAATGGATCTGGAGATGTCGTTGTTGAGTCAAAAGCCGGTGATATTTCAAAGGACGAGCTTTACAACGCAATGAAAGAAAAATATGGTGAGCAAGCACTTAGAGAGCTTGTTTATGATAAGGTTCTTTCAGAAAAATATAAAGTAACGGATGAAGAATTGGATGAAAAGGTTGATGAGCTAAAGGAACAACTTGGAGCTAACTTTGAGCTCGCTCTTCAACAATACGGATACAAAGATGAGGCAGATTTGAGAGAAACTTTCAAAACTGGCCTTATGCAGGAAAAGGCAGCCATTAAAGATGTGAAAGTTACAGATAAGGAAGTTAAAGAATACTACGATAATTACAAGCCACAAATTAAGGCTCGTCATATTTTAGTTGAGGATGAGGCTACAGCGAAGGAAGTTAAGAAAAAACTTGACGAAGGTCAAAAATTTGAAGATTTGGCAAAAGAATACTCTAAAGACCCAGGTTCTGCAGCAAATGGCGGTGACCTTGGCTGGTTTGGGGCTGGACAAATGCTTCCTGAATTTGAAGAGGCTGCATATGCACTTGATGTAAATGAAATCAGTGAACCAGTTAAATCACAACACGGCTACCATATTATCCAAACAACTGAGAAAAAAGAGAAAAAGCCTTTTGAAGAAATGAAAGAAAAAATGGAGTATGAAGTAAAGGTTTCAAAGCTTGACGGAGCAACAATTGAGAAAGCAATGGAACGCGAATTGAAAGATGCTAAAGTAAAAATCAATGATAAAGAACTAAAAAACATCTTAAAGAACAGTACAGAAGATCAAAAGTAATTTCCTTTTCAATAAAAATAGGTCCCCTAAACGGGACCTATTTTTCAATATAACAGCATATCTAAGTTCATAACCCTCTTCTAGCTTCCTTCTCCTTTTGAATTCTTTCCATATACACCCTTCCTTCGAGTTCAATGCTTTCATCCTCCAGCTTCCGTTCCTCTTTTCCCGTCATAAAAGCCATATAAGCACTTATAAGAATCCCAACTACAACAAAATAAGCCCAAATTGGCATCGTAACCATCTTTTTACCCCCTTGTTCAAGGATTGTCCTAGCTTTATTAAAATTTATGCCACGAATCGGAATTTATGATTCTGCTTTTCTTCCTTTGTAAAAAAAACATTCATCAGCATCTGCTCATAACCAAGTATGTAAATGTCGGTTTGCTTTATTTCCCTGCTCTAGGTATTCCTTCGTACATAAAGGCTTACTCAATTTATCAGACCAACTATTTATTTTTTTCATAGAAAAACAGCCGCTCCTTCTGAAGAAACGACTGTAAAAAGTTATTTATGAAAAACTGGCTTATAGAAAGAACGATTATCTAATGCGAATACTCTCTCCGTGAACTCCCCTGGCTTTACTCTTTCTAATGCACGGTCAAGCATATTCATCTTTGCATCGAGATTATCAATATAATGGAGAATCTCTGCTTCCTTAATCATTGGAGGCTTCGGACTGCCCCATTCTGCTTTTCCATGATGGCTTAAAACTAAGTGCTGCAGAACGAGTACCTCTTCCCCATTTATTGAAAGCTCATCAGCAGCTTTTCCAATTTCGTTAACCATGATGGTTATGTGGCCTAACAAATTACCCTCAATCGTATAAACAGTCGAAATTGGTCCAGATAACTCAATAACTTTCCCTAAATCATGGAGAATGACACCTGCATATAAAAGGTCCTTATCGAGGCTTGGATACAGTCCTGCGATTGCTTTAGCTAAATCAAGCATGGAAACGACATGATAGGCAAGACCTGAAACAAATTCATGATGATTTTTAGTTGCTGCTGGGTATTCAAGAAAAGCTTTCTGATGCTTTTTCATTAAGTGACGTGTGACTCTTTGGATATTCGGATTTTTCATTTCAAAAATGTACTGCGTTATTTTCCCCATCATTTCATCCGTACCTATAGGAGCTGTTTCAAGGAAATCTGCTAATTTTACTGGGTCAGTAGGAGATGCCGGCCGTATTTGACGGATTCTTAGCTGATTGCGCCCGCGATAATTTAAAATTTCTCCTGATACTTTAACAATCGTTTCTGGCCCAAAGCTTTTTTCATCCCCGTCAGATACATCCCAGAGCTTCGCCTCAATTTCCCCACTTTTATCTTGGAATATCAATGTTAAGAAAGGCTTTCCATTACTCGCAATCCCTTTCGTTGCATTTTTTATTAGTAAAAACAGTTCAATTTGTTCTCCAACATCATAATAAATAATTCCTTTTGACATACGTTCCCCGACTCTCCCTTCTATGAAAATAGTATACCATACTGAATTGTTTTTTCGTTTGAAAAAGGAGGGTGTAAATGTCCCCTCTATACTAGCAAACTAGTGGTATTATTTACTGTAAAAATTTGATCTTCTGAAAAATATGGCAGCATATGCTTATGGCATGTAAAGAATAGGATCTGCCTGTTATTAAAGCTTTTTAAAAGGCACATGATCTTTTCTGTCCTTACATGATCGAAGTTTACGAAGCTATCATCAATGATAATTGGAAAAGGAAGCTTCTCATAAATTGTTACAGCAAGTGATAGCCTAAATGCAACATAGATCTGCTCCATGGTCGCCTGACTAACCTCATTTGCTTCAAATATTTGCTGATTGCTGCTTTCAAGGAGAAAACCACTGCTATCCTTTTTCGTATACAAACGGTTATATTTTCCATCTGTTAAAGTGGAGAGAAATTCTTCCGCCTTTTTTAGCAGCCTTGGCATCCGCTCATTTTTGAAGCGTTCAACTGTCTTGTCAAGAATGTCTTTTGCAATCGCATACTTGGCCCATTCCTTTGCTTCTACCTCAAGTTCTGCCTTCATTTGTTTATATTTGTGAAGCAGCTCAGCATATGTGCCGCCTTCTTCAATAACTTGAATTTCATATTTCTTTTCAGCAAGACATTGTTGCAAGAAAGGCACTGCTGCTTTCAATTCGTTCAGTCTTACCGTACACATGTGAATGCTGGAATCAACATTTGAAAGGCTCATATATGTTTCTATTTCTTCATCTTTTAAAGGGGAGCGTTTCAGTTGACTAGCAATATTTTTACGTTTTTCATCCAGCTTCTCCTTTTTTTCTGCCAGTTTCCCTCTCTCACGGAAGTTTTCAATATTATCTGCGTGTGCGAGCTCTAAGAGCTTTTTCTGCTCCATTAGAAAATAATCCAGCTCTATTTTGTTTCTTGCATATTCTTCTTGAAGCTCTGATAGCTTCGTACGTTTTTCATTCTGTTTAATATGTTTTTCAATTTCTTCTTTTAGTTTCTTTCTCAATAAATATGCTGTTTCTTGGATAGTTGAAGGAGCCGTTTTTAAATAGGCATCACTTAATGAAGAGATTCCTTCCTTTATATCTGTTATTCGCTTAGCAACCGATTCGCTCCGTTCAATGAGTATCTTTTTCTCTCTGTAAAGCGTCTTCAGCTGTTCGATTAGCTGAAAAGCATCTTCTAAATAAAATAAAGCGATATCCCGTGGAAGAAATAGCTCTTCCCCGAGTTCAATCAGCTTTCTCTCAGTTTCTAGCTTCGCCTTTTCCCATGATTCAAAGGCTAATAAAATATTTTCGTATTGTTCGTTTCTTTGCTCCCATAGAAGCTGATAATGTCGAAGCTGCTCAACTAATTCCCTATCCTTTTCAAGCTTACTCCTATTTGCAGAAACATCATAATCATCATGCTCATTCAGCTTTTGAATGAGCAGCAGCTTTTTTTCTTTTAAAGTTTTTCCTTCAGCTGTAATAAAATCAATCGTTGATTTCGTTATTTTTATATAATGTAAATAGAGAGTAACAATCATGCCAAGCACACCAGCAATAACTAGCGGCCACTCTGTGTTTGCCATTCCCCACACAATAAGGATCATAAAAAGAATACTAAAGAGCGTTAATTGAATACGATCTTGCGTCTTCTTTCTTCTTGTCTTTTCCCATTCTTTTTTTTCTGCTAATTGAAGAAATTTTAGTCTTTCTTCTGTTTGTGTTAGTTCGTGTTCAAGTGTTTCCCTTTGATCGGCATCCTTTATTTTTTTCTCAAGCTCCAGTCGAACATTTGCAGGAAGACGACGATGTTTTAAACTTTTAATTCTTTCTTCCGTTTCTTCAAGCAACTGTCTGCCTTCGTTAAAACGTTCATCTAAATCTTGTTTTTTTGCCTTTAATCGCCGATACTGCTCTTCCATTTGGATTATTTTTTCCTTCATAAAGACACTTGTGTTAATGCTTAAAAGCTGATCTTCATCTATGGGCAAATGAAGCTTTTCTTTTACAGTGAGTTCCGTTTGCGTCATTTCTAAGAGCTTTGCAGAGAGCTCTTCCTTTTCTTGGTTAAGCTTTTCTAATAATGGGAGGCCTTCAATTGCAGCGATAATTTCTGACTCTTTATTAATTAAATCCTCATTTGGTCTACTGCTCTCCAACTCATTAGCTAAGTGGTTTATTCTCTGCGCAAGGCTAGCCATTTGCCCCTCTAGCGGTTTCATCATTTGCTCCAGACGGTCCATCCTAGTCATTCCGTCAATTGGAAAATGAATATCTTCAAATGTCTTAAGCTCTTCTTCTATCAATTGTTCTTCTATTTTCAAAGGCTGAATATGTTTCCATTCCTCTAATCGGGCCTTTTTATCCTGAACATGTAAAATTTCTTCATGGCTTTCAGTAATTTGTTTTTCTAGCTCCTCTTTCTCCTTTAGAAACGCCCAGTATTGTTCATTTTGCTGCTCCGCTTTTTTTAATTCTTGGTGAAGCTGTTTAAGCTCCTTTAATTTAACGTTTATACTTGGTTTTTTCCCGTTCGGTTTAAAGCGTGATTCCAGCTCCTTTAGAAGCATATTTTCCGCTTGAACGAGCTGATCCGTCCCTAATGTCCCTGCAGAAAATAAAAATTTTCCTATATCCTCCCCTTTTAACTGATGAATATTTTGTAATCCATGAATATTAAAGGAGAAAATCGATTGATAGAGCACTTTATCTACATTTGATAATACTTCTTTTAGGAGTTCTTCCCCACCCTGCGTCCCATCCTCAAGAGTCACACTGACATCTCCTGCCGCTTTACCTTTTACCCGCTCGATAACAGCCTTGCCATAGGTTGGAAAAATCACTGTAAGTTTGCCTCCATATTTTGCTCCATCCTTCGGTTCATATCTAAGCTCTGATTGCTGCTTAGTTGGAAATCCAAATAAAATGCTATGGATAAAAGACATGATCGTTGATTTGCCTGCTTCGTTTTCCCCATAAAATACTTGAAAATCATTTAAATTGGAAATCTTCATGCTTGATAACTTGCCATAACCATAAATATGTATGTCCGTTATTTTCATTCCTTCACCTCCTCAATATGGTTTATAAAGTACATTCACTAGAAGCTTTTCCGCCTCTGCCGTTAAGCTTCTCTTTTCCTCATCCGACAACCCTTCTAAAAACTTTCTAGCAGATGGGTGGTCATATAAAGTGGAAATACTTTTATCCAAATTAGCAGCATTGGATGTTGTTTGAAAAAGCTCCTGATAAAAGTCAGATTCAGCCGCCAGTTGTTCATGTGACCATTCTAGTTTTTCCTTTATCACTAAATCTGCTACCCATACAAAGGCTTCCTCATCTTTTTCATCTTCCTGCAGGATTTCAAGAAGTTCCCCATTTTCAATACTTTTATAATCTTGTAGTGGGATATTAACATTTTCAAGAGACAGGGTAAGAATAATCCCTTTGTGATCTAATCGAAAATGATCTACCGTTTTTTTACATACTGTATATATTTCATGAAAGGAGAAGAATGCTGCAGCATCGATTGTTAATTCCCGCCAAATGACTGTGGAGGATTCGATAAATGTTAGTTCCGCCTCCCCTTCCGTTAACTGGACTAAATAACAGCCCTTTTCCCCCAGTTCTTTCCGGTTTCGTCCTTGAATATTGCCCGGATAAATGACAGGAGGCTGGAAATTTAGTTGATTTCGTTTATGAATATGCCCAAGTGCCCAATAATCGAAGGCTTTATCTAGCAATTCTTTTAAGACAAATGGTGCATACTTGCCATGATCGCTATTTCCTTCTAAATGTCCATGCAAAATACCGATATGAAAATCAGCCTTATCCTTTTTTGCATACCTTTGAATCATACGTTCGTAGACATGTCTTTTCGGATAACTGAATCCATAAAGATTAACGGTGGTCCCACTATCATTCGTATATGTTTTTGCTGTGACATCATGGGGGAATATATATACATTTTCTGGCAACGGCAAATGTGTCCATTTTCCCTCCAGATGGTCATGGTTGCCATGGACAGCAAAGACGGGAATGTGCTTTTCTTCCAAGCGCTTCATTTCTTTAATGAATCTTGTTTGTGCACGAATACTGCGATCCTCGCCATCAAATAAATCACCCGCAATAATAACAAAATCTACCTCGTGGAGAATTGCCGCATCAATAATGTTTCCAAATGCTTCAAAGGTGCTCTCCCGAAGCCGCCTGAAAATCTGCTCTGGCAAAGCTTTTAGTCCGATCATTGGACTGTCCAAATGCAAATCAGCTGCATGGATAAATCTCAATCTTTTCATAAAATAATCCTCGCGTCCTCTTTTTTACCATTTTAACTGATTTCAGAAGCGAATGCACGTTCTCACTAATAACCATTACTTATTTGTAATGAAAAAAGCCTGCCCTTTGGCAAGCTTTTCCCTATTGCTATTTATTTTTAGTTAATTGCAATGCTTTTTTAATATCCTTAAAGGAATTCGTTTTTCCGTACATTAACACGCCGCCCTTATACACCCTTGCACCAAAGATAGCAAGCACAACAATCGTTATAAGAAGGATCACTATACCGAGCAACGGCTCCCACGCAGGTAATGTCAGCATTCCTACACGCATAAACATTAGCATCGGAGTGAAAAACGGGATGTAAGACGTAATCGTAATAAAGGTTGTTTCAGGCTGACCAAGTCCAACCATTGCAATCATAAATCCAGCAATTATTAAAATGGTCATTGGCGTAATCATCTGTTGTACATCCTCTATCCGGCTTACGAGAGAGCCTAGGAAAGCTGCTAATGTCGCATATAAGAAATAGCCAAGGATAAAGAAGACAACCGCATAAATGATCGTTTGTACGGGAATATCCCCAAAACCGAAGAACTCAAAAAATCCGCCTTCCATTGTTTCTAGGTTTTGCTTCACAAAAAAATAGCCAATTAAAAGGAATGCAGCCATTTGTGTTAAACTAAGCAAGGCAATTCCCAATATTTTTGCAAACATTTGCTTAATTGGAGAAACGCTTGAAATCAGAATTTCCATGACACGCGAGGATTTCTCCGTTGCTACCTCCATCGCGATCATATTTGCGTACATGATAACAGCGAAATAAATAACAAAAAGCAGAACGTATACAAGTCCACGTGCTTGATTTAATTCTTCCTCTGTTTTTGCATTTTCCTCAAGAGCTGTTTTACTAAATGCCACAGGTTCATATAGCTTTCCTAATTGCTCCTGTGTTAAATTAATCTGCGTTGCGGCAGCTTGTGTTTTTATTTGCTGCAGCCCTTGCTGTAATGTACCTGGAAGGGTAGAATCAGCGATGCTCCTTGCCTTATAAGAGGCTTCTGGCAGCTTCTCATTATCTTGGGATAAAATGAGCAATCCTTTATATTCATCATTCTTTACAGCTTTTTCTCCCTCTTCCTCTGTGCCTTCAAAAAGCTGTAACTGAACATCTTTATCAATCGTCTTCATTTGTTCCTTGAACGGGGCAAACAGCTCACCTGATTGGTCAATGACTGCTACTTTTTCCCCTTGCTCATCGCCACTGAAAACATCAATAATTTTAGTCATATTTGTTAAACCAATAATTAGCACAAGTGTTATAAGTGTAGTAATTATAAATGATTTCGTTTTAATTTTGCTAGAATACGTATGCCAAAGTATGATCCAAAAATTATTCATAGGAAGCACCTACCTTTTCAATAAAAATATCATTTAATGAAGGTTCTTCAAGAACAAATTTTCGGATAAACCCTTTTCCAACGATCTCCTTTAAAATGCCTTCAGCAATTTCTTCTCCCTCAATTTGCAGATGAATCCCTTCTGCAGTCTGCCGAGATCTTGTTACCCCCGAATAGCTCTTTAAAAATTCCAGATTGAAATCTGCATGTATGACTAAATTTTTTCTTCCGAATGCACGTTTTATTTCCTTTAAAGCCCCTTGAACAACTGGCTTTCCTTTATGCATAATACATAAATGCTCACACATTTCTTCTACGTGCTCCATGCGGTGAGAAGAAAATACAATGGTTGTGCCATTATTTTTTAACTCTAGGACGGCATCCTTAAGCTGCTCAACATTCACTGGATCAAGACCACTGAACGGTTCGTCCAAAATTAATAATTTTGGCTTATGTATCACTGCTGTAATAAATTGAATTTTTTGCTGGTTCCCTTTGGAAAGCTCTTCTACTTTTTTTTCTGCGTATTCCGGCACTTTAAAACGACTCAGCCAATATTCAAGCTCCTTTAGAACATCTTGCTTATGCATACCGCGCAATCTTGCCAGATACACAATTTGGTCCTTAACCTTTAGCTTTGGATAAAGTCCCCTTTCCTCAGGCAAATAACCGATAAGCGGGCTTGTTGAATAATCAATCTTTTCTCCGTCCCACGTAATTTTTCCTTCACTCGGGTCAATCAATCCGAGAATCATTCGAAATGTAGTCGTTTTCCCTGCACCATTCGCTCCAAGAAAGCCAAACATCTCCTTCTCCGGAATAGAGATAGACAGGTCATCAACAGCTGTAAAATTCCCAAAGCGCTTTGTTACATGTTCAAGCTGTAATCCCATTTAATAAAACTCTCCTTTCTTTCACAATTACTTATACGGATAAAACCGGAAAAAGGTTCATTTTCAAGCATAAATAATTCTTTGCACAATGATAAAAATTATGCAAGAATAATAGTAACAATCTGAATTTTAAAAACAGGAGGAACAGAAATGAAAACTTATAAATTAACTGCATTCGAAGCAAACGGGGAAAAGATTTTAGATGAAGCCTTTCAAGCAGGAAATGATGAGGAAGCAAAAGGAATAGGCGAGAAGCTTATAAGGGAAAAGGGCTTATCTGAAAAAACTCATCGCTGCACATCGCCTGCTGGGAAACTTATTTTATTTCACAGATAATCGCTAGATACTTATCATTTTAGTCTGTAAATGTCGGACGGCATAACACCCTTTGTGCGGGCTATTCCACACGTCTAAAGACATGTTCAGTATACCGGCCGACCATTTACTTTTTTATTGTTTATATTGTCTATTTTCCAATGAAAACAGGTCTTCGCTTCTCTAAAAATGCTTGAATCCCTTCCTGATGATCCTTTGTTTGCCGCATTTTATGCTGACCTTCTTTTTCTAGCTCAAGCACACTTAGTAATTGCGGGCTATTTTTTTCAGCTAGGATGGTTTTTGTTTCGATCATTGCCCGAATAGGACTGTTCAGTAATTGCTGCAGTTTGGCTTCCAGTGCCTCATCTAATCCTTCAGCAACGTCATGGATGAGTCCAAGTTGATATGCTTCTTCAGCTGATAAGGGCTTTCCCTCCCAAATGAGATGCTTTGCCCTATCTTCACCAAGACGCTTTTCTAGGAAGTAATGGCCCCCGCCATCTGGAATTAACCCTATTCCAATAAAGTTCATCGCTAGCTTACTAGCTTTATCTGCAACTATGTAATCTGTTGCTAATGCGATGCTTAAGCCAAGGCCTGCTGCAGCACCTGTTACAGCACTAATTGTAATCTTAGGCATCATATAAAGAGTGTTAACCACCTCACTAATACAATCCATAACAATCGGGAAGTCCTCTTCCTTCGCTTCAAGAAGCATCGTCTTAATATCTCCGCCAGAGGAGAACGCTCGCCCTTTTCCTTTTAAAACGACAATATCTACTGCACTGGTTTGGCTAACTTCTTTTAAGATTTCTGCTAAGCCTTTTAACATTTCTACATTTAAAGCATTTAATGATTCTGGTCTATTTAACTCAATTGTTGCGACACGGCCGTTTACATGCAATTGCACGGTATCCGTTTCAAATTTAATTGTCATACTATTCCCTCCTTTAATCTTTCTTCTCCCATTATATAGAATATTATTATATTTAAAAAGTTTTATTTTAAAAATTCTAAATATTATCAATGATAAGGAAATATGTTTTGCAAAACAATTAAAGTGGAATTTCTGCAAAAAATAAATCGTAAACGGCTGCTTACGATTCATTTTTACTGTTTAGTTGTTCGTTCCAGCGTAATTTTTATGGACTTGTTCTCTTAATGCCATTTTGAGGAACTTCCCTACAGATGTTTTTGGAATCTCCTCAAGGAAAAGAATGTCATCTGGAATCCACCACTTGGCGAATTGCGGTTTTAAGAATTCATATAGCTCTTCTTTATCTATTTTTCCTTTATATGACTCTTTCAAAACAACACAGGCAACCGGCCGCTCCTGCCATTGCTCACTTGGTACGGCAATTACAGCAGCCTCGAAGACTGCTTCATGGGCCATAAGTGCGTTTTCAAGATCAACCGATGATATCCATTCACCGCCGCTTTTAATGAGATCCTTCGTACGATCAACAATTTTCATAAATCCTTCTTCATCAATCGTTACAACATCCCCTGTATATAGCCAGCCATCACGAAAAGCTTCTGACGTTCTCTCATCCTTGTAATATTCTGATGCAATCCACGGGCCGCGAACCGCAAATTCCCCCATTTCCTTGCCGTCCCAAGCGACTTCCCCGTCCTTGCCGACAACCTTCATTTCGAGACCGGGTACAAGAATTCCCTGCTTTGCTTTAATGTCAACCTTTTCTTCATAAGATAGGTCTTCCTGATAGCTTTTGAGAGTAGAAATAACAACTAATGGACTTGTTTCTGTCATGCCATATGCATGCATGAAAGGAATGTTGTACTTTTGCTCAAAAGCTTTAATCATTCCTTTTGGCGCAGCCGCCCCTCCACATAGGACAGACCGAAGCGAGCTCATATCATACGTATTTTCTTCCAGCTCTTTCAGAAGACCTAGCCAAATGGTCGGCACTCCTGCTGTAATTGTTACCTTTTCTTCCTGAATGAGCTCAGCAAGCAGCTTCGGTGTAAAATATGGACCAGGCATTACGAGATTTGTTCCAAACCAAACAGCTGCAAATGGCAACCCCCATGCATTCACATGGAACATTGGGACAACAGGCATGGCAATATCTTTTTCACTTACAGCCGCACTATCAGCCATCCCCAATGCCATACTATGGAGAACAATCCCGCGGTGAGAGTAAACAACACCTTTTGGATTACCAGTTGTTGCTGACGTGTAGCACATACCTGCTGGTGCATTTTCATCCAAATCATCCGGATATTCATATTCCCCAGTCGCTTCATCTAGTAATTTTTCATAATGATATGCATTGGATAATGTCGTTTCAGGAAGTTCAGGCTCGTCAGTCATAATGACAAATGCCTTAACGGCTGGGATCTTATCCTTGATTGCCTCAATTAATGGCAATATATCCGAATCAATTAAGAGGACTTTATCTTCTGCATGATTAATAATGAATACGATATGCTGTGGAGAAAGACGAATATTAATCGTATGGAGAACTGCTCCGCTGCATGGGATGGCAAAATACGCTTCCAGGTGGCGATGGTGGTTCCAGGCTAAAGTTCCTACTTTATCCCCTCTTTCCACACCAAGCTTTTGAAGTGCTTCTGCAAGTTTTCTTGTCCGTTCAGCTATTTGCTTGTATGTAAATCGCTGAATGCCGCTAGCCGTTCGTGAAACAACCTCTTTTTTTGGAAAAAACTTCTCTGCCCTGTTAATCATTTGCGTCATTGTCAAAGGTGTTTGCATCATCATATTTGATTCCTCCCTTTTTAAAAGCGCTTACATCCCAAAGAAGTTTATGAATATTTGTACCTAAAGTATTCTCTTTTTGTCCGTGAAACCCTTTATTTTTGTTGAAAATTCTGAAATTTAATCAACGATTTCGGACGTTTGTTTTAGGGATGCTTTTCCCGATCTATTCCCATTTTCGATCAGATTTTTTGTAAGTACCTTTTTTAAGGGGATTACGGCTAATACTTTTTTGCGTGACCACCTTTTCCTATTTTAGGAAATTACGGGCTCATATTTCTTTTTACGTGACCTCTTTAATTAGTGGCTCGTATTTCTTTTTACGCAGCAATGTTGCATAAAAAAATCCCCGCCTTATTTAGGCAAGGATTTTTCGGTATTAAATAATTCACTTAATATGTTCAGTTTATCTTCTGTATATTTTTCAAAGCTATCATTATATGTTTTCGGGTCCTTTGGGTTGGCAAAATGAGTGATCTTGCCTGTTTGCGGATGAATAAATTTACTCGCTGCCCCGCAGCCAAGACCAATGATTGTCTGCTGCTCCTCCATAATCATAATATTATAGATGCTATCTTGATTTGGCAGTGCATAGCCAACATTCTCCAGATTGCCAAGGATATTTTTCTGTCTGTAGAGGTAGTATGGCGTATACCCATGTTCCTTTGTCCAATCCTCAGCCATATTCATCATTTTCTCAATTTCTACGCGATCTGCTACTTTATACTTTTCCTTATTCCGCGTCATTTCTGATGCACGCTTGAAGGAAAGTGTATGGACGGTGAGGGATTCAGGCATTAATTTCTCCGTTTCATCCAAGCTATGAGCAAGCTCTGACACACCTTCACCAGGCAAGCCAATGATTAAATCCATATTTATGTTATTCATGCCCATTTCCCTTGCTAGATGGAACTTCTCTATCGTTTCCTCAACAGTGTGATGTCGTCCAATCGCCTTTAAAGTTTCCTGCGTATACGACTGTGGATTAATACTGATCCGATCAATTTTCCACTTTTTCAGGACCTCAAGCTTTTCAGGCGTAATGGTATCCGGTCTTCCAGCTTCTACTGTCACTTCACGGATCTTATCTACATCAGGGAAGGAAGCATACATTTCCTCATAGAGCATATCCATCTCCTCAGCTGTAATGCTTGTCGGAGTGCCCCCTCCATAGTAGACGGTTGTAATTCTAATATTGTTTTCCTTGAGCCATTCCCCAATTTTTCTCATTTCATAATGTAATCCGCCTAAGAATGAATCAACAGATCCTTGTCGCCCATTAATCGCATACGCAGGGAAAGTACAATAGGCACACTTTGTCGGACAAAAGGGAATGCCGATATAAATACTAACTTCATTTTGCAGCTCATAAAGGTCTGGAACTACTGATAACTGCCGATCAACGATTTGCTGCATCAGCTGAATTTTTTCATCTGTTATTAAGTACTCATCCTTTAGCTGCTGATGGGCAACTGACTTTGGTGTCTTCATTTGCATTTGGCGATGAAGAAGCTTTGTCGGGCGAATCCCTGTAAGAATTCCCCATTTCTGCGTCATGCCTGTCCAATCCTGAAGCACAGTCAAATATACATGGGCAACTGCATGTTTGACTTGTTTGAAATGCTCTTTTTCTGATGAAGCAGGTATCAACTCTTTTTCATAAGAGGCTGTCACCCTTTTGTCCGCACTGTCAATAAGAGTCCCGTTCACGTTAATAGTCTTACCCATTTCCACTTTAAATTCTATATTTAAATCTTTCTGATCAAATGGCTGAAAGGAAAGCTTACATTCCTCGAAAAATAAATTTGCGATCAGCTGAAGCGGACGATGAAAACGTTCATCCGCAAGTCCTTTAATTGAAATATGCAAAATAATCACCTTTTATTCAATATAATGAAACTACCATCATCTTTATTGAGAGGATGGCAGCATAAATGACGTATAATAAACCTCTTTTAGTGTACAGAAATGGCTATACAAGGTCAATTGTTTATAGCTGGGAGATCTTTTCTGAAAAATACATGTGATTTTAACGTTTTATCTACGAAATTTTAAATATATCTGCGAAAATAGCTCATTTATCGACGATATGCCTAAAATATCGATTTTTCGACAAAAATAGGCACACTCAAAAAAATAGCCGATCTCTTAGATCGACCCTGTTCCTGCTCAGTTACTTTAATATATTCATTTTCTTCAAAAAATCAATCGGATGCTGTTTTCTGAAGTGTTCCTTCACCATGTAAGTAACTCCCTGTTCGTTATTGGGACGAGTGATCCAGTCAGCTGCTTTTTTCACTTCAGCAGGCGCATTCCCCATTGCTACACCAAGACCGGCAGCCTCAATCATTTCCAGGTCATCAATTCCATCACCGATAACCACCATTTCATTGCGGCCAATTCCTATTCGTTCGCCTACATATAATAATCCATTAAGCTTAGAAACACCAGCTGGCATTATATCCATTCGGAGTTCGTTTAATTGAATGATATCAACCTCCCCAAACATGCCTTTAATGGCTGCCTTAGCATCTTTTAGATCTGTCTCATCCTCAAAATACACTTCTATTTTAGGCGGTGTAACCGGTTCTTCAAGGATTGTCTCACTAACGGAATCCACAAATTGCTGCGAATAAAAAATTGGATCACCTGAAGAAAAGACCGTCTTTGCCAGCATATTATGATTTAGTTTTGATTTATTTGCTAACGCAAATTTCTCATGTACTAACCGAATTTGGCTTGGAAACCCCTCAAGCAGTCTAACTATTTCATACGTAACATCCTCTGCAATCCGCTTAACAAATATCGGCTTCTCCTCCTGCCCTGCAATATAGGCACCGCTATGGGCAACAAGAAGTGTATTTAGCTTTAGTGCTTTTGCTACCTTTTTCGCAGATGGGTAGCTTCTTGCAGTCACTAATGTCACATAAATTCCTTTTTGCTGTACATATTCAATGGCTTCTCTTGTTGATTTATGAAGTCTTCCATTCGATTGAAGGAGAGTTCCGTCAATATTTACCGCTAACAGCCGATAGATCATCTCAATGCCCCCTATTCCTGATGTAAATATCTCTACTACACTTTTATGAAAAAACGGAAAGGAATAGAACGGACATGGGTATAAAAATACTTCTAACCATTTTATAAATGATTACAAAAACATAAATTTTTAAGGAAAAACATTAAAAAAATATAAAGGTCAAAATATTTATAGTAAATATTTTCTAGTTATTCTATAGTTAAATAGTTGTTAGATCAAAATAAATAGGATAAATAAAATTGACATGTTGGAGGGTAACTTTAATGAAAACTAGTAAACTTCATTCCATAAAAGGCAAATTAATAGTTATCTCATTATTAATTTTAACGGTTCCTCTAATTGCTTTGGGAATTATTAGTTATAACCAAAGTAAAGCAAGTTTAGATGAGCTCGGGGCTGCAAATTTAGAAAATAGTGTAAAAATGGCGATAGAAATGATTGATGTACTTGATAAAGAAGTGAAAAAAGGAAACCTTCCGTTAGAAAAAGCCCAAGAACAGGTTAAGATCACTATTCTCGGAGAACGGAATAAGGATGGAAGCAGAACTGTCCATAATAAAATTGGTGAGTATGGCTATATGTTTGTATTAGACGATAAAGGAAATCAGATTGCACATCCACAATTAGAAGGGAAAGACAGTTGGGATTCTACCGACCCAAACGGAGTAAAGTCAACGCAAGAATTAATTAAAAAGGCGAATGAAGGTGGGGGCCTAACCTATTTTGAGTGGCCATTGCCTAATAACGAAAACCAAATTGAACCTAAAGTAACTTATTCAGAAAAAGACCCTAATTGGGGTTGGAACATTAACGCAGGTACTTACATGATGGATTTTAATAAACCTGCACAAAAAATATTTGACATGATTCTAATGATCATTGGCTGCACATTAGTAATTGGCGTTTTAATCATATGGATTTTTGCCAATACTCTTTCCAAGCCAATTCAAGTAGTAACAAAGCAAATGAAGCATCTTGCTGATGGGGATTTATCGAAAGATATGGTTCAAATTAAGACAAAAGATGAAACTGGTCAATTGGCTTCGGCAATAAACTATATGCAGGAAAATTTGGCTGGTATTATTACCAATGTATCTAAAGCTACAGAAAGCATGTCAAATCAAAGTGAAGAATTGATGCAATCTGCAAGAGAAGTGAAAGAAGGCTCGATACAAATTGCATCAACCATGCAAGAACTAGCTTCCGGTACTGAAACTCAGGCAAATAGTGTAAATGATCTATCTTCATCTATGCAAGCTTTTTCAAAAGAAATTGAAGAAGCCAATAAAAACGGAAAATATATACAAGAGTCCTCAGGCGAAGTTATAACTATAACTAAAGAAGGAAGCCAATTAATGAATTTGTCTAAGGATCAGATGATCAAAATTGATCAAATTGTCCAAGATGCTGTACAAAAAGTTCAAGGTTTGGATATTCACTCACAGCAAATTTCGAAATTGGTTGGAGTTATTAGGGATATTGCAGATCAAACAAATTTATTAGCTTTAAATGCTGCTATTGAAGCTGCAAGAGCAGGAGAACATGGAAAAGGTTTTGCCGTTGTTGCGGATGAGGTGAGAAAACTTGCCGAACAAGTATCAGAATCTGTAACAGATATTACGTCTATAGTGACAAATATTCAGAATGAATCAAGTGTCGTAGTGGAATCGTTACAAGGTGGATATACAGAGGTTAAAAATGGGACAAACCAAATTGAGGCGACTGAAGAAAAATTCCAAGGTATCGAGAAAGCTGTGACGGAAATGGTAAATAACATAAAAACGGTATCCGAAAAGCTGGAAAGCATTTCTATAAGAAGTCAAGAAATGAATACTTCAATTGAAGATATTGCCGCTATTTCAGAGGAATCTGCTGCTGGTATTGAGCAAACATCTGCATCCTCTCAGCAAACGAGTGCTTCAATGGAGGAAGTGGCTGACAGTTCTAATAAACTGGCTGAGCTTGCAGAAAACTTAAATGGGGTAGTTAGTCAATTTAAACTGCCGAAAATGTAGAAAAAATCCGTTTTACTCTAAGCAACAATATCTGCCATTGTCTTCACAAACTACAAAAAACAAAATTTACCATTGTAAACAATGCATAAATAGTGATTATCTCTTTAAAAATAGAAATGTATCAACAAAAAACACCAAAGGAGATGATTTACATGGCAAGGAACAACAATTCAAATCAGCTATTAGTACCAGGCGTTTCTCAAGCAATTGATCAAATGAAGCTAGAAATTGCATCAGAATTTGGCGTAAATCTTGGTCCAGAAACATCTTCAAGAGCAAATGGATCTGTTGGTGGAGAAATTACGAAGCGTCTTGTTCAAATGGCTGAGCAGCAGCTTGGCGGAAGAATCTAATAAAAATTATACGTAATTAACAAAAACCACCGTTCCTCAATGAGGAGCGGTGGTTTTCTGCCTAAAGGGAACTTATTGAACTGATCCGTACAGCTCTTCTAGAGGCTTCATAATAATTTTGTTCATTTCAGCAATGACCATACTCATTCGCTGCTCTGCTTCCATCAGCTTAGAAATTTTTGCATTTTGCTGTACAAGTGCAACAGACTTTTGTGCCTGAGTGACCTCTTCTTCGGAAATATTTTGTCCCATCATTTGTTTCTGCTGCAGCTGCAATTGGATGTTACGAAAATTTTCAAACATATCCTTCGCTGATTGATCTGCATTCACTTCATCATAGGCCTGCTTGAGAAGGCTGTATTCTTCACTTTGTCTTACGGCCTTCTCAAGCCCATAAGCTGAATCGTATAAATTAACTGGCATGTATGACACTCCTTATCTTAAACGAGAATGACTTTTACTATAACAAACTATGTTCATAATTGCGAGAAATGACACGTTAGTTTAAAAGGAGTGCAAGAATTCCTTGAAAAAGTCCAATTATCCCGCCAAGCAAGGCGCCTAAAAATGTAATCATTTTTAATTCCTTGTTGATAATTGTCATGACCATCTCCTCTAGCTGCTCTAAAGAGAAAGTTTCAACCTGCTGACGAACAATTTCTTGAAGGCGCAGTCTTTCCATTAAATGATCTATACGTGCTGACAGCCATTCAACAAAAAACTTTACACCGTTTTGTGAAACGATCTCAATGACTTCATTTCGGAAGGATACCGTTAATGTGGACAGAGGCGTTTGGAGTACATGCTCCAAATTCAGCAATTTGCTTACACTAGTTTTAATCATTGTAAGGAGTTCATCTTTTTTAAACTGCTTTTCAAGCTTCTCAGCTTCCCATTCAAGTACATTATTCCATTCCTTTTGAAGTAGTGCAGTTATCATATCAGCCGTTCCCTCATTTTTGAGAAACTTAATAATTTCCGGCTGAAGTTTATCAGCTATATTCATATTTCCCATAAACATTTGCAGCATGTTACCAAGAACTCCGCTTCGTTCCTTTAGAAAGTCATCTGCCATTTTTTGAATTCGTCTATTCCCCTCATAGCTCGAAAAATAGTCGACCCCTTTTTGAATAATAAAATCACTAATGACAGGAAGCTTGGCATCTACTTTTTCAATAATAGTAGCAGGAATAACCGTCCTTAATGATTGATGACGATATTTCCCCATTATACTTTCATACTTTTCATCAATCCATTCGTTTATGCGTACTTCTGCTTTCACATGTACGTCAGTTATCCCAAACGTTTTCAGCAGCTCTGCAGGAGTCTTTTCCGAACAAAGAAAGTTCTCCATTTCCCGTTGAACAAAACTAGTCATCTCTCTTTGAAAGTTGTCATTTAGAAATTTTTTCTTTATTCCTTCCGGTGTTAATAAATGCCGAGTAACAACTTTTCCCATCTGTTCTGCAAGCTCAGCTTGTCTCTTCGGAATTAAGCCTGGTGTAAAAGGGACTCTCCATTTGCCGATATATAACGTTTTATATGGCCTAAAAAGCATTTTAATCGCTAAATAGTTGGTAAAGCCTCCAATAATCGCTCCTATTGCGATCATCATAATAATTATCAGTGCCATTTGCATATCTTTTTACATCTACCTTCCATCTGGGCTTTCGCACCAATTTATCATTTTTTTCATATGATGCTTTAATCAGCTTTTGCCTATATAATAATGTACCATAAAGCCCATGCAAATGAGGAATGATCATGTCTTTTTCATTACTACCAATTACGATTATTCCAGCTCAAACGTTTCAACCAAATGGCGATTGGTTAAAAATAAGCCACTCGCTCATTCATTATTGGGATATCGATAAAAGTAAACCAATAACCATTTCTGTTGGCGGAAATCATGTATTAGCAATGATTGAAGGTGCACCGCTTACAAAAGATGAAATCCTTTTTGAGAAAGGACTTTTTCAGAAACTATTAATCCCCGTACACGAATCCCAATGGATTGCCAGCTTTTCTCACGAAAATCAAACACTCACATTGGGGCCAGTCATTGGCATTCTTACGGAATACACTGAATCAGAAAAAGAACCCCACTTTCGCAGCATACATGCTTTTTGTAAAGAACTGCATGACCTTGTATCCGACATCGGCGGATTCCTCTTTGTTTTTCGTATAAGTGATTGGATGGATACAAAGCTAAATGGCTATTATTATCATAATGGGCATTGGCAGAAAGCCTCCCTTCCCCTTCCTTCTGTTATCTATAATCGTATTCATTCAAGGAGGCTTGAAGCAAGTCAATTGTTTGAAACATTTAAAGCTGAAATAGAACGGAAACATATTTCGATTTTCAATGAGCAATTTTTATCAAAGGAAATCGTCCATCATTTATTATATTCAGAAGAGTATATGAAGCCATATTTACCTGAAACTTGGGTGCTTACCGATCATTCACTTCAAGAAATGCTGCAGAAATATTCTTCCGTTTTCATAAAACCGATTCATGGGAGCCAAGGCAGAAATATTATCAAAGCGGTCATAGAGAATGACATCCTGCAAGTAAAAATATCGACTGGAACAAATAAAGATCGTACGTTTCAGTTTTCAGAGCACATACAACTTTATAATTGGCTGTTGCCGTATCTAAAAAAAAGAACCTACCTTATTCAACAAGCCATTCCATTAATGGCTTATAAAAATCGGAAGCTAGATTTTCGAATCCTTTGCCATAAAAACTTCCATAATACGTGGAAAGTAACCTCTGCAGTTGCCAGGCTGTCAGCTGACCAGCAATTTGTTTCAAATATTGCTAGAGGCGGTGATTTAATGAAACCAATTCATATCCTTTCTATATTATCAAACCGGGAAACCGCCATCCAACAGTTAAAGTTAATGAAAGAACTCGCCATTGAAGCCTCCTCACTAGTCAGCCAAAAGGCAGATGGCCTTATTGGTGAATTAGGTGTTGATCTAGGGGTCGATGAAGATGGGAAGCTTTGGATCATCGAGATCAATTCAAAGCCGTCTAAAAATTTTGAGGAAGAATCAAATAAAATTCGGCCTTCAGCAAAAGCCTTATTGGAATATTGTACATTCCTATCCTTTAGCAAAGGGAGATATGAATAATGCTTTCATTCGGATTAATGACATTAAGCTTAAATCATGAAAAAGGCTATTTCTATGAACTCGCAAAACGAGCACAATCCCACAACATTCAATGTTTTCGTTTTGTTCCTTCATCCATTCATCCGCTAACCCAAAAAGTCAATGGAGAACAATTTAACTTGACAGCGAATGGGTGGGAACCATGTGAATTTCCGATACCAGAGGTTATTTATGACCGTTGCTTTTATTCGGATGATTCCCATTCTTCTCAGTGTAAGGCGATTGTTAAATGGCTGAAAACTAGAAAGGATATTTTGTTTCTAGGGCACGGCCTCCCTAACAAACTTCATTTATATGATGCTATTGCTAATACAAGCTTATCCCCGTATTTATTGCACTCCATGCCGCTGTCATCGGGTGAAAAATTAATTCAGTCATTATCACCCCAACAAGCTGTCGTGATTAAACCAGTAAATGGCTCCCAAGGAAGAGGGATTTATTTGCTAAAAATAACATCCAATGAATTACATGTTCAAACAGATAAACTAACGACTCATTTATCAAGAACATTTGCGAGTTCTCGATCAGCAATAGCATGGTTGAATCGACTGATTAGTAACCAAGATTACTTTGTTCAGCCGTACGTAAATTTAAGGTATGAAGGAAACGTCCCTTTTGATATACGCACACTTATCCAAAAGGACGAAAAAGGAAACTGGCGGGAAATTTGCAGAGGAATTCGAACGGGAATGAGGAATGGAATTATATCCAATTTACGTGCAGGCGGATCAATTACAAGCTTTGAATCTTGGATTCATACACTTCCAGAGTCACAAAGTGAATTTATTTGCAATGAACTTGACGAAGTATTATCAAGGATCCCAATCATATTGGATCAGAAATTCCCCCCTCTATTCGAATTGGGGGTAGATATAGGAGTGAGTGACAACGGGGCTATTTGGATACTAGATATTAATTCTAAGCCTGGAAGAACAGTAGCCCTCACACTGAAGCCCGAATTAACGGAAATATTGTTTAACGCTCCCCTTCTATACGGAAAAACGCTTAAAATCAGAGAAAGGAGCCATTCGAATGAAGAAATATTTTCCATTAGAAATTCTTGATCATAGCCATCAAAAGGTTTGTATTCCTAGTCAGATCAAATCAAATGTAAAATTAACAAAAATTGCATTCGGTACCCATATGATCGAAACGGAGATTGAACAGCATAATCGGCAGTCCATCTCATTAAGTAGAGATATTGCTGAAAAACTTCTACTTCCTCCTATAAAAATTCCCATGCATCTTTTTATCGCGAATGAAACGGTCATCATCGGCCCACTTGTTGGTGTTTTCACATCTGGATTTACTCCGTTTCTTTTACGTCCGATCGGTGAAAGAAGCCTATTCTTCGCTAAGCTCCTTTCTGTTAAAAAATCTGTCGGTGCGCTTCCATTTATATTTGGGGAGCAACATATCAATTGGGAGCAGGGAACAATACATGGTTTATTCTACCACCTAGATGGATGGAAAACGTATGAAGTTCCTTTTCCTAATGTCGTTTATGACAGACTGCCCAATAGAAAAACTGAAAGACAGACATCATTAAGGCTTGTAAAAGAACGGCTTCAATCAGAATACATGATCCCGTGGTATAATCCTGGATTCTTCAATAAATTAGATGTAAATGATCGACTTCAGCAAAATGAAAATATTAACACATTCTTACCGGAGACTTATGCGTTCTCTTCTTTCTCAGACATTGAACAGATGCTATCTAAATATGGGCATGTTTTTATTAAACCGATGAATGGAAGCCTTGGCCTTGGCATACACCAAATCCTATTTGATAAAGTGGAAGGCAGTTATTTTTGCCGTTACAGGGATCTGACTGGACAGAATAAATTAATAAAATTCAGTACTTTGGAATCATTAATGGGTCGCATTTTTAAAGGAAAAAATCTTAATCGCATGCTTATTCAACAAGGAATTTATTTGCTGCGAAAGGATAAACGGCCAGTTGATTTTAGGGTTCATACAAATAAGGATGAAAAGGGAAACTGGATAGTGACAGCGATTGCTGCAAAGCTTGCTGGTGCTGGCAGTGTAACGACTCATGTTAAAAGCGGCGGGGTGATTAAAACAATTGAAGAAGTCTTCCCTGAAATAGAAGAACAAAAGGAAGTAAAAAGAAAGTTAGCGGATGCCGCCATAAAACTTAGTGAAGCATTAGAAGAAAGTATGGAAGGAATTATCGGGGAAATTGGCTTTGATCTTGGAATAGACCGAAATGGGGCAGTTTGGCTATTTGAAGCGAATTCTAAACCAGGAAGGTCTATCTTTTCGAATCCTCAGCTGAGGGAGTATGATCTTCTTACACGAAAGCTTTCGCTTTCATTTGCTATCTATCTGACTGAAAGAGCGATTTCACAGCCAGAGGAGATTTTCAAGTGACGTATGTAGACTTAAAAAATCATACTGGCCCCCTAATCGGTATATTAGCCGGCAGAGGAAAGCATCAGTCCATTATCGGAAATGGACCATTTTTTAGGGAACTGCAAAGAGAAATCATTAAAAACGGCGGGATCTCCGTCGTTTTTACTCCTGAAGATATTAAAGAAACAACGATTGCTGGCGTTATCTACACACCCGAGCTTGATAAATGGACGGCAATTACGTGCCCCATTCCTCATATTGTATTTAATCGTGTGCCGACTAGAAAGATAGAATCCACTGAATCCTTTAAAGAGGCCTTTCAATTTTTTCAAAACAGGAACATCCCTTTTTTTAATCCAAGATTCCTCGATAAATTTACACTTTTTGAAATGCTTTCACATGATTCAATTCTTCAATCCTTTTTACCTATGACAATTAAGATTACTGAAAGAGACTCTTTATTCCGCTTTTTAGAAAGATATAAAACCATTTATTTGAAGCCCTCCCATGGGGCTAAAGGTATAGGGATTTACAAGCTATGCCTACAGAAGAACCAAACAGTTATCATGCACAGTTTATACGATGAGCACGTTTATAAAGATTTTCAAGCATTTTGGAAAGAGTGGGAGCATCCTTTTTTGAAAAAAAACTATATTGCTCAGGAATCCGTAAAACCTGCACTTTTCGAAGGAAAGCGATATGACTTTCGTATTCTTGCACATTATACAGAAAAAGGGTTTCAAGTAACAGGAACCGGTATTCGTCAATCTCGTGAGCAAGAGATTACCACTCATGTCTTAAATGGCGGCTGCATGATTCCTTATGAAGGCATTCAAACGGAAGAACATGATCAATTCTTTGCCATGATCGTTGAACGTGCAGGAAAAATCTTAACAAAAAAATTAGGTTTCTTTGGTGAATTTTCAATAGATGCTGGGCTTTCGGAGGATGGGAAATATATAATATATGAAATAAACTCAAAACCCATGCGTTTCGATGAAATAAATATAGAAAAGAAACGTATTCGTACCCTCGTTCAATTGTTCCTACAACTAGCAAAAAATAATTGTTTGCCCGATAACAAACGATAATTGCTATCGGGCAGATCGGGTTTATCTTTTTCTCTTCGAAGGACCTCCAAGTGCTTGAAATTGACTTTTTAGTTTCTCCCTTGCTTTGTCATTTCTCATTAAATAGGCTGCCCCCAGTGCCAATGCCGTCATTGCAATATTGCTACGTTTCATGATTCCTGTCCCTCCTTAATTATATAACCGTACAATATATCTTTTCCCCTTTTAAAAGGAATAAAACATAGAATAAATGTAGTTGGGTTAATGAAGAAGAACAGGTAAAATAAGAATAAGGAGGAAGGGATATGCTCACACACTTTCAATACAAAAAATTATATGCAAACACAGAAATACCTGGATGGAACATCTCCTTTTACTTTAACAGACAAAAGTTTCATGGAATTTACCATCAAAACGGGCAGATCGAATGGACTTCACAGCCCCCGAGTGAAGAGGATGAAATTAGGCTGATTGAACAAATTCATGAGCTCATGCTTTTTCATGTGTATGATCACTAGGATATTTGTATGTTTTTCTGCTTTCCTGAGTATAGTAACATGAAAAGGAGGCAACCACTTTGAAAAAAGAAAAGTTTATTAAAGACACCGAACATGAGGGCAAAGACAAGGTCTTTTTGGATATTGACCGTATGATCAATGAAGGATTGTCAGGAGGATCTGTTCACATGAGGGAAGAACAAACAAATATTGAAGAAGCTCGAGAGCTTAACAAAGAGGAACCGCCTTATCATATGAAGCTTGAATAAGGTACATAGAACAAATGCGCAAGCGCCATGATCTCCCCCGACAAGCATTATTCACAGCATTCGATTTTATAATTTCCTAGAACTCAAGAAACCCGATGCCATTTTTTTACTGCAGCGGGTTTCTTTTTTATTTACTCTTTAATCAATCTTACCACTTCATTCCCACAAACACTGCATTTTACCAAATGAGGGCATTCCTTTTCCTTAAAATCATTTGGGAAGCCATCTTCCATTTTCATTTGATCAATGGGCATATAAGCACTGTAATCATCGTAATAATCCATGATTCTTCCGCTATCGGTTAATTCTTTTCCACACGATGAGCAATTCGCCTTCATTTCTTCAAATCCATTGCAAATTGGACAAATAGCCATACGATCAGCTCCATATTCATTTAATCAATTCCTCATTAGACACTACTATTAACGTTCGTATCTATCCCGTTTGTTATGTAATGATCATCAGGAAACAATTTCCGTTATCGAAGCAGGAATATTAAAATGAAAAACAACCATAATAGAGAGTACACACAGCAACAAACCGCATCAAGCTTCTAACATCAATGGGTTAGACCATCAAGTGGTAGCAAGAAAACTTGCACCGGTGCAATCCCGGATAACCCAGCCATTCACAAAAAAATTTTATGAGGAGATGAAGATGCAAATGGCAAACCAATCAAACAGCAATTCCTCAAACCAATTATTAGTACCAGGAGTAGCGCAAGCACTCGATCAAATGAAGTACGAAATCGCCAATGAATTTGGTGTAAACCTTGGCGCGGAAACGACATCTCGCGCAAATGGTTCTGTTGGTGGAGAGATTACAAAGCGACTTGTTCAATCCGCTCAACAACAACTGGCTGGCAGATTTCAATCATAATTAATCAACAATTAAATAGCATATGGCTTGGCCCCCTTCATTTAGGGGGCCATTTATCCTTCCAAAGGCGATTCGCTAAATCATCTTTTTTGGATTTACCCATTCATCATATTGTTCACTTGAAATATAACCTGTTTTCAATGCTGCTTCTCTTAAGGTTGAATGTTCCTTAAATGCAAGCTTTGCGATTTCCGCCGCCTTTTCATAGCCAATATGCGGGTTCAAGGCTGTAATGAGCATGAGAGATTTCTCCACATGTTTATTGATTACCTCTTCATTTGCTTCCAAGCCTTTCATACATTTTTCATTAAAGGAATTCATTCCATCCGTTAATAGGTGGACGCTTTGGATGAAATTATAAATAATTACTGGTTTAAACACATTTAATTCAAAATTCCCTTGGCTTGCAGCAAAACCAATTGCCGCATCATTTCCAAATACCTGACAGGCTACCATTGTTAGCGCCTCACTTTGTGTTGGGTTTACCTTCCCTGGCATAATGGAGCTTCCAGGTTCATTTGCCGGAATCGTTAGCTCGCCTATCCCGCTTCTAGGTCCACTTGCAAGCCATCTGACATCATTCGCAATTTTCATAAGATCTGCAGCTAAAGCTTTTAATGTCCCATGGACATGAACGAGCTCATTATGACTCGTCAATGCTTGAAATTTATTAGCCGAGGACCGAAAAGGATACCCGGTTTGTGAAGTAATTTCTTTTGCTATCTCCTCTCCAAACATCGGGTCAGCATTGATCCCTGTCCCAACCGCTGTTCCGCCAATTGCCAAATCAAGCAAATAAGAAATTGCTTCTGTTAGCATTCGTTCATTCTTATCAAGCATCGCTCGCCAGCCGCTTATCTCTTGCCCTAAAGTTAAAGGCGTGGCATCCTGCAAATGTGTTCGGCCGATTTTTATGATATGTTTGTATGCTTCTTCCTTTGTTTGAATCGTTTTTTTCAATGCTTGGAGCGAAGGGAATAGTTTCTCGGCAACCTCTATATAAGCTGCCATATGCATCGCTGTTGGAAAGGTATCATTAGAGCTTTGGGACATATTCACATCGTCATTCGGATGAATGTTGGAATCCCCTTCATTCATTTGTTCATTTGCCCTTCTTGCAATCACTTCATTTACATTCATATTTGTTTGTGTACCGCTGCCTGTCTGCCATACTGCAAGAGGAAAATGATCGTCAAAATTCCCTTGGATGATTTCTTCAGCGGCTGCAATAATTGCTGCCTTCTTTCTCTCTGGTAATTTTCCATGTTTATTGTTAACAATAGCGGCAGCCCTTTTTACTTTTGCTAACGCATAAATGACTTCCATCGGCATTTTTTCAGACCCGATTTTAAAATTTTGCTTACTTCTTTCCGTTTGTGCTCCCCAATATTTTTCAGCAGGAACATTAACCTCTCCTAGTGTATCTTTTTCAATCCGGTACCCAGACATATTTAATCCTCCTCGACAATGTGATTTATTCTCTATCATCTATACCCTAAATTTCCAACAATTATTGTTCCTTATAAAACTTTATCCGTTTGTGTTTATATATTTAGAAAAGCGCAATCGTTGCGGAGGGGTTCTGAAGTTTGATCGGCGATCAGATGCTTGCATTAGACAATTCTCTCACTCTAAAGTTATTCTTTCTTTTCTATAAAAAAACTGCATTGCATAAAGCAAGCAGTTTTAGTGATGAATGATTGTATATCCAACAAAGTAAGCCAATACCATCACACTGGCTATCGCAAACGTAACTGATAATAATTCCATTTTGAAGCCTCCTAAGCAATGAATTTATACTTTAAAAGTATCATACAAGTTAGGAAGGACTCTTTGTATTCTGTGACAGGCAGGTGAAAATTTTATGAACTTTACATTCATAAGATTTGATTGATTACACTCCGATTTACTCTACAACGACAGCAGTACCATATGCAATAATTTCAGCTGCATTCTGCATGACTGCTGATGTTTGCAAACGCATGCCCACAATCGCATTCGCCCCTTTTGCTTTCGCATCTTCCGCCATTCGGCCAATTGCTTTCTGTCTTGCCTCGTCCATCATTTCTGTATATTCTCCAATTTCTCCGCCGACAATCGTCTTTAAACCAGCCAGTATGTCTTTTCCGATATGCTTTGTTTGAACAGTGCTTCCTCTAACAAAGCCTTTTAATTCTTTAATCTCTTTCCCATGTATATAATCAGTAGTCACGATAATCATTTCGATCGTCCTCCTCTTTCTCTTTTATTCGTTCAAGTAATAATAAGATGAAAATACCACCTATTAATAAAATATAAATCAGATAAAAAATAACCGCAGCCTTCAAATTAATGAAAAGTAAAATGATCGCAAGAAGTTGCCCGATACCTGCAATTAGAAGAAAAATTCTTTTAGCGATTCCCATTATTCCTTCATTCTCCCAGGATTCTTTTTATGAAATACCTTCCTAACGAAAATGAGATAAGCAAGGGTTGGCATCGGTACCTGAATAAGACCTATAATTCCCCAAAACCAATAGTTATGGCCATATTTCCTTGCATGTATGAACAGAAAAATGCTTTGACTTATAAGAATGACAGCAACAATGATAAGCAGCGGAATTGATATCTCTTCATTCATGTTTCTTTCACCTGTTTAATGAGCCGAAGTGAAAAGTAACCGATGAGAAAAATTACCGCCAATCCTTGTAAAGCAAAGAAAATGGTTGGAATATTATATAATGTAAAAAGGACGGTACTTAAGACTAGGAGGGCAACAATAGAAAAAATGGATACATCGAAAATTAGTTTTTTTCTTAATTGCTTTTTCTTCTCCGCTACCATGTTTTCAAACCATTCAAAATTTGGCGTATATACGGGTGCATGCTGCTCAACTGATTCCAAACCTCCTTCAATTTCTTTAATAATTGTAAGGAGGCTTTCATCTATATAATCGTTTTCCATTCCCTCTTTTTGTTTATCCATTTAGCCTCAGCTCCTTTCTAACACCAAGGATTCCATTATGGACCCTTGACTTAATTGTTCCTGAAGAAAGCTTCATCATCTCGCCAATTTCATCATAAGAATATCCATAATAATGCTTTAAAATGATCGGTATGCGAACATCATCAGCCAATTTTCCTAGTGCCGACAATGCATCTGTCCATTCTTCATTCCTGCTTTTAATTTGCCATTTCAGCTTCCTGTATATTTCTTCTTGCTGCTGCCAATTTTTTTCTCTTTTCTTTTTCCGCTGCTGGTCGATATATAAATTTGTCGCGATAGAAATGAGCCAGGAAGAAAATTTAGATTTCCCCTGATATAAATGGATTTTCTCCATACATCTTGCCATTGTCTCCTGAGCAAGCTCTTCTGCAGTATCAGGATTCATCGTTACTTTCATTAAATATTTGACCAAGAAAGAATAATTTAGTTGAAAAAGCATGGCAAAAGCGCGATTATCTCCACTTTTTGCGCTTTTTATGAGCTCTCCCTCTTCCATGGCTTCTGTTCCTCTCTTTCCATCTTCCCATCTTTCCGTTACTTGTTATTTCAACTATAAGACGTTTATGATCATAAATCGTTCATTTTTTATAACATTTTTTCAAACATTTTTTTTCTGCTCTAACACTAATTCCATAAAACGTTCCTTCGATGAAGCTTCATCAAAGCTGCTATATATACGAAAATGATCCTCATCAATAATCCGAAAGTGCTGACTGATCATATTTTGCTGTAATAGCAGCCCATTTTTTCTGTCTATTTCCTTCCACCAAATTTTCCCGCCCATTGTTTTTTCCCTGCGATAGTCAATCCCTTCACGAGCAATGGTTTCTAACACTTCTAACGGTTCATCCCCAAACAAAAATCGAACAGTTTCTGTTTCCCTAAAAAGGGCACATACAACGACAACCGTTGACCAACCAGCATCCACACGCCCCTTTTCAATTTGTACAAGTGTTTTTTTGGAGAGTCCAATGATTTCTGCCATTTTATCTTGCGTATATCCTGCCTCCGTACGGATCAGGCGCATTTTTTCCGATACTTTAGAAATAATTTCATCACGTGTCACGGCTTCCTCATTCCCTTAATTCTTTTTGTGTATTATTACACTCAATTATAAAAGAGCAAGAGCAAACAAAGCAAATTCTAAAAAAAAACTGCTGTCAAAAAAGACAACAGTTTCATTTACTAAATTCACTTTTTTAATGGGACATCAGTTATTGAATGACAGGAACTGGAACAGGAGTTTTTTTCCGAGCACCCTGCACATTTTCCTTGCTTTGATTTTTTAATAAATTTTAGCAAGGACCAGCTTGCATACCCAAAAACTAGACCGCCAATAATTATATTTACGATCATCACATTCACTCCAAACGAAAGGGGATAAAATAGGTTATGTATATCCTAGCAGCTTACCGCCCTGATAGATGATAAAGGCTAACAAATAAGCGATTATAAGTGCATAGCCCATTGAAAATGCTGTCCATTTTTTCGAGCCTGTTTCTTTATAAATCGTTGCAACTGTTGCCAAGCAAGGAATATATAACAGGATGAAAACCATAAAGCTATAGCCTGCCAGCGGTGTGAAATAATCAGACAGCAGTCCTTGCAGACTCGCTTCATCTGGAACAAAATAAATAATGCTCATTGTAGAAATAATGGCCTCTTTAGCTAAAAATCCAGTAATAAGAGAAGCGCCTGCCTGCCATGTATTAAATCCAATGGGTTCAAAAAGAGGTGCAATGAATCCGCCAATTGCTGCTAAGTAGCTATCATCTAATGCAACACCCAGCCCACCAGGTCCTATATAGGATAAAAGCCAAATAAATACAGATCCAGCAAATATAAATGTCCCAGCTTTTTTTATGAATCCTTTCCCCTTATCCCATGTGCTTCTCCATAACGCTAGAAATTGCGGCAGACGGTATGGAGGCAATTCAATCACAAAGAAAGATGTCTCTCCTTTTAAAATTGTAGCAGAGAACAGCTTCGCCAAAACAAGGGCTACTGCAATCCCTAATATATATAAGGATAGGACGATAACCGCTTTTTGCTGGACAAAGAATGCGCCTACGAACAATGCATACACAGGCAATCTTGCTGAACAGGACATTAACGGAGTTAAGAGAATAGTTAACAATCTTTCCTTTGGTGTCTCAATCGTTCTTGCAGCCATTATTCCTGGTACGTTACAGCCAAATCCAATCATCATTGGAATAAACGCCTTTCCGTTTAATCCTACCGCCTCCATCAATCGGTCCATAACAAGGGCAACTCTTGCCATATAACCTGAGTCCTCAAGAAGCGAAATGAAAAAGAATAAAATAAAGATTTGTGGAACAAAAACAAGTACTCCTCCAACCCCTGCTACAATTCCATCAAGAATTAAGGAATGGATAAAAGCCGAGGCGCCAGCTGCATTTAATAGGTTTTCTAACAAATTAGACAAGGGGCCTGTTATGAAACCATCCAGCAAATCGGATAATGGAAATCCAAGCCAATCAAAGGTTAGCATAAACATCAAATACATGAGCAGAAAGAATATTGGCAAGCCCAAGATTTTATTCGTTACAATTGCATCAATTTTTTCAGATAATGGTGTTTTTATTAGTTCCCGCTTGATATTTGCATCAGCAATGATTTGATCAATGGTTTCTTTCCTTTTTCGAAAAATATATTGATCGATAGAGGTACCGGCGCTCTTTTTTACCAATCCCTTGACTTCGTGTAAAAATTGATTAAGCGTATCTGAATCTATATAGTTTTGTACATATGTTCTAACATATTGATTTCCCTCAAACAGCTGTAAAGCAAGCCATCTTGGCGACCTACAAGAATGATTGTCTAATAATTGCTCAAATCTTAAAATGGCATTTTCTATTTCTATTCCATAATTGACAATCCTGGCATTTGATTCAAACATCCTTTCACTTGTAACAGCTTCAGCCAACAAGCCGCATCCCTTCCCTGTTCTAGCAATAACAGGAGTAAGAGGAATGCCGATTTGATCAGAAAGTTGGGTTGGTTCAATCTGAAGACCCCGTTTCAGTGCAACGTCCATCATATTAAGCCCAATAACAACTGGCTTCCCATATTCCAATAGCTGGATCGTTAAATGAAGGTTTCGTTCCAATTGAGAGGCATCTAGAATATTGATCACTTTGTCTACATGCTCTGATAAGAGAAATTGTGTCACAACCCCTTCATCCTTTGATAAGGGGGTTAATGAATAGATTCCCGGCAAATCTATTAACTTATCTTTTTTATTCTTAAATTGACCGACCTTCTTTTCTACCGTTACTCCGCTCCAGTTGCCAACATACTCATATGAACCTGTAAGATGATTAAAAAGCGATGTTTTTCCAGTATTAGGGTTACCTATTAGAGCAATATCCATTATAGTCTCTCCACTTCAATTTGGATGGCTTCTACTCTTCGTATCCCAATACATTGCCCGCATGACTCCACCATAATTGGACCACCAAATGGCATATAGCATTTTACACAAACTTCTGTACCTTCAGTTATTCCTAAATCAAGCAATCTTCTTCGGACTAATAGATCAATCCGAGAAATATCTAGTATCCTGCACTTTTCGCCTTTTTTTACTTTCCCCAGCACAAAGTCCACCTGATTTCTACTATTTAATTGAGAATGATTATCTTTATTTATATCAATTTTTTTTTATAAATTCTGCGATAAAAATCACATCCTTTTATTTCCTTTTCCGACAGGGTCAGTGTAGTCTCGAAGTACTGTTTTTTTATTCGTACTTTTTCGACAAAGGAAATTTGCAAAATATAGCGAAGTTTATATGAATGATAAGTTATTTAACTAGTCTGGAGGTTACTATGGTAACGAGAATGAGTGAAACTGTTGTTGAATTTTTGCAGAAGGAAAAAATTCAATTATTGAATGAATGGAGGGAAAATATTCTCGTCTCCCCGGAAGATCCTTATAAGGATCGAATGGAGGAAAATGGAGAAGTTATTTTTTATCTTGTCATTCAATGCCTTACAAGAAAAAAGGAGAAATTAGAAGGGGTTATCCGTAAATTTTCTATTTCTATAGCTGATCAGCGAGTGAAAGCAGGAATGAATATTGGTGAGTTTGTCCACAATGTAAATTTAGGACGGTCAATCATTCAAAAATATTTAAAAAAAATGGGTATGAGCTGGCAAGAACTTCAAGCCTATTCAGAGCGGATTCATGATTGTCTAGACCAATTTCTTTATTATTCCGTCACCTATTATAGCGACGCAAAAAATCAAATTATCGAGGAAAAAACAAAATTTATCGATACAAGTCATAAGGATCGTTTAACATTACTAGGGCAGATGACTTCTAGTTTTATCCACGAATTTCGAAATCCGCTCACCTCAGTTCAAGGGTTTATCCAGCTGCTTAAATCTGAAAATCCAAACATGAAATATTTAGACATCATTTCAATTGAATTAGAGCAATTGAATTTTCGTATTTCACAGTTTCTCCTGCTTTCAAAGAAAGAATTGATCGGCAAAGAAAAAACAGCCTTTTCCTTAAATGAACTAATTGAGGAAGTACTCATATTCTTATATCCAAGTATTTTAGATGGAAAAGTAAAGATCCAAAAAAATTTAGAAGAAAATATTAATCTATTTGGTTATGCTGACGAAATTCGCCAAGTACTAATTAATATTATCTTTAACGCTATTGATGTGTTGAATCCAAATACGAAACATCCATTAATAGATATAAAGAGCTACTCTCTAGAGAACAAATGGATAAAGCTAGAAATAGCCAATAATGGTCCAATGATTCCGGAACACCTTGTACAGTCTATCTTTGAACCATTTGTAACAACCAAAAAATTAGGAACAGGTTTAGGCCTGTTCGTTTGCAGAGAAATCATTGAAAAACATAAAGGAAGATTGACTTGTGAAACGCAAGCAGATTTAACTGTATTTACTATCACTCTTCCGATTGCTGACAAAAAGTAAAACGAGGCTGGCTCATCATATATTGAGTCGGCCTCTTGTTTTATTTTTATCCTTTTTCGAAAATTCTGTGTACTTATTTTGTTTTTCCATTTATTATATAGAAATAATTCAAGCAGATAAGGAGAGTTGGTTTATGTTTACTTTAAAAGTCGATCAGGAAATTGAATTGCAATTATTTCAATTACATCATTCAGAAGAGCTTTATCATTTAGTAGATAATAATCGTTACCATTTAAGGGAATGGCTTCCTTGGGTTGATAATATGTCTTCACCGAGCCAATATCATTCTATTATTCCTTCATGGCTAAAACAGTTTATGGAGAACAATGGGTTTAATGCAGGAATACGTTACAAAGGGATTCTTGTCGGCTCTATTGGTTTTCATCAAATCGATTGGAATAGCAAGCAAACAAGCATCGGCTATTATTTAGCTAAAGGGTACGAAGGGAAAGGGATCATGACTCGTAGTGTACAAGCTCTTCTCAATTATGCATTCCTAGATCTTAATCTTAATCGAGTGGAGATTCGCTGTGGTGTAGGCAATTCTAAAAGCCGTGCGGTTCCAGAAAGGTTAGGATTTGTTCAAGAAGGCATTATTAGAGATGGAGAATTTTTATATGATCATTATCATGATTTAGCCGTTTATGGGATGCTGGCACGCGATTGGGGAAATTAACTTTTCATTATTAACTAGCAGCTGTGACTAAATGTAAAGAAGACTCCTTCTACGGGAGCCTTCTTTCATTTTCTTTGTCCTTTACGGCTAATAATCTAAGTCCATTTATGGTTACAATCAATGTGGCTCCCATATCTGCAAATATAGCTATCCATAATGTAAGCCAGCCTGGAATAACAAGCAGCAAAGCGAGCAGTTTAATTCCGATTGAGAAAAAAATATTTTGCTTGATGATTGTCAATGCTTTTCGGCTTAAATTTATCGTAAAAGGAAGCTTACTAAGATCATCCCCCATTAACACAATATCGGCAGTTTCCAGTGCTGTGTCTGTGCCTGCTCCTCCCATAGCAATTCCTATGTTTGCTGCTGCAAGAGCTGGTGCATCATTCACTCCATCTCCTACCATTGCAACCTTGGCAAAATTCCCACGAAGCTTCTTCATATAGGCTAGCTTTTTCTCTGGCAGCAGTTCCGCTGCAATATCCTTTATACCTACTTGGGCACCTACAGCTTGTGCGGTTCCCTTATTGTCACCTGTAAGCATGATTGTTTCTTTTATCCCCATTGCATGCAATTTTTCAATTACTGAATGACTGCTATCTCTCACCTCGTCAGAAATGCCAATTAATGCTAAGATCTTCTCTTCAGTTCCTAGCAATACGACCGTTTTGCCTTGCTTCTGCATGTGAATTACTTCATCTTTTGCTATAGGCATTTCTGGATGATCTTCAAATAGCCTTGGACTGCCTAGAAGATAAGTGATACTTTCTATCACTCCTTTAATCCCTTTCCCAGTAATAGAAGTAAAATTTTCTACCTCGACAGATGTATAGGTTAGATGCTCACGGTTTGCTTTCGAAAGAATTGCAGCAGCTAATGGATGCTGCGATCCTTTTTCCATAGCTGCTGCAATCATTAGTGCTTGTCCTTCCATCCCGCTTTGGAGGATTTTCAAATCAGTTACTGTTGGCTTGCCTTTCGTTAAAGTTCCCGTTTTATCAAAAGCAACAGCCTTGATCGCACCTGCTTCTTCAAGGTAAATTCCCCCCTTTATTAACACACCATTTTTCGCTGCATTTCCGATGGCAGTAACGATAGAAACGGGAGTTGAAATGACTAAAGCACATGGACAGCCCACAACCAAAACAGCTAAGCCTTGATAAATCCATTTCTCCCAGCTGCCATCAAAAAATAAAGGCGGCAAAATAGCGACAAATAAGGCAATAAAGATAATAAGTGGCGTATAGTATTTGGCAAAGCGATCAACAAAGGTTTGTGAGGGTGCACGCTCAGCTTGCGCTTCTTCAACAAGATGAACGATTTTTGCTAAGGTTGTATCCTCTGCTTTTTTCGTAACAGCTATTTCCAATAGTCCCTCTTCATTCATTGTACCGGCAAAAACTTTATCGCCTATTGATTTGGCAACTGGAATAGATTCTCCAGTAATTGCTGCCTGGTTAATAGAGGACATCCCTTTTTGAACAATTCCATCCATAGCTATTTTTTGCCCAGGCTTTACAATCATCATGTCGCCAATCATCATCTCATGTACAGGTACTGTTAATGATTGCCCAGCTCGTATAATTTCTGCTTCCTTTGGTGCAATATCCATTAGCGATTGAATCGAAGCCCTTGCTTTATTCATTGAATACGCTTCTAATACTTCACTTATGGCAAAGAGTATAACGACAGTCGCTCCTTCCCCCCACTCACCAATGAAGGCGGCACCAATTATAGCAATGGTCATCAAGGTACGCATATCAAATTGAAGCTTTATTAAATTCTTCAAACCAGTAATAAATAGCTTATAGCCACCGACAACAATCGATGCTGCATAAGCAAGAACAGACCAAATGTGACCTTCACCGAAAAAATGTCCAATCATCCAGCCTGCTAGAAGGAAAAATCCAGACAATAGCACATGACCGTTTTTTTTATAGAAAGGTTCCTTTCTTATTTCAAACCTTTCTTTTTCATGTATTAGCTTTAGTCCTTCAAATGCTCCTGCCTTTTCTAATTCTTTAATCGTTGTTTCTCCATATACAGTAAGCTTGGAGGCACCAAAATTTACAGCTGCATCAACGACACCATCCAGGTGTTTAACGTTCGCCTCGAACTTTTTGGCACAGCTAATTCAAGAAAAACCTTGAACACGGTAAACATTTTTTTGATCTTCCCTTGCAAGAGCATGCCCCATGCTTGTTCCCCCCTTTGAAATGCCAAAAGAACCCCCGATGTCCTAACACACATTTATTTGAATTTAGTCTATGCCAGGTTCCAAATTTCGTCAAAGGATATTATTCCTTATCGGTGCAGGAAAATTACTAAAAAGATGAATTTAAGGGAAAAGTACTTTTTAAAGGAGGTGAACGCTTCTTACATATTTTGTAAGAGTATAATTATGGCATTAAATATTTTTCTCCTCATTTTATTAATTACTTTGACCGCTTTTTTTGTTGCATCAGAATTTGCGATGGTAAAAGTGCGTTCATCCCGAATTGATCAATTAATTGCAGAAGGAAATGCCCGAGCACACGCAGCGAGAAGGGTAGTCACAAATCTAGATGAATATTTATCTGCTTGTCAGCTTGGCATAACTATTACAGCCTTAGGGCTAGGCTGGCTTGGTGAACCGACCGTTGAAAGAATATTGAATCCTCTCTTTGCCAAGCTTAACCTGCAGCCATCTTTAACCCAAATCCTATCTTTCATTATCGCTTTTGCTGTTGTTACCTTTTTGCATGTTGTAGTTGGTGAGCTTGCTCCAAAAACTTTTGCGATTCAAAAAGCGGAGGAAATAACATTAACCTTCGCTAGACCATTAATTTGGTTTTATAAAATAATGTTTCCATTCATTTGGGCTTTAAACGGGTCAGCTAGATTTGTAACGGGATTTTTCGGGCTAAAACCGGTCTCTGAACAAGAAATGGCGCTTTCTGAAGAAGAATTACGAATTATTCTTTCTGAGAGCTTAAAAAGCGGTGAAATTAACCAATCTGAATATAAGTATGTCAACAGGATTTTTGAGTTTGATAATCGGATTGCAAAGGAAGTGATGGTCCCACGAACAGAAATAATCAGCTTAGAAGAGGATGCAACTCTTACAGAAGTATTAGATATTATTATGAACGAGCGATATACAAGATATCCTGTAACCGGGGGAGACAAGGATAATATTCTCGGCTTAATCAATGTGAAAGAAATACTGACAGATTGTATTAGAAAAAAATGTGAAGAAGAGAAGCCGGTTTTACAATATATTAAACCAATCATTCGCGTAATTGAAACGATCCCAATCCATGACCTCCTTATGAAAATGCAAAAAGAACGTTCTCACATGGCGATTTTATTTGATGAGTATGGAGGAACTGCTGGCTTAGTTACTGCTGAGGATATTCTTGAAGAAATTGTCGGGGAAATCCGTGATGAATTCGATGCAGATGAGCTTCCTTTCGTGCAAAAAATTGATCAGGACCATTTCATTTTAGATGCGAAGCTTCTTATCTCAGAAACAAATGATTTGCTTGGAACAAATTTATATGAGGATGATGTTGATACACTCGGCGGCTGGATTCTCACCCAAAAATTTGATTTAGAACAAGGGGATTCCATCATTCAAGATGGGTATCAATTTATTATTAAAGAAATTGAAGGGCATCACATTTCTTATATTGAAGTAAAAAAAGAAATCCATTCATAAATAAGGGGATTATTCTTACAAAGCAATCCCCTTGATTTTTTCCAAAAATTCATAATTTTAATTAAACAAGAATAAATATAAAAGTAATTCATATTAGCAAACTATTACGTTTGACTGTATGGTTTGAACTAACATATAATATGTGTAAATACATTAAACTGGGGTGATAAGATGGGGCAGTTTATCGTATTGGCGAATTAGCAACGATTGCTAATGTATCCAAAAGAACAATTGATTACTATACAAATATTGGACTTATTCAAGCGAAGCGGACAAAGTCAAACTACCGAATCTACTCTGAGGACGTTCTTTCCGATTTAAGATTTATTGAAGAATGCAAGCTTATGCATATTCCATTAGACGAGATTAAGAGAAAGCTAGAATTAAAGTCCAAAAGAGACATGCATACAGGGGATGTTGAAAAGCAAATTGATCTGGTTACAAAGCAAATAAAGCAGCTCCATAATGAAATAGCTGTATTATTGCCGCTTATTAATCATCTTGATAAAGAACAGATGAGTGATTTATCAAGACAACTCAATACGGAAGGTTCAACATTAATCAAGTCCCTTGTGAGCTTAACAAGTTAATACATTTTTTAAATTATCAGGAGGTGACACCTTACCCGCTACTCGGGCTAAGGGAACTTATTTGGACATATTAAACTTGGTTATTATAGCCATTTTAATTGCTTTAACAGCATTTTTTGTCACATCAGAATTTGCTATTGTAAAGATTAGAAGTTCGAGAATTGACCAGTTAATTGAAGAAGGCAACAAAAGTGCGATACCCGCGAAGAAAGTAATTAGTCATTTAGATGAGTATTTGTCTGCTTGCCAATTAGGAATAACAATCACTGCTCTAGGAATTGGGTGGCTCGGAGAACCGACAGTAGCACATATGCTTCGTCCAGTTTTCACTCAACTTGATATTCCAAGTTCAGCATCACATATTCTTTCCATCGGTATTGCATTTGCTTTAATTACCTTTCTGCATGTGGTTGTCGGAGAATTGGCACCAAAGACACTTGCCATTCAAAAAGCAGAGTTTGTAACCTTATTAACCGCTCGCCCTTTGATATTGTTTTACAAAATTATGTATCCGTTCATCTGGGCATTAAATGGATCTGCTAGATTTCTTACAGGTTTATTTGGCTTAAAACCTGCTTCCGAACACGAATTGGCTCATTCAGAAGAAGAACTTCGAATCATCTTATCAGAAAGCTATGAAAGTGGCGAAATCAACCAATCAGAGTTTAAGTATGTAAATAAAATTTTTGAGTTTGATAATCGAATTGCAAAAGAAATTATGGTTCCAAGAACAGAAATCGTTTCATTCTCAAAAGACGATACACTTGAAAGCTTTTTACAGACTGTTTATGAGGAAAAGTTTACACGCTATCCAATCATTGATGGTGATAAAGACCATATCATCGGATTGGTTAATATTAAAGAAGTGATGACTGACCTGATTAAGAATAGAGAAATAACAACCAATACCTTAGATTCATACACACGTCCGATTATCCGTGTCATTGATACGATCCCAGTCCATGACCTTCTCCTAAAAATGCAAAAGGAAAGAATTCATATGGCTATTTTGATGGATGAATATGGCGGTACATCTGGACTCGTGACGGTTGAAGACATTCTTGAGGAGATTGTTGGAGAAATACGTGACGAATTTGATATGGATGAAGTCCCAGAGGTTCGAAAAATTAAAGAAGGACACTATATCCTCGATTCGAAAATACTTGTTAGTGAAGTAAGTGATCTCCTTGGGATTGATATCGATGATGAGGATGTTGATACCATTGGCGGCTGGATTTTAACAGAAAATTACGAAGCAAAGCAAGGAGATACGATTTACTTTGACTCCTATGCATTTAAAATTATCGATATGGAAGATCACCATATTCGATACATCGAAGTTACGCGTGTAGAAGAAGATGAGCAGAAGCCGCAAACACTTCCGATAACGGAAACACAAGTTGTTTAGGTTATATTCTCGGATGAAATACACCCCAGCCTGTGAGGCTGGGGTGTTTCTTTATTCATTTTCATTTTTCGGGAGACGAATAGTAAATTTCGTTCCTTTTCCCTTTTCACTGCTAACGTCAATTTCTCCATCATGCAGCTGGACGAGCTGTTTAACAATTGAAAGCCCAATCCCAAATTCCCCATATGCCTGGTTCGTTCTAGATAGATCTGCCTTATAAAATCGAAGCCAAATTGATTCAATCTCCTTTGGGTCGATCCCTTCGCCCGTATCTTCTATTTCAATAATCGTCTCTTTCCCTGCAGCTTCGCCTCTTAAAGCAATGACCCCATCGTCAGTAAATTGAATCGCATTCTTAACGATATTCACAATAATTTGAATCAGCCGGTCATAGTCTGCAAAAACCGTAATCTCCTCATCACAATCAATCACGATCTTATTATTTTTTTCAGCAGCCTGTATAACGAGCTGTTCTTCCACTACTTCAAAAATTTCGGTTAATTGCATTTCTATTTTGTTTAATTTTAATTGATTGGATCGTATTTTTTCATAATCAAGATTTTCATTGACCAGGCGGATTAGTCTCTTCGCTTCTCGATCAATGAGGATCATTCCTTTTTCAATATCCCCTTCAGGAATCAGCTGATCTTTAATCCCTTCTGCCAGTCCGCTAATGGTTGTTAACGGCGTTCTCATTTCATGAGAAACATCCGCAATAAACTTTCTCCGTCTATTCTCCAGCCGCTCAATTTCTTCATTGGACTCTTTCAGCTTTGCCGCCATTTCATTGAAGTCTGTTGCAAGCTGACCTATTTCATCAGGATATGTATCTCTGACATGCACATCATAATTTCCTGCTGTAATCATTGATGTGGCATTGCGGAAATTTTTAATTCTCCTAATGATGCTTTTGGATAAAATAAGGCTAATCAAAATGGATGCCGATAATGAAATGACAATCGTATATAATAAGAACCGGTTTAATTGCCGTACCATATCCATCGCCCCTGTAATCGGGGACAGGAGCAGAACCCCTCCAGCTAAACGATCCCCTTGCATGAATGGCAATGCAACATATGTTACTTCCTGGCCAAACCGTTTAATATCATGCTTGACTGATACCCGGTTGCCTTTTGAAATGGTCTTCCACTCAGACTCAGTTAACTGAATAAGGGGCGCGCTTTGTAATTGTGGATAAATGACTTTCCCTTCATAGTTAAAAAGAATATATTGAATATGCCTCGTTTTCAGGATCTGGCTATATTCTTCTAAAAAACTTTCCGTTCCTTCAAGTCTAACCGTTAAATCAGTTAAAATTTGTTCCCCATAATCATCTAATTCTTCTACTTTATTTTGAAAAATATAGTTTTCAACAAATTTAGAAAAAGAAAAGCTCAAAATAAGAAAAGCTAAAATAAGAATGCTAATATGACTGATAAGAATCTGATAAAAAAACTTAATTTTCATTCTTAGCTACCGTTTCATCAAATTTATAGCCTATTCCCCAGACCGTTTGGATAAATGGCTGCTCTGGTGTGCCTATTTTTCTTCTTAACCTTTTAATATGCACATCAACAGTCCGCTCATCTCCATAAAATTCATATCCCCACACACGGTCTAATAATTGCTCTCTAGAAAACACCTGCTTCGGATTTTTCACGAAATAATAAAGCAAATCAAATTCCTTCGGTGTTAAATTAGAAAGAATTTGTCCTTTAAAGGTAACCTCCCTTGAATCCTTGCTAATCTGAAAATATTGACTGGAAATCATATTCCCGTCTTCCTTCTCCGCAGCTTCCATATGATAACGGCGTGTGACTGCCTTTATTCTTGCCATTAAAGTCAATGGACTAAATGGCTTTGTCACATAATCATCTGCCCCCATTTCAAGTCCAAGCACTTGGTCAGATTCACTATCCTTTGCTGTCAGCATAATAATCGGTACCTGACTTAAATCTCTAATTTTCCGACAAAGTGTAACCCCGTCCATAATCGGCAGCATCCAGTCAACGATGATTAAGTCCCACTTCCCTTTATTAAAACGGTCAAATCCATCCTGACCATTATGCACAAATTCGCCTTCGTACCCTTCCTTCATAAAAAACATTTCTAACATAGAGCAAACACTTTCATTATCTTCAACGACAAGAATTTTCATCTTACACCATCCTAATTAAAAACTACTATTTATTCTATTTAATCGAACTGCCAACTAATTTTCAATTAAAATAACTTTTTGACACGAAATGCGTAAGCTGCTTGCGCTAGACAATTCTCGATGTCGAAAATTATATACTTTCTCTTTCAACAAATCCAATTTTTCCCTCATGTGTTCATTGTTTTTGGATATGCTAATAACCGGGACAAGAATACAATAAAAAAGGAGTGTATATTATGAAGAAACTTTCAATAATCGCATGTGCTTTAAGTTTCTTTCTAGTAGGTTCAGGCTTTTGCCTCGCACCTAATTTAGCAAATGCAGAGGAAGGAAACAACCAGGAACGCCTCCATAGCCCCCACCACCCTTTTTTAAAAGATGCTGATTTCAAGCGTCTTAAGGATCTGGGCTATACGAAAAAGGAGATCCTTAAAGCAGCACACATCGCAAAGTTTGCTGATAAAAAGGTTGATGACGTGCTGAAAATATATAAAGAAAATCATTCTTCCTGGGATAAAACAGCTGCGCATTATGGCTTAGATATGGATAAGCTAAAGGAAAAATGCCGTGAGCAGAAGGAAAGGTTCCTTGAAAAGCATAAAGAGGATGTCATAGAAAATGTGGCAGAATACACAGGGAAAACAGAAGCCCAAATTCAAGCTTGGATTGATGAAGGAATTCCATTAAGGTTTATTGTTAGCGGGGCAACGATGGCAAAGGCAAGCAATAAAGACTTAAAGGAGCTTATCCAAATGAAAAAGAGGGGCCAAGATTACCATGATATTAAGAAAAGCCTCGGTCTTGATAAAGGAAAAATCTATGAAGAAATGAAAGTTTTAATGGGGAAAATAAAAGAGGATATAAAGGATTAAGTATTTTCAGGAAATCATCAAATGGCTGCCAGAGTAATCTGACAGCCATTTTCAATCATGAAAGATAGATAAAATACGCGATAAATGCAATGCATAACCCATACATAATCGGGTGAATTGCCTTTGCTTTTCCTAATGCAAGCATGGTAACAGGATATAGAATAAAGCCTAGAGCAATACCTGTAGCTACACTGTACGTTAAAGGCATCATTAAGATCGTTACAAATGCAGGAACGGCAATTTCAAGCTTGCTCCAGTCAATTTGCTTTACTTCCATTGCCATTAAAGCCCCAACAATAATGAGAGCAGGAGAAGTGACTTCAGCAGTAACAACACCTAGTAATGGGGAAAAGAATAGAGCCACCGCAAAACAAGCAGAGATAATGATAGAAGTAAATCCGGTTCTCCCTCCCGCTGCAATCCCTGCATTTGATTCAATCATAGCCGCTGTTGTTGAAGTTCCAAATACAGCTCCAACAACAGTCGCACTCGAATCTGCCAGCAGCGCCTTCCCTGCATTCGGAATCTCATTATCCTTCATCAAGCCTGCTTGGCTTGCTATTGCAATCAATGCACCAGCTGTATCAAAAAAAGCAACAAATAAAAAGGTAAAAATAACCGCAATCATTTCAGGGGTAAATATTTGATCAAGATGTGAAAAGACCTCACCAAATGTTGGCGCCATGCTCGGAATTGCACCGACCATTTTATCTGGTGTATCAATAATACCTACGATCATTCCGATTATTGAGGAAATAGCCATCCCTAAGAAAATAGCCCCTTTTACATTTCTCACCATTAATATAATAGTGAGGATAAAGCAAAAGATAGCAAGCATTGTTGCGGGTGCCTTTAAATTCCCTAGCGATACAAATGTCGCTTCACTTCCGACAACGATGCCCGCATTTTTTAGTCCAATAAATGCAATAAAAAACCCAATCCCCGCCCCAATGGCATGCTTTAAATCCTTTGGAATCACATTGATAATTTTTTCGCGGATTTTAAGCAAGCTTAAGACGACAAAGAGAATACCTGATACAAAAACCCCTGTTAATGCCGTTTGCCATGGAATCCCCATACCGATGCAGACGGAAAAGGTAAAGAATGAGTTCAAGCCCATGCTTGGACCAATCCCAATCGGGTAATTAGCTAATAAACCAATCAATAATGAACCGATAATAATGGACAAGGCGGTCGCTGTAAAAACTGAGCCTTTATTCATCCCTGCCTGGCTTAAAATAATTGGATTAACGATTAATATATAGGCCATAGATAAAAAAGTTGTAAATCCCGCGATCGTCTCTTGTTTATACGTTGTCCCTCTTTGCTGGAACTGAAAAAATTGTGACATTGAAGTATCCCCTTACTTAAAAAATGCTGCCTCATACTAGTATTCACCAAAGCACTATAAATAAAAAAAGCTTCGCCTTAAGCGAAGCTGCCAAATTTTACATAAGAGAATGAATTGCTTTCTAGTTTAATAGATAAACAAAACCTTTTTCCCATGTAGTCAAGCTATTTACGGCAGCTCGGTAGAAACGTCCAGTCCATATTACTGAACATATACAGGTAATTATGAGTTTAATATAATGTTCACCATTTTAGCAAAGGGGAGATCAACAGTCAATTTTACTATGTATTCCGTTTGTTTGAATTTTCGTAAATGCACGACCACATGCCAGCTTGTTCATTTAATCAGACTGACAATTTTTCTTGCGGAGAAACGGCTGCCCAAATGATGAGCAGCTTTCTTATGTTCTACACCGTTATGTTCTACACCGTTTGATTTTCTTTTGGTTTTTCAAATACAACCACACTTTCTGGCAGGTAAGAAAGTAGTAGCTGAAATGATCCTTTTGATGTTTGAACGGAAACACATAAGGCGTTTTCCTTTGAAACAGAAACAGCAGAAGCATGATCTACCTTTTGCGGTTTCATCTCTAATTCGGTTCCTTTGTTAGACATATTCACTAGGAAGATGCCATTATGTAAATTTAAAAACTCACTAACTGATGCTTGGGCTAGTTCATCTGCATCCGTTAATTCTTCCTCAGCAAATGCGGAAGCAATTTCTAAAAATACTTTTTCATCTGCTGCAATAGCAGTCCATAATGGTTCTTCCCCAGTTATTTCCTGAGAAACAAGCCACTCAGCCTCTACATTATTTGCCTCACTTGCTTCTACATATACCTCATCGTCGATGAACCGTACGATATTTTTAACAAATAAAGATACATATTCGGCGTATCCCTCTTTTTCGGTATGATTCATTTGAACAAGGCTACCAACGATCGCATCAATATCACCGCTCTTAATAGCTTCAAATTTTTCATCTGATAGGCTATGTACTCTTTTGTACTCATTAAGAGCTTTCGTGAATTCTTCAATTGTCATATAATTTTGGTCAACTACTGCCTGTGCAAGCAATAAATGATTTTTCTTTTGTGATGATAGCATGATCTCCACTTGTTCATTCGATAAATACCCAAGTTCCACTGCAATTTCCCCGAATCGTTTATCCAGCTGTTTTTGCTTTTCATGGATTTCTTCCACTTGTTTAGAGGTTAGTAAGCCTTCATCTACAGCTATGACACCGAATTTCACATGTGTTGTCTTTTGAAGGTCAAGCGCAGTTTTGAGCTGCTGGGCAGTAATTAAGCCATTGTTTAATAAATAATGCCCAAAATATTGACTAAACATGTGCACTCTCTCCTTTGATAACCTTCTCAATAATTGCCGTGATTGCTTCTAAGGTAATTGGCTTCTGGATAAAATCATATGCGCCTAGATCAAGTGCTTGTTTCAAATAGGAATTTGTTCCAGCAGATGACGCCATGACAACCTTCATTGCTGGGTTTTCCTTCATGATCTCTTCTAAAGCTTCCATTCCATCTTTTCCTGGCATGACAATATCCATGAAAATCAAATCTGGCTTCGTTTCCTTTGCTTTTTGGATTGCTGCATGTCCATCTTCCGCTTCCTCTATCGAGTTACATTTACAAACTTCTAATATATTCTTAAGCTTTTTTCTAATCAGTGCAGAGTCATCACAAATTAATACATTCAATTGCTTTTGCATCTTTCATCACTCCTATTTTTTGATTATATAGGTTAAAAGTTCTATAAATTTGCACAAAACTCCTTCTCTAAACCAAAATATATTTCCTTTTTCCTATTCGTTTTGTGACATTTTTGACATTTTCTATGTTTCCTTTTATAAGAAATAGTTAAAAAAATGTTATAATAGAAGGAATAAATGCGTACAAAATTGACAAAAGTATTCCTTGTCATACAAAAGTAAGTAATTGGGGGAAACTATATGATTGAACCAACAACAGAACAGGCAGTCATCAAAACCGTTCATAAAGGCTTAACAAAAACTAAGCTTGTTAAAAGCATCTTCTTTATTATTCTTGGCTCTATTTTAATGGGCGTTGGAATCGAAGAATTCTTAGTTCCAAACAAAATTTTAGATGGTGGAATTGTAGGCATTTCTATCATTTTGTCTCACTTAACACATGTAAAACTTGGCTTATTTATCTTCATATTAAACATCCCCTTCTTCTATATTGGCTACAAACAGATCGGGAAAACCTTTGCCCTGTCCACCCTATTAGGGATTGCCGTCCTTTCTGTTTCTACCATTCTTCTTCACGATGTTCCCGTATTTACGAATGATCCCCTTTTAGCAACTGTATTTGGCGGAATTATTTTAGGGACTGGCGTTGGGATCGTTATCCGCTACGGCGGCTCCCTTGATGGCACAGAAATCCTTGCAATCATAGTAAATAAAAAGCTACCCTTTTCGGTAGGAGAAATCATTATGTTTTTTAATATTTTTATTTTCGCTTCCGCTGGCTTTGTCTTTGGCTGGAATCGGGCCATGTATTCTGTACTTGCTTATTTTATAGCTTTCAAGACGATAGATGTGGTTATTCAGGGGCTTGATGAATCAAAGTCTGCCTGGATTATAAGTGAAGAGCATAAAATAATTGGTGATGCGATTCTTGCAAGGCTTGGCCGAGGTGTGACCTATTTAAATGGAGAAGGCGCATATACCGGAGATGATAAAAAGGTTATATTTTGTGTCATTACCCGATTGGAAGAAGCAAAGTTAAAGTCAATTGTCGAAGAACTGGACCCGAATGCCTTTCTAGCTGTAGCAAATATTTCTGAAGTTAGGGGAGGAAGATTTAAGAAAAAATCGATTCATTAATATTTGCAGATAGAAAAAAGTGCCGATACACCGCGGCACTTTTTTCTTACTCTGGATATAAATTTTGAAACATTCTCTTCATAAAGTAATCATCTTCACATTTTTCTCTAGTAAACTGAATCTTCTTCCCCTTTTTGACTTGTTTATCGTGAATAACCCATTCATTATCATTACGTTTTAAATGGATGGCTGTATTTTTATATCTCTTGTCTTTATAGAAAATATATGCCGTATTCGGATCGCCGTGAAAAAAATAGATCCTCTTCTCTCCAATCGACTCTCCGCTTACATGATCCTTTAAACTTTCAATCTGCCTATCCTGTTTTCCAGTTAGAACGGTATATTTCATTAAATCAATCATATTTAAATACATGCTCTGATCAATAATTTGGTCATATTTATGACCAAAGCTTGTAAAAATATCGTCCATGACTTGTTCATTAAATTTCTTATTATCGATATCCTTCTTTCTTTCACAATCGATCGTTTGTTTATTTTCCTCTTGTGCAAAGACAGAACTCGTGCCATTAGGTAGTAAAAGAATGAACAAAATTAATAAACACTTCATTTTCTTCAAAGAATCACCTCGGATTGTATTTTTCCAGTAACCAAAAAAAATATTCAAATGTTCCTGTTATTTTCACTAGAAATATTGGGAAACTATATACGATCTAGGGGATATTATTTGAAAAAATGTGTTCAACACGGTATTATTTTTTTCGAGTCAAAAATTAGGATGGTGAAAGATGGAAAAGAAACATCGATCGGAAAGTAAGCTGCATCTTATTTATCGTTACATTATGCTACTCATTGGCGCAACACTTGCAGCATTAGCAATTGAACTTTTTTTAATACCAAATTCAATTATTGATGGCGGAATTATCGGGATCTCCCTGCTTATTAATCATTTAACAGATATTAGCTTTGGAATCCTCGTGTTCATTTTTAATATCCCTTTTATCTACTCAGGGTATAAAAATATCGGAAAGAACTTTGCTTTTTCCTCCCTTTTCGGTATTGTTGCATTAGCCATTATCGAACCTCAATTACATCATATTTCTCCTTTTACAACCGAACCTTTATTAGCAACCGTTTTCGGAGGATTATTATTAGGAACTGGGGTTGGAATGGTCATCCGTCATGGCGGCGCTTTGGACGGAACAGAAATACTAGGAATTCTATTGACAAAGAAGCTGCCATTTTCAATTGGGGAATTTGTCATGTTCTTTAATGTTTTTGTATTTGGCTGGGCAGGCTTTGTTTTAGGCTGGGAACAAGCGATGTATTCGATCATTACCTATTACATTGCCTCAAAAATGATTGATTCTGTTGTCCAAGGATTAGAAGGCGATACGAAAGCAGTTATCATCGTATCTGACCATTATGAGGAAATTTCCGATGCCATAATTGATCGATTAGGGCGAACTGTAACGAAACTAAAGGGAAAAGGCGGATTTAAAGATAACGAGAAAGAAGTAATCTATGTAGTCGTTACTCGATTAGAAATTTCTAAACTTAAAACAATCATTAGCGAGATTGATACAAATGCCTTTACTACAATCATGGATACGCAAGAAGCACATGGAAGTAAGTTTAAATCAGCTATACACTAAAAATAAAAAAGATGCTTAGAGTTTGTGCTCTGAGCATTTTCTTTTTAACGGGCTACATCCTATTTCTTTACTTTTGCCACTGTCATCCCATCACCAATTGGGATAAGAATGGATTCTAATTGCGGATGCTTAGCCACCGTTTTATTGAATTTCTTCATAAATTCAGTATGACGTTTAGGAGGGGCATCTTCGTCTGCAACACTGCCGCCTGCAAGTACGTTATCCATAACAATTAGTGCACCTGATTCCGCTAGTGTAATGCAATACTCTAAGTAATTTTCATAGTTTTCTTTGTCAGCATCAATAAAGAAAAAATCATAGCACATATGATCTTCAATTAGTTTTTCTAAACTTTGCAAAGCTGGTCCCGTCAAATAAGTAACTTGATCGCCAAAGCCAGCTTTTGCTAGATTGCTATATGCCAGTTTTGCATATCTTTCTTCCAATTCAAGGGACGTTAGCTTCCCCTCCCCTCCAAATCCTTTGGCAAGGCAAATTCCGCTATAGCCGCCTAGCGCTCCTATTTCCAACACATTTTTAGCACCTGATATAGCAACAAGCATGGTTAAGAGTTTTCCTGATGCGGGGGACACTGAAATATTGCGCATTCCATTTTCTTGTATAGATGAAAGAACTTCCTCCAAAATAGGATCTTGATTATGAAACAATGAATCGATATACATATTAATTTGTTTCATTTACATCTATTCCTTTCTCCTCATGTTCTATTGACCGTTTTCTATCCAGTTCTGCTGCTTCGCTTTCGTACAGTTCAAACAACTGTATGAATTCGTTAATAACCATATCAATGGCTTTTAATTCACCTACTAAAATTTGATTAATCGATTGAAACTCAGGTTTTTCTAGCTGTTCCTTAATGGTTGAACGTTTAAGGTTCAGTATCTCTAAAAAAGCAATCGCTCGCCCTCGGCGGAACGTTTTAGGCCCATGCTCTTTTCCTCTGGGACGCTCACCACGGCGGTGCCCTTCTCTCTTATGTTCTTTCAATTTATCACTTCTCATTATTGACCTCCTCTTTTTGTATACATTTGTATACTCGATTAAAATGTATACAAATGTATACAGAATGTCAATATAATATTAAAGCACCATCATTAAGTTTTGTCCCATAGAGGACATTTTTCTTACTTATTTAACATAAAAAATAAACAGTCCATTTCATACGAAATTGGACTGTTTTTGATTGCTATTCAATGTGTTCATTAAATTAGCCGCATTCACCTTCGTTCCCGCTAAGGACAATCGCATTTCTTCCACGATCATACTCAATAACAAGTTCCTTCACATCCTCTTCCAATTGTGGATCAATAGCAACTTGTATATCATTCATAATTATTACTTTGTCCTCTGCTTCAGGCTCATCCAGAGCCATTCCCATCTGGGGTCCTCCTCAGCCAAAGCCTGCAAAGTATATTCGTATCCCTTTAGCATTCTGATCCCGCAATACTTGCTTTAGCAAGTCCCGGGCTTCGTCAGTAATGTTCATTAAATTTACCCCCTAAATGATAAAATAACATGTGAAGGAGTTTGTGTAAAATGAACGATTTTCACTTTTACAGGCTGAGCAGGATTTGATTCCCTGAAGGATCTGCCGTCATATATTGACCGTTTTCTTGAGTAAAAACTGCACCTATTTTATTTAAACTAGCAACAGCACTCATTCTAGCTTCCTCATTAGGGAAAACGAGCGTAAAATTTGTCAAGCCAACACTGTCCTCAGATGGAGCAGGAGCCCCTACTCCATTCCATGTATTCAAACCAATATGGTGATGATAGCGGCCAGTAGAAATGAATAAGGCCTGTCCGCCATATCTCGTTACAATATCAAATCCAAGTCCCTTGCAATAAAACTCCTCTGTTTTGTGCAATTCGGAAACATGTAAATGAATATGTCCCATGATCGTACTAGAAGGAAGTCCAGCCCACGGCTTTCCATCCCCCTCAGCAAGAATGCTTTCAACATCTAACCGTTCAGTAGACATGACTACTTCGTTATGATTCCATTTCCAAATTGAAGATGGGCGGTCCGCATAAATTTCTATTCCATTTCCATCTGGATCAGCTAAATATAGTGCTTCACTAACAAGATGATCTGATGCCCCCTGTAGCGGATAGCCAATTTTAATAAAGTGTTCAATCACTCTTGCTAAATCTGATCGAGAAGGAAGCAAAAGTGCATAATGATAGAGCCCTGTCGTACGTGGCTGTTTTGGACGAATATTTTCTGGCTGTTCAATCGTTACTAGCGGCGTCTTTCCATCTGCAGATAAACTTGCTTTGTTATCTATTTGCTCTAATAATTGAAATCCAATAACTTGTTGATAAAAAAGGATGGATCGCTGTAAGTCAGCAACCTTCAAATGAACATGACCAACAAAAACATTAGGCTCACGATGAAAATTCATAGTCGTGTCCCTCCTTAAAATAATGTAAGTTAGTTACTTATTGTAAGTAATTATATTTTTATAAATTATATATGTCAAGTAACTTTATTATTTGCTGTAATGGAGGTTATAATGTAAGAAGGAGTGATGAAAGATGAATAAATCTCTTATATGTCCAAGATTTGAAAAGGCAATGAGCATTATTAGCCAAAGATGGACCGGTTTGGTTATTTATCAGCTGTTACATGGGCCACAGCGTTTCAGCACAATTGAAGCGGCAATTGGGATAAGCGGAAGAGTGCTTTCTGAACGGCTAAAGGATTTAGAGCAAGAGGGAATTGTTAAACGAGAAGTATTTCCTGAAACCCCAGTGCGGATTGAATACTCATTAACAGATAAAGGATTATCATTAAAGCCGCTTATGAAGGATATTGAAAAATGGTCACAGACTTGGCTTGATCCAGTTGATGCTGGTTCCGACAAGTAAAAAGCAATGGAGCAAAACCCTCCATTGCTTCATTCCCATAATCACCCAATAAAAATATAAACTCCTGTTTTTTAAAATCCTTTTATACAGAATTCAATTTGCATTTTTTCACTTTTTTCTAAATCACAACCAGATGGCGCTAAAATCTTTTTGAGCGATTCAACTTGTGTTCTGGTTGGAGCATCGAAAGTTCTATTGAAATTAGCTAACCAATTAGTAAACCGAGATCCACCTAAATGATGTATGTTGCTATCCGTTTTGTTGACATAGAACTCGATAATATACTGAATGGATTCCCATTTTGGAAGCGAACACAGGAGAAGGGCTGCATTATATTTCGTATGCTCGTAATTTGACTGATTATACATACGATATAGGATGTCTTTCTTGTTAATAAAAGAAGTAGTTAATAAACACCTCATCGCCTCTTTAGATACACCTTTATGTTCATGATTTAGCATTTCTATCAAGTTATCAATAAATTTATCCGCATCTATCATCATAATTGCACGGATAGTTGCTTTAACAATAGCAATACGATTATCTTTTAAGAATGGAAAAAGCAACTCTAGATGTTCTATATTCCCTACTTCACCTAATCCTAGAATAGCTCCTCGAAGATTGAGAATAGAATTTTGCTTTATGAATGTTTCATAGTAAGAAGCAACGTTTGTGATCTGCTGTTTCTTTAACAGATATCGGGCTAAAGACCTTATTGCTCCACTTTTATCTACAAGAGCATTTTCTAATTCACCTATGCTTTGATCAGGATAAAAAGAGCAGTATCTCTCTAATACTTTTGCTCTAATCATTGGGAAATTGTCTTTTTTCAAGATAGAGTAATACTCATTAAACTCATCCTGACTAATATCATTAATTATTTCATTAAAAAGGAAAAGTCGTGAATGTGGCTCTCTTTCTGCCTTTAGATAATTTACCAGCATTTTTTTATTAAACGTATTTGAGTAAATAATAACTTTATAGCAAAAGTATCGTATTTTACTTATTTCAGATTTTGTCCCTTGGTCTATCGACGGAAAGGATTCCTTTTGCGATAAGAGCCTAACCACTTTTTCAAAAAGTTCACTATGGTCATCTCTTTCTGCATTTCTAAGTTGAAAGATAAGTGGTAAGTTCTGTACAAGATGATCGACATATTTTATAGTTAATCGATTTTCAACATATTTTTTTGCCGTTACCCTAACTTCTCTAACCCAGTCGTTACATCTAAGAATTAAATACGCTAGTTCCACCCCAGATGAGAAGGAATTTAATTCATGTAATGCTTTTTCTCGAAAGTATCCATTAGGGTGAAATGAACATAGACCTAAAATGCTTATCTTCTCATTTTCTGACATACTTGGTAACAGCAAGTTCCTTGGGGACTCATCTTTCCAATCATACGTCCACTCCAATGAAGTTCTTTCACGGAAAATTTTATCAAGCTTGTATAACTGACTATTGTTTAATGTTGAAATGCTCTTTTGAAGTACCTTTGCAGTTTTAATCTTTAATCTTTCTGAGCTTGTTAATAAAAACGAAAAAGAAATCGGTATTTTAGTTATTTCGTTCTCGTCTTTAAGAGCTTCTAATATCTCATTTATATACTCCTTAGCGTATTGATTAGCAGGATCATTCGTTTGCTTTTTTTTGAAAAGACCCCATTTCATTCTTTTTCCCTACTTTCTACTACCTTCTTCAAGCATTTTTCTATACTTTAAGGTTTGCATTTCTTTCGAAAGAAATATCTATCTCATCAAAAGAATTCAATATAGATAAGTAATATCCTTCAGTTCGGATATCATTAATAATACAATATCATACTAACTTTTCCTTCAATTTAATTTCGTTCCAAATGAAGCAATTTCCCTATCATTAAAAACACATATTTCGATTTTAAATGCCGGTTTATATCGTTGATTTTTATAGCATAAAAAGATAAAATTTAAAAAACAACGACAATTCATTTGCCGTTGTTTTTTAAATTTATAAATACTTGCGATGAATCGCTTTCCCATCATACGTAAACAGCATATTTTTCCCTTCGACGATTGTTTCGATATGGACGCTTCTGCCCCAAAGCTGCTGTACATACGGCAGGACCTTTTCCAAGTATTTTAAATCTAGCTCGATGCCTTCGAACCAGTGCTTTAAGTAAAGCTCTCCATTTTTCAGATAATCGCCATCAGTTACAGTTAAATAAGGAAAACCGCCATTGACACGCATACTTACTAATTGATCTCGAACATTTTCCCATTGCTTATCAACTACTTTATAGTCCTTGCCTTGTTTTTGAAATAAATACATATCCTCACGCATAACAAGATCTTTTGTTAAATAATTTCGCAAAAAGGAGATGTCAGATTCAATTTCACGAACCTCAAACATTTTTTCACGCCCTGAACCTGGCTGCACCCCGCGTTTTTTCATTTTTTCTGACGGGTTATCATATCTTTCTTCAATATCCTCGAAGATCTTCAAGCCTAAATAATATGGATTGATATTCGTTCTAGATGGCTGAACAACCCCGGCATTTAACTTCGCAAATTCAAGTGCCTCACCGCTTGTTAAATCCATTTCACGCAAAATTCGCTGGTGCCAGTACGATGCCCAGCCTTCGTTCATGATTTTTGTTTCTAGCTGCGGCCAAAAATAAAGCATTTCCTCTCTCATCATCGTTAAAATATCTCGCTGCCAATCCGATAATTCCCTGCTATAGCTTTCTATGAATAAGAGGAGATCCTTTTCTGGCTGTGGAGGGAACTTCTTCTTCTTTTTTCTGACTGGCTTCGGTTTGTTTCTGTCATCCAGATTCCATAAATCATCATATGGAGAGGAGGAGACTGCTTCTTCCTCCTCATATTCATCATCATGTAAATTCCACGCTAGCTTCGGCCTCATGAGGGAAGGATCGATATGCTCCTCAATCGCCAAGACAGCATCAAGAAATGTTTCCACTTCTTTTTTTCCATGCTCGATTTCATATTGCCTAATGCGTTCCGCTGTGGCAGCCATGCTTTCTACCATATCACGCTTCGTGTTTTGAAAACGGACGTTATTTTTAAAGAAATCACAATGGGCCAAGACATGTGCAACGATTAATTTATTCTGAATAAGCGAATTTGAATCAAGTAGAAAGGCATAGCAAGGATTTGAATTAATGACAAGCTCATAAATTTTTGATAGCCCAAGGTCATAGTGGAGCTTCATTTTGTGAAACTGCTTGCCAAAGCTCCAATGAGAAAAGCGCGTTGGCATGCCATATGCACCGAATGTGTAGATGATATCTGCAGGACAAATTTCATAACGCATAGGATAAAAATCTAAACCGAAGCCGGTCGCAATTTCGGTAATTTCGTGAATCGCATAATTTAGTGCATTCCGATCTTCTTCACGCATTCCTACTCCCCCTTTTTCGTCTTATCACAATCTATGAGAAAAAGGCGGGAATCATGTATTATATGGTCAATCTTCCAAGGATTACACAAAAAATCCCTTAGGGGGATGCTTTAAGCATCATCCTATGAAATAAAAAAATAATCTTAAAGAAATATGCATGCTGTAAATGTTCATACACTATAACATGTCATTCTGACAGGCTCTATAAAACGCGGAATTTGAAGCATACTTGACTAGTAACATAAAGTCACTTTACTTTGTCAAACCAAGAACTAGCCGTCTTCCTTAAAACTGCATTTAGTTCCTCAATATTCCTTTTTCCTGTATTCTGCAGCCATTCACGTCCTGCCTTTTCCCCATCTGCAGCAAATATGGCCACGCCATCCTTCCAGGTTGCACGTCCACATAATACCCCATTAAATGTAGAGCCTGAATTTTTAGCAAATGTTAGTGTTTCTTGGAATAGCTTTGCACTGACACCAGCACTTAGGAAGATAAATGGAAGTCCAGTTGCCTGACTTTGCTCTTTGAAATAGGATGCGGCTTCTTCTTGGCTATATACAGCCTCGTCTTTTGCAAATCCTTCTACAAAGTTCATATCTACAGGAACCTCAACTTTCAGCACATCCACTTGATACTGCGGCTTAGAGAATTCCTTCATTGCTTCAATTACCTTATGTGGCTTCACTTTTGCATACTCTTTGCTCTTCGCATCAGCAATTTCCGCATCATATGTAACAATTTCTAAGAAAAAGGGAATGTCTTCTGCAGCACACTCTGACCCCACTCGCTCCATATAAACATGTTTAAAGTCGTTAATTTCCTCCGACTGATCCACATCATAATATAGCAGGAACTTGATCGCGTCAGCGCCAGCTTCTTTCAGACGTTTTACTGACCATTCAGATAATAAATCTGGCAAACGTCCCTCGTCTTCCGCATCATAGCCCGTTTTTTCATAAGCCACTAATAAGCCGGCATTTTTATCACGTAGCTTTGCGGCAGGTAAACCATATTCAGGATCTAGTAAAATAGATGTGGAATAGGGAGTTAATTCTTCAGAAATTATTTTTTTAAAGTTAATCACTCCTGCATCACCGATTTCATTCGAATGAGCAGCGATCATTTTTTTCAAAGATCCGCGCTGATCGATCGCTAATGCACCGATTACACCATTTTCATCTGATATACGTTTTAGTGCATCTAATTTGTTTGTGGTAAGTTCCACCATCATCATTCTCCTTTATCAATCTATTTTTTCTACCTTAATTAAATCAAAGTAATGGTCAAACTTTTCCATATTAATAGAACCAGTTCCAGTTTCCACCGCATTTAACATTCCAGTCGTCATCGCTGTTTTCAGCAGAGTTTCTGCAGAATTATCCCGTTTCAGGGCTACCGCAAATCCTGCAACGGTTGCATCACCAGATCCTACAGGATTGATGACATCTATTTTTGGGATCGTAATCCGGTAATAGTCCGCATGATGTCTGACGATGGCACCCTCACTGCCCATGGAAACAATAATCCATTCAACTCCTTGGAACATATCCTGTTCCAAGGCTTGCAGAATACTGTTTGTATCATTATTCACATCCATACCAAGCAATTGTGATAATTCTTCTGTATTCGGTTTAATAGCAAATGGCTTCTCCCCATGCAGCAGCACTTGTTTCAATGCTTCCCCAGAAGTATCCAGAATCACTCGTATACCTCTTTTGTTGCTGATCTCAACCATTTTGCAGTAAAAATCAGCTGGTAAGCCTTTTGGCAAACTGCCTGAAATGGTCACAAGCGATACGGCAGAAAGCAATTCTTCATAGATGTCCAAGCATGCTTTCCCTTCATCTTCAGATAATGCTGGACCTGATTCTACTATTTCTGTTTGCTTGCCTTCATGAAGAATCGCGATACAATTTCTTGATTCCTTTTCAATTTTTAAAAAGGTATTGGGAATGGAACTTTTGTTTAATTCTTGAATGATATATTCACCAATTCTGCCTCCCAGCACACCGGTTGCTAACACGTCTTCACCCATTTGTACAATTACTCTGGCAACATTTAAGCCTTTGCCGCCTGCTGTTTTGCTGACATGTTCCACACGGTTGACATCATCAAGCTTGAATGGGTCAACCTGATAGGAAATATCAACCGAAGGATTCATTGTTACAGCTAAAATCATTGCACTCACTCTTTCTCGTTGATTAGGCTAAGCCCGATAACGACAGATACCATCCAAATAAGTTGCTATTAAATCCATTGAAGGATTCAAAACGATAAAGTCGGCATCGTACCCTTTGGCTATCTTTCCGCATTCACTATCAATATGAACGCTTTTAGCCGGGATCGTACTTGCCATATAAACGGCCTCTGCTGGTGTGGCAATCCCCCACTGGACAACGTTTTTGACCGCATCCTTTAGTTGCAGAATACTGCCTGCCAAGCTCCCGCCTTCCAAACGGGCAGCGCCAGCATTAACCTTAACAGGAAATTCTCCTAGCTGATACATTCCCTCAGGCATCCCGCCTGCCATCATACAATCCGTTACCATAACCATTGAATCTCTGCCACGGGCATTCATTAAAATGTTGGCAGCGACTGGATGAACATGGTGTCCATCACAAATAATTTCGGCAAAAACATCTTGAAGACTCATTGCGGCACCAACCATTCCAGGCTCGCGATGGTGCAGACCACTCATCCCATTAAAGGTATGTACAAAAATGGACGCCCCTCTATCGACCGCATGCTTCGCTTCTTCATATGTAGCATCACTATGGGCTAGGGCCACAGCAATCTTTTCTTTCACTGCATATTCTATAAATTCTGCGGCCCCTTTTCTTTCGGGAGCAATCGCGATTTTTTTTATCAATTGATTCGATCGTTCCTGCCAGATCTCCAGTTCAGCAATTGAAGGGTCACGGAAGTATTTTGTATTCTGGGCACCCTTATGCTTTTCTGTAAAGAAAGGCCCTTCCAAAAAGATTCCTTTAATTTTTGCCCCTTTCACTTTTGCATAATTGGCTCCAATCATATCAACCACATGATTTAATAGTTCATGAGAGGATGTTAAAGTAGTAGGCAAAAAGGAAGTGACACCACAGGATAACAAACCTTCTGAAATCTGGTTCAATCCATCAAAGGTATAATCCATGATATCGTGATTTTTAAACCCATGAATATGTGTATCTACTAAACCAGGTGCAATCCAATGCCCACGATAATCGATGATTTCAGCAGCTGCATCCGGTCTCTTTTCTGTGAAAGCACCAAACTTCCCATTTTCAATTTCTAAGAAGCCTGGGCCTGCCACCTGATCATCAAGAAAAAACTGATCGGCACAAATAAATGCAGACATAATTATTTCCCCTAACTATTAAAAAGTTCTAGACTGCCAAATCTATTGTTCATATCTATGAATAGTAACGCCTTTCACTACACGGTTAACCGTTCCAGTTGGTGAAGGGGTGTCTGGGGTATTTCCTACTTTAATAGAAGCCAAAAGTGAAATCGTTTGCCCCACCATCACATATGGCAATGCCAAGTATGCATCTGGAATGGATTGTCCATCCCCATCAAATGTGAAAGTGTGCCCATCATAATTCTTTATACCCTTGACTTCGATGGCGCAGATATAATCGGCAATATCATCATGCTTTAATTCATTTAACATATCTAAGTCATATTGACGTGTATATGGATGATTTGAAACGAAAACAAAGGCTGCTGCTTTTTCATTGACAAAAGACTTAGGGCCATGACGGAATCCTAGCGGCGAATCATATGCAGTAACAACTTTTCCAGCTGTTAGTTCCAGAATTTTTAATTGTGCTTCTTTTGCCAAACCTTCTAAGCTGCCAGAGCCAAGGTAAATTATCCGATCAAAATCACGATCAATCATATGCTGAATGTCTTGCTCCCTATGAATGACACTTTCACCCATTTGACGAATGGCTTGAACAATCTCGGTTTTTTCTTCCCATGCTAACGAATCAAAGACAAGCAGTGCTGTTAATGTCATGCATGAGTAGCTTCCAGTCATGGCAAACCCTTGGTCATTCGCTCTTTCAGGCATAAGCAATAAAAGATTATTTTTATCTCCTTTTGCTCTAAGAGCCAACTCTCCGCCACTTGCACAAGTAATTGTTAATTGATAAAGATTGGTTACAAGCTGTTCAGCTAATTCCACCGTTGCTACACTTTCAGGGCTATTCCCGCTTCGTGCAAATGAAACGAGCAAGGTCGGAACATCTTCTTTAAAGAATTCATATGGATTGGACACTATAGAAGTAGTCGGAATACTCAATAATTCCCATTGATGCTCATCCACTTTTCCTTTTAAGTAAGGTGCAACTGTATCACCAACATACGCAGAAGTCCCAGCACCGGTGAAAATGACACGAATTCTTTCATGTTTATCTGATATGTTCTTCAAGAATGCTTGAACTTCTTCCCTCTTTTGCTCATATAATGCAACTGTTTCATCCCATAATTCAGGCTGCTGCTTGATTTCCTCAGTTGTAATAAACGCACCTAAGGATATTAATTTTTCTTTACTAAGTGTAAACATTTCCGACACTCCTCTTTATATATCTTCGAATACACGCAATCCCGCACCGATAACGCCATTATTATGTGCTAACGTACTAATGCTCATCTGGTCTAAAAGATGCTGCTGTTCGGGAAGCTGATAGATTTTCAATTTCTCTTTAATTAAATCAAGCAAAAAGGGATTATTTACAATTACGCTGCCGCCAAAGACCATTCGATGCGGATCTAGTAAACTAGAAATAGAGTAAAGTCCTTGAGCCAAGTGATTAGCCATTTCCCTAATGATTGATTGACATTCCTCTGATCCATTAATATATCCACTAAACACTTCCTTTGTTGGAATGCCCGCAATTTTCTGAATGCCAGGGCCAGCAGAGATTGTTTCCAGCCGTTCATTCCCCATCCCCGAAAGAACTGGAATGAGCCCCAGTTCCCCGGCAAAGCCAGCTCCTCTAATAAAGTCCCCATGATGAATAATCGAACAGGCAATACCTGTACTGATTGTTACATAAACGAACGTTTCATTTGTTCCTCCTTGGCCGGTTTTCCATTCAGCAAAAGCAGCCATATAAACATCGTTATCCAAGGTAATTGACTTTATGCCAAAATGTTCCTGAAGCCTTGCGGCAAGCGGAAACTGCTGCCAAGGCAGATTATTTTGATAAATGGCAATGCCGTTCTCACGTTCCACTTTTCCAGGTACCCCGACGCCGATGCCTGCAAAGTCAGAAAAAGATATCCCTTCAAGCGCTTGTTCTGCAGCTATAACTACTTGTTTAAACATGTTTTCACGATCAGTAGGATCACTTTCCACCTCTACACGGTTCAGCAGTTCTCCTGATTCTGAAACGATTCCTGTAGCAATCTTTGTCCCTCCTATATCAATACCGAGAGCCCTTTTCATCTTTTCACCTCTAAAAACTAAGACGTCTTATACATTGGGAACACCTATTACACCGAATCCCAACTTAAATTTTTTCTTTTTTTTCGACATTTAAAGTTGGGTTGTTGGTACAAGTTATACTTAATAAAAACTCATAGCCAATGTACTATGAGTCTTTTTTAATGTCTTTCACTATGAAACCACTAAAAGAAAGTCAGACTTCAAAAATATTACAATGTAATTTTATAATACTACTACTTATTGGGTCAACCCGACAAAATAAAATGTTTTTCTGCTCACTTTCCTCCCGTGACAGCAATCCCTTCAATAAATTGTTTTTGCAAGATGATAAATAAGATAAGCATTGGAAGTATCGCTAAAAAGGAACCTGCCATAAGGATCGGATAGTTGGTTAAATACTGTCCCTGAAGCGATGATAATCCGACAGAAAGAGTCATCGATTCTGGTGAACTATTCACAATCATTGGCCACATCAATTCATTCCAGCTCCAAAGAGTAGTGAATATCCCTAAAGCAACCAAACCTGGCTTAGCTAGTGGAAGCATGATCTTCCAATAAATCTGGAAATGGTTGCAGCCATCAAGTCTTGCAGCCTCTTCCAGTTCTTTTGGAAGTCCCATAAAGAATTGTCTTAGCAGGAATGTACCAAATGCACTAAACAAACCAGGAACGATCACTGCTTGCAATGTATTCAGCCAACCAAGCTTGACCATGATCATATATTGAGGCAGTAAAAATACTTGTCCTGGCACCATTAATACTGCTAGCGCTAGTATGAATAAAAAGTTTCTGCCCGGAAATTCAATCCGAGCGAAGGCATAGGCAGCTAGCGAGCATAAGAATACTTGTCCTACCGTCCGTACGATCGTAATAATAAGCGTGTTTAACATAAACTTGAAAAACGGCAGCAATTCAAAAATCTCTTTATAATTCCCCCATTGGAATTTCTCCGGAAAAATAACAGGAGGAACATGAATAGATTCTGCGTACGTCTTTAATGAGGTTAAGATCATCCATAAAAAGGGTACAACCATTGCTATAGATCCTAATATCAGGATGAAATGAATTAAAAATGTCTTACTCGTTACAAGCTGTCTCGCTCTTTCCAATGGTTCTCCCTCCCTCAATCATAATGAACCCATTTTTTCTGTAAAACAAATTGTATAGCAGTGATAATCAGAATAACGACTAATAATAGAACAGCAATGGCAGCTGCATAGCCCTTATCGTTTAACACAAACGCATGCTGATAGAATAAGTAGACAATCGATTGTGTATTTTCCAAAGCTGTACTGCTTTTTCCAATCATCATAAAAATCAAATCAAATACTTGAAAAGCACCAATTAATGACATGATACTTACAAAGAAAATGACTGGGGAGAGAAGAGGCAATGTAATTTTGAAAAACACCCGAATCGGGCCAGCTCCATCCATTTCCGCTGCCTCATAATATGTTTTCGGAATTCCTTGTAATCCAGAAAGAAAAATAACCATATTATATCCAATTCCGCTCCAGATTGCTACAGCTATAAGTGAATAAAGCGCAATTTTTGGATCAGTTACCCATTGTGGTCCATCAATGCCAATTAACGATAAAAGATAGTTTAATAGCCCATAATCCGAATTATAAAGCCATTTCCAGACCATAGCGATAGCTGCAGGCATTGTAATAACAGGTAAGAAATAGATGGTGCGATAAATAGATTTCCCCTTAATCTTCTGATTCAGAAGGACTGCTACTAGAATAGATAAGAAAATTCCAATTGGGACTGTAAATATGATATAGATCCCCGTATTCTTAAAAGATTGTAAGAGATTTGCATCTTCAAATATCCGCTTGTAGTTATCTAAGCCTGTCCACTCAAATTGACCAAATGCGCCCCATTCAGTAAAGCTATAATAAAAGGTTTGGAGAATCGGCCATAAATAGAAGATCAATAAGCCAAGCATAGTAGGTGCGATCATTAAATATGCCCAAAAGTAATCTGATCTTTTTCTCGTATTTGCCAAGTTAGAAACCTTCACTTTTGTATTCGTTTTCACTTCATCCTGCTGTGAAATTTCCTTCACTCTATTCCCTCCTTTTAAGGAAAGTGAAGAGAAGAAATCATTTCTTCTCTTCACTTTTTTATTCTTTTGATAGCACTTCATTAACCTTTTCTGTTAATTCATCTGCTGCTTCTTCAACACTTATATCTCCACTCCATGCTTTTTTAAGGATATCAATTTCATATTGCCAGATCTCTCCTGTGCTTTTTACATTAGGTAGAGGAATAGAGTATTCGGCAGCATCAATAAATACTTGAAGGTTGAGATCTGGCGCAGATTTCATCCAGGCATCTTGTGTACCGTTATATGCTGGAATGACGGTTCCAGTTTTCGCATATACCTCTGCAGCTTCTTTAGAGCCTAAGAACTGGACAAACTTCCATGCAGCATCTTTATGTTTTGTATTGGCTGCAATCACATTGGATAATCCGTGGATCGCTACCGCGCGTGTTTTTCCTTTTGGAAGAACTGTTACATTTAAATCAGGATTTTTCTTATATTCCGGGACCATCCAAGGACCATCAAGCATCATTCCAATTTTGCCTGATGAGAAAAGTTCAGAAGCAGCCGTTTCTGTCATCTGTGCCTGTGTTGGTGACAGTCCCTCTTTTATGAAACTAGTATAATATTCTAGTGCCTCAATTGTTTCTGGCTGATTGAATCCAGCTGACTTGCCACCCTCAGAAATAATTTCCCCTTCATTTTGCCAAATGAAATTATAATACCCTTCCTGATTAGCAATTGTTGAGGCAAAGCCCCAAATCCCTTTTTCCTTATTTGTCAGTTTTTCAGCAACTTCCTTCAACTTAGTCCAGTCCCAAGTTTCATCCGGATATGGGATTCCTGCTTCATCAAAGATCTTTTTGTTATACCAAAATCCGATTGTATCGTAGTCTTTGGGAATTCCATAAACTTTGCCTTCAACTGTGTAAAGATCTATTAGTGATTTCGGATAATTATCAAGGCTAAAGTTATCTTCTTTTGCAAGGTCACTTATTGGAAGGATTACTTTTCCTTCCGCATATTGATTCACATGAGCACCATTCATCCACATAACATCTGGCAAAGCGCCCCCAGTGGCTGCTGTTTCTAACTTTTGGAAATATTGTCCATATGGAGTTAATTCAGTTTTTACTTTAATGTTCGGATATGTTTCATTAAATAGCTTAATAATTTCTTCTACAGCTGAGACTTGATTTTTATCCCAAAATCCATACGTAATTTCAACCTTCCCATCACCAGATGCAGCATCATCCTTGCTGCATCCAGCTACTACGATGATTCCTATAATTACAGTTAAAAACATCAATAGCCACTTTTTCATTTCTTTCCCCTTCTTTCATTTGTAGTTTAATAGATTCGTAAATCGAGTTTTTCAAAACATTTACGCATTATAACAGGAGCTCAATTGACAGGATTTATGGAATCAGCTGCTAAACTAGCATAATAATCGTCAATATTAATAGACTGTCCTTGTTTTAATCTTGACTCTTCAGCTGCAAATGCCATTAAATGGCTTCTTACTGAAGCGGAAGCTGATGATACATCGCCTTCCTTGCTTCCATTTCGAACTTCTCGTAAAAATGTTCTCATGATGCCGTTATCACCACCTCCATGTCCGCCAATTGGACTGTCTAATTTAATAATCGTTTCATGTTTAGTTAGGAAATCAAAAATGGAAATTTGATTTTCATCCATCTTCCCGCGTATTTCTCCTTTTGTTCCCATGATTTGAACAATCCGCGTTTGCTCTCTTGTGAATCCGCACATGCTGAATGTAGCTGTTGTTCCACCTTCGAATTCCATGTTGACAACTTGATGATCAACCACATTATTATCTGAGCGGTACACACATTTTCCGTACGGTGTTTCATTTAATGCTTTAATAATTCCTTCATTCGTATAATCCTCTGTAAATTTCTTTGCCCAGCCTCTGCCTTCTCCTAGATAATACCTGCCAGCATGATATGGACATTCATGTTCAACTGGACAGCCATCTAAGCATCTCTTCGGTGCTCCAATTGGTGCATTCTCTTGCCTAAAATGCATAAGGGAGCCATAAGAACTTACACGCTTGCATTCCTTGCCAATGACAAAAGAAATAATATCCATATCATGACAGGACTTTTGCAAAATCATCGGACTTGAATGTTCTTTATTATTCCAATTGCCTCGTACAAAGCTATGAGACATATGCATCACTTCTACATTTTCATTAAGCTGAAGGGATACTACCTCCCCGATTTCACCTGATGAAATCACTTTTTTAATCGTTGCCCAAAATTCTGTGTACCTCAATACGTGGCATATGGTAAGCTTGCGATTATACTTTTTTGCTGCCTGTTCCATCGCTATGCACTCTATAGGGTCTGGAGACATTGGCTTTTCCAGCAGCACATGATAGCCCTGTTCAAGCGCTTTCATGGTTGGCTTAAAATGATTGCGGTCAAGTGTACAAATAATCGCAATATCTGCAACTTTTTTTTCTCGATTGAATACTTCTTCCCAAGATTCAAAACAAAATTCTTTGGAAATATTATGTGTTTGCTGTAATTTAGTTCTTCTCTCCATATTCGGCTCTGCAACCCCAATGATCTTTAGTTCATTTGGATAGTTCAGCGCGTATGGCGCATAGGCTCTTACGCCTCTATCACCAGCCCCGATGATAATTGCTGTTAATGGTTTCATGTTAAGATCTCCTCACCTTCATTTTCCTGATGTTTTCCTTCTTTTAGCCAAACGTTTTCCAGCAGCTTTTAAAAAAAGAACCATTTAGGTTCGTTTTATGTTAGATGACTCCCTAAGGACTAATTCAAAAGGCAATATCATTTTAATAGGAAGAGTAATTTTCCCTTCCACCATTTCCATAATTGTTTTCGCTGCCATTCTTCCCATTTCATATTTTGGGATTTCAACCGTTGACAGCTGTGGGGATGAATAGTTGCTTATTTCAATATTATCAACTCCGAAGAAAGCGATATCATCTGGAATTCTAAGTTCATTCTCTCTAGCTGCCCGCATCGCAGCGATCGCCATTAAGTCACTTGCACATACCATAGCTGTTGGCAAATGCTGTGGCTGTTCTTTAATCAAAGTTCCCATTTTCTCATAGCTATTTTCCATTTTCCACTTTGTATGTATGATCCATTCTGGCCGTATGGCAAGGCCTGCCTCTTCCATGCCTTGCTGAAAACCTTTGAAACGGTGTTCAGCATATAGGCCTTCAAGCGTTTCATTCATGCCTCCGCCAATAAAGCCAATTTCTTCGTGACCTTGCTCAACTAAGTACTGTACTACCATTTTGACGGCTGCTTCACGATCATAATCTACGGTTGCTATATTTTTATCTGTGTAAAAAAAGTCCAATCCTACCAGAGGAATCGTTTGTTGAATATAATCGATAATACTGCAATCAATCTGATCGATAAGAAGCAGTCCTTCAATCCCCAGCTCATGAATGGTCTTTAGAAGCAGTGCCTCATTTTCAAGCTCGTCCTTAGTAATACTAACCAAGCTGTAATCATTTTTGGCTAGGGCATCACGTATACCTGTATAAATCGTTGCAAAATAAGGGTTCATTTCTGCCTGTATTGGGTTGGCAACCCAGCCTATTTTCATTGTTCTTATGCTGGTTTTCTCTTTCTTGTTAGCAACTAAATTTCTCGCATGCTTATTTGGTACATATCCTAGCTCCTTAACAGCTTCCCAAATTTTTGCTTTTGTTTCCTGATTAACATTTCGAGTCTGATCATTTTGAATGACTCTCGAAACAGTAGAGATCGAAACACCTACATGTTCCGCTATATCCTTTAATCTTGTCACTTATAAAACACCTCTTAAATTATGTACTAATGATCCTTCCTTACTAGGATACCAAATTTTCATCCCTAATATAAAAGGTCTTTTGAATATTGTAAATATTAAGAGCTGTTCTATTTCCATGCATCATATGATTCTATTGCCCCTATAGAGGTTGGGTTGTAGGTACAACATCAGCAAAAAAATACTCTTACATTTACTATTTTCTAAGATGAAACACCATGATGTTAACAGAAAATTATAAGTAATATAAATATAAACTTATCAATCTTAACCTGTCAACCCAACAAGTAAAAAAATTAAACAGATTATTTTCTTACCTTTGCACTAACCCCTATTTACCTGAACATTTTTCAAGCATAAAAAATACTCATAGCTAAGACGCTATGAGTATTCCTTTATGTTAATTCTGTGTAAAAGCGGCAGCGGTCGCCTCGTACAATGGATATACAAAATTCAACAGGCATTCCATTCATATCATAGGCAGTTCGTTCAAGCAATAGGGCTGGGCGGCCCACATCCGTCTGAAGATACTCACTTTCTTCTGGACGTATCAGAACAGGTTCAAATGCCTCTTTTGCTTTCGTTACTACGATATTAAATTGCTGGGCAAATAAATCATATAAGGAGATTTCACCAACATTTTTCAGTTGGTCAATCGTAGAAACCACGCTTTTCGGAATGAAAGATGATTCCAAAATATACGGCTCATTATTTGCGCAGCGAAGACGTTTCATTTCTATCACGTTATCGTTTTTTTCAAGCCTCAGCGCTTCTCTTATTTTTGCCGTTGGTTTCGTTTCCTCTATTTTTAGAATGATATCCTTTGGGTTCATCCCTTTTTCTTTTAAAACTTTGCTAAAACTATAAAATCCCATTAAGGACTGCTGCAATTTTGGCTTTGCCACAAAGGTTCCTTTTCCTTGAATTCGATAAAGGATGCCTTCCTGCACTAGCTCTTCAATCGCTTTCTTTGCCGTATTCCGGCTTACATTAAATTGATCCATCAGCTGATTCTCTGAGGGGATTTTATCCCCATGTGTCCAATGTCCCTTCTGAATCGCACCCTTAAGTCTCTCCATTAATTGGTGATAAAGCGGAATGACACTATCATATTGCAATGGTTCCATTATCATATGCCTACCTTCCAACCATTCTTCAAACAAATTATATCATTGACGCTTATCGTGTCAACCCAACAAGTAAAAGAAATGCGGAGGCGCCTCGGTCATCGCCGTACAAACTGGAAGGGCCGCGACTGAGATAAAGGAAACACGGGGAGCGAATGCGAACCGATGTTGACTTATCGCAGGGAGGGGACCTGAAGTTTGATAGGCGATAGGCGCTGCAGCTAGACATCACGAAATGCGGAGGCGCCTCGGTCATCACCGTACAAACTGGAAGGGCCCCGACTGAGATAAAGGAAACACGGGGAGCGAATGCAAACCGATGTTGACTTATCGCAGGGAGGGGACCTGAAGTTTGATAGGTGATAGGCGCTGCAGCTAGACATCACGAAATGCGGAGGCGCCTCGGTCATCGCCGTACAAACTGGAAGGGCCGCGACTGAGATAAAGGAAACACGGGGAGCGAATGCGAACCGATGTTGACTTATCGCAGGGAGGGGACCTGAAGTTTGATAGGCGATAGGCGTTGCAGCTAGACATCACGAAAAGCACAAGCGCCTTGGTCACCGCCTTAACACCGAAGCCAGTCACTGCTCTAACCCCTAATTTATAAATTCTGATCCCATTTAAAAAGTAAAACTTAATTGAAGCGAGAAGAACACCTCAATAAGTTTTACTCTCTTTAAATAGATTATCGATTGTAATCATATAGCAGTGCTAAAAGACCAGTTAATCCGATTAGCATCAATATAATTGATTTTGATGCCATCTCCAAGCATCGGAAATGATTTGTTCTAAATTCCGTTCTGCCTTCCATCCAAGCTCTGAAAAGATTTTTTGTGAAGAGGCGACAAGTCTTGCTGGATCTCCCGCACGGCGTTCAGCCATTTCGGCTGTTGCTTTTAGCCCTGTTACCTTTTCACATGTCTCAAGCACTTCTTTCACAGAAAACCCATGCCCATTGCCGAGATTATATACTTCTGCTGCTTTTTCGTTTGATAACAGTGCTTTAAGTGCAAGAATATGGGCACTAGCTAAATCATTTACATGAATATAATCACGAATGCACGTGCCATCTGGTGTTTCATAATCAGAACCGAATATGGAAACTTTATCTCTTTGGCCTAATAAATGCTGAAGGATGATTGGAATTAAGTGTGTCTCAGGATTATGGCTCTCGCCAATCTGAGCAGATTCGTGCGCACCTGCTGCATTAAAATACCGCAAAACGATATAATTTAATCCATATGCATCTTTAAAATCTGCTAGAATCTGTTCAATTACTAATTTAGAATGTCCATACGGATTAATCGGTGATGTCGCTGTTTTCTCGTCAATCACTTCAACAGACGGAATTCCATAAACTGCTGCTGTTGATGAGAAAATAAAGTTTTTCACGTGATTATTCAACATTGCTTTTAATAGTTTTAACGTAGAAGCCACATTATTTTCATAGTACTTGAGCGGATCAATCACTGATTCTCCAACTAGACTATAAGCTGCAAAGTGCATAACAGCCTTGATAGGGTAGCTTTTGAATATCATTCGTAGCACTTCTTCGTCTCCAAGATCCCCTTCAACAAATATAGCACGGGAATCCAATGCCTCTCGGTGCCCTGTTGATAGATTATCAAGAACAATGACCTCTTCGTTTTCTACCAGTTCCTTAACAAGATGACTGCCTATATAGCCAGCCCCGCCAACAACAAGAATCAAGTCTATCTCTCCTCAGCTGTTTATATAAGAATGGGAATCTTCTTAACTGAATTCTACGGGCGAATACGTTTGTCAGTTTCAATATCAAAGAAGTGAGCCTTGTTCATGTCTAATGCTAGAGTAATCATTTGTCCTGTTTTTACTTCCGTGCGAGAATCAATACGCGCAATAAATGGCTGATCCTCCACCTGAGAATATAGCATCGTTTCTGCCCCCATTAATTCAGCCACTTCTATTTTCACATTCATTTTTGAACCTTGAGAAGAATCAATGAAAATCGGCTCATCATGAATGTCCTCTGGACGAATCCCCATCAATATTTCTTTGTTTACATACCCTTGGTCACGTAAATATTGCATTTTCCCTTCTGGTATAGCGATTGAAACGTTCCCAAAACTAATTTTCCCATTTGAAAGAGTTCCTTTAAAAAAGTTCATCGCAGGTGAACCAATAAAGCCGCCTACAAAGGCATTTTCAGGTGTCTCGTAAACTTCTTTAGGAGTCCCCACCTGTTGAATAATACCATCTTTCATAACAACAAGCCTTGATGCCATTGTCATAGCCTCTGTTTGGTCATGAGTAACATATATAGTTGTAGTTTGTAAACGATGATGAAGCTTTGTAATCTCAGCACGCATCTGTACTCGCAGTTTCGCATCTAAATTGGATAATGGTTCATCCATTAAAAAGACCTTTGCATCACGGACAATAGCACGTCCTAATGCAACCCGCTGACGCTGACCGCCAGATAGTGCTTTTGGTTTACGGTTTAAATACTCTTCAAGACCGAGTATACGTGCAGCTTCAGTTACACGACTTTTGATTTCAGCCTTAGGAAATTTACGCAGCTTTAATCCAAATGCCATATTATCATAAACCGTCATATGAGGGTAAAGAGCATAGTTTTGAAAAACCATCGCGATATCCCGATCCTTTGGCGGAACATCATTCATACGCACCCCATTAATGAAAAGGTCGCCTTCGGAAATTTCCTCTAGTCCTGCAATCATACGTAAAGTTGTTGATTTACCGCATCCTGAGGGCCCAACAAAAACAATAAATTCCTTATCCTCAATATCAAGATTAAAGTCTTTTACTGCTGTTACCTTATTATCATACTTTTTATAAATATGCTGCAGGTTTAATTCAGCCATTTTTCTCCCCCTCTTTATATGTTATTTACTACTATTATTTTTAGTTTAATGATCATGGTCAAGGTATGTAAATATGCAAACTGCACGAAATATTCAGAATTATAATTAGGCACCGTGTACAATCAAAGTATTATTCTTTTTTAGCAATAAGATTGCCAGTGTTACAAAGGTGGCATTAGAAAAAGAACGAATATCAATCCCTGTTTTTTCAATAAACTTATCTAATCTATACTGAAGACTATTTCGGTGAATATACAGCTTTTTTGCTGTTAAAGAAGCATTTAAATTATTTTGGAAAAATACTTGAAGGGTTTGAAGCATTTCTTGTTCCTGGATACTTTCAACCAAATAATCCGAAAAAATATGTTGATCTACTAATGAAGGTGATTCAATAAGCACGTGTGGAAAACCTTCGTAAAATGTAGTTACTCTTTCTTGATTAGCACCGTGATGAATGACCTCGATACATTGACATTCGTAAGAGAATTTTTCTTTTAATGAAAGATCAAATTTGTTCAATTGACCAATATAACCGTGAATATCAACAAAAAAGTCACTTATTAACGTATCAATTAATTGATTAAATTCCATTTTAGTGAAAGCATCTTGAGGCTGTTGATCGATAATGAATCCGTGCGTACGGCTCTGCCAAAATAATAGTGGCTGACCAAAGCCTCCAATAATAGCTTCTTCAAAGCTATTTGGATCCTCAAGCGGGGTTCTTAGAAAAAAATAAAAAAATCGTACAGTCTCAACACCACTTGACTGGGGAAGGGTATTCGAATGTTTATATAAAAATTCATGCCATTCTTGTTTTATGCGAGAGCTGTATTTACTATCAGCTTGGCAATCAATGGGGGTAAATAAATGGTTTAATAGGTTTAATTCCTCATCAGACAGAGCTGTTTTACTTATTCCAAATGTTTGGCCATCATCCGTTTGAAACCAATATCTTTTTCGATCATTTGAATTAAATTGTTCCGTTAAGGATGTTTGAAAATACCTTTTTAGTTTCTCAAGCATATGATCCCTACTTTTTTATAGTATTTAACCATTCTATATTATAACAAAAATAGAAAAAGCAGGAGCGCTCCTGTCTCCTGCTTCATCTATTATTAATCATCATATTCCACATTTAAAACATTTCCAGTCACTGCATCAAGATCTAGATCGACTTTTCCTTTGTTCGTTTTTAGTTCAAACTCATAAATGAGTCTGCCGTCATCTTCATCTTTATCCATTTCAATCACTTTACCGTTCACGGCCTTTTCTGCAATCTCAATAGCCTTTTTAGAAGAAATTATCTTTTGTTTATTGGAAATTACTTCTTCTGAGAAATTATTATCCCAATCATCTTCCCTATCCCACTGTTTTTTCATTTTGAGAATCTTCCCACTATATGCATCAATATGAATATGATATTCCAATTGTCCCTTTTCAATGTCTACTTCAAAATAAGGCTTACCGAACCGATGATAATTTTTAAACTCTACACTTTCTACATGTCCTTCCACTTTCGTTAATGCCATTTTTTCTGCTTCTTGAGCCGTTATCATTTGTCCCTCATTAACGATTGTTTCTGTAGGTATATCTTTTTTTGCAGCATTTGCTGCAACGGCTCCTCCTAGAATCAATGCTGCTGCCACTCCACTAATTAATAGCTTGTTTTTCATCTTTCGTTTCCTCCTTCATTTTCCTCTTTGTTAGCTACATCTACAATATAACTCGCAAATATTAGAGGAAAAGGAAAGAAAGATTAGAATTTGATGAGAAACACTTAATCATCCCAAGTCACAGAAATTACCTTTCCAGTGCTAGCATGAATTTCAACGACAGCTTCCCTGTCATCAGCTGTATCTATTTCCACTAGATAGTACATAAGATCACCTGATGTTTCTAAATCAATATCATCAACTATTCCAGCTACTTCCTTTAAAGCAATTTCCTTTGCAGCCGCTTCCGTTAATATTACCTTTGTTTTGGATTCCGTTTCACCTAATTCTTGCTGATTCTCCTGATCGAAATGATCCGGCTCAATCGGTTCCTTCTCCTCTTCATTCTTTCTGCTTCCAACTTTTGAGAAGGAAAGCACTTCCCCATTTGAAGCATTTAATCTTATTTCATAGATTATCTGATTTCTGTCCATTTCAATCACATAGTTGTCATCATTTTGCTCAATCTTTGTTATTTCACCTTTGTACCTATTTTCAACAAGTTCCTTTGCTTCTTTTTGAGACAAAGATTCAGCCGATGTGGTTACTCTCCCCCATTGCTGAAACCCTATAAACAGAACGGCGAGAAGGACCGCTCCCCCGATCGCCCATATACCTAGTTTTTTCCTCATCATTTCACCTCACTTTTTCTCTATTTTCTAATATAATCATGAGAAAATGCTGAGAAATCGCCTAATATTTCAAATAAAGTTTGACTGTCGTTCCAATGCCCTCTTTGCTATCAAGAGCAACCTTAACACCTAGCACCTCAGCAAGTTCTTTAGCTAGTGAAAGCCCTAAGCCTGATCCACCGCTCTTCCTGTTTCTTGCCTTATCCACTCGATAAAAACGGTCAAACACCTTTGGCAATTCATCTTTATGAATGCCGATGCCTTGGTCAATGATTTGAATGACAGCTTGATTATCCTTTATCCTAGTTAGAACTGTGATTTCCTTATCACTATATTTCCGCGCATTATCAAGGAAAATATATATGAGCTGTTTCAGCTTCTGTTCATCTGTTTTAAGCTCAAATGCCCCTTTTATTTCAGTGTTATAAGTAATTTTCCGGTTATAAGCACTTTGAAAGGCATGAAGGGTTTGCTTAATGAATTCGTTAAGATTCACCTTGGATATATGCAGATTCCATTGCTCATTATGTTTTGCCAGCAATAGCAGCTGCTCTGTCAATTCTCTCATCCGAATGGCCTCTGAGTGAATCGCCTCAATCGATTCCGCAAAAAGCTCAGGCTCCTGCAGTCCTCTCCGTTTTAACAAACTTGCATAACTTTCAATCACCGTTAGCGGTGTTTTCAGCTCATGTGAGGCATTGGAAACAAATTGTTTTTGCTTTTCAAAGTTTGTTTCCAGCAGGTCAATCATATGATTAAACGTTTCACCCATTTCATGGAGCTCATCCTTAGACTTCTTATCTAGAGAGAGTCTTTTAAACTGACCGCTCTGTTTAATTTCAATCATTGTTTTTATCATTGACGTTACAGGCTTAATCAATAAATTACTTAGTATACGGCTTGAAATAAATACAGGAATAAGTGCTAGCAACGTAACTGTAATAAGGACTATTCGAAGAATTTTTAAATTTCCAATGGCCGTTTCAATGCTTTTTGTGATTTGCAAATTGGCAACATCCCCGCCAGGTAGGATAATTGGCATAGAGGCAAAGGCGTATGTGCGATTATTTATGATCATCCTCTCGCTTACTTCTCCTGAGAAATAACGGTCCTTCTTCTCACTTAATTCCTTTTCTGTTGGAGAGGTAACCGAAATCGATTTGAGAGCAGGATTCACAATTCTTATCATGCCATCAATTGGGACATAGGCACGCAAAAAATCTCTTTCTTCAGTCATATTTGTTAATTGATTAAAGACGGCTGCGATTTTTTCCGTTTCTTCTTTAACAGTCTTCGTTTCGCTTTGAAGAATTAAATTGCTGAATAAAATATAAATAGAAAGATTCATTATTAGCAGCAAAATTGAAAAGAGAACAGCCGTATATAGGTTAATCTTATTCCGCAGCTTCATTTTGCTTCCCTTAACACGTATCCAACCCCGCGAATGGTATGAATAAGAGTTGGTTTATTTGCGGTATCTATCTTTTTTCTAATGTAGCGAATGTACACATCAACCACATTTGTATCGCCTAAAAAGTCATATCCCCATACCGCTTCGATGATTTGATCACGATTTAACACTTGCTGTTTGTTATGCATTAAATATACGAGAAGATCAAATTCCCTTGGAGTTAGCTCAACGTTGTCTTCCCCGCGAACAACCTCTCTTGTTTTTTCATTCAATTTTAAATCAGCTATTGTCAGCCAACCAGTGTCTTCTTCTATTTGTTCTATCCCCTTAAACCTTAGAGCAGCACGAACTCTAGCAAGCAGCTCCTCAATTTGGAATGGCTTTGTAATATAATCATTTGCTCCAAGATCGAGGCCAGATACCTTATCCTCAACCGAGCTTTTTGCAGTTAATAAGAGAACCGGCGTATGCAAATCATGAGTACGAATGCGCCTCAACAGCTCAATTCCGCTTAATCCAGGAAGCATGACATCTAATAGAATTAAATCCCACGTTTGTGACCGATATAATGCCAATGCATCTAATCCATCCATTGCCTTTGTCACCCTATATCCCTCATATTCCAATTCAATTTCCAATAGTCTTGCAATTTTCTCTTCATCTTCTACGACTAAAATAGACTCATTTGCCAACCTGATCTCTCCTCTTACGTCCAATCATATTAAAACAAGAGTAGCAGAAATCATAGAGAAATTCATTATGTACCATACAATTACACACAAAAAAAGCAAGAGAGGTTTCATCCTCTCTTACCCTCTTTTCTCCTCTACAGTTAAACTAAGCGTTCGTTTATTGTCTAAACTATGAGTGACTTTTACTGTTAAGGTGACTGGTTTTCCGTTCTCGTTTACTTGGAATGTAAATGAATCTGTTACATCTGTTGGAGATACTTTTTGCCTGCCAGTATATTGATATTCAACCACCTCTTCATCTGGAAAATCCTCTTTAACAACGGACGTTGCAATCCTGCCGTATTTTTCATAATCTGGTTTTTCACTCTCAGCGGAAGAAAGGGTCCATGTACTCATAAATAAACTAATAATTATAAAAGCAAACAAGAGCTTTTTCATTCTATCCCTCCAATAGCATTTGTGATTACCCCTATTTTTCGCGACTTTTCTAATTTTATTCATGTAAACATTATTCAAGGTAAAAGTTGAAAACCCATTCAAATCAACATGTCCAACATTTACTGTGCAATTTCCCGATGAAGAACCGCAAACTATAATCAACTCCTGCAAGAGGAGGAAAGGACAAATGAATAAGTTGGATTATGATCGAGCCCTATTCTACACACACCGATCAGAATGGGATAATTTGTTGATTTTAATGGTTAGAACGGAGGACCAATTTCTTTCAAAAAAAATTGAGCATTTCCTGCATGCTTATCATTTTGAAAAGGATTACTCTGTTCTTGAAAAACATTTATATTCTTTACTCAGGTACATCGATCATGCAATTGAATTTGCCGAGAATGAATTGCGAGAAACTATTTACCAGCCCTTAATGAGTTAAAATATGGATTCCACCAATAATAAAACACGACCCGATAAAAGGTCGTGTTTTATTTGATTTAACCATGCTGTGTCCTTGACAAAACAACTTCTTTTCTGCGCTTCATTATTTTTTCAAGTATATATACGACTAAAAGTGCCGATGTCATTATCCCTGTCAGGATTAGGAAGCTAAGGGAAATATGGCTGGAAGCTGTTAATCCAGTAAACATCATTAATAATACAACTCTAAGAGCTAGTCCCACTGCCCTGAATAAGCTGTCAACCCTTCCTATAATTTCGTTTGGAACTGTATCCATCATATAGGAATTTCTTGCCACCCTTGTACCGGCATTTCCAAAGGCCAAAAGGACAGTTAATACTAAAAAGAAGGGAATGTTCTTCGTAAGTAGAATGCTCGAAATCCCTATCGTATAGATAAAGACAGTGATTACTATTGAGCGCCGATTTCCCCATTTAGCAGCGAGAAAAGGGATGAACACACCGGCGGTTGCTGCCCCAATTCCATAAACCATGCTTTGCATTCCATAAACAGATGCATCTGCCTTTAAAATATCTGCTAAATAGACAGGAAAGACATAATTCGTTACCATCACCCCAATAAATGGCATAAAGGAAGCCAGTAAAAACCAGAAAATGAGAGGCTGATTTGTCATATATTTATATCCTTCTGTCATTTTAATCAAATAGGATCCCTTCGTTAATGATCGCTCCTTTGGAGAATAAGGAACCATTTTGAATAACAAAAAAGCACCAAGATAAGTAACCGCATCTAATAGTAGCAAATAATGTAATTGGACGGTAGAAATAAGCATGGCAGCAAAAGCACCAGCAATTACACTTGATATTTGCCCCTGTATTTCCATAGCCCCATTTAATTGCTTATATACGGATTGATCAAAGATTTCTTGATTAAATGCAAAGATAGCTGGATAGAAAAGGTTATAGTAAAAGCTGCCAGTACCATACAAAATAATATAATGCCAAACCTGATAATCAAGACCTAGTGCGCCGACAAAAACAAAAGCTATAACAAGTAAGAAGCCAAATGCCTCACCAAACATTAAAATTCGTTTTCTGGAATAACGGTCAACAAGGTGGCCAATTGAAGGCGTTATAATAAAATTAAAAACTGTCATAAAAATAGTAATGTATCCGAAGGTTGTTCCCCCATCGACTTCAGTAACAAGAAGCCACGGAATGGCTATCATCGTAATACCAGAGCCAATCGATGAAAGAATATTAGCGAATAGGATGAAATAAAAGCGTCGATCACGATACAATTTATTCACTTGAATCCCCCCGATTCGGCTTTTTGTTTGCAAAGGTCATTGATCACAGTCAATTTCATTTTGTTTCTCTCCTTTTATACATACTCTAAGTATAAGGAGAGATTGTTCCATTCACTTCGTCGCATAGGATGATATCCCCTATATATTTAGTCTTAAGAATAATCAGTTTTTCTACGACTTTTGACGGAGAATAATCATTTTGTTAACCCATTTCTCACTGCATACAATGCAGCCTGCGTACGATCTGCTAATTCTAGTTTGGAAAGAACATTGGATACATGTGTTTTTACAGTTTTTTCAGTAATGAATAAATCTGCTGCAATTTCTTTATTGCTTTTTCCTTTTGCGATTTCCTTTAGAACTTCTAATTCTCTTTTTGTTAACCCATCTAACGGTTTTCTTTCATCACTGTTTTTTGCTGTTAAGTGAGAAAGAAGATGGGAGGTCGCCTTTGGATGCAATTGGTTTTCACCATTTTTTAAGTGAATGATGGCACGTACAAGCTCGTCTGGTTCAATATCCTTTAATTGAAATCCCGAAGCACCAGCTTCAATGGCTGGAATCACATGGTCCTGATCTGAAAAGCTTGTTAGCATCATGATTTTTACATCTGGACATTCTTGCTTTATTGCACGTGTTGCATCTATTCCGTTCATGATTGGCATTTCTAAATCCATTAATACGATATCGGGCAGGAGCTTTACTGCCATTTCTACTGCTTCTTTCCCGTCCCTTGCCTCGCCTATAATTTCAATTTCCGGCTGGGTTTTGAGAAAAAATACTAACCCCCGTCTTACAACATGATGATCATCAGCAATAAGAATACGAATAGTCATTCATATGCCCCCTTATATTGGCATGGTAATCAGAATCTTTGTTCCTTTTTGCGGGGAGCTTTGCAGAATAAACTCGCCATTTAAACTTTCCGTGCGGTCCTTCATACTTTTTAAACCGAGCGATGGAATTCGCCCTTGCTTCCCATCATAATAAAATCCAGAACCACAATCCGAGATCTCCATGATTACCTTATGTTTTTCTATTGAAAGACTTACATAAACATGTGTCTGCCCAGAATGCTTTTTACAATTTGCCAATGCTTCTTGGCCAATTCTCCAAAGGGCTTCCTCCACTTTTCCAGGAAGAGCGATCACACCGTTTACTTCTGTTTGCAGCTTGAGACCGAGCATCTCTCCATAGCCGATTAAAGCACTAGTAAGCCCATTTTCTAATCCACGCGGTCGTAACTGCCAAATTAAGGCTCTCATTTCACTTAAAGCCTCCTGCGCTAAATCTTGAATATACATAAAGGTTTCCTTCATATCGGATTCCTTTGCCATTTCAGCTCCTCCCCTGGCAGTTAGGCTTAGAGAAAAAAGCAGCTGATTGACCGAATCATGTAGATCCCTCGCTAACCGATTTCTTTCTGCCGTGAGAGCAGTTTCCTGTTCAAGCTCAGTCAGCTTAATCCGTTTAAGTGCAGTACCAATTTGAAAAGCAATCGACTCCAGCAAGGCGAGCTCTTCTGGCTCAAAATGGGATTTATTTGGGGCACCCACATTAAGAATGCCAAATTTTTCCTCGCCTGCCCGCAGCGGTACAGTTGCGTGATGGGTCAAACCGTTAGTGTCATTTCGTTTCTCTAGCAAGGCTGCCTCAATTCTTTTACATTCAATAATATTGATGGCTTTATAAAGCCTGCCATTATTATAGCGGTCGATACACCAGCAATCCCCTGTACACATCGGATTACACTCATTACGAGAGAGGGCAGGAGGAAGATTTTCTTTTGCAGCCAGCACATATTTGCCATCAGGCTCGATTAAAAAAATCCACCCGCTAGTTAACCCCGTTACATGAAGCAATTTTGCCAGCACTTCTGATAATATTCCTTTAACCTCTGTGCCTTCATTTAATAATTCAGCAATTTCCTTTAATATCCGGATTTCAGAATGATGTTTTTCCACTGTTTCTCCTCCAAAAACTACTTCCTCTCATTATTATAATACTTTTCAAATAAACATTCGTTAGCAATTAGAATGAGGTCACCTACGACTAAAGATGTAAGAAAAGCGGAAGCGCCTTGATCATCGCCGTACAAACTGGAAGGGCCGTGACTGAGATATAGGATATAGGAAACACAATGAGCGGAAGCGCCTTTTAAAAACACCGAAGAGATGCCTCTTCGGTGCCATTGTTTCAATTTATTTAATTGATAATGATTTTATTTTTTCATCAATTATATTCATGAATTCATTTTCTACTGCCGTTAGCTTTTTCCTGCTGTCACCTAATGATGGACTGTTAATGCCGAAATAAAATTTGACCTTTGGCTCTGTCCCAGATGGGCGCATACAAATCCATGTTCCATCCTCAAAAATATATTTAATGACATTTGATTTTGGTAAATCAATAATCTCTTTCTCTCCATTGCTTGCTGTTCGTACACCCGCTAAATAATCTTCAACTGCGGTAACCTTCAGATTGCTTAGCTTTTCAAGGGGATTTTCCCGGAACGAAGCTAATGTTTGCTGGATCAGCTCGGCACCTTCTTTGCCTTTTAGCGTTAAAGAACGGAGCCCTTCAAGATAGCATCCATATTGTTTATAAATCGCTAATAGGGCATCATATAAGGACATTCCCTTTTTCTTGTAAAAAGCGGCTGCCTCTGCTGTTAGTATTGCAGCCTGTACAGCATCCTTATCCCTAGCAAAGTCCCCAATTAAATACCCATAGCTTTCTTCATACCCAAACAAAAAGGTGTATTCGCCTGTTTCATCATACTCTTTCATTTTCTCAGCAATAAATTTAAAACCGGTTAGCACATCAACAGTTTCAATACCATAGGAGGAAGCAATTTTTCTTCCTAATTCCGAGGTAACAATGGTTTTTAGAATCACCCCATTTTTCGGAAGAGCCTGTTTTTCTTTTTTCTGTGATAAAAGATAGTGCAGCAGCAACGCCCCTGTTTGGTTTCCAGTAAGCAGAACGTATTCACCAGATTGATCTTTTACGGCAATCCCCAATCTGTCTGCATCAGGATCTGTCGCAATTAACAAATCTGCATGGAATTCCTTCCCTGCCTTTATAGCAAGTTCGAAGGCCGATTTCTCCTCTGGATTTGGACTTTGTACGGTTGAAAACTCTGGGTCCGGGAGCTCCTGCTCTTTAACTACTTGAACATTAGTATAATTTAAGGCCTGGAACGCTGCCCTTACAGGCTTATTTGCCGTCCCGTGCAATGGAGTAAAGACAATTGACAGGTCTACCTCCGTGCTAAGAGTTGGATTTTCTGATATGGTTACAAGCTTCTCTATGTACTTGCTGTCTACTTCTTCTCCGATCATTTTTATTAATCCTTGTTCTTTCAGCACGGCTTCATCATGAACATCAATCAGCAGCTCATTTTCAATTTCATTTACTTTTGAAATAACGATGTCGGCAATGGATGGCGGCAGCTGTGCACCATCTGATCCATACACCTTATAGCCATTATATTCAGGCGGGTTATGGCTTGCTGTCACAACAATCCCCGAAAAAGCTTGCAAATGCCTCACTGCAAAAGATAACTCAGGTGTCGGTCTAAGCTCATTAAATACATACGTCTGAATCCTTCTTGTTGCTAACGTTTTTGCAGCCTCCATTGCGAATTCAAAAGACATATGACGTGAATCGTAGGCAATGACCACGCCTCGTTTCTTTGCCTCTGTTCCAGCCTCTTCTATGTACGCAGCTAGCCCCGCTGAAGCTTTTCTAACTGTGTATATATTCATTCGATTCGTACCGGCACCGATTTCGCCACGCATCCCGCCGGTCCCAAATTCTAAATCTTTATAAAAAGCATCCTCTAGCTTTTTTTCGTCTATCTTCAGCTTTTGAAGCTCTGAAAGTAATTCATTATCCAATGGTTCATGCTGAATCCAGCGGTCAGCTTTTATTTTCCAATCCATATACATCCCTCCAAAACTCCTTACATTAAAACATTTTGTTAATAAAAAATCTACTGCTTATACCTTAATTCTTTATCCACTGTTGCTTTCCTTCTATTTTAAATTGTATTCACCCATTCCTTAAGATAGTATTTGGAATAATGAATGTCAAAAATATGACGAAACTCAGAACAAACAAGGATTTTATGATATTGTTGATTTACAAAGGCAGAGCAGTAGGTCATAATTTTATCGTAATTATCTAATGGAGGAGTACAAGATGGAGAAAACAAGAAAAGATCAAAAGGAAACATTGTTATTTGTTTCATGGGCTGCATCCGTTCTTGCAATGTTTGGAAGCCTCTATTTTTCGGAAGTCCGTCAATATGAGCCTTGTACACTATGCTGGTATCAGCGAATCTTGATGTATCCAATGGTTATCATTTTAGGCATCGCTATCGTTAAGAAGGATTATCGAATTAGCTTGTATACAATGGGGCTCTCAGCTATAGGTGGCTGCATCTCTTTATATCATTACTCAATCCAGAAGATTTCCTTATTTGCAGACCATGCGGCATCATGCGGAAGAGTGCCTTGCACTGGACAATATATCAATTGGCTCGGATTTATTACGATCCCATTTTTAGCGCTTATTGCATTTATCATTATTTTCATTTGCAGTTATTTACTATGGAAAAAGTCTAAGGAGGCAGCATAAATGAAAAAAGTCATCATTTTTCTAGCAATAATCATCCTATTATTCGGAGCTGTAGCATTATTAACGAAGATGCAAAATGAAGAAAAGGTTACAGAAGAGAATCCATATGGAAAAAGCAATCTCCATCCTGAAACGATTGCACAGTTAGATGATCCGAATTATCAAAATTTAATTCTTCCTGATAAGTTAGAAAACTTACTTGATAAGAAAGAAGATGTAACTGTTTACTTTTATAGCTCTACTTGCTCTCATTGTAAAAGAACAACTCCTATTGTTGCACCACTCGCAAAGGATATGAATATCAATCTCGTGCAATTTAACCTGCAAGAATTTGATAATGGCTGGGATCAATACGGCATTACTGAAACTCCAACCATCGTTCAATACAAAGCGGGCAAAGAAGTCAATCGCATGACTGGGTATCAAGAAAAAGAAGTATTTGAAAAATGGTTTGAAGACAATTCAAAATAATCCACATGAAAAAGAACGCCTGCATCATTTTGCTGGCGTTCTTTTTTAATCAAATTAATAATTCATTTGCTGCCTTTCCGTACATGCTTAGCATATCGTTCTTCATCGTTTTTCCATTATAAAAATTGTTAAAGGTAAAAGGAAATGTTAAGCCAAAATCATGTAATATGCCAACATTTTTATTGAAGATTTGTTCGTACCTTTCCTCAAGATTTTCTGTTTCCAGAATAGCCGTGATAATTTGTAAGCTGACAATCACTTGATAGGCTTCTTTTAATGTGCCAAAATATTCAAAGTGTCTAGTTGAAGTATGTAACACATTCAGTTGTTCAAAATCTTTAATATCTTCGTCTGGAAAGTAATTTGGAAAAATAGTAGTGTACATATTGTGTACAAGCTTCCTGATTTCCTCTTCTTGTTCAGGAGTTGATGCAAATACAATCTTCACCGATAACCCACCTTTATAATCCCTTGTAACTAATTTGTAATATACAATTAGAATATCATATCCAATTCTATTTTTAGGGTGGTAATTAAATCCATAGATTGGTTAAAATACAGGGAGGACATGGGATAATACATTCTGTGAAAAATTGGATTGACTAAAAAGGGAGAGCACAATGATACGGACAAAATGTTTTGGTGAATGGTTCGAAATAACAATTCCTTCAAAATGGGAAGGAAATTCTATAGATGATTTATTTAGGAATGTATGGAAAGCACCAAAAAAACAAATCCATACAATCAGAATGGAAAAGCATGTAAAAGTAAATGGAGAACTGATAGACTGGAATCAGCCTTTAAAAGCCGGAGAGCTTCTTCAGATTAAGCTTTTTATGGAAGAAGCGTTTGGCGTCATCCCTGCCTATCATGAGGTTGACGTTCTTTATGAGGATGAGCATATGATTGTGTTTAATAAACCGGCAAACATGGATACACACCCTAATTCACAAGAGCAGACAAACACATTGGCAAATGCTGCAGCTTTTTATTTACAGGCAAAAGGCGAGCAGCGAAAAATAAAGCATGTTCACCGCCTAGACCGTGATACAACCGGAGCTATCCTATTTGCTAAGCACGCGCTGGCGGGATCTATTTTAGATAAGATGCTGGAGGAACGGTTGATTAAGCGAACGTATTTTGCACTTGTCCATGGACGAATAAAAAGAAAAAAAGGAACCATCCAGGAACCTATTGGCCGCGACCGGCATCATCCTACGAAAAGGCGCGTATCTCCATCAGGACAGCCCGCTATAACCAACTATGAGCTGCTTGAATACAGTCTAAAGCAGAATCTTTCCCTCATTCAATGTCAGCTTGAAACTGGAAGAACCCATCAAATTCGTGTTCATTTAAGTTCGATAGGACATCCGATAGTCGGCGATCAATTATACGGGGGCAAACCCTTGTTTAGAAGACAAGCCCTTCATGCAGGAAAGCTTGTCATTCCTCATCCATTTACGGATGAAAACATAGTGGTAGAAGATTTCAAGACCATTCCTTTCCTGCATTTACTTAATAAATAAGAGACTGGGACAAAACTTAATTATCCACTTCTAAATCCCAATTTATACTTTACTAAACACGTGAAAAATAACAAAAACCGAACTACTCTGAAGCTCTAAAAGAGAGTTTCAAATAATAGTTCGGTTTTTTCATTTACTGAAAACCTTTTGTCACAGCCTCTTTTTATTAATCCGTCGACTTTCTAAATGCTCTCATAACTAGGCTTAGAAGGAATACAAGCACAACTGCACCTATTAGTGCAGGGATAATAGCAAACTCGGCGACAACTGGACCCCAATTCCCTAAAATTAATGAGCCTAGCCATGCTCCAACAAATCCAGCAATAATATTGCCAAACACGCCGCCTGGAATATCTCTCCCTACAACCATACCTGCAATCCATCCAATAATTCCACCTATAATTAATGACCACAAAAAGGTAAACATCTTATCACTCCTTGCTGTTTTATCGTAGTTTTCGTTTATTTTCTCTTTTTATTACAAAATTCCTGAGGAATATTATGGAAATGAATATAGAGATATAGATGGAAAGATAAAAATGCGATTGCTTTACAAGCAACCGCAATTATCTATATAAATGGCCATTTGCCAGAATTGTAATTGGGTTGTTATCGAATAGGTACCCGATTCGTAATTGTCCTAAACACACGACAATCAATAAAATAAAAAAAACCTAAGGAACCCTTCTAGATCTCTACTAATGGATTCCTTAGGCTTATGAAATATTAGTTGCTTGGAATTTCCGGCGTTTCTATCTCTGGCAATTCCCCGCTCATGCTTTCAAGGAAGGCAATAAGTGAATTGATTTCTATTTCTGTTAAATTAAGCGGTTTCATCAGAACGCTCTTATTCGGATGCTCCCCGCCGCCTTCATTATAGTACATAATTACATCTTTCAATGATTCAAGACTTCCATCATGCATATATGGTGCTGTGTAGGACACTCCGCGTAATCCAGGTGTACGGAATTTCCCTTTATCATCCTCATTACCGGTTACTGCAAAGCGTCCTTCATCCCCACTCATTCCTAAATTATGATAGTTATAATCAGATAAAAGTGGACCTGCATGACAAGAAATACAGCCTGCTTTCCCAGCAAATAACTTCATTCCCTCTTTTGCATCTGCACTAATTGCCTCTTCTTCTCCCTGAAGATAGCGATCAAATGCTGTATCAGCTATAACAATTGTCCGTTCAAACGCAGCTATTGCTTTTGCTATATTGTCAGCAGATATTTTGTCATTAAAGACTGTATTAAATCGTTCTACATATGTGGGAACTCCATTTAGTTCAATAACTAGTTCATCTAAATTTTGATTCATTTCCACTTCTGACTGAATAGGTCCTAATGCTTGTTCTTCTAAGCTTCCTGCCCGTCCATCCCAGAAGTTCGTCGGATAGTAACCAGAATTGATGATTGTTGGACTGTTTCGCGGGCCTTTAAATCCTTCAAAGCCAATAAACTTCGCCATTCCATCCCCATACCCTGCTCCAGGTGCATGACAAGACATACAGCTTTGAACATTATTGCCTGATAGGCGAGGATCAAAATATAACGTTTTACCTAATTCAATTTTTTCCTCTGTCATTGGATTATCTTCTGGAACAGGAATTTCCCCTAATGGTTCAAATTTAGCTTTTGCCTCTTCAAGCTCTTGGTCAATGACCGCTGCTTTCTCAGGCTCACTCGTATTTTTGTCTGCAGGAGCTGCTGCATCCTCTTTGGCTCCGCATGCGCCAAGAATTGATAGTACAAAAATTAACAAGATCCCTAAACCCATTCTTCTCATAAATAGCTCCCCCTATTTATTTTTTAGACTCAATAGAAGAAGTGGGATTTATAACCATTTCTTCCATTCATCTTTAAAGTGATTATATAATTAAACTTATTCTTATTTACGTATCATTTTCGAAAAGTTTGTGACATTAATCACAAATTAAGTTTAACTTAGTTCGTATATTGGAAACATATTTGAAAAAAATAATCGCATAATAAAAGGTACTGATCATTTTTTTCATTTTTTTTAGGCATATAACTATCTAATTCGACTTTTTTCGTATAAAATTATTTCGTTTGGATGATATTTTTTCATGGGGGTAAAAAAATGGCTTTTAAGAAGAAAGACAAATTTAACACATTACTCAGCAGTATCGCACTAAATGTGAAAGAAGGCGCAAATTATTTTGCAGACTATAAACTAAAAAATGTCAGTGATCTTAAAATCTTTTCAGAAACAATGAAGGATTACGAATCTAAAGGAGATTCATATGTTCATGAGGTGATTAAAGAATTAAATAATGCATTTATTACACCTATTGAACGCGAGGACATCCTTGCACTAGCAATGAGCCTGGATGATGTCATTGATGGAATAGAGCATTGTGCGGCACTATTTGAAATGTATTCAATCACACAGGCAGATGACTTTATGCTTAAATTTGTGGATGCAATTAAACATTGTGCGGATGAAATTGAAAAATCAGTCGAACTTCTATCAAATAAAAAGCTCCAGCAAATCCGCGAACATGCAATCAAAATAAAGGATTATGAATCAAAATGTGACGGCGTGCTGAGACAATCAATAAAACATCTCTTTTCCATTGAGAAAGATCCTGTACGTATAATTCAATTTAAAGAAATTTACGAAAATCTTGAAGAAATTGCTGACAGCTGTCAAAGTGTAGCAAATACTTTAGAAACCATAATTATGAAAAATGCGTAAGGAGTCTTAGCAAATGGATGGATTTTTAATACTGACAATTTTAATTGTAGTCATGGCCTTAGCTTTTGATTTTATCAACGGTTTTCACGATACTGCAAATGCTATTGCAACATCTGTCTCAACAAAAGCACTAAAGCCCAGACATGCAATTATTTTAGCAGCAGTTATGAACTTTGTTGGTGCAATGACATTTACAGGCGTTGCAAAAACAATTACTAAAGATATCGTCGATCCATTTACATTAGAGAATGGATCACTCGTAATTTTAGCTGCCCTTATATCAGCAGTTTTCTGGAATTTACTTACTTGGTATTATGGCATCCCAAGCAGTTCTTCTCATGCACTCATTGGTTCAATTGCCGGTGCTGCAATTGCCGCTGCTGGCTTTGCCTCCCTTAACTACAAAGGATTTCTGAAGATTATTCAAGCACTTATTTTTTCTCCATTAATTGCCTTTGCAGTTGGATTTATCGTCTATAGTATTTTTAAAGTTGTATTTAAAAATAATAATTTAACAAAAACGAATCGTAATTTTCGTATTTTCCAAATTTTCACTGCTGCCCTGCAATCATATACTCATGGAACAAATGACGCGCAAAAAGCAATGGGAATCATAACAATGGCTTTAATCGCCAATAATTATGTAACGAGTACGGATATTCCATTTTGGGTACAATTCTCTTGTGCCTTGGCAATGGGACTAGGGACATCTGTTGGCGGCTGGAAAATTATTAAAACTGTCGGCGGGAAAATAATGAAAATTAGACCTGTAAACGGGGTTGCAGCAGATTTAACTGGCGCAATGATTATCTTCGGCTCTACTTTAATCCACTTACCAGTTAGTACAACTCATGTTATTTCTTCTTCCATTCTTGGTGTAGGATCCGCTCACCGCCTAAAGGGTGTAAAATGGGGAACTGCCCAAAGAATGCTTATTACATGGGTTATTACATTACCAATTTCCGCTACAATTGCTGGACTTGTTTACCTACTATTAAACGCAATATTTTAAGCTGTGATGGTCACTTGGCCATCTTTTTTTATGTTGTAAAAGCAGATTCTCAATAATGCTTTTGTTTAGATGATTCCATTAGAATGATTTTCGTAAAATCTATAGATAATAATAAATAAGGACTTGTAATCCATTCTAATAACGAATAATATATTAAATGTGCTTTTTAATGTTCGTATTTGGAGGAACTATCATGTTTAAACTAAAAGAGAATCAAACAAATGCCAAAACAGAGGTTCTTGCTGGGATAACAACCTTTTTAACAATGGTTTATATTGTCGTTGTCAATCCGGTTATTTTATCTGATGCAGGAGTACCCTTTGAACAAGTATTTACAGCTACAATCGTTGCTGCAATTGTCGGGACACTTTGGATGGCCATTTTCGCAAATTATCCAATTGCCATTGCTCCTGGAATGGGTTTGAATGCCTATTTTGCTTATTCAGTCGTTGGCACGCATGGAAATATAGATTATCAAACTGCCTTTGCGGCTGTTTTTATCGCCGGAATTATTTTCATCATCTTGTCTCTAACACCTTTTCGTTCCAAGCTGATTGAAGCCATTCCTGATAATTTAAAATACGGGATTACTTCAGGGATTGGTTTATTTATTGCTTTTATTGGTTTACGTCAAACAGGCATTATTACTAGTCACCCGTCCAATCTTGTCGCACTTGGTGATTTGCACCAGCCATCTGCGATCTTAGCTTTGATCGGACTTACTGTAACATTAATATTAATGACTTTACGTGTTAATGGCGCTTTATTCTTCGGAATGATTGTTACTGGATGCATCGCTTTCTTTACAGGCCAGCTTGCTTTTGATCAGGGCTTTATATCGTTGCCTTCACTCCCTGAGGGTCTGATGATTCTTAATCCGTTTCATGCATTAGGTGACGTTATTCAGCACAGCCTTTATGCTGTTGTATTTTCATTCTTGCTCGTGACCATTTTTGATACAACTGGAACAATGGTTGGTGTGGCACAGCAGGCTGGTTTAATGAAAGGAAAGACGATGCCAAGGGCTAGAGAAGCATTGCTTTCTGATTCCATTGCCACTACTGTTGGGGCCATGTTTGGAACAAGTCCAACATCGGCTTTCGTTGAATCTACAGCAGGTGTTGCTGCTGGCGGACGAACCGGGTTAACCTCTCTGACTGTTGCTGTATTATTTATGGTTTCTGCCTTTTTCGGCCCACTAGTGAGTGCTGTTTCAGGTCTTTCAGCCATTACTGCACCTGCCCTAATTATTGTAGGAAGCCTGATGATGGGCAGTATTGCGCAAATTAAGTGGGGAGAGCTTGACGAAGCATTTCCAGCATTTCTCATTATCTTAAGCATGCCGTTAACATCAAGCATCGCTACAGGAATAGCACTAGGGTTTATTTCTTATCCGATCATGAAAGTATTTAAAGGAAAATGGCGGGACGTTCATCCGCTTGTATATATTTTTGCTGTTTTATTCTTCTATCAACTAGCATTTTTACCGCATTAACTAGAAAAGTAAAAGCGCCTTGATCATCGCCGTACAAACGCAGAAGAGCCGCGACTAAGATAAAGGAAACGAGGCGAGCGAAAGCGCGTCAATGTTAACTTATCGCAGGGAGGGGACCTGAAGTTTGTTAGGCGATAGGCGCTGGACAATTCTCTACTAATTCCAAAGTTACACTTTATTATCTTTTATAAGAGGTTAAACAAAATTTATTTTGTTTAACCTCTTCATCTATTCTCATTCCTCATAAAATTATATCACGAAAATTTATTCGGTATACTTTCCTATAATTTATTTATACTAATATTTGATTAATTGTTAATTTATTGAGTTTTAATACTTTTTTTGATTCTATTGCCACAGAATTATCATTACTTTACAATAATAAAGTTGATTATATTTTTTTTAAATTGGAGGCTTCGAATATGGATGCAGCAGTAGACAATAAAGCCAGAAAAAAGCATCCCCCTGGTTTGTACTTATTATTCTTAACGGAAATGTGGGAGCGTTTTAGTTATAATGGAATGAGGGCTATCCTCGTCCTTTACTTAACTACCTCTTTTGTAAGTGGCGGACTTGGGTTTAGTGACAGTTATGCAATGATGTTATACGGATTCTTCACTGGTGCCGTATACTTCACTCCAATGGTGGGCGGATATTTATCAGACCGCTTTTTAGGGCAGCGCCGTGCAATTACACTTGGTGGTGTTACGATGGCTATCGGAAACATCGTTTTATTCGCACACCAAAGTGCAGGAGCATTATACTTAGGCTTGATCCTGCTAATTATTGGTAACGGTTTCTTTAAACCAAATATTTCAACTATTGTTGGAGAATTGTATGAAAATAATGATCCACGCAGAGATGCTGCATTTACCATTTTCTATATGGGAATTAACGTTGGGGCATTTTTCTCACCACTTGTCATCGGTTTCTTATACAATGATCTCTTTAAAACAACAACAATTGACGGAATTATCCAATATGGATTTAAATATGGATTTTTAGCAGCGGCAATTGGGATGATTATTGGTCAAATCATCTTTAATTTACTAGGCAACCGCTATCTTGGAGATATCGGAAAACAGCCGACTGGTGCACCTGATAGAACAGTCGATGCCCACGCTAAAAATAAACCACTTACAAAGAAAGAAAAACAAAGAACTGCTGTTATCGTTATCTTGGCTTGTTTCGTTGTTTTCTTCTGGGCTGGATTCGAACAAGCTGGAAGCTCATTAACTCTTTATACAGAACGTTTTGTTGACAGACAGATTTTCGGCTGGGAAATTCCAACCGCTTGGTTCCAATCCGTAAATCCTGTATTTATTGTTCTTTTAGCTCCGCTTTTCTCAATGCTATGGGTAAAACTTGCCTCTTCTAAACGCGGAGACATTAAAGTTCCTTCTAAAATGGGGATTGGGATGATCCTTCTAGGACTTGGATATATGATTCTCCTCATTGCAGTAATGAAGACTGGAAGCGATGAAACGAACATTCAAGCAAAAGCTAATATCATGTTTATCGTCTTAACGTATCTCATGCATACAATGGGTGAACTTATGCTTTCACCTGTAGGACTTTCGCTCGTAAGCAGAATTGCTCCTGTGAAGCTTGCTTCTTTACTAATGGGTGTATGGCTTGCAAGTTCAGGTGTAGCAAATATCCTAGCTGGACAGCTTGCTGCATTCACACAAACCCTTGGTTACTTTGAAATTTTCGGACTAATCGGTCTAATGGCGATTGTCTTAGGCTTGATTCTCCTTTCATTCTCAAGAAAACTCGTACAAATGATGGATTAATGACAAAGCGGAAGCGAACCGATGTTGATGCAATCGTTCCGCAGGGGACCTGGAGTTTGTTAGGCATCGGACGCTTGCGCTAAAAAAAAATCGGCAGACTCAAAGGACCTGCCGATTTTTTTCATTATGCTTCTGCTTCAATCTTTTCATTCATATCATGATAAACACTGCTATCTATCTCTCCAGTTATCCGGCTTGTTAGAATCCCTGATGTCATGGATCCACTGACATTCACTGCCGTACGCCCCATGTCAATCAGCGGCTCAATCGAAATGAGTAAACCTGCTAATGCAACTGGCAAGTTTAATGCGGATAGCACTAATAATGCTGCAAAGGTTGCTCCTCCCCCAACACCAGCTACACCAAATGAACTGACAGCGACAATGGCAATGACAGATATGATAAAGGATGGCGTTAATGGGTTAATCCCTACTGTTGGAGCAATCATCACTGCCAGCATCGCCGGATAAATGCCTGCACAGCCATTCTGTCCGATTGATAACCCAAACGAACCAGAAAAGTTTGCAATCCCCTCAGGCACCCCTAGTGACTTCTGCGTCTTAATATTTAGTGGAAGTGCACCAGCACTTGTACGAGAGGTAAACGCAAAGGTTAGGACAGGAAATGATTTTTTCATGTATGTGACTGGGTTAAGTCCAGCAAATGTAAGCAGCAATAAATGGATTAAGAACATGACAGCTAAAGCAACATAAGAAGCAACCACAAATTTCCCCAGCTTCAGTATCGAATCCACATCACTCATCGCAACCGTTCTTGTCATAATCGCCAATACGCCATATGGGGTTAAGCGTAAAATAAGGACGACCACTCGCATCACTACTGTATAGATGGCGTCCACAATTTTCGTGAATAGCTCAGCTTGCTCTGGTGACTTTCTTCTAATTCCGAGATAAGCAATTCCTAAGAAAGCAGCAAATATAACGACTGCTATCGTAGATGTTGGACGCTGGCCGGTAAAATCGAGAAAAGGATTAGCCGGAATTAAATCAAGAATTTGCTGCGGAAAGGTTCTCCCTTCTATACTTTGAAAGCTCTGTTCCAGCTGCTCTCCCCTTGCTGACTCTGCCTCACCTTGTGTAATTTCGACAGCTTCAAGATCGAATCCAACTGCAGCAGCAATTCCTACAGCAGCTGCTATCGCGGTCGTTCCAACGAGAAGTCCAATAATTAGCGAACTAATCTTCCCAACATTATTGCTTAATTTCATTTTTGTAAAAGCAGCTAAAATGGAGATAAAAACGAGCGGCATCACAATCATCTGCAGAAACTTTACATAGCCCCCGCCAACTAAATGAATCCATCCTGCTGATTCTGCTATGATTTCAGATGCGGATCCATAAGCAAACTGCAGCCCAAATCCAAATACGATCCCCAATCCTAACCCAGTAAAAACACGCTTAGAAAAAGAAATATGCTTCTTCTGCATGTAAAATAAACCGATAAGAAGAAAGATCAAGATCGCAATATTCAAAAGGACGAACCATGTAGTCACCGTAAACCCTCCCTTAATCCATTTTAATAGGTTGTTTAAATTGTGTATCCGCATCAATCTAGTAGGAATTAATTCGCCGCAGTCCCTCCCTCATTTTTAAGGTTTATAGGATATATGCGGATTTGGAAGAATTTATTCCAATTATGATAATACTTATTAATTGACCATTACTGACCATCTGAGTATGATAAAAGAGAGAGAGAAAATTGTCGATAAAAAACCTTTGATTAGACTTTTTTTCATCGCATGTTTATTTTACAATTAAAAGGATATATTCTTTATAGGATTCCTTTACTAATGATGGATGGGATGGTGTTGAGATGGCAGAAAATAAAAAAGACAAGAACGCAAAAAAGGACTTAAACATTGGTGCAAATGTTTCATTAAACGGCCTTGTAACTGCTGTTTTTGACAACATGGTACACGTCCAAATAGGCGCTAAAATTGTTACTGTAAATATAAAGGATTTATATGCTGGACTGAACCATTCTTTAATAAAAAATAGCACAACAAATTGATTGTTAATAGTACAGGAGGAGCAGTAAACACTGCTCCTCCTGTTTGTTTAATCCTTCGTTTTTGTGAGGAAGTTTGTTTTTTCTGTACAGCTTTCCATTGCTGCCAAAACTGCAGCTCTGAATCCCGTTTTCTCAAGCTTCGCAACAGCTTCAATTGTTGCACCGCCTGGTGTACAAACTTCATCCTTAAGTTCTCCAGGATGCTTTCCTGACTCTAGGACCATTTTTGCCGCTCCAAGAACTGCCTGGGCTGCTAAATGATAAGATTGTTCTCTTGTTAATCCATTCTTTACGCCCCCATCAGCTAATGCCTCGATAAACATGTAGACATATGCTGGAGAGGAACCGCTAATTGCAGGGATAGCATTCATCAATTTTTCCTCAATCTGTTCAACCTTTCCAAAGCTTGAAAAAACACGAATAACATCCTCTGCTTCTTCCATCGTTACATATTCATTTGCACATATGGCACTCATCCCTTCTCCAACTAAGGAAGGGGTATTTGGCATGGAGCGGATCGCCTTTATTGGCTGATTAAAGGAATCCTCTAGAAATTGCAGGCTTATCCCTGCGGCAACCGTAATAATGATTGAATCAGTCTTAATCGAATGCTTTATTTCTTCGATTATTTGAGCATGTAGATTCGGTTTTATCGCCAAAAATAAAATATCTGCTTGCTCAGCAACGAGCATATTATTGGTAGTTACTTGAATCTGAAACTTACTTGCTACTAGATCAAGCGTTTCCTGTGATCGAGCACTGGCAACGATTTGCTTAGAAAGATCGGAATTTGACTGAAGGATCCCACCAATCATCGCCTGTGCCATTTTGCCGCATCCGATAAAACCAATTTTTCTTTTCAAAATAAACACTTCCTCATTCTACGGTGCTTAGACCTTTTAAATAATCTCAATAAAATGCTTTAGAATTCGAGCAGTTAGTCCCCAGATGACTTTATCTTCATAGAAGTAAAAACACTCGTCCATTTTTCTTGTCTGCCAATTATAATTTTCCCCGCCAGGGATTTGATTCAACGGAAAGTTCTTTTCCGGCATTACTTTGAATTCTACTTGAAAAATCTCTGGCTTGTTTTCCTTTAGAAAGGAAAGCGGAACCGTAAATATCGAGTCCACTTCACTTGCATTCGGTTTAATCTCCTCTGAATGTTCAATAAAGCCGACAAATGGGTAAATGATGGTTCCAAAAGGGGAAATCATATAGTCAAGCGGAAAGATGTTGACAATGCCGTTCTCACTGATTCCAAGCTCTTCTGATGTTTCACGAACTGCCGTGTGCTGCTCATTTTCATCAGAAGGCTCCATTCGCCCGCCAGGAAAACAGATCTCTCCTGGCTGCCTTCTTAACTTACTGGAACGTACTTCAAATAAAACACGCCATTCACCTTTACTTTGAATAAGAGGCAATAATACGGAGTATTTGGAGAACTTTTCACTTCCTAAAATACCCGGTTTCCTATTCTCAAGCTTTTGAATGATTTCTTGAGCATTCAACTTCTCACCCCATTTCATCAATACTTTTGTCCTATTATAATACGGGTAGGGCAAAAAACGAAATAAATGGACCAGACAACCGGTTTGTCTGGCCATTTTTATTTATTTTGTTTTTTTTGCCAGGTAATCGATGATCCCCATCGATCCCACACGTAGGTCAAGTTTTATGATCTCTGACATTTCTTGATCTAAACTGATTTCTTTTTCAGCTAAATATGATTCGACTTTTGCATATAATTCCTGGAATAATGCTTCACTTTTTGTTTCAATCGAAGCCCCCTGTTTATCTTTCCACACCTTTTCTCCAGATTCCATAAATAGAGGAAGCCATTTGTATATTTGCTCATACACATGAGAAGGATTGGTTGTCATTCCGTAATGGCCAAAATAAATTCGCTCTACATCTAGTGCCTTTATTTTTTCAAGTGAATCGATCATGGCGTCAGGATCAAACTGATTAGGAGAAGTAGATGGCAAATATAACTCAAGTCCCTTCTCAAACAGCTGCGGGTAGAATACGCCGATTGTGTCTCCTGTAAAAATTCCATTGCTCCATGAGTCGTGGATGGAGAAATGATGCTTCGCATGGCCTGGTGTATTGAGAAAGGTCAGTATGCGATATTCCCCAATTTGCAGCGTGTCTCCATCTTCTTTAATAATTAATCGATTATCCGGTACAGGCAAAATCGGGTCAAATAGTTCATCAAATTTCTCACCATATACTGCTCTTGCTCCCATTATTAATTTTGAAGGATCAGCTAAATGACGCCTTCCCCGTGGATGAACAATGACCTTGGCATTCGGACAGCTATCAAGTAATAAGCCAACCCCGCCGGCATGGTCAAGGTGGACATGGGTGACAATGATATTTTTAATATTTTTTGGATCGATGCCTAATGTTTTAAATCCTTCTAATAAATATGGAATGGATGGGCTTGCACAAGTCTCAACAAGTGTTAATTCCTCTGCATGCAGGACGTAACATCCAGTCCTTTTTTCTTTATCTAAATCCATAGCATCAATGATTGATATACCTTTGCCTAAATCCATGGCAGAGCCACCTTTCTTCTTTTCTATTTTTTGTGAAATATCAAGGTAATTTTTCAATAAATCCTGTTTTTCTTGCAAATGAACATTTATTTTTGCAATTGGCTATCAATTAATCTATGATCTTCTCTTTTCGTGCATATATTTCATCCATTTCTTAAGCTTCAAGCTCGTTATTAAATAACCGATCATTGCAAGGGCAATCAAGCCTATTGAAAACTTTATAAGCACGATATTTGAGAAAGAGGTTCCCATCCCGCTGCCGATTAATCCTAGCAACAGCAATTGAAAAGATTGCTTTTTCCGATTTTCATAGATTGTAAATTGAAATTGTCTTCTTTGTTCCGTTTCCTTTAACTGTTCCAGTTTTTGCGGTGCCTTTAAGAACTCATTAACAGAATGAAAGATTTTGAATACTGGCTGCGACTGGATCACTTGCCAAATAAACGACCATTTATTCCCTTGTCCTTTCAACCACTCTATAAATACTGGCTTACCTAAATCTAATAGCTCTTCCTCTGGTGTAAGATGAATGATAAGCCCTTCAATTGTGATAAAAGAACGGCCAAGAAAAACAAAACGGGTTGGAACCTGAATGGGAAGTGCCTGAATCATATCGTTCAATTCCATCTTTAAAGCGAAAAGATCTATTTCTTTCATCTGAGATGGCTGAAAGGACATCCATTCAGCCAGTAATTTTTCCATCGTTCTTGTATCCGCCTCAGGTAGCAAAAATCCTAAACGAGAAAGACAATCAACCGCCTTCGAATAATTTTTTGCCAGGAAACATTCTATTAAACCTTGAAAAGCAGCCGCATCATTCTTTGAAATTTCTCCAGCCATCCCGAAATCCAGTAATATGATTTTCCCATCCTTCGATACAAGTACGTTTCCTTGATGCGGGTCTGCATGAAAGATCCCTGGTTCAAGCCATTGCGGAAGAAATACCTTGATGAGCCGCTGAGCCAATTCCTTGCGTGATACAGTTATTTGTTCAATGGCCTTGTGATCGGTTAATCTCACACCTTCTACCCACTCCATTACCAGTACCTTTGAGGTGCAAAGCTCCGAATATGCAGAAGGGATTTGAACAATCTCATTCCCTGTAAATTTTTCTTTAAAATAAAGAAGGGTTTCCTTTTCCTTTGAGAAATCAAGCTCTCGTTCGATAACATGCTTCAACTCGGAAAATAATACCTTAAAATTAATAAAGCCTTTTGGGAGCGGAACAAAATAATTGGCAAACCAAATAACCATTCTTAATGTCCGAAAATCCGTTTGGACAATCGATTGAATATGCGGCCGCTGTACTTTAATAGCTACCTCTGTGCCATTAAGCAGCTTGCCTTTATATACTTCTCCAATAGAGGCTGATGCGATTGCTTCGTTTTGAATCGAATACAGCTTATCCGAAATCTTGCTGCCCCATTCTGTTTCAAGAATCTCTTGAATATCACTCCATTCAGATGGGGGTACTTTATCCGTAAGATCTTCTATTTCACTTATAAATGCCTGCGGCAAAAGGTCAGCTCGGGTACTAATTATTTGTCCAATTTTTATAAGCAATCCTTCTAGTTCAAAAAGCGTTCGCCGCACTCTTTTTCCAATTTCCCCCCATAGTTTTTCCCAATCATCCTCCTTCTTTTTGGTAATCTTATACCAGTAAATCTGTACAAAAATGCCAAAGAACAAGGATAATATCCTAATCATCCGATTCATTTTATTATTCTTTTTCATCTAGAATCCTCTCATTTCCCATGAACTTCATCTATTGTACAGTTCAACAAAAAGGTGCGGTACTCCTTCTAAAAAATATTTTTAGATTTCTTTAGGCAAAGAATCATATTTTTTTACACAGGCTCCCTCCAATCGCATTGGGAATAAATCGCTATGAGAAGGAGGAGAGAAAATGCCGATCATTACTGAAGATTTTTATAGTCCTTACTATAACGGATACTATGGTATCCCGACCCCTATGTATGGACCTTGGTACCCTATACATCCATCTTATTTTCCTTTTACTGGCCAGGTGCATTATTCCCATCAGACCTCGCCATACCATCAGCACCACAATGCCATTTATACACCGTTTAATGTAGGACATGGAGGGGCAATAAATGTTGCACCTACTCCTGTTGGACATATACATGTTCCAACAACTGTAGTCCCAGTTATACCGGGACATCGATATTAAACCTTTCAAAATAATTATGGAAGGCTTGAGATTTTAGAAAAACCGACTCAACATTCATTTATAGAATTTTAGGGTCGGTCTTTTTAATGCATGTTTTATAATATAAGGGAGGTTTAAAGTTTCTGATTGCAAAAAAATTACTCCATTTATGCATGCAGCTTAATCTTAGATGTATATAATGAAAATAATTGCTAAAACCTAATATCATGAAAAAATACATATTTCTCATACTCGGTATGATTATTTGGTGGACAATCATTGGACTTGATCTTTATTTTGATGGTGTTTTTAAATATCTTGAGTGAGGTGTCCCTATGTGCGGCCGTTTTACACTTACTGCAACATTTACCGAGATCATTAATCGCTTTGATATCGAAGCAGCTATTCAAGAAGAATTTTACAACCCTACTTTCAATGCAGCTCCATCACAGTCAGTATTAGCTGTTATTAATGATGGAAGAAAAAATCGATTAGGCTACCTTCGATGGGGGTTAATCCCTCCCTGGTCGAAGGACTTGAAAATCGGCTACAAGATGATTAATGCTAGAGCTGAAACATTAACTGAAAAAACTAGCTACCGAATTCCGTATAAAAAGAAACGCTGCTTAATTATCGCTGACTCCTTTTACGAGTGGAAAAGACAAGCCGATAATTCAAAAACTCCTATGCGCATTAAACTTAAATCCTCAGACTTATTTTCAATGGCTGGCCTTTGGGAATCCTGGAAATCATCAGATGGAAAAACTATATTTTCCTGCACAGTGATCACCACTAAACCAAATGAAATTGTGAAAGACATTCATGATCGCATGCCTGTAATCCTGAAACCCGAAGATGAGAAAGTCTGGTTAGATCCTTCGATTAGTGATACTTCGCTCTTAAATGACCTTTTAGTGCCTCTTTCGGAAGATGTAATGGAAGCCTACGAGGTATCGTCACTTGTAAATTCACCTAAGAACAATTCGCCAAATCTAATACAGAAAATCTGCTAGGAATACATAAATGTTACCTAAATCATGTTTCATTCATTTTAAATTGGACAAACTATTATTAGCGACTTTAGAAAGGCTGAATGAGATGATATTTATTTATAATGATTATGGGGGCACACATACTACTTCATTAGCAGCCGCTCTACACTTACAAATTATTAAACCTTCCTCCTTCCCTTTATCAAAGGAAGAGATTTTAGCCGTTCCCTATTTCAATAAGTTAACTAAGCAAGATTTTGGAAAGCTTATTTTCCATGGCAAGGATCAAAACGGAAACCTTGTTTATACGATAGGTAGAAAATCTCAAAATCTTGTAGTACCTTCACTAGAAAGTCTAGGATCCATGCTTATTGAACATTGTAAAATTGAAGAGCGAATAATTTTTTCGAACACCTCGCCTACAGTACCTAAAATTATGTCGGTTGGTGGTTTCTTCTCCCGAGGATTGAATATAGATTCCATAGGCGTTCCTTTATTAATTAAAGGTGCTAAGCAATGTGTGCAAAACATTTATGAATTAGTTGAAAACACCAAGCAAATTGCTCTTACGCCAACAGAAGATAAAATTATTGTGTTAGAAAATCAACAATTTCAAACATAAATAGAATTCATTTTGTACTTGTTGCCCTAAATCGGAAAGGATACACTGATACTTGTTCAGCTCAAATGACACACTTTTCTATGAGAGATCCATAAAATGAATGATAAGCATTAAAAATAAGTATCCATTTTCCGATAGCACCTCATCTTGGAGGTGTTATTGAATTTTGAATGATGAAATCAATTTTTTATGCATTAAAAGGTGGGATATTGCATAGATTTTCCAACTATACATACGAACTTCTGGGATGCCGTAATAGCTGTCCCTAGTATAATTGTTCTTACACAATTAATAAAAATTCTATTTAAAGTCCCAAAGCCATATATCCCCACCATCGCTCTAACAATCGGCTTGGCCATATCCATTTATATAAGCCACCGCCATGATTTCGTTGCAGGCGTTTTTATGGGGTGGTTTTATGGGTATGCAGCTATAGGTTCTTACTCCTCTTTAGAAACTACTGTCATTTATTTTAGAAATAAAAAGTAATGTTAAGCCTATATAGAGCTACTTCATTTGTCCTTATGCTGTAATTAGGAATGATGCAGAACATACGTGGAGTATCTTCCACACTAAAAAATGCTTTCACCACATAAATTCATCAACCTTTTCGTCAAAATATATTTTTCCTTTTTGTTAACGAAGGCAATTTTAACTTTTCAAATAATTACTTACCTTTTTAAACATCCACTATCGGCATCCTCATTCCCTCTATATTTTTTAAAACTTAAGTTTTCATTCCACTGAAATTAGATTATCATTTTATTCCAATATTTCTACCATATGGTAAAATGATTATATACCTCATAGACTACTAATCAAGGAGTTGTCTTTTTACTATGTTTTTAAAAGCTATTGTCATTACTTTAATTTTCGGTATGGGTTCATATAAGTTGTTGAAGAAACCGAAAAATGTCAACGCATTTTCAAATAATTTTTTTGATCGTCCCATTATTAAAATTTTCCTAAAATTAATGGGCTATTGGTTTATATTTGTTATACTAGCAATATGGTTTCTTGCAATAAACTCCTTGTTTGAGTAAAACACAAACGTTCATCTTTGAACGTTTTTCTTTTTAATAAAACTGAATGACTCTTTTGTTACATCAAAAGTTCAAATTTCCATTTAATAATGATAAAACCAACCGTCCTCTTTACAAGGAAATAATTGAATACCAAGTTACACATAAGAATATTCAATTATCTTGATATTTAAAATTTTAAAGTGTATCATGATTAAAAATCTGTAAAGGGGATCATTTATGGAAATTAAAAAAACAAATCCTACTAACGTATCACCTCCAATCGCTCAATATCATCACGTTGCCGTCATTCCACGGGATGCTGAAATAGTAGTTTTATCAGGTCAAATTGGCAATGACAAAAATGGTAGTCTTCCTAAAGATATTGAAAGTCAATTTGTAAATGCGCTTGAAAACATCAAAGCAATTCTTGAGAGTGAACATGTAAGTATAAGTAATGTTTTTAAAATTAACTTTTGGTTAACAGAAGATATTGATCGAAACATATTCCTAGAAAAATAGAACGAATTCCATAAAGGTAATCCACCAGCTACGACATATGCATACGTATCTGGATTAGCAAACGCTGATTTAAAAATCGAAATAGAAGCATGGGCAGCTAAATAATATTTACTACTATTAATATATTTATTACTCCACGAACTATATTTGTTAAATTTTAGGTGTAAATCTCCGGTCAAATATGTTAACCTTATAGTGTTAATCGTTTACATATTTACAAGGAGGATCTTATGAATCGTAAACTTCGATCGATTATTACTGTTGCTATAGCCCTGTTGTTCTCGATTCTTGTTTTTATGAACTTCATCGGATATTGGTCTGCTAACTCGTTTATTCAAATCCTATTTTTCTTCATTATGGTCATTTCAATTTTCAATGCCGGATTTGAAATAAGTAAATATGAAAAATAAGGAGTTGATTGGGAAATCCAATCAACTTCTTATTTTTCAACAGTAAGCTGAATCATTCAAGAGTTACATTCAATTCCAACAGCTTTTAAGACAGCTAAACAAATGACGATTGGAGCTGTTTCTTCATATATAATGAAATACCACGAGTTTTGTAGCCCCCTCTTCCTATTTATCTGTAGGCCGCTTGATCTCCTTGCTGAAAAAATATCTCCATTGATTTAATCTAATAATGTAACCAGCATAACCAATTATAGGCTGTCGCTAACTTTTCCCCTCACGAAACCTATCTCTTGGAGGCTTTTTTTGTCCTCCTCCCGCCAGAAAAAGATTTATTTTTCTATATTTTTTACGAATCCCATCCACAAATGCCGGCATAAAATTTTGTTAAAACAACCAACAATCCTTCCATTAAAAATGACAGCAGTCCAGAAAAGTCTATAAAAAGGGGCTATAACACTTGGTAATATGTCCATACACTGTGTCTATATATGAATAGATTGTAATTAAGAAAGCGAAGGGAGGAATCTAAATGAGCAGAAGAGGATATGACAATAATGGAAACCAAAGTTACTTTAGGGGGTCTTCTAGAAATAGAAGAAACAATGGTAGAACAGATGTGAATGTGGAAAGCGATATCGATTTCAGAAACGATATTGATAACAGAGCCGATGCAGATGCTGAAGCAGATGTTCGCAATGTCGACAGGAATACTAATATATCTCGTTCTATTGTAAGTAATTCTGGGAATTCCTGTGTGGATATTCGTTTAAATAGCAGGAGTAATGCACGCGTTAGGGCTGATCAAGATCAGGAAAATGATCAAGATCAGAATACTGATGTGGATGTAGACTTTTAAGGAGTGGTGGGATATTTTTATCCCGCCCCTTCTAGAAAAAAGGGAGAAAAAAATGGCGAAAAAGAATAATCATATTTCTGCGAATAAAGACAGGTTAAAGGCATATGGATTTACTAAAGAAAGAGAACAACTTAAAAGTGATAATAAAAATGATAATGATAATGAAAATATAAATTCTATAGGGAATAGCGGAAATTCAGATATTGATATGAATTTGGAAGTACACATTGATAACACAGCTGTAGGTTTTGCTATATTATGCACACTTCTTGCTACTGGGCAGATGAATGAAAGGGAATTTCAAACATCCGTTAAAAAATTAGAAGAATTAACGAACCAAAAGATGAGTAACTTTTCTGGGTATGATATAAACAATCCTTCTAATGTAAGACTATATAATCCAAAAAGATATTAGAGCAGTATCTTTACCTGCGCTGCTCTAATTTACATATTGGGCCTCAAAGTACACCAACCTCTTTATGGTGTAAAAAAATGATTCATTCTAATTTCGTGTTGTCTTCCGACCAATTCTTTTTATAAACACAGAATTGTTACAAGTTCCCATAACCCAATATTTATAAAATAAAATTCTTATATTTATCTAGCTATATAATAAGGAACCTATTAACAAGATCAGAAAATAGGTTCTTTATGCTGATTTTTCAATCATCTCCCAATGAGTAATAACTACTTTCATATTTTTAACTATTGCTGAGCCCTTACAATCAGCCCATTTTCTCCACTGGGAAAGTGTCTTGTTTTCCGTAATTCCTTACCGCCGTACTGAACTTCCGCCTATTTGTTTTATAAGCACAAAAAAGGGGCACAATTGTTATTTTAATTGAACCCCAAATGATATACATTACCATTTTCAACTTATAAACAAACCCATCGCTACATATGCATTCATTTATTTATAGTTTAGCCGTTTCCTTTTCTTTTTTAAAAAAGGTCTTGAGAGCATTGAAGATATCAGACTTTTGCTTCAAAATATAGTAGCGGAAATCTTCATGCTTGATGTTTTTGTATGCTGTCATGAGGGTGGAGTGGCGGTTGTATTGGTTTAACTGTACATCATATACACGTTAATAATTATTTTGGAACTTATATCTTCACAGTTCGTAATAATTAAAATAAAGTCAAATTTCAAAGGAGGAGTAACATGGATTCAAAACTATACAATGACATTTTTTCTATAAAAAAAACAAAGGCAAAGATTAAACCAATTCTTAAAAGTAATAAAAAATTTAGAAGCCTTTTTATATCCTATTTTTCAATAGCGATTCTATATTTAGCATTTTTATTATATTCCAGTTTTTTTAAATATGATAATACTTTCATTGTAGGGATTGTAAGTGGGATATTCATATTATTATTATTTATAATTTTGAAAAACCCACACATAAATACAATTCCTAAAAGTACATCAATTCAAAGACGTGAAGAATTAATGAAATTGTTAAACCTTATGGATATAACAGAGTCAGAAGAAATAAAGAAATTACAAGGAATTGTTGAACATTGGGCTAATCAAGTTAAACCAGAAAAGTTCAATTGGGCAATTATTTTAATATTTTATAGCGTTATATATACATCAATCGTAAGTTACTTTATTAAGGACATTTTTGATGATTTTAAATTTATATACTTGTTCAATCTATTTATATTGGCAGTAATCCTTCATTTATTATTTATCATAGTAAAGTCATTCATTGAAATGATTTTTTTTAGCAGAGCTGATAGTACCTACAACTATTTTATGTGGGTTAATGGTGAATTAAAAAAATATGAATTAGAGGTATTCCTTAAACAAAATAAAAATAAAAATAAAAATAAATCAAAATAAAATACTATTTAAAAAGTCATTTTAATCTGCGATAAATTGTGGCCTGACTGATTCCAGTAGCTTGTACAATTTGGTTGATACTGTAATCCTCTGATCGATACATCTTCAATGCAAGCTGTACTTTCTTTTGATCAGCTGCAGGCCTTCCTCCACATCTTCCTCGTTTCCTTGCTGCACTCAAGTCTGCTTTAGTTCTTTCACTAATTATATCCCTTTCTAACTCCGCAATACTAGCCATGATACGGAAGAAAAAGCGTCCTATGGCTGTAGATGTATCAATATTATCTTGAACTGAAACAAACTCTACTCCTTTTTCCTCAAATAATTCTACAAGCTCAATTAAATGCTTTGTGCTGCGGCTTATCCGGTCTAGTTTATAGACAACAACTCGATCACCGGCACGAAGCATTTTCAGCATTTCATTTTGTGCTGGTCGATCCTTTTTTGTTCCAGTGATCTTTTCTTCAAATATTTCAAAGCATCCAGCATTTTGAAGTGCATCGATCTGCAGCTGCAAGTTTTGATCCTGGGTAGATACTCTGGCATAGCCTACGATCATTTTCATTCCTCCTTCCCTTATCAAAAAGGGGTTTTTATTGTTTAAATAACAATTTGATTTTGAGAATAGTTTTGAAAAAGAAAAACAGGTATTATTCGCCTGTTTCCCTTCCTTCTCATTTCATATTAATAACGAACGTTTTTGATAAATTAAGCCTTTTCTATAGCCATTTCTATAATGTTACTAATTTTCACACTCAATCGATCCAGAATCTTAATCTGTTCATCTTTCTCTATGTCTGCCCCTTGATCTTCTGCTGAAAGCTTGATTTCCTCCACATACCAATTTAAAAAGGAATGCAGCATATTCATTTCAACTTCGTCAATTTCGAATTCATAGAAACCCTTTTCTTCCCCCTCTAAATCGCTCCCTAAGCGTTCTTTAATACCATCATAGACATTTAGCTTTTCTTTTCCTTCTGAACGTCCATAGTTCGATTTAAAGCCCTTTTTTATGTTGTGTCTCATGATGTTCATATGCAGCACTAACGTTGCTAGTTCAACTCTATTAAATAATAAAATCACAACCTCACGACCTTTCATGTAATTCATCCAGATACTTTTCTAGCTTCATTTCTTCACTCTTTGTCAATTCATTTGGCTTCATTAAAAAGAATGATTTTCTGCCTATTTTGATTTTCCGATCATGGCCATAATTCTTCGCGCGCTGCCAGTGAATGCAGCTATGTGGCAGCAAGATAAATCCTTGCTTAAATGCTAAATCCTCAGCAACCTCTAAAGCTTGATAAAATGAGAATTCTTGCATTTTTTTTGCATAGTAGACTAAGTTTAATGATTTAGGATAAAGCCAGGGCAAGCGCCGCGGATCCTTCTCTTTATCCTTATATTCTTGAGGTACAAGCGAATAGTGTTCCAAAATATCACTCCTAAACAACTAACCTTTGCTTTCCTCTGGAAAGATTATGAATCAATTCAAGCTCCTCGAAAAACTTCTCCCCTTCTCTTTCCGTTTGAGGAATTGGGAAGTATTGAACCATATTTTCAGTGTCATACAGATCACATTTCATTATATTTTTTGCTTTGAACATAGGAAGAAATTGCTTATGCATAAATTCACCAGTTTGATAGTCTACAAAATGATACTGGAAGCCTTTATCTCCTATCTTTCTAGCAGTAATAAGCACCTCAACAATCTGCCTTACCCTTGAATCAACAAAGTTTATTGAAGGAGAACAATAGATCTGTACAGACTTCATTTTTCTTGTCATCATCATTACATCAGTGATCACACTTTGCCCGTATTTAGACCATTTGCGGTTACTAAAGGCCAAGTAAGCTTCATCCCATACGCAAATACTACCTTGAGCCTTTGCGACCTCGTACCAGTCTGTAAAGTGTGTCATTGGCTGGCTATCGTACAGATCATAGTTAGAAAAGAGCTTTATATTCGCTCCGTTCCTTTCAGCTTTCATTTTCCACCAATGGGCTAATGTAGAAGCAAGGAATGTTTTCCCTGCTCCTAGTGGGCCTTGAATAAAAAAATGATGTGCCATTACTTCCTACCCCTTTCAGCCTTTTCTGCCATAACAATTGGTTTTGGAGGTTTCGGGATAAGTGCTTCAATGGTTTTAATATAGAAATCAGGATCCGCCACGTACTCTTTCCCTTTCATGATGAATTCTATTAATTTCTTGTATGGATTTGTATCTCCATGCAAGTATGTGTTTTCTCCCATTTGCTGCAAAAGGACGATTCCTTTCAGCTGCACCTCTCTTAGATCCTGGGCATTGCCTTTCATCTCTTCCAGGACTTGTTTTACATCTGATATGTGATTAACCTGTGGGAAAAGATCATCTGATATGGCAGATTGCAGTTTTTCAGCGTTTGTATTTTGCATTTAGTGAACAACTCCCCATGAAAACAACGTTAATTGCGCTGTAGAGCGTTTCTCAAACATTAAGCTCCACCTCCGCAGCTACTTAACCCCATTACGATGAAAGCAATAAATACTAATCCAAACAGAAGACCCTTAGTCCAATCCATTGCAGCTGGCGGCATCGGTGGACGATATGCTGTGATTTGAGTTAAAACCAATGACTGCTCTAATGCTGCTAGTCTTTGTGTTTCAAAAACCGAATCTGCAGGAGCTTTATAGAAAAAGTTTCTTCCCTCTGCTCCTGTTGTTATTTGACAATCATCTATTGGAATTGCGTATTTTCCAGTTACATAGATAACTCCTTCACGAATTTCATCGATTCGTTGTATATCTGATGATTTATTATCATCGTCAAAGACAATCACTATATCATTTGTTTCAGGAAAGAATTCATCTTTTTGCTTTTTAGAACGTCCGAACATTAAGCAATCCCTCTTTTCTGTTTAGGTGTTTTATTATTTGATCTCTTTACGATTTTCCATGTAATTAATCCGATTGTTGCGACACCAGCAGCCGTTCCTGCACCGACAACATACATGTAAAAAAATGCTTCAGCCATACATTATCTCTCCCTTTACCACCACTTAATTCCTTCTTTTGCTGAATAATACAATCTCATAACTGATCTATACAGCAACAGTGAACCCAACAGCACGGTTGATATTAATAGAGAGGAGATTACTAGCTGCCATGCAGCTGGCATATCTCCAAAAACAGATAGATATTTTCCTACATTTAACCCCTGGGCAGTTACTAACCGTACAGCCCTTAATTTTTCAATTCCAAGATCAAGAAATGAAATAACTGGGCCGAAAATATTATCTAGAAACTCCCTGATTTTCTCTTTCATCATTCGCCCCCTACTCTTATAGAGGATATTAATTTGATTGCTCCTACTGCTGTAAACATCCATATAACAAAGAGCAATATATAAGCGATTACATCAATCTGTAAAACAGACAAACTTTTAAAAAGCTTTCCTAGCATTTCTGAATAGCCAGCTGCATCAGACGAACCTCTTGGGCTGTATACCAGGCTTACTAAAGTTTTAGCAAACCCTACAACCAATGCCCAAAGTAGTTTTGCTGTTTCAAACAGAAGCATAAACAATTTTACTGCCAGGACACCGACCTTATATAAGAAATACAAAAGTCCATCTATCAAGGCGTAGATAATTTCAAAGAAACCTATGATTATATCGACTACACCCTGTAATAGTTTTTTTAGTAGATTTCCGACCCACTTGATGCCATCCCAAATCACTTTAAATAGTTTTCCGAATGCATCTCCGAGGATCCCTGCTGATAAAAAGAGAAATGGAGTAATAAACTGCATTACCTCCACCTTCTCTTTTTATCAATTGCCTGGTAGATTAGATCAATAATCCTTTCTGAAAACAAAGCAACCATAAGTACAAAAATCATTGGAGATAGATAGACCATATATTTAGAAAAGATAATGTTTAATACCTCTTGAGTTAACCCTCCATTCATCTGTACATTTTCCTTTCTCTGTTGTATTGAACTGCCTTAACTATGACATTTTTAATTGGTTGGAAGAAGATGATTGCAAGTGATAATAGCAGTATAGGAGCAATGACACCTATTAGGCCCATGATGCTTTTTAATAGGTCTGTAGGGCCAAAAGGTATTTTCCCACCGCCAATCCCCCCTATTCCACCATTCTCACCTGGCCTCGTTGGAGATCCTTCTGTTCCATCCTCTGAAATCGGGACTAGTGTAACCTTTGGATTGTTAAAGATGTCATATTTCATATCCTCTTTTGGAATGAGAATTTGTTTGAGTGAAGCATCAACAATTTTATATTCCTTTCCATTAATTAAAACTTTTACTTTTCCTGTTGTTGGGCTTGTCCAGGTGAAAAGAAAATCGCCATTTTCGTCCTTTTCATAACCACCACCGTCTATTTCTGGAAATAAATCTTCTGGGGTAGTTACGCGAGCAGAAATTCCATTAGACTCCTTATCATCACTTGTTTGCACCGTTAGAGTATATTCGTATGCTGTAGATGGTTTAACGGTTAAATCATTGAAATATGTTCCATTCGTTTCAAATATTTTTGTGCCTGCTGCATAAACAGAAGAACCAAAAATGAAATTTTCTATTTTACTTGTTTTTTTTGTTAGTGTTTCTCGATAAATATTTACATGACTTAAATTTTCCTGCTCTGGAAGCTTCCAAGACAAATTTACTCGCCCTTTACCTGCGACAGCATTTAAACTTCGAATTTCTTCTATTGCCTTTGTTTTTATAGATTGGGATATTCCTGTTGTTTCGAATCTATCAGTGTAGAGAGCAGAAATTTTATAGGTGTAATTCTCATTAGGCTTTATGCTGCTATCTATATATTCTTTGATAGGGCTGTCTACAGTTTTTATCAAAACACCATTTCGATAAATTTTTGTTGCCACAAAATCCAAGTTATCAATAGGAATAGTCCAAGTTAATTTCACTTGATTGTATTCAGCGTTTAATGATAGATTTTCTAATTCTTGATGATTAATTATTCTTGGAGATGCAAATATCATCACCTCTTGTAATGAGTATCCGCCTGAGTTAGTCGTTGGTTGAATTTTTATCGCTCTTACGTTTTTCATATCTATAGGTGTTATATTTGAAGATGGCCAAATTGAGCCAATAAGATTTTCTAAATTTACATCTGAATAAAAATGTACTCTGAAATATCCTAGAGCAGTCCTGTTGTTTGTAACCATCTGGTAGCCTGTCATATCGTATGTTTTATCTAATACGGTTGTATAATACATCGAATTGATAATATCAACATACGTTTTTGTATTATTGTCGGTTAGTGCATAGGTCTTTCCTTTGAGAACCCCTCTATCATTGTAAATATCAAATGGCTTACCAGATAAAATGTTTTCATCCTGAGCAAATACTTTATTATGTGTTGCAAATAATACAGGCAACACTAGAAATAAAACTAATATCTTTTTCATTTAAGATCCCCCCCTGATCCATCCGGCGCACCTGGACTAGGTTTGTAATCTAACATATTTGGATCCCCTCCACTTCCTCCAGGACTTGGCCCATTCCCTAAATCGCCTCCTGGCTTTGGTGCGCTGCCAGGGTCTCCACCAGGACTAGGAGGGGTTGCTCCGTTGTCACCTGGCTTAGGCTGGGATCCTACATCTGGATCTCCTTTGTCTTTAGGATAAGGAAATGGATTGTCTTCTTCTTTTGGTTTGTTTTTTCCCCATTCTCCTGCATCTGTTTCACCGGGTTTCGGATTTTCTGGCGCATCTGGCAGGGCATCCACTGGATTTGTCGAAAGATCAAATCCTCCTGTCGGATCTTCCCTTTCAGGTATTTTAGGGGCTTCATTTTTTATTTTGTTAGCATCGAAGCCTGAATCTTCCAAACCTGGTACATCTTTCATTTCTGGTTCTTTCCCTTTTATTCCACGGTCATCTAATCCTGGTAGCTCTGGTGCTGGTGCTGGCGGATTAGGGGCTGTTCCAAGTAAATCCCCAATATCATCTACTAACTTAGGAACAATTGAATCTCTAAAAGTATCAGCAACCTCTGGCCAATTTGGAGGTGGAGGAATTTTATTTGCTATGTTATCAATTTTCCCCATGTAATCATCCCATTGTGGACATCTAAAAATTCTACATTCTGGATCACATGCTTTAGGTGGTGGGTTTTCTTCGGGATCTGTTCCTCCCCCTCCTGGATCAGTTCCACCGCCCCCATCTCCTCCAGGGTCACTACCATCACCACCTGAACCTCCATCTCCTCCTGGTCCCGATCCGCCATCTGGTGGCTGATTACCTCCACCATTACCTCCATTGGGGGGATTACCTTCTGTTCCGTTTCCCCCGTTACCACCTAATCCATCTGGTTGCTTACCTGTATCCACATAATCCTTTGCGTTTTCATCAAAATCAGATAATCTAACACACATCACATCTCCTGTACCATCTAAATATGTTGTTGTTTGTCCACGTGTCATAAAGCTTAAAACGTTTCCTTGAGCATCTAAAAATTCAATATCGTCCCTTCCTTGACAAGAAAAATCAAACCATATAAAAGAATTAGGTCTTACATCAAAAGTTTGTTGTAAAAATAATGGGTTATTAGGATCAAGAGGTCTCGAAGTGAACCTAATTTGATAAGTTTGATGATCAATATAAAACTGCCAAGAAAACTTTTTCTTGAAATATTCAGAATCGGATGGCGGATAATACTGTCCTGATTGACTAGATGCAGCAAATGCCTGTATCGGTACCATCGATATAAAAACAGCTAGAATCATAGTTACTGTCAATCTCTTCATCAATTGAAATACACCACGCTTTCACCTAACAAAAAAGAGGGATTGCTCCCCCTTTTTCATTTTTACTTACTTCGAGTCGCGGCTGCTGCACGAATAACGTTGATGATTTTTGGAACAAAGATGATTGCTAATCCTAGTAAAACGAAGCCACCGACTACTCCTAATAATCCTGTTGTTGAAGTTAATAAATCTGCTGGTGTGAATGGTAAAGTCACTCCTGAGAAATCGACTGCTGCACCTAATACTTGTGGCATATTAAAGCCCTCCTATTTTTTAAAAAATTTTGAATTAGTTTTTACCGCGAGTCGCGGCTGCTGAACGAATAACATTGATAATTTTAGGAACAAAGATGATTGCTAGTCCTAGCAATACAAATCCCCCAACTACTCCAAGAAGACCAGTTGTTGAACTTAATAGATCTGCTGGAGAAAAAGGCAAAGTTACTCCTGAAAAATCGACTGCATTACTTCCCATTGAGTCCTTACTCCTTTCTTAATAAAATATTTATCTAGTAAAACTAGTTAATACCGATAGACATCATAATCATCGTCATCATCTTTATTGCCCTCGCCTGCAACGGATCCCTTAATTACTTTTATAAGTAATTTAATGGCATCTACACCAAAAAAGATCATGATGACTGGTGCTACGAAGAAGAGGATCCATTTGACGTTATCCCAAAATGCGACCAAATTATTACCGCTTAGAAACGACTGGAATGCTGGCATTAGTTTTTCTGCCTAACTGCTGCTATGACATTCTTCAATAGAATCCCAACAGCGATGATAGCGACAATCAGCATGACAAAAGGAGCTACAATTTTAAGTATGAAGCCGAATGTTCCCCAGAAAAAATCCCAATCAAAAACGTTTGAAAGACCACTCAAATGGCTTCACTCCCTTAACTTGATAGATCCTCATAGATTTTCAATGTGACTAGTCCTAACGTGACAATAATTGACCAGGTTAACAGCATGACCATTACATCTGGGTTTCCAAAGATCACCTTAAAAGCTTGAGCAACGAAGCCACCAATTTGGATGCTTGTTATCTCCATCTGGAAACACCTCTTTCAATGGCTGTATAGATGATCCTAGCAATGGGATAAAGAAGAGCGCAGCTGGCAATGACCACTAAATAAGCGACAAATATATCCTTTGGTGAATAAGCCATCACTGTATACATCCAGCCTACCTCCATATCACTTTTTCTAAGACCATAAATACTAGCAAGGCCATAATCAGAGTTGATAAGACTATATCACCGAGCGTGATTTCATGAATGACATGAATTTCTCCGTCTCCAGTCCTGAATATCGTCTGCTCCCTGTTATCTATAGGAGAAGTCACCACAACGTCAGTAGGAAGAGTGTTTAACCCTTCCGATGCTGTTGGCGGCTGAACGACAGATTCACTAGTACCTTCTGTATCACCAGGCGTTGTTACCCCAGAATCAGCAGTGTTTTCTGTTGTTGATTGATCTGTACTGTCGGATTCAGTTGCAGTATCCTCAGTTATCGGATTTGGTATTTCCTCATTCATTTGCTTCACCTCTTGTTTCGACTATACATGACAAATCTTTCCGGATAATATCCCAAAAAAAATTTTGGGTTACATAGAAAAAGCAGGGAGAAAAAATTCTCCCTGCGCGTTATGAAAGGTATAATCTTGTCTATAAAATTGCAATCTCCTAGACGATAAGCCCGTGCAAAATTTAATATATATTATATATATTGTAGAACTCCACAGGTTCCCTCACGACCCTAAAGCTTTTGCCGTTTGGTGTCTTGCCAGTCTCAAGTTGTTTTAACCAGGCAGCCAAATCCTGCCTTGTGAAACCTAATTTCTTTAATTCTTGTGGAAACTCCTTTTCAAAATCCCAAAGCCATTTCCTCATTCTAAGAATTGCTATAGAAGTAGATCCAAAGGAAAAGATATTCCTTTCACTCTTTGTTGAGTATTGCTGATTTCCGCAATATTCCGTTAAATAAATGTACTGCTTTCCTCCTGCTCGTATCTGGGTTAAATAGGCCATTGGCTTAACACTCCTATCATTATGTTTCTTGTGAAAAATTTCATAATATGGTGTATTTATACCTTTTAGTGCTTGTTTTGATTGTTTAATAACTATACAATTTAAATCAGAATGTATTGAAAGGATGTTATATATGTCCCCACACCAAGTTACTATCACTATTAGCAATTCACTAATTAGTAAACAATTACAAGAAATTGTTAAGGAAATAGATTCAAAATTACCCAATCTCAAATTGCAACCTACTAGTGAACAATTAGAGTCAATAAAATCATTTAGAGAATTGGTAATCAAAGGAAATGAGGTTGAAGATGTATCGCAAATCTCGGAAGCAATTAAAAATTATAAAAATTCCGAGGAAAATTTAATTAATCTATTAAATGAACGTTTTCCTAACATAGATTCTAAAAGATTTATTAAAATTTTTTTTCACGACCCACTAAGTTCAGGAAATTTAGATCTTTCTATTTACGACAATTTGTTTACTTTATTTGAATATAAAAACGGGCATGCTGATTTAAATGCTTCAATAACTGTTGGTAAATCTGTTACTGCAACAAAGAAATTTAAATTTGTTACACCTGAATTTATTGTAAATACACTTACCTCAATTACAATTTCATTGAGTTTTTTCATTGCATCTACGTTGACTTCAAATACTGACCAATTGATTAAGCATGAGGAAAAAATGAAAACAGAAATCGTTAATGAATTGGAAAATCATCAATTAATTATTTACACGGAACTTAAACAACAAGGTGAAATTTCAAAAGGCGAATTAGAAAAAATAGAATTAGAAATAAATAAATTAATTGAAAACCAAGAAAAAACAAATACTAAAAACAAACAACTAAATATTTCTGAGTAATTTTTTATCAATAGATTTTCTAAAAATCTCAAGCAAGGGACTCCCACAACATTTGGCACCATGAAACTTGCTTGGGAAACTCAATGTATATTTTGTTAATCAAATTTTAAATTCATGTATAAATTCTGCTGAATTTGAAATTTCTTTTCTATTATATTCATATGATTCACTAACAAATTGAAATCTGTTTGTTTATCGTCTGCATAATCTCTCAATTGCGAAACAACCTATTCAATAAATTCCTCATAACTTAATTAAAACCGCACCCTTTCGCAATAGCCGCGCGTGCATAATCTAATATATATTTATATATTTAAATACTGCACACATTGCTACTATTGTTATATTTCCTTATATTGAATCACCTCCTCGATCTGCTACTCCACTATTAAAATATTCTTCAATTCCGAAGTAGATAGCTCATACAGCTTCCGTCTATCTAGTATTTTTGTGTAACCTAATGATATGAACTTTTCTATCAATTCATCTTTAAAACTCTTCTTTTCTCTTCTGGTGTTCCTCACTTCCTCACCCCACCTTCCTCTTTTTGTTGAGCCAGTTTATAAAACCTGCTGCTTCATCAAATGCCCTTTGGAAAGGCACGTTAAGAACGATTGTTTTCGTCTTGTATGGCTTTGTTTGGTCTGGGAGAAAGTTAGCCCTCCAGGAGGTTGCTTTATCGTTAGGAAGGCGCTCAATGTACAGGAATGCTCCCCTTCCGTATCGGTATTCATAGAGCATTCCATGATGATAAATAAGGAACCCTATTCGTCTGGCTGCTTGGTTCTCATCCAATCTTTGAAGTAATGAAGGTTTATGCTGCTTAATAAGTTCTTTCAATTCTGCATTTAATATGTCAGGGGCATAGACAAGCTTTGTTTTATTGTCTATTTCTTTTATTTCTATATTTAAGTGATACATTGTGTTAAGGAGTTGAGTAATCATTAAATCTCCTCCTCGATTACCCTAGAGTTACTTTTTGAATCAAAAGTTACCCTTAGTGACCCTGTTTCTAGGTTCATTTCATTTTTTCTCTCTATGGGGGGGATACTAGAAAATGAGTCACTTTGGGTAACTAGGTAACTATTAGGTAACTTGTCCTTATAATCGTTCACCAAACCGATACCGAAAAAGAAGGTTCTGTTACCTGTGGACTTTCGTTTTGAGAATCCTTTCATTTGCAGCCTGTTGCTAAATGCACGCTGTTTCATTGGATATTCTCCATTTTCCTCTGCCCATTTCATGTATTCCTTATGAATATCATTCACAGCTACTTTCGCTTCTGGCATTACTACACAGCATTCATCTAAGAAGTTGGATAAAAGATCCATTTCCTCTTTATACTCGTCAGTAGCAGCTTTTACTTCTTCTGGTTCGCCTAATCCCTCTTGCTGCCATTTCATGCAGCCTTCTACTGCCCATCGTAAAATGCCTGGAAGCTCTGCTCTCAATTTCTCTGGCAGCTGCTTGTCCACTTCTTCCTTTGGAACAGTGTAAGTAAATGGGATAAGACGGATCCGTCTCCAGATCCCTTCATCATCGCCCTTTACAATCGGCTTATGATTCGTGGTAAAGAAGATCTTGAACTCTGGAATAAACTCAAAAAATTCTTTTCTTAGAAATCGTGCAGTAATTGGCTCCCCACCTGTTAACTGCTTAATGAGCGATTCAGAAAGCTTTTGTCCATCTTCTGATTCGACTGCTGACACAAAGCGCGCTCCATGTAAGCGAGCAACGTCATTATTAATCCCGTTGTCGTTCATCTTGGATGTGAATGTGTCACTATTCGTTTGCTTACCATAATCACCTAGTATTTCTTTTACAATATTGATGAAAGTAGATTTCCCGTTTCTTCCAGTTCCCCACAGAAAGAATGCGACTTGTTCACTTGTGTCTCCAGTAAGCGTGTAGCCAATAGCTTTTTGTAAGAAATCGATTAGATCCTGTTTCACCTCACCATTTTCATTTTTCATGATGCTTTGCAAGAATGAGATCCATGTCGGGCATGATGCAGCTGCATCATAGCTAATATGAGTATTCTTTGTCATAAGGAGTGAACGATCATGCGGTAGAAGTTCCCCGGATTTTAAATCAACAACACCATTTTTACAGTTAAGCAAATACCCATTTTGATTTAATTCATCCTGGCTTAATGGCAGCATCGCCTGCGCCCTTGAAATACTATTAAGGAAAACTGAACTCTTTTCACTGGACTGCGCCCACTTCACGATTTGACTCCTGCGATCCATATCTTCTTCTCTGGTCGCTTCCCCATACATTTCACGAAAGGTCTTAATCGCGATTCGTTCAATCTGCCTTTTTTTGTCCTCTATCCATGTGCTACCATTCCACAGCAGCCATTCTTCAAACTCGATGCAATACTTTAAATTCTGTCCGTTCCTATGTACAAGCCTTTCAGCATTACCCATTTCAGTTAGATTGAATTTGGGCTGTTTTTTCTCTGTAGCATGCTGTACAGGTGGCGATGTGGTAGGTGGTGGTGCTGAACCATACTCTTTTCCACTTGGTTGACGCTGTAAGGCACTTTTCAACGTTGCTACGTATTCTGAATGATCAAGTGGCGGAAGAAAGAAATAGCGATTCATGAAGCTAGTAATCTCGTGAATCTCGTTCTGGTCATAGCCGAACTCGACAAGGCGGCAAGCATGTCCATACATAGCATTGTTGCGGCCGCCCTCAATCATTGGTACAGGAAAGGGACGGCTATTTTTATTCAGTATTTTCAACCGCTCAAAGTAAATAGGCATTTCAGAGAGCTCACCATCATGCAGTCGAACCCACTCACGACCCTTTGTATTTAACGAGGGAAGCACGATCTGTCCACGCTCTGCAAGGCGGTAATCACCAACACAACCACATGCCATTAATACCATTGAACCCTGCTTACTTACCTTGTCATTATCTTTGAAAAAGAACTGATACCCTCTTACCGTCCTAATTGCGTGGAAAGCTAGCTGATCTTTTATCAAAGCTTTATAAAGTATTTCCCCTTCCTCTGGATCATCTATATCAACAACGATATAACCCTTAGGAATGACAAGACCTGTCCACCCACCATCTTTAAGCCAGGAAAAGGAATCATTATTTGAAAGTCCTGGCTGATCCATTTCCTGCCATCCTTTATGGAATGGGCGTTTAGCAGTTTTATACCTTTTGCTATGATCCTTCTCTTTATTAAAAGCAGAATAACCAAATAATTTAATAACTTTAATTGGGCTGGATGGAAACAGCCGATTTAAATCGACTGATTCCTCTATAGTTTGTGCTGCAAGCATCGGCATATTCCTTTCCCATTTGATTCGCTAGTTTTTTTCTGCTAAACTAGCATTAACTGAATTTTTATTTGTATATTTGCAGTAGGCTCTTAGGCTTGCTGCCTTTTTTTATCTAGTTCGCGATATAATGCTGTATTATGATATTTTTCAACCGCATTTTTCTCTTCGTTTTTCAAAAAAGAAGCACTTTTAGCAAAATCTATCTTTATACCTCGTGCTTTCATTTCAATTACTACGTCTGTAAGCATTTGAAGTCTCTCACTTCTTGTCTTCCTATTCTTCAAACGCTTGATTAAAAAATTCAATTCTTCCATTTCAAGTTTGGCAGATTCATAATCATCACTTTGGATGGCATCATATAAGTAAATTGCTGCCTTCAAAGCGTTTTTCTTCAAAACTCCATCATTTTCTAGATTTTTTGCTTCCATTTGAACAATTCAACCCCTTAAAAATGATATGTTTATAGTTAGGAATATTTTTCTAATTTTGCTGTCACTTGCGATCTCAGACAATCATGTGCTGCCTGGGCGATCTCACGTAAAACCGGATTTCCTTTATCCCATTCAGTACGGAAAAATTCTTTTCGTTCCTCCTTAGTCATATCCGCCAATGGAGAATTAACAATCACTTTTGCATTTCCAAAGATGAATTCTTTAGCCAATGAAGATCCCTCCCTTATTTAAATATATGTAGTACTTTTAACTGGACTGCCCTAGTTTCTAAACCGAATCTTCATGGCCTCAAAAGCCAGTTTTATATTATTGCTATCAAGAGAATCAAGGTCAGCAAGATTAAATTTATTTCTTTCATTGAATAGATGCAGTGCTAAATTTAGCATCACCTTTTCAGAAGATGACCATGGTGCAGCATACCTTCTCAATGACTGAATTTTTATCGTTTCATCTGACATATCGAAAAAACGAGTATTAAAGCAGCTATTAAGCTTTGGGTGATTTTTAAACAAAAAAATTAATGCTCCCCAGTAGCGATCTTGGGTTAATGCATCAGGAATGGTATTTGACATTTGAATTACTCCTTTCAGAGTCGTTTATGTTTCAATTCGTTACATTAATTCTCAAAAAAAATTGTCCATTTAAAACCAATTACACCGGCAATTTTCTTAGCTACATCTACACTGGGGTTACGGGTTCCATTTTCAATCATTGTATAGTAGGCCCTTTGTATACCAGATTGTGTTGCAACCTCTTCATGAGTGAGGTCTAATAATTCTCTTTTTTCTTTAAGCCACGTTCTCAAACAAGGATCCTCCTTCCATTGTAACGATTTGAAACATTCTATAACTTTATAATAGTATCACTTCGTTACTAAGTCAAGGATTTTTATTGAATAAAGTATCTTTTTGTTACATATATTAAAAGTAACTAATCGTTACTGTAATATTAAGTATATAAATAAAGAGGTGAAGCCTTTTGTTAAAAGAACAACTTGTTAAATTAAGAAAAAAACATAAAAAAACACAAGAAGACATTGCTAAAATTTTAGGTATTACCCGACCAGCTTACACTGCTTATGAATCTGGAAATAGGCAACCTGACTATGACTCCTTGATCAAACTTGCTCAATACTACGATGTATCATTAGATCACTTACTCACTGGAAAAGAAAAAGAGAAAAATAATAATGAAAACTTATTCTTTTTCGATATGGAAGGTCTAACAGACGAAGAAATTGAGGATATAAAACGTCACATTGAATATGTGAAATGGAAGGCACAGCAGGAGCGAGGAAGCAAATGACAAAGAATCAAAAAATAAGTTTTGCTAGTTCGGTTAGCTTGATATGGATGTTTTGGCTAATCACAATTCAGGATAATATTAAAGCGATGATTCCTCCTACAGAAAATATTTACATAATGATTGGAAGCATTTTAATTAGTGGAGTACTCATAAATTTATTTGTATTTAAAATCTTGCCTTCAAAAGAAAAACATCAAAACCGACCTAAACAGAAAAAGGATTTATCAAAAACATCAAAGATGGTTTTAGATAATGCATTAAGCGACAAAGAACTATTAATGACAAATGTTGATTCTCTTTCTGGGGAAGACTTCGAAAACTTGATGTTTTTATATTTCAAGGACAAAGGCTTTAAACCAGAGCGTACTCCTAGGACGGGAGATCACGGCGTGGACCTTGTCATAATTGACCCTAAAGATGGGTTTAAAATTGCTGTTCAATGCAAACGTCACAAGAAGAATATTGGCAATGAACCTATCATTAAATTAAATGGTGGTAAAAAATTTTACGGTTGCCAAGGTTCGTTATGTATTACAACAAGCAACTATACAGAAAAAGCAAAAGAATATGCTAAGGAATGTAAAGTTGAATTGTGGAATGGTTTACACGTGCAGGACAAACTGTCTAACTGGAAAAAACAAAAATTAAAAAGTATTTCATAACATCCCAAAATTAATTTTGGGATGTTTTTATTTTCCTATATAAATTAACATCATGGTAAAAGTATGGACGGTGATTTCAGTGGTTGATTTTTCTGGAATAAGTTTACCCTTTCATGTTGGGACATTATAAATTCTGCAATTAGGTTACTAGGTCTATTAGTCGGATTTGTACTTTTAGGTTTAATTATCTATTTTGTCTCTCTAATTATTGGCATCACAGCAAAAAACTTTAGCCACAATAAACTTATGCAGCTATTAAGAATTATCAAGTCAAATGGTATTCTGGGATAGAAGATCATATTAAAGACAAAACAATATACAGAAACCATACGTAGTTTATGAACTAGACAAGTTAAAAACTTGTCTTTTTTGGTTCTTGCATACAGGAACGTTTGTTCCTATAATAAAGACGAGGTGATTCTTTTGTCCTATGTCTACATACCCTTCCCCCTGGACAGCTGGGTATCAAAATTCTTAAAAAGATTGGGGATTAACACACCAGAGGATATTGATGAAAGAAAAATTGCTAGAATGCTAAGTATTCACTTGAAATATTCGGATAGACGAAGTTATTCAATAGAGAATGGAAATTTTAAATTAATTAACATAAATAAAAATTTAGATAAAGATCTACAGCGTGAAGTCTTTTATCACGAGCTTTGTCATATACTGCGTCATGCTGGAAGTCAGTTGCAAATGCCTTTAACATGGCGAGAATTACAGGAATGGGACGCTGAACACTTTACAAGGTATGCAGCTATCCCCTTTCATATGCTGGGTGCAGTTGATTGGAAAAGCCATAATATCATTAGTGAAATGGCCTCAATTTTTAAAGTATCAGAAGAGGTTTGCGAATATCGAGTAGAACATATCCAGCGAAACATGAAGTTAAAAAGCCATTAATATAATAAGTTGAGGGGGGATCTATACATGAATAACCTCGATGCTTTTGCTTATTTAAGAAAAAGCCGAAAAGATATTGAAGAAGAGAAAAAACATGCGGAAGCTGGCCAACATTACAATACACTAGATCGTCACCGCAGCCAGCTATTAGAACTCGCAAAACTCAAAAATATTCGTATTGTAGAGATATTTGAAGAAGTCGTATCTGGTGAGTTTATTTCAGAACGTCCAGAAATGCAAAAAATGCTGCGAGAAGTGGAAATGGGTTCAGTTGATGCCATTCTCTGCATGGATTTGGATAGATTAGGTCGTGGGGACATGGTAGATCAAGGAACAATTTATCGCATACTAAAAAACTCAGAAACTGTCATAATAACCCCTACCGAAATCATTGACCCGCAAGACGAAAATCAGGAATTGACCTTTAGCATAAAGTCTCTTATTGCCCGTGAAGAATTAAAAACCATTGTTAAACGGATGCAGCGCGGACGTAGGCAATCTACAAAGGAAGGAAAATCTATTACAAGAAAGCCGCCATACGGCTATTTAAGGGATGAAAATCTTCGTCTATATCCGGATCCTGTCACTAGTTGGGTAGTTGAGTTAATTTTTAATAAGGCTGCCAATGGGGTAGGCCAAAGAACAATAGCAGAAGAATTAGATCAGTTAAATATCAAACCTCCTGAATCTGATCAGTGGGAACATACCACCGTTGGAAGAATCCTTAGAAATGAGGTCTATATTGGAAATATTATATGGGGAAGGGTTAACCATATTAAAATTGACGGTAAATATCAAAAGAAAAAGTTACCTAGAGAAAACTGGCAGATCACTGAAAATGCACACCTTGCTATTATTGATAAAGACTTATTCTTTAAAATTAACCATGATTTGAAGAAGCGCTGGCCAGTTCCATTAGCAAGGAATTGCGTACTATCAAATCCATTAGCTGGTATAGTAATATGTTCTAATTGCGGAAAAACAATGATACGCTTCCCAAGACCAGACCGTCCAAATGATATGATTAGATGTAGCAATCACAAGTGTAAGGGAATTCAAAAAGGAGTATCTTTTGCATTACTTGAAGAAAAAATAATTCATACTCTTGAGAATTTTATTGAAGAGTTTGAATTACCAAAGGAAGAAAAGAAAAAGGGGAAATCCTTAATTAAACTAAAGGAAAAAGCACTTTTTGGACTAGAGAAAGAAAAAAAAGAAATTGTAGTACAAAATGAGAATATCCATGAACTCTTAGAAAAAGGAATATATAATATTGAAACATTTTTACAAAGGCAAAGGGTAATTAAAGAAAAACTTGAACAGGTTGAAGCTAAAATTACTGATTTAAGATCGGAAATTGACTGGGAATACAAGCAAAAAGAAGCCAATGTAACCTTACTCCCAAGAATAAAAAATGTCCTGGATGTATATCACACTACAAGTGATGTTGAAAAGAAAAATAAATTATTAAAAACAGTTATTGAAAAGGTGATTTTTACAAGAAAGAAAGAATGGACAAAGCGTGATCAGTTTGAAATAGAACTTTATACAAGAATTTAAAAGTATATCTCATTTATGTAGTGCTGGATTACGTACCTTCCTTCTAGCATTAGCAATTGTTTCTTAGTTTTCCCTTCCTGTGGTATTTAATGAAATACTATTAGTACTGACATAAGTTAAAAACTTCACATTTAGTAGCAAATATATAATATCTAACTCCTGATCCAATTAGCTTAAACATTAAAATCACTGTCCTTTCCGTTATATTAGATGAATTACCTAAAAGCATATCATTGTAAGAAAAAATACCTAGATGAAGGATATTTGATTAAAATATAGAAATAATGTGGGAAAAGCTTTATAATAAGAAAGGTTTTGTAAAGGAGGGAAAAAAACTCTTGTTAAAGGATTGTATAGAAATTATTGAAAATTGTCTTAAGGAAGATGAAATCAGTAAAATTTCCCGAACCCTTTATGGAATGTATGACCCTTTTCTATTAGATATAAAAATTTGGTCTATAATTGAAGAGAACTTGCCTAAAGAAATTTTTAATAAAATAAAACATTTTAGAAATACTTTAGTTGGACATTCAATTATTAATGAATTAGTAATAAAATATTTCCCAGGAGAAATAACAATAAAATATAATTTTATTAAAAAATATCTAAATCGAATCAATGAAATTTCCACCTTTGAATTAAATGTTGGATCCAGTAGACTTGATATAGGACGTATTAATGGTAAGTCTATTGCATACGAAATTAAAACGGAATTAGATACACTAGATAAGTTAGAAAAACAAATAAACGATTATAGTAAAGTTTTTGAGTATATTTATATAATAATTCATCCATGCCATTATAAAAAAACTATAGAAATGATACCAAATTACTGCGGAATAATTACATATAACCTTTCTAAAAACAGTTGTAGATTTCATTTCAAAAAGAAAGCTTTAAAAAATAATTATATTGATCCTAAAGAACAAATTATTACCTTAACAAAAAAAGAACTTAATTGGGCATTAAAACAATTAGGAGAAATTACCTTTCCAGAAGATAGAATGTTATTAGAAGAATATATATTAACAAAATACTCACAAAATAAAATCAATACCCTCTTTAAAAAGATTTTAAAGAAAAGGTACAATGAAAAATGGGAGCACCTTTGTGAAAATTTTGTCCAAATAATGCCTATCGATGTTCAGTCATTTTTCTCAACACAAGCAGACCCTTATTGGGTGTATTATAAAAACTCTTCCATTGTATGAAGGTAATGACCACATGCAAAACCTTTCCATTCCGGTTGGCTATTACCTTTTTTTATTTTTTTTCTAATATTTATTATGTTCTTACAACCTAAACAGTTTGTACGGTGATTTCTATTAAATTCATTCCAAACATTTGAAGAAGTAACATTTGGTACAACAATTTTTTCAAAAGTTTCAGCTTGATCTCTTACACCTTTAAATCCAAAATATGAATTGTCATTCCACGAATACATAACATACCCTGGGCTAACCATCCCTCCTTTTTTCAATTCATCCTTTTTTACGCCACAGTAATCCCCAAAAGCCGAAAATCCTAAATCATTAAAGTCTTTCAAAAGACTATTATCCGCCTCTTGTACAATTTTCCCTTGATTTAAATTTACATTTGTCAATGTTCTTGGTATAGCAGATCTAATTAATACACTCTTACATAATTTCGAATTAGCAAGATCCTGAACTTGATTATATAACTTCCTATTATCTGGAAGTTCATGTGATGACTCATCAATATCAAGTAAAATAATATCATTTTTCTTGATGATACTTTTTATTTCAGTAATTGCCTGTCTAAAATGTAAAGGATACAACCTAAAGGAAACTTGATCATAGTATTGTCTTAAATATTGCTCCTGAGAATTCATATAACCATTTACAAAAGGCGAGTTTGGATTATAAGTTATAACAGGGATAATTTTATCTTTATTGTTCACTAATCTTGCATCTGATAGAAACTTTACCCTCTTAAGTGGATCTGCCAAAATTGGAGTTAAGAAGTCACGTACAGTTTTAATAGTTGCATTTCTTAATTTTAAATACATTGGAAAATCCAACATAACCCTAGTGTTTGATTCATTAATATCATTTATTAGTTGTTGAATACTATCTGACTTACTGTTGCTAGTGGGCTTTTCAGTAACAACCTCTATTAAAGGAAGTATCTTCTCACTTATTAAGGTAGAATTTAATGCCTTTCTTTCCTGTGCTCTATATCGAAATACTGGAACATATTTAAAATTCAATAGGTTACTTCCTCCCTTGTTTCATTAATCAAGGTGCTCCCATCTAAAATAGTACAATAGTATTATATAATTAGATAGGTTAATTCGGAATAAAATGATAAATCTGTAAGTTTTTAATATATTTACCATTAATACCTTAAATATAAAAACCAGAGGGCTGCTAAGGCTAAATACATCATTAAAAAAATGCCACTTAGGTGGCATTTTTTTATACTATATTAAAATGTAATACTTTTTCTTCTTTTAACGTAATTGTTTTATCATATTTTGTGGTACTGTTTAGATTTAGTGAAAAACGTTTATATATAGTAGAATAAAAATTGCGAACAATAAAATCAACAAAAGTTAGCGGAGATAACGGACTTAGAACTGGAATTCTACAATTTTTATACTGACCAAAAGTTACATGTGATTTTGCATGCTCAACTTCAATATGGATATTATCATCACGACAATAGTCAAACCTTATTGGAACAGGAACTATACTTTTGGAAAGTATATCAGCATACAAATCCTCCTTTGTATATATTTCAGGATCATTTTGATAAGTCTCAAGATTATGAGAAGGGAAAAATGCTAATCTATGAGAATACAGCCCTTCTTTATCAAAAGTATACATTATTTGGATTAATGCTCCATCAATCATCTTAAAATTAAATAATTCATTCTTTTCTAATTCATCATATATATCTCTATAGCTTATATTTTTTAATGCTATAGAGATATTATCAGTATTTCCCCAATCAATTGTTATTGAACCATCTCTATTTTGCTTTAACTGAGGAAAATTTTCTTTTACACTTAATCCAAGGGCTATAACTTTATTTGTTATTTCACTTATCTCCTTGATTGTTACTTTAGGATTCATTAGTTAACAATCCTTTCAACGCTTCTCTAAGATCTTCTGGTAAGTCCTCCAAATAAATTTCGCCTTTTTGTATTGAAATAATTACATCGGTTAGGCTACCAATTGTATTTTCTAGCTTTTTCTGAACATCCTTTGTCATATCTCTATTAACAATGTTTAGCTTTTTCCTCTCCTCCTCTGTAGGATATTTAAATGATAATTCAAAATCATTTTCTTTAATGGTCTCAAATTCATCGACAAGTTTATTCATTGCTTCTCCGTAACCAGAAACCCTTACCCAAGCTTTGCTACGAGTTATCCCGGTAAATAAAATATTTCTTTTTCTAGCAAGTTCTAATCCACCGAAACAATTCTGTCCGTTTATCACATATATCATTCCAGCTTCATTGCCCTTTGCTCTATAAATTCCCGTAAAGGTGATAGAATTACTTTCAACAAATATATCGGGATTAGCTGCACCTGCTATATGTGACCCTATCCCCATTTTATATAACTTTCCTCGAATACTTTTTACAGCTTCTTGTGTAGTAATTGGATCAGTATGTATTACCATAATATCTTGATATCTTAGTTCATCTTCTGTGATATTTTTTCTTATTTCATCAGCAATCCACTCTGCCTGCTCTTCATCACTTTTAAAACTTTTAAAAATAATTAGATCATCAATAGGAGAATGATTTTCTAAGAAAGGTGGACTAGAATTAAGATTTCTAGCTAAAGTAACATTTTTACCTTCCTTAAGTTCACCATCGATAACATCATATCCAACTTCCTTCCACAATGTTTCATTTCCAAACATTTGGACAATACCTTTATCACGATAAATTCCAAATCCTAGAGCATGAGCTGAAGCTAGTAAAGGTCTTGAATTTCTATAACAAACATCTAAAATAATATCTTCTTTTGGTTTCTCTTTTTCATTTTTCAATTGCACTCTTGGCTTATTATTTTTCCCTACTCCAAATATTTCTTCAGGTGAGGGCATTGTATTTTTATTTAATGACTGAAGTTCATCATAAGCAAAAATTAAACGTTTAGGGTTTTCCAAAATTTCATAGCAAAGTAATAAAAATTCCTTTGAAAAATCTTGAGCTTCATCAACCAGAATTACATCATACATTGGAATGAATTCTTCGATATCTTTTAGAGCCTTTTTACAAACGGCCTTAAAATAATCATTATTAAATGTTAGACTCTTTGCAGAACCAAGGTCATAATATTCAATCCCATGAACTTTACAAAGATTATAATAAATCCCTTCAGAATTAGGGCTCCCCCATGCTTGAATAATTTTTATTTTTTCCCAATTTGGTTCGTCTCTTTTATGTTCATATGTAAACCTGGTGATTAAATCTTCAAATTGCTTTTTTAATGCTCTTGTATTAAATGTAACAGCAATATTCCAGTCAGGATTTTTAGCATGTAAATATGCAACTTTTAGTGCCAACACAATAGTTTTTCCCGAACCCGCAAGTCCTCTAATTCTTTGTGGACCATCTACTGTTTCAATCACTGCAGCACTTTGATTATGATCAAGATTAGCAATCGAATCTTCCAATCTTTGTAACTTTGCCCCTCTAGAATTTTCCTTCTTTACATTTTTTCTTTTAGGTGATGTTCTTATTTTAGTAATAGCCTGTATAGCTTGAAGTAAATACTCATAATATTCCTTATTACTCCATTGTTGGTCATCTAAAAATTTATCTAAATGTTCATATTTAGTTGCCTCATCAAATTCCCTATCTTTTTCCGACATATTTTTCCATCCAGAAGCAAATGTTACAACACCTATTTCAACCATTAAATCTCTTCTTTTATGTAATGTCTTATAATCTGTTAATTTTGATTTTACTTTGTTATACAGCTCATCCCTAATATCAGATCGATTCTCAACTTTAATTCCTTCACAAAGATCAAAAATTACAACCCCATGTTGTTTTGAAACTAACATAGCATCAATATTAATTGCACCTTCGACACTTCCAATTATAGGATATCCTAAGTAGAGTATGCCATCAATCTCTGCTCTTTCTTCGAAGTATTCTATTAGGCTCTTTACTGAAGCATACTTCTCAGAAGCCCCTCTTATAACTTTTACCATTTTTATAATACCTCCCAACTAATGTTTATTAATTAATTAAAAAACACTATTATAATTCATATTTTAACCTATTTTTTAATTTGATAATGTAACAAAAAAAAAGAAGTAAAATTTAAATTACTTCTTTCTCTCGTTACTATTAAAAAACCTTCTTAATGCATTGAAAATATCACTCTTTTGTTTAATAATATACTTTCGAAATTTTTCATCAGTAATATTTCTAAATGCATTCTGGAGAGATGATGCTCTGTTGTATTGATTTACCTCCCCATACCCAAACATATTCGATACCTTCATCAAATCTTCAACAAGCTTTACACAGCGTGCATTGTCTGAGGTTAAGTTGTCACCGTCTGAGAAATGGAAAGGGTAGATATTATATTTCAGAGGGTTGTATTTTGCATCAATAAGTTCGAGGGATTTACGGTAGGCAGATGAACAGATCGTTCCTCCGCTTTCTCCCTTTGAAAAGAAATCGTCCTCTGATACGACTTTTGCTTCCGTATGATGGGCGATAAATTCGATTTCAACCGTTTCATATTTTGTTCTTAAAAATCGGGTCATCCAGAAGAAGAAGCTTCGAGCCATATATTTTTCCCAGATTCCCATCGAGCCGCTCGTATCCATCATCGCTAACACGACTGCTTTTGAATCTGGCTTTATTACTTCATTCCACGTTTTAAATTTTAAATCTTCCTGATATATCGGATGGAAACTAGGCTTTCCCGTCATTGCGTTTCGCTTAAATGCTGTCATCATCGTTCGCTTTTTATCAATATTTCCCATTAGACCTGTTTTACGAATATCATTAAACTCAATGTTTTCAACAAGGTTCTCAGCTTGCTCTTTTCGCTTAAGATTAGGCAGCTCTAACTGCTTAAATAGCGCTTCTTCAATTTCCATTAAGGAAACTTCTGCTTCAAAGTAATCTTCTCCAGGCTGGTCGCCTGCACCTTGCCCTTTTCCAGGTCCCTTTTGGCTTGCTGATCCATCACGCGCCACGACATCACCAATTTGACTGTCTCCATCTCCTTGGCCAACATGTTTGTTTTTATCATAATTATAGCGAATTTTGTATTCGTCCAATGAACGAATCGGGATTTTTACTACTTCTCGACCATTCGACATCACTATACTTTCTTCAGTAATAAGATCGGGTAAATTATTTCGAATTGCTTCCTGTACTTTTTCCTGATGGCGCTGCTGGTCATCATGGCCTTTGCGATGGAGGGACCAATCTTCTTGAGAAATTACAAATTGATGATTATTAGCATCGGTCATTTTATTGCCCTCCTTCTATTTAATTTTCACGCACACATTGAACTAATCAACATACAATATCGAGAGTGTCAATCTGCAATCATCCATAACTCTAAAACCCCGTTTGCCGACTTCAATCTTTTCAATGATTTTAACAAACCCTGGACAACTCTAGTCCATTTAGTGTTTATTACTCTATCCTATGCAAGAGCCAGAAATAATTTACACATTATTTCGATAAAGGGGCGTTGATATTTATTAAGTGGACAAGTTGGGACAGTGGGACAGGAACCCTGTCCCTTAAACCGATCTAAATGCCAAAGTATAATAATCTCTAAAAATGGCACGTTGATCATACCCTAAAACTGAATGCGATATAGAAAGCTAATGCAACAAAGGCATCGATTATGCCATCATTTGTATCAAACTTTGCCTTCGCTCGCTTCGGTAAGAAAAAGAAGAATATATTCATTAACATGCTTCTTTCAAACGGATAGATCCCAGTAAATTATTGGGCGAGTGGATCAAGATATAAGAAATTCAATTCCAAAGAGGATACTTCATCTATTTTTGGGATCAAATTTTGCACAAATGTAAAGCCCACCACTTCTTATGCCTCAACTAGATCCCCTTTTTCATTGTATATCCACAGCGGATAACATTGATATTCAAGAAATAACTTGACTTTTCTCCTTTTAAATCTCCTTAAGATCGAACCTTATTTACAGCATCCTCTATTCCTGACTTTATTGATAGAGATAGATTTCTATTATTAATTATTGAATACTTAGCTAATATCATACATTTCCTCTTTATTACCAGCCTTCAGCAAAGAAATAGACTCTTTTTCATTATCTTTCAAAATACAGCCCCCCTTTTCAAAAAGTAATTTATTTTGTTTCACTTTACTAAAGTTCCATATAAACTGATTTTACTACTTCTCCACAGGTGCAATCTCCCTGGCAAAAGCGTCTACACTCTTAAAGAAGTCAGAGTTATCATTACACCCTCCGCCCTGTAGATTATTAGTTTTTTCTAAAACCCTTTATTATTTCTTTTGACTCCATTGAGGTTTCGTGTTCTATGTTTATACTATCTAGATTAGTAACAAATTGATATGAATTTGAAGATTCAGCACATTATCTATAACTTTTAGGTGGTATTATTAACTACCAGACAGCTGCTTTTTTATTAAGGTTCTAATTCGTTTAGAACATTCGATTTAAAAAGTAAAAAAGACAGTCGAATGAGACTGTCCTTTCCTATTTTTTAAAAACCGTACCAACTCATCGATTAAGCAAACTTCCAACATAGCGCAGCAATTCGTTTGCTGAGGTGGAATTATAGCCATGCTCATCAATTAGCCGTGCAACTACTTCATTCACTTTCTTCAGCTGCTGTTCATCTGGTGTCTTCGTTGATGTCGTGATTTTTACAACGTCCTTCAAGTCAGCAAATAGTTTCTTTTGAATGGCCTCACGAAGACGATCATGGGAATTGTAATCAAATCGTTTTCCTTTGCGGGCATAAGCAGAGATGCGAATTAATATTTCTTCACGGAATGCCTTTTTCGCATTTTCTGAGATGCCAATTTGCTCTTCTATTGAACGCATCAGCTTTTCATCTGGATTTATTTCTTCACCTGTTAATGGGTCGCGAAGCTTTGACTTATTGCAATATGCTTCCACATTATCAAGATAATTGTCCATTAACGTCTTCGCTGATTCTTCATAGGAATAAACAAACGCCTTTTGAACTTCTTTTTTCGCGATGTCATCGTATTCCTTACGGGCCAATGATATAAAGTTTAAATAACGTTCCTTCAGCTCTGGCGTAATCGAAGGATGCTGATCCAGCCCTTCCTTCAAGGACCGCAAAACATCAAGTGCATTAATCGATGAAATCTCCTTTCGGATGATCGTCGAAGAAATCCGGTTGATAACATAACGAGGGTCAATTCCGCTCATTCCTTCATCTGCGTATTCCTTCTTCAATTCCTCCACATCTGCACGATTATACCCCTCCACATTTTCCCCATCATATAGGCGCATTTTCTTAACTAGATCGATATCACCCTTTTTCGGCTCTTTCAAACGAGTTAATATCGTAAACATCGCGGCAACTCTTAACGTATGAGGAGCAATATGGACATCGGCTACATCGCTTTCACGAATCATTTTGTCATAGATTTTTTCTTCCTGTGTGACCTTTAAATTATACGGAATAGGCATGACAATAATCCGGGAATGCAATGCCTCATTTTTCTTGTTCGATATAAAGGAACGATATTCCGTTTCATTCGTGTGCGCGACAATTAATTCATCTGCAGAAATAAGTGCAAATCTTCCTGCTTTGAAATTCCCTTCTTGTGTCAAGGATAATAAATGCCAGAGGAATTTCTCATCACATTTCAGCATTTCCTGGAACTCCATCATTCCGCGGTTTGCCTTATTTAATTCCCCATCAAAGCGATAAGCGCGCGGATCGGACTCTGATCCATATTCTGCAATCGTTGAAAAATCGATGCTCCCAGTTAGATCAGCAATATCCTGTGACTTCGGATCTGACGGGCTGAACGTGCCAATGCCCACCCTGCGATCCTCTGAGAAAATAATCCGTTCAATTAGAACGTCTTCTATCCGGCCGCCATATTCCTGTTCAAGCCGCATGCTATTTAGCGGCGACAAATTCCCTTCAATGCGAATTCCATATTCATCATAGAAATCTTTGCGGAGATGATGCGGAATTAAATGAAGGGGATCTTCATGCATGGGGCAGCCTTTGATCGCATAAACCGCGCCTTTTTCATGATGTGAGTAGGCTTCTAAACCTCTTTTTAACATAGTGACTAAAGTCGATTTCCCGCCACTGACGGGTCCCATTAATAAAAGAATTCGTTTTCGGACATCCAGTCTTTTCGCAGCCGGATGAAAATATTCTTCTACAAGTCTTTCCAGAGCTTCCTCTAGACCAAAAAGCTGATTGCTGAAGAATTTATATCGTTTCTGCCCTTTTACGTCTTCTACACCGGCATCTTTAATCATATTATAAACCCGGGAATGTGCGGACTGGGCAACCCATGGCTTCTCTTTAACAATTTCTAAATATTCTCCAAAAGTCCCTTCCCATTTCAGCTTTTCCTCTTCATGGCGAAACATCTCAATTTTTTTTAGAATATCCATAAGGACCTCCCCCTGTCGCATGATCGCAAGACGTTAATATACTGTATGCGGCTCGACAAATGAACATGCTAATCTGGGCCCTGTTTCGGTTGTCCTTTTTATAGGTAAAATCTGGTCTTCTATTTATTTAAAAAATGAAAAGGATGATCAAAGAGGAATATGTCAATAATAGACATGCATGAAATGATAAGTATATGAAGAAGTGTAAAAAAATCTCCACACATTTCATTCACAGTTTCGTGTAAATGGGCTATAATGAATTTGTTATTTATGCTTGGCAATTATAAAGGGGGATACATAGTTATGAAGCTTATTCTCATTCTTGGTGTTATGGTTGCATTCTTAACAGCTATTTTTACATCTGGGTACGAAGACAAGCCAGGTTCTGGTGTAGAAAAATAAAAAGAAAGCTGCTGGGCTGACAGCAGCTTTCTTTTTATTTTATTTTAAATGTAAATAATCCTGCTGGCGCAATGCTTCGTATATAAGAATAGCTGCCGTGTTGGATAGATTTAATGAGCGAACATTGCCATTCATTGGTATTCTTAAGGCGCGATTTTTATTCGCTTCAATTACATCTTTTGGCAATCCAGTTGTTTCTCTGCCAAAAATAAAATAATAATCTTTTTCCTTGTTACTGTAATCAAAAGTAGAATGTGGCTGTTGGCCAAATTTCGTTAAATAGAAAAATTCTCCGCCCTCGTTTTTCTCATAAAATTCATCAAGTGAATCATAATAGACAATATTTACAAATTCCCAGTAATCCAAGCCTGCCCGCTTTAACATTTTGTCATCAGTTGAAAAGCCGAGCGGACGAATTAAATGTAAAACTGTATCTGTTGCTGCACAAGTACGAGCAATATTTCCAGTATTCGCTGGAATTTCTGGTTGATATAAAACTACATGCAATGCCACGATTTTCACCTCTAAATTCATGCTATCTATGCTATTATAACACTGTTTTGTTCCCGAATCATTCATCGTCCACTATCGAAAAAAACTTATATTTTATATTCGGTGTATATGCTGTAGAATCCTCATATGCCCAGTACCGCATTCGGCTATTCGTCGTATGGGCATTCACAAGAGGCATGCCAAACGCATCCTTTGCCGTTACGATTGTTGTGTGATCGAAGCGTCCATCCCCTTGAAAATCATAGCAAATCACATCCCCTAACAGTAATTCTTCAGGTGAATAGACCTCCTTTGCCCTTAATCCCACTCTAGAACCTGGCAAATGCCAGCGTAAAGAGTTAGCGACCGTCCAGCTATAGCTCCAATTATTATTTCTCATCCACCAGCCCTGCGAACGGTTCGGGTATCCTCTCATTGGTGCTTCTCCTGCATGAAGGCATTGTGAAATATAATTTGTACAATCTACTTCAAATGATTTATAAGCTGGATTATAGCTATTCCACCATCTTTCTGCATATTGAACGGCTTTTAACCGATCGTATTGGTAGGAGATCCTTTCTAATGGCTCTTCCTCCTCATTTAACGGGTTATCCTCAACGGTTAATTTTTCAAAGGGATTGATTTCTTTGTCTTCCACTAATACTCCTTTATAAAACTCAGCTGTCCGAGTTTCTATTTCCTCTTCTATATGAAAAAGACCTTTTTGTTTAATCAAATATTTAAAATGAACATTGTATTTAACTGACCGAATTTCTTCTTTTTCTTCATCCATAGCCATTATCGTTCCAATTGCATGAGCTTTAATAATTTCACCTGAACGAATCCCCAATCCTGCCTTTTTCTGCTCAATTTTTTGACATGAATGGATCGTGCTTCCTGTATTCGAAACACATTGTTGAACCCTTTTCTCCAAATGTGCTTGAAGCTGTTCTCTCACTGCCCAACACTCCTTTCATTACTATAGATATGAAAGAAGTGTTGATTTCACCTCATAAAAAATAAGGAAGTCCATGGGACATTCCTTATATTATTAAAGTTATCGTATTAGATTTGAAAATTACTATGATTACCGCAGTTCTTATTTTTCGTTAATAGCGGGCATCTTTAACCTCGTTTAATTCCCATTATTCTCGATTTTCTTTAATTGCGGGCATTCCATTATTTCCCTTAAAAAAGCTAAACCTCTCTCTATTTCAACTAGCACGTCTTCATCGTTTTCCGTTTCCCGCGCTTTCTCTAATGCCGACTTGGCTAGTTCCCCGCCGATTTTTCCTAGCGCCCATGCGGCTGTTCCACGAATCACTTCACGGGAGTCCTTCTTCATGACTTCAATTAATTCATCCACTGCAGATTCGTCTTTAAAGTGTGCTAGAGCTATGATCGCATTGCGCTGAATTGGCTTCTTCCCTCGCCATGAACCTGCAAGCAATCCAAATTTCTCTTTAAATTCCCGATTGCTTAATTGCAGCATTGGTTTTAACAGTGGCTTAACGATTTCGGGATCCGGTTCCATTTCTTCATGAAAATGAAAGTTCTTCCCCTTATTTTCTGGGCAAGCTGTTTGGCAGGAGTCACAGCCATATACCCGATTGCCGATTTTTTCTCGATATTGCTCCTCAATAAAGCCCTTCGTTTGTGTTAGAAAAGCAATACATTTCTGCGCATTAATTTGGCCGCCTTGAACAAGCGCACCTGTCGGACATGCTTCTAGACATTTATTGCATGTTCCGCATTGGTCCTCAATTGGCTGATCTGGCTCAAAGGGAATGGTCGTAATCATTTCTCCTAAATAAACATAGGAACCAAACTCTGGGGTGATAATGGAACAATTTTTTCCGCTCCAGCCAATGCCGGCACGCTCGGCAACAGCTCGATCCACTAGTTCGCCTGTATCCACCATGGATTTGCACTTGGCTTCAGGGACTCTTTCCATAATATAGGCTTCTAGCTTTTTCAGGCGGTCACGTAAAATGAGATGATAATCCTCGCCCCAAGAAGCACGGCTGAAAATGCCTCTCCGCTCCCCTTTTTTACTCGTTACTCTTTCATTCATTTTCGATGGGTAGGCAAGGGCGATCGCAATAATTGACCGCGGGCTGTCCATCAGCAATGCAGGATTCACCCGCTTTTCAATATCCTTTTCCTCAAAACCTGATTGGTACTGAAGCTCCTGCTGGCGAATCAGTCGATTTCTTAATTCATCAAAGGTGCTTGCCGTTGTAAATCCGATTTTATCTATTCCTATTGTCTTGCTATATTCAATGATCTCTTGTTTTAGCTGCGAAAAGTCCATAAGCTTCTCTCTTTTCTACATATATATTAATGAAAGTATTTTAAAAGGCATCGATTATTATGATAAACTATTTTTAACTATTTTTGGAGGTGGAAAGGTTGGAAATTCGTATTTCACCAGAGCTTTGCACACTTTTTCCAGCATTTAAAGTTGGTGTGATTCGTTATCAGAATATACAAGTAGGCGATTCCCCGCAAATGGTCAAAGGGCGTCTGCAATTATTTCAGGAATCGATTTTCTTCGATTTAGAAGAGAAGAATGTAACGGATTTAGAAGGAATTAAAGAATGGCGGCAGATTTTTAAAGCTTGCGGGAAGGACCCAAACCGTTATCGTCATTCTGCTGAAGCCCTTTACCGAAGAGTAAAGAAACAGGATTATTTGAAGCCAGTTAATAGTTCAACTGATATTAATAATTTCTTCTCCTTACAATACCAAATCCCAATAGGCATCTATGATGCAGATCAAATACACGGGACAATTGACATGAGAAAGGGTGCTGAAGGCGAAGAATACGTAGGGTTGAATGGACGAGTGAACTCTCTGCAAAATTTGCTTTTGAGCGCAGATGAAAAAGGACCTTTTGGCAGTCCTTTTGTTGATTCGGAAAGAACATGTGTAACGGAAAAAACGAAGAATGCTGTCCAAATTGTATATCTTCGCCCAGCAATGAGCAAGGATGAAGCAGAAAAAATGGTGGATTCATTAATGAATATGTTTATTCAAGTTCATGGCGGAGATGGGGAATTTGAACTAATTGGATGCTAATCAAGCATCCTTCCTTCCATTAAAATGGAAAAACGCAGCGCCTCGTTCTTTTCGAAACGAAACACTGCGTTGTGATATGTATGGAGCGGGTGAAGGGAATCGAACCCTCGACAACAGCTTGGAAGGCTGTGGTTTTACCACTAAACTACACCCGCATCATGATTAAAAAACCTTCGTCAATCAACTACTATATAATACTCCTGTTCTATAGGATGGTCAAGACCTTTTGTGAAATTTGTCGAATATAGTGATTTGACATCAAGGGTTAAGTGCATTCAAACATAAAATTAGTATCGTATGATGCAAAATCCAGCCTGCTGCCAATGGGCTGGATTGCCTGCTCATCTTCAAAAAACAATAGAAACTCGGTAGATCTTGTTGCCCTACCGAGTTTCTAAAAATCTACAACTAACTACGATAAATTTTCACGAATCCTTTCCACTTCATCCGCAACAAATTGGACATTTGTTCCAATGATTACTTGAATGCTTTGCGGCCCGATAATATTGATTCCGGGGACACCCGTCGATTTAATTTTCCTTTGATCGACTTGGTTGACGGTCTTTACCTCTACTCGTAAACGAGTGGCGCAATACTCAACGGCGACAACGTTATCACGCCCGCCTAGACCTTCATAAATCGTTGCTGCCATTTCTGCAAATTTATTAGCTGAGGCAGTTCCAACGCTGCCTTCATATTCTTCTTCCAAATCATCACCTCTGCCAGGCGTTTTCAAATCGAATTTCACTATTAAATAGCGGAATAAGAAATAATAAACGAGAGCAAAGCCTATTCCCTGAACAACTAGCATTAAGGGCATGTTGGCTATCGGGATGCGCAAGCTTAAAACAAAATCAATAAATCCAGCACTAAATCCGAAGCCTGCTGTCCATTGGAAGACAGCTGCAATAAATAAGGAAAGACCTGTTAAAGCTGCATGAACAACATAAAGAACTGGTGCTAAGAACATGAAAACAAATTCAATTGGCTCCGTCACACCTGTGAAAAATGAAGCAAAGCCTGCAGCTAGCATTAAGGCTGCAATCATTTTCTTTTTTTCCGTTTTAGCGGTATGATACATCGCTAAAGCTGCAGCTGGCAAGCCGAACATCATGATCGGGAAGAAACCTGCTTGATACATTCCTGTAACACCCTTTTCCCCGGTACTAGACCAGAAGTTCCCAATATCATTGATGCCTACCGTATCAAACCAAAAGACTGCATTTAATGCATGATGCAAACCAGTTGGTATTAAGAGGCGATTGAAGAAACCATAAATTCCTGCGCCGGCAGCCCCTAAACTGCTAATTGCCTCACCAAAGGATACTAATCCACTGTAGACGACTGGCCAAATAAAGAATAAGGCTGCAGAAACAACAAGCATCGACACGGCCGACATGATCGGCACAAGCCGTTTTCCGCTAAAGAACGCCAAAAAGTCTGGCAGTTTTACATGGCTAAATCGATTGTACATCCATGCTGCAATAAGACCGGAAAGAATCCCTAAAAATGCATTATCAATTTTTGCAAATGCTGCATTGACACTTTCAGGTTCAACCCCTTGCAATAAAGCAACTGTATCCGTCGAAAGCATGGTCGTTACAACTAAGAATGCGATTAACCCACTTAATGCGGCAGATCCATCCTTTTCCTTAGACATACCAAGAGCAACCCCAACTGCAAAAAGAATCGGAATATGATCAAGGATTGAACCCCCTGCTTTAATTAAAAAGGCAGCCAATGCATTTCCAGAGCCCCAGCCATCATGATCAATCCAATACCCAATCCCCATCAGGATCGCGGCTGCTGGCAATACCGCAACCGGCAGCATAAGCGAGCGTCCGAGCCTTTGTAAAAACTTTTTCATATCAGACTCAACCCCTATTCATTATTTTTAAAAATCGTCTTTTTCCCATTCCTTAATCGTTCAATATGCAGGGCAATAAAGCCTCATTTTTCGGAAAGTTCACCCTCTTCCACGGCAATTCTTACATACTTTTTGATCAATAAATCGTCATTAGCGAATCGTCTGACGTAGATCACCTCCTTGCGGCTTCATGTTTATTGATATATTTTCGTAGCATATGGATTAACTCCATATTTCAACTATTAGGAACATAAAAAGGCATGGGGTAATTAAGAGAGAGATTCCCTTTATTTTTACCACCATGCCTGATCGAATCAGTAACATGTGACCCAATATGAAACTTTAGCATTACTTATTTATATACAGCTCCTTATCGTCTCATGCTTGTTTTCATATTTTTTCTAAAAAAATAAACTAGTAATTTTTTTAACAATAAATAATATTTTTGGTATATAATTCTAGTAACGGCAAATCAATTGAAAGATTGAGACGCAAAGCCACAGGTCTAAGGCAATCGCTATGACGGCTGGGTTACCGTATTGATTCTGCAAAGAATTAAATCGTAAAGGAGAGTTTCATATGTTGAAAAAGTTTAACTACGTTTTAGCTTTCATTTTTTCCATCCTCTTAATTCAAGCATCTCCTGCTTTTGCACAAGAGCAGAATGCTGGCAGCATTGCCGGCAAAAATACGATCACCGTGTCTGCAGCTGATTCCAAAGCATATAAAGAAACGTATACTAATCTATTAGCTGCCATTACTAGCTTTAAAGACACGGCTAGCTTCCCTTCTCAATCCATCTCATACAAACAGGTTGGCACAATCATTAATGATGTATTAAACGATCATCCAGAAATCTTTTATTTTCAGCATAAAGGAACAACAGCCTATGCAAACGGAAAAATCGAACTTAAATATAAATATCCTGTAAAAAAAATCAAAGAAATGGTCCTCAAACAGGATACAAAGATCAAAACCATAATAAAACAAACAATAAAATCAACAGACTCAGAATTTGACAAGGTAAAATCCATCCATGATTATATTGTCTTAAATACTGCCTATGATTGGGAAAACTATCAAAAGGGACAAGTCCCTGATGCATCCTATACCGCTTATGGGTTATTGATGAATGGACAGGCTGTTTGTGAAGGCTATGCCCACACCATGCAGCTGTTATTAAAAGAAGCAGGAATTGAATCTCACCTAGTTACAGGCAAGGCAAACGGCGGGGTACATGCATGGAATTTAGTGAAAGTAGACGGAGAATATTACTATGTTGACGCCACATGGGATGATCCTGTGCCAAACCGCGCTGGTGAAATCAGCTATAAGTATTTTCTTACCCCAGCCGCAGCATTAAAGAAAGATCATTCCTGGGATGAAAAGCAATTCCCTGCTGCAACAAGTACAAAGTATGCCTATTTTCAGGACATTTTTTCCGCCAAAGAATTAGGTACCTATATGTATTTCTCTAATAACAAAGACAATCAAAAGCTTTACAGAATGAAAAAGGATGGCAGCGAAAAGAAGAAATTGCTTAATGTCAGTACGCCTTACTTTGTGTTAACAAAAAACAATATTTATTTGAGCAATTACTCAAATGGCGGCTATCTTTATCAGGCTAAGCTTGATGGAACACAATTGAAGAAAATCAACAATATCCATTCAATTGATTTATATCTTGAAAAAGATCAATTAATTTTTACGAATAAAGCAACAGGTACTAAAGGTTCTGTAAAAATTAAATAGCAGTATGAGCAAAGAAAAGAGGACAATGATTGGATGGCCATCCTAGTCATTGTCCTCTTTTTTTATGATTCTATTTTTCTTCTAGTAAATGCCATACCTAATCCAATAAGAATTAAAACTATACCAGCCAACGGCAGGCTTATATTGGCCTCTTCACCTGTTTGAGGGAGTACTTTTCCATTCCCTTGATGAGACTGATTCGGTCCGCCAATTTGGTTTCCTTGATTTGGATTGTTTGAATGGTCCGGGTCCCCTGGGTTATCAGAGCCGCCTGGATTATTTGGATGGCCTGGGTTGCCTGAATCACCCGGGTTATTTGGATCTCCTGGGTTATCTGGATCTCCTGGGCTGCCCGGATCTCCTGGGTTACCTGGTTCTCCTGGCTTGCCTGGCTCTCCTGGATCGCCTGGTTCTCCTGGCTTGCCTGGTTCTCCCGGCTTACCTGGTTCTCCTGGATCGCCTGGTTCTCCTGGCTTGCCTGGTTCTCCTGGCTTGCCTGGTTCTCCCGGCTTACCTGGCTCTCCTGGATCGCCTGGGTCCCCTGGTCCACCTGTACTAGGCTTATAATTCTTAACAGTTACTTCTTTCTTTTCAGCATCAAGCTTTACTGCTATGTTTTCAGATGATTTCTGAATTATATACCCAGCAGGTGCCTTCACCTCTTTTAATACATACTTGTCAAAGGCTAAGTTTTCAAACGTTGCTTTACCATCTGCATCCGTTGATTTCTTTTCAACTAATTCATTCTTACTGTTGTAAAGCTCAAACTCTGCACCCTCTAGCGGTTTATTTGTTGAGCCATCCACTTTAAGAACGGTGAGACTGCCTTTGCCTCTTTCATTCTCTTTTGTTACCTCAACAATTGTAGTTTGGTTTTCCTCGATTGTGAAGGTTACTGGTGTATTGTCAAGTAAGTAATGCTCTGGCGCCTTTGTTTCAACGAATTGATACTCGCCTGGCTCTAAATTGTTGACAATGATTTTGCCGTTTTCATCGGTAATATGTGTGCTAACTTTAACAAAGTCTGAGCCGTCCTTACGTTGGAGTTCGAATTCTGCTCCTTGAAGTGTAGTTGTTTTGTCCGCTTTATCTACTTTTGTCAGTTCTACGGCTTGATGGATTTTGGCGTTTTTTATTGGCAGGACTGATTCTGGTTTTTCGATTTTAACAACCTGTGTGCCATTAATTCCAACAACATACCCTTCAGGGGCATGAACTTCTTTTAGGAGATATTCGCCGTAAAGAAGTTTATCAAACTTAACTTTTCCGGTTTTATCCGTTGTCAGTGTTTTAATCACTGCACCGCTCACTTCATCAATTAAGGAGAAAGTTGCCCCTGGAAGAACGTTTGTTTCATCGCTTGCATCTACCTTGACTACTTCAAGACTGCCTACTTCCCCTGTACCAGTACCTAAGCCTGTTGTTCTTTTAACTTCAACTGAGGAACTAGATTTTGTCGTTTCTGTAGTAATTTGTGCACCTGTAAACTCGATATCGTTATTTACCTTATCTCCAACCTTTGCAAGAATAAGCGATTGATATTCTAATATATAAGGTTTGTCGATATCTTCTTTGAAAGCTAGTTCAAAGCCGCCATTAATAAATTCAAGTGTATAATCCACATCCTTAACTAACTCTGCCCCTTTTGTTACTGCACCGTTTTCAGCTACAGTAGTTGCATAGAGATGGAAGGATTGCTCGAGAAGTGTTTGGTTTTCGGTCGGTAAATCTATCAATTTTACATTCGATACTTTGGATTGACCGAAATTAATATGAACCTTCCAATCAATAATTTTCCCATTTTGTGTTCCTGATTTTTTTGTATACTCTCCGCCATTCGGCACAGAAACACTTGCGATTAAATCAGTTACTTTTTCCGCACCATTATAAAGAGTTGCTTTATTATCGTACTTACCTTCGATTAACTGATTTTGCAAGCTTGTTTTATACTCGATTAAATAGGCAGAGTCAATTTCATGCAGAAATTCAACCTTGAAACCAGGTTTTCCATTTGGATTCCATTTAACCTCATAATCAGTATTTTCAATGGCTGTTTCTCTTTTTGTTCCATTTTCTCCACCTGTTAAGGTCATTTTGTATACTTTTAAGGACCCTTGATCAATTACTTGGTTCCCAAGAATTTCATCTTCAACAGATGCATTTGCAAGTGTTTTAAGATTATAGTTAATCCCAACATTCCATGTAATTTCTTTAGTAACAGCATTGTATGAACCATTTTTGAAGCCGTTCGATTTAGTATAAGAATCCGGCTCGAATGTAGCAGTCGAACTTTTTGTTTGTTCCTTATCATCTGTATCGATCCATGAAACAACTGCCTTATTGTCTAACGAATTTTTACTATTGTCCTTTCGTGCTTCATAATCGAATGAAGTCTGAAAATCAATTCGATGATGTTTATCTATATCCTTTAAAAATTCAATTACAAACCCTTCAAGGTCATCTTTTACTAATCGATAATCCTCACCGATTTTCAACACACTTTTTGATGAAACATTTGTTATTTTGAGCGTGTCTGGAAGTAATTTCAACCCTCCATTCGTAAAACTATCCGTTATTTTCACATTTTTCATTAGGTAACTATCAACATTGATATCGATGCTCCACGTTGTGGTTTTCTTACCGTAGTCTGTTTCAGGGTGATTCTTATAATGCTTCTTGTATATAATTTGCTGATAAATGGATCTCTTTCCAGTGGCCTTTTCTATACCAGCCTCAACTTCGTTTGTAATCTCGGTTCCATCGAACACACGGTCAGTTGCTTTCGTCTTGTAGGTTATTTTATAAGCATGCTGAATATCCTGATTGAATTGCAGCTCAAAGCCGTTCTTGCCGTCTTTAGATTTAGGAGTGACTGTATAACCAGTAAAATCCTCCGCACCTGACTCATTTCCAATGCTATCAATCGTTATTTTCTTCACTGTAAAAGATCCATCCACTAATTCTTGTGAGTTAGTAAAGTAATCTTTTAATAGAGCATCTGCTTGTTTAATCGGCTTCTCGTTGTAGTTATATTTTATTTCCCAGGTGATTGTCTGAGTTGCTCCATCGTAACCAGTAGAACTCTTTGCTAATGCAACTCCTCTTTTCACCCCAATGGATGCTGTTGCTTTTTGAGGATTGAATCCATCTCCTGAGAGAGTTGCCTCATTATCAAATTTCACCGCATTTTGGTCAATAATCTTTGATGTATAGACTACTCGATAAGCGGTTGAAATATTTCCAAGGCTGATAGAAAAGTCTTTTTCTCCTACTTTACCAATTGTAAGTCCAGATGTAACCTCTTCCCCTTGTGTAACCGTACCATTTAAGAGAGTGATTAATTTATAAACTTTAATCGAATCCTTTACTAATTCCTGTCCGTCTTGAATCGGATCACTGAGAACTGCATTGGAAATAGTATCTAGGTTTTTATTAAAGTCTACTGTCCATTCAACTGTTTCTGTATTATACGCCTTGTTTGGAATTCCTTTTTTATTAATGGTTGAACCGGTTGGATGGAAAGTTATTGGAATATCAACGGATTCCTTCCCAGCAATCGGTGTGACAGTTACCTTTTTGTCTTCTGTGACAGTAACTGTTTCACTTATTTTTGATAATACTTCAATCGTTCCATTAATATTTGAGTGACTTTCTATGAAGCTATTAAAAACAACTGTCACTTCCCCATTCATATTCACATTGAATGTCCCAATTGTATCTGTACCAAATTTCAGCGGTTCATTATTGATTGCTTCATATACCTTCAGCTCAGATGGGAGATTGAATGTAAATGTTGCCCCATCCTTATAACTATGCCCATCATCAAGCTTCCACGTATAATCGACTTTGATAACTGAATTACGGTCAACGCTGCCAACTTCCTCTGAACTAGTTTCACTTTTATAATAAGTTAGTTTAGCACTCGTTAAAATATTCTCCGTGATCACCGAACTTGCCCTTTGTGAAACTGCGTGATTATTTCCTTCTTTCTTATCATCTTTTGCTTCAGCAGCATCTTTATCTAGATCTGTTTCTTTATCTGTATCCGAAGTGCCCGCTTCTGCGGCCTGCTCCCCATTCTCAGTAGCAACGTCCTGAGCCGGGTTCTGGTCAGCCTGCTTGTCTTCTTTTACAGCACCTTTTGCTGCAAACTCTAGACTTCCAGACCCACTACTCTTTTGCCCTTCAATAATGGTTACAGTAATAGTTCCATCTGTTGATACTTTGTACGAACCGATGGTTTCTCCATTAATAAGTAAACTACCCGTTTGTTCCGATTCGATTGTTACATCAGACGGTACTTGGAAAGTATAGATTCCTCCCTTTCCTTCTTCGCTTGCTTCAAAATTCCAATCAAACCTTACTTTCAACTTGGATTTATCCGCTGAATCAGCTTCAATCACAGCGTTAGAAAGCGTAAACGACTGCTCCGTTTCTGTATTTGCACTTGCTGCCAACGGAGAGATGAAACTGCTGACAATCAATAGAATCATTAGTGAAATGAGACTAAACTTCTTCATGGAAACCTCCTTACTTTCAGCTTTTATTTTTTAACTTTGCCTGTACAATGAGGCGATCCGTGGGATTTTTTTTGCCTATGGGTGTACAAGTAACGAGAGTAAGGATGGGCTCTTGCTGATCATTTAGAACCTCAACTTCTGAACGATCGACGACAAATTTCTGGACTATGACATATTCAAATGTACCAGTCTTCGTTTCTATTATGATTTCATCGTTAGGTGACAGCTCATCAAGCCGGTTAAATTGCTTGCCAAAGGTCGTTGAACGATGCCCGGCAATTCCAACATTATTTATTCCAAATTCCTTTTCTGGTTCAATCATCCCTGTGCCTTTTTTCAGCGGGACTTTCCCAGCGCCTTCAAATATCAGCATTTCCAGATCAATTTTTGGAATATGGATAATCCCTCTTGCCCCTTCTAAAAGTTCTAATTGCTTTTGATCTTCTTGAACTTCTATTGAAGGCTCCTGCTCTTCATACTCACTTGCATCACCCAGCTGCTTGAAGGTTTGTATCAGTTTCTCCTGTTTCGTATCTGCTGCTTCCTTTTCAAGTTTAGGGTAAAAGAGTAAAAGTAAACCTGCAGATATGAATACAAAGCTCCATACCAATCGCAATGTGAATCCCCTTCCCATTGTTTTTTATTACTTTACTTATCTTCTCCTTTCTTTTTCTCTCTCTATTGATATTTACCTATAATCTCTTTTTTTAGCATCTTCACCCTCTAATTACAAATCTAGTAAGAGGGAAATGCCCACTTGATTATAAATTGCCAATTCTGAACAAATTCTGAACCTTCTGCCGTAAATACCTAATCATTACAAAAAAATAAAAAACCACTTATCTCCATTTAGCTAAGAGTTAAGTGGTTTCAACTTATCATAATAATTATTAAATAGATCCTCTATTTTACTTGGCACTTCTATTCCTAAATCAACTTCAAATTTATTCTTCATTTCATCATACAAGGTTTGGAGTTTTTGAAAATTATTCTGTTCCCCATAATAGTTTATTAACTTGAATATATATGTTTCATTATATGTATCTAGTTGACGCAGTTTTTCTAAACTAGCCTCTACTAAATGTTTATTCTTCTGATGATGAATGGATTCTGAAATAAAGTGATCTAGATAGTAAATTAATGATTCCCTTAAAGTCAATTGTTTTTGAATGGCCCATGAGTACCCGTCTTCCTCTAAATAATCACCCGTATACAGCTTGAGTACCCTTTCAACATTTTCCGAATTCACTGCACCTGATTGAACGGTTTCCTGTAATTCTTGAACATCACTGGTTAAAGGAAATGATAGAACGTATTGATCATTTAAAAGTGTAACAGGATTTTCTATCCCGGTTTCCTTAAGTGTTTTTCTTAATTGGTAAATAGTCGTATGCAGCAAAACCATCGCTTTGCTTGCATCCATATTTGGCCAGAGCTCCTCAATAATTTTTGCTTTATGGACAGGATTCTCCTTGTTATGCCAAAGATAGACAAATAATTCTTTTACTTTTTTCGTCCGCCATTTAACAAGATTGTGCTGAAAATCGATTAGCCGAAATTTACTCATCATATAGGCATGAAGAGATTCTCTCGGCTGAACAGTAGAAGCGTGATTAAGTTTATACTTTTCTATTCTTTTTCTCGCTTTTAGAATCGCTTTGTTTAATCGATTAAAGCTAACAGGCTTCAATAAATAATCCATTGCATCTACTTCAAAAGCATCCAGTGCAAACTGAGGATAAGCGGTAACAAAAATAATTTCAATTGCATCGAGCTCGGCTGTGATTTTTTCGGCAAATTTTATGCCATGCGTGCTTCCCATGTTGATATCAAGAAAAATAATATCGACATGCAAGTCCTTCATATTCTGAAGCGCGCTTTCAGGATCTTGGTACCTGCCAGCTACCTCGATTCCATCGATCTTGTTCAATAAACTTTCTAACATATCTAAAGCAAGCTTTTCATCGTCAATTAACAAAACTCGCATTTTTTATCTCCTCTGCATTTTAAATGCATATAAAGCTTCAATCATATTGTACTTTCTTACTAAATTATTGTAAATATATACAATCTCCTAAATCAATAATATAAAATCACATAAATGTTTGAACATTTTTAATAATATTTATATTTTTCCCACAATCACCAAAATATGGGATATAATTAACTAGAATGCTAAATATTAGGAGGGTTATTTTGAAAAAATTAAAAAAACTCGGAATTATTACACTTTCTACTGGATTGTCGATTGGAATTCTAGCACCAGGAGCAAGTGCAGGATCCTTTGGAAATGAGAATCTTAACACTGCACGAATTCAGATTGCACAGACTGAAAAGGTTGTTTCAAAAAGTGAGCTAATCAAGAAATTCAAAGAGTTTTTCCCGCAATTTACTTATTTAAAGGATAGTGACTTTCATTTAGGGACAGGCTTCCAATACCCTGGTGACGACACGATTCGCCACAGCCTAAGCTTTCAGAAAAAAGTTAACGGGAAAAGTCTATATGGAAACGTAGAATTTTTAGGAGATACATTTGAGATTGAAAGCTTTCATTATGAACCCGCCGATGCAGAGGATGCCCTATATCCAGCAAAAATAACGAAAGAAAAAGCAAAAGAAGTGGCGCAAGCATTTCTAAAAAAGTTCCCTAATGACAGTGAATACCAGCTTGATAATGACCTCATCGACTACTTTCCTAGAAATCAATTACTTACAGAACCAATCCGTTATACATTCTCCTTCGTAAAGACAAAAAATAAAGTACCTATTTCCGATCAAAATATTCAAATTACTGTGCTTGGCAACGGGGAGATTAGCAGCTTCTTCCGCAACACAAGCAGCAATGGTTCACTAACATATGATGATGTAACAAAAGTTATGTCTAAAGATGACGCAGTGAAGAAAATGAAAGACAATCTTCCAGTCGAGTTGCAGTACAGTATCGAAGCAGACTACCAAACAGGTAAAAAACACGTAAATCTTGTTTATTTGCCGACAACTAACATCAACGGAATCCATGCACTTTCCGGTGAGTGGCTAAAACTAAATGGTTTTTCTCCTGAAATTTCAAAGGAAAGGAAAATTGAACACATCGTCACTCAACCGCTCGGACCTAAGCAAACAAAATTTTCCTTAGCAGATGCGAAAGCTTTTGCTGAAGAACTACTCAAAATTAATTCAGAAGGAGTAAAACTTAATATCCAATCGCTTGATGAAAGAAAGAATTATAATGGTCAAGAAGTGATTTCTGTTCAATATATGTATGAATACAAAAATGGCGGAACCGGTACTGACCTGGAACTAGATAAGCAAGGGGAAATTATTCAGTACCATGACATCAGGTATGAAATACTAAATGACAATAACTTAAGCAAAAAAAATGGTCAAGCGATATCTAAAGATGAGGCGCTTAAACAAGCAGTAACATACTTAAAACAGTATTCCCCATCTTATCTTCATAATTATGCAATGCCAACTGACGACCCTTTTTATGACGAAAATAGAGAAACCTATTCTTTCAGCTTTCCAAGAGTCGTAAATGGAATTCTTGTAAATGGGGATCAAATATCAGTCTCAATTGCGGCTGATGGCTCACTGCTTAGTCTAAATGTTTTTCAGTCTGATATTCAAAATTGGCCAGCCATTGATAAAGTCATTTCAAAGGAAAAGGCACATACGAAATTTTTTGAAAATTTAAGCCTAAATCTTAGCTATGTAAGAGAAGGATATAGCCCAAAATATAATCACTATCATCTTGTATATCAGCCTGAATTTAACAAAAATCCATTTAGCTATTTAAATGCGCGCACAGGCGAGTGGGAAAATACATTTGAAAACAAGAAGCCAACTATCTCCCATCCACGAGCAGAAAAAGAGTTAAACTATCTTATCCAATCAGGCATTATCAATTTTAAAGATATAAAAACATTTAATGCTGATGCAAAAGTGACAAAAGGGGCTGCCCTTGAAGTAATTATGAAATCTCTCACTCATTTCTATGATGGCTATTACCCAGACAGACCAAATACAAGTCAATCATTTGATAATATTAAACCTGACCACCCATTATATCAAATCGTTGAACGTGCGGTTTCACTTGGAATCCTTAAAAAAGAAGGAACAAACTTCAATCTTGATGAACGTCTGACAAGAGAAGAGCTTGCGGTTTGGTATATTCGTATATTAGGTCTTGAACAAGCAGCCAAAAATCAAGGGATTTATCAGCTGAAATTTGCGGATGCTAAAGAGGTAAAAACGGAAAATATCGGGTATGTGGCATTAGCCCAATCATTAGGATTATTAACAGCAACGAATAATAAATTCAGCCCTAAGCAGGAAGTGACGTATGCAGATATAGCCATATCAGTCATTCCATTAGCCCATGAAGCATACAAAAAAGGATTAGAATTCTATAGTTTTTAAGATATGATGAACTAAGCGAGTATCCGCCCAGAAAATGGGCGGATATTTTTTATTAGAAAGATATTAGATCAACTCTTTTAATCGTTTCATTGCCGAGTGCACAGTAAGTCTATGATATGTAACAAGTTTACTCTTATAGATGACACCATAGATGCCATAAGGGGTTGGTGAAAGTCTCAATAATTCGTCTCTGCTTTTCATATCAATAATTTCTGCTTCTATTCCCAATTTGTTTGCTCCCTCAACTATATTTTCGGTTGCAATATCTACAAACGGGCATTGCTGCGTACGGAGGATCGTTAAATGATCAAAACGCTTAAGTCGTTCATCCCAATCACTTGGAAAATAGGGATCAGGAGAATTTCTAAGCTTATATACAAGTAGTTCAAAGCCATTGGGTGCTTTGTCTACTTCTATGAAGTTATTTTTTATGAAAATGTCTCTACTTGGAGTCCAGGAAGTAGTTGGATTTGTTATGACTATTACACCAGCTTTATTTTGCTTTCTTGCTTCTTCCATACATATTTCTATTAGCTTTGTTGCATACCCTTTTCCTGTAATATGTACCCATAAGCAATGAATGACCAGGTAGCCTTCCCCGTAAATGACTCTTGAAGAAGATTCAGTTGGGGTATATTCAATAAAGCCTGCTGGTTTATTATTCTCCATTATTTTTATATACTTTAACCCTTCATGGAGCCTGTCCATTAGCCATTCATTTTTATTTATGTACCCGGTTGAATTTGGCTTGCTGCGAAGACAATAGCATCCTAGCTTCTCTTCATTTACCTCTATCAATTCAATTTTATTCAACTATGCCTCCCTACTTTCATGTGATTTATACCTAATTTTACAGTAAATATCCAGAAGTTAACATAAGAAAAACAAATAGGAGTTTATTTACCTTGCATGAGGCTCTTTGAACATCTAGACTTCATTCTTTTGGGAACTTATCGGGCATTTCAGCGAAGTTATCTAGTAACTTTTTTGATTTATCTAGTGCCTTCTTTCTTTTATCTAGCAACTTTCTGATTTTATCTAGCATTTCATATATTTTCTTATCAATGCCCAAATTCTTTATGAATTTTCATGAATTCATTATACATATTTTTCTAAAAATGTGGTTGACATTTCCTGTTGGATGAATTAAATTGAGTTTGTAATTGAAATTGATAATCGTTATCATTTATTACAAAAATATAATTAGGCCTACTTAACTTCCAAAAAAGATGGATAAAAAGGAGAAATCACAATGAGAAAAAGTCTTGTATTAATTGGGTTAACTGCGGCTTTTTTAGCCGCTTGCGGAAACAGTAAGGATGCGTCTACTGATACGGTAACGAAAGAGGAAAAGAAAACGGAAGAAGTAGCGAAAAAAGAAGCTGCCCCAACAGAACAGACGATTACATACTTAGGTCAGTCCTATACACTTCCAGCTGAAGTACATCATATCATTGCAGCCAGTTTAGAATCGATGGAAGATGCTGCGATACTTGGAGTAAAGCCGTTAGGAGCTGTAACAACAGCTGGCGAGTTGCCAGCCTATCTTGCTGCTGATTTAGAAGGCGCCACTTCCATTGGGGAAAAAACTGAACCAAACTATGAAACAATTCTTTCCTTAAAGCCGGATGTCATCTTAGGTTCATCTAAGTACAAGGAAGAAGTAGCCAACCAGTTAAATAAAATCGGCACCATGATTCCTGTTTCTCATATATCTACTAATTGGGAAGATAATTTACGCTTAATGGGGACCCTATCAGGAAAGGCATCTGAAGCCGACAAAATTATAGCTGATTACAAGGCAGATGCTGAGAAAGCGAAAGCTGCTATTTCTGCTAGGTTACAAGATAAAGAGGTTTTCGTTATAAGAGTCCGTCAAGGAAGCATGTTTGTTTATCCAGCCGATGTTTATTTAAATCCCGTCATATATAGCGATTTAGGTTTACAAGTCCCAGAATTAATTAAGAAAACCGCTGCTCAAGAAGAGGTTAGTCTAGAAACATTGGCAGAGGTCAATCCGGATATTATTTTTCTTCAATTTGAGAAAAGCGAAAACAGTAACAACCCTGCAGCTTTAGATGATTTATTAAAGAACCCGATCTTCCAAAGCATTGATGCAGCAAAAAATAAGCAAATATTTGTAAATGCTGTCGATCCTATGGCACAAGGCGGTACTGCATGGAGCAAGGTGAACTTCTTACGAGCTGCTGTCGAAAACTTATCTAAGTAATGGATGTTATGATGAAACGATTGCGGAAAACCCATTCTGTGCCATTTCTAATTATTTGCGCATCACCGTTTCTTATCATCCTTACGATTGCTTTATCCGTTTTATATGGGACCAAAGGAATTGATGCATCAACCATTTGGCAAGCGCTTGTACATTTTGATTCTGCGAATGTTGATCATAACATTATCATGCAGTCCAGGCTGCCACGGGCAGTAGCGGCACTTCTTGTTGGTGCCTTCCTGGCCATTTCTGGAGCGATTATGCAGGGGATGACAAGAAATTATCTAGCCTCCCCTTCTATTATGGGAGTTACGGACGGTTCGGCTTTTGTGATTACCATCTGTATGATTTTTTTCCCAGCTATGTCGAATATCAATATGATCATGTTCTCCATGATTGGTTCTGCACTTGGTGCCGGGATTGTTTTTGGCTTTGGCTCGGTTATGCGCAATGGCCTTTCACCTGTTAGATTAGCCATTATTGGAACGGTCATTGGCACATTTTTAAGCAGCTTATCGTCTGTATTTGCTACCCATTTCCAGGTTTCTCAAGACTTAGCCTTTTGGTATAATGCGAAAATCCACAAGGTTGATCCGGATATACTAATGCTGGCTCTCCCTATTGGCCTGATTGGACTTATCCTTGCCCTGATCAATTCTAAATCCATCACCATCTTGTCGCTTGGGAAAGATATATCCGTTAGTCTTGGTCAGCGGACAAGATGGGTAAAGGCTATCAGTATTCTCATCGTTGTTTGTTTAACAGGAACGGCTGTGGCACTTGTTGGCAAAATTGCATTTGTCGGATTAATTATCCCGCATATCACTCGCTTCATTGTTGGAATGGATTACCGGTTTGTGATTCCATGTTCTGCGATTATCGGCGGCATCTTTCTTGCTCTTTGTGATGTGGCGAGCCGTTTTATTAATTTTCCATTTGAAACGCCAGTCGGTGTGGTTACTGCACTAATCGGTGTTCCTTTCTTCCTCTATTTAATCCGGACGAGAGGAGGCGAGCGTCGTGCATAATAAATATCGCAGCCGCTTTTTTATCAATATGACGCTTCTAATTGGAGCTATTCTATTGGCTATCTATATCCATATTACAAACGGTACCTTTGATATGTCGGTAAAAGATATCATCACGACATTGCTGCGAATGAACCCAACGAATGAATTTGATTTAGTTATCTTTCAATTCCGTCTGCCGCGGATTGTGATTGCTTCCCTTGTTGGACTAGGATTAGGAATCGCCGGCGCTGTTGTTCAGGGAATTACAAGGAACGGATTAGCTGATCCAGGCATATTAGGCATCAATGCTGGAGCGGGTGCATCCATCGTCATCTTCATGTTTTTCTTTCAAATGGAGCTTGCTGTATCTGGCAGCTCAAATTGGCTATCGATTTTAATCATGCCGATTTTTGGCTTTGTCGGGGGAGTAATCGCTGCTATCCTTATTTATATTTTTGCCTGGACAAATGGAAAATTAGATACACAGCGATTAATTTTATCAGGGATTGCGATAAGCACAGGGTTTGGTGCGCTTTCTTTATATGTTTCATTGAAAATGCGTTCAAGTGATTTTGAAATGGCAACGGTTTGGATGTCAGGCAGTATTTATCATGCAAACTGGATGTTTATTATCGCCATGATCCCTTGGCTGATCATTCTTATCCCAGCCATTTACCGGAAAGCCCATCTATTGGATTATTTCCAGCTGGAGGAAGCATCCATTAAGAGTCTTGGAATTCAGGTCGAAAAAGAAAAAGCGATTCTACTATTAAGCAGCATAGGGGTCATTAGTGCTTGTGTTTCCGTATCAGGGAGCATTGGATTTATTGGACTCATTGCGCCCCATATTGCACGGCAGCTTACAGGGATTCATCATCGGTATGTACTTCCGGCAAGTGCAGCAATCGGAATGTTTCTTGTTATTTTTTCCGATTATCTTGCGAGAACCATTTTTGCACCTGCGGAAATTCCGGTTGGTATCATCGTAGCCATCCTTGGCGTCCCGTACTTCCTCTATTTATTAGTCAAAACAAAAGCATAGAAGGAGAATGAAAAGATGGGTGCGACGGTTATTCGTGCTGAAAAGCTAACAACTAAATATGAAAAGTTTACTGTTTTTTCAAACCTAAGCGCAGAAATTAAAAAAGGAAAAATTACAACGATTATTGGACCGAATGGCTGCGGGAAATCGACCTTATTGAAAACGATTGGCCGGATATTGAAACAGCAAAGCGGAGACGTTTTTTTACAGGAACAGGATATGAAAGGGATCTCAACAAAAGCGATTGCTAAGCAGCTGGCCCTTCTATCGCAAAATCCTGAGGCGCCATTACAATTAAGGGTTGAAGAGCTTATCTCATACGGCCGCTTCCCCCATCGCAAGAATGTGGGAACGCTGTCCAGCAAGGATATGGAAGTGATTGAATGGGCAATGGACATTACAAAAACGTGTGCCTTTCGGAACCGAGAAATTGCTCAGCTTTCAGGCGGGCAGCGCCAGAAGGTATGGCTTGCGATGGCACTCGCACAGGAAACAAGTATTCTGCTATTAGATGAGCCAACTACTTATTTAGATTTAGCCCATCAGCTTGAGGTTCTGCAAATTGTAGAACGGCTGAATAAGGAGCATAGCTGTACGATTGTGATGGTTCTTCATGATATTAACCATGCCGCTCGTTTTTCTGATGAGCTTATTGCTATGAAGAACGGTGAAATTATTACTGTCGGCACGCCAGAAAAAATCATCGCAAAGGATGTATTAAAGGAAGTGTTCAACATTGATGCACGCATTATGGTCGATCCAGAAAACCAATCCCCAGTGTGTTATGGATATGATGCACTTCCCGAGCGTGAATAGGAGGAAATATGGATAAAGTAATCTTAGCTAATACAGAAGAATGGATCTTTCATTCCGAAAGGACGGATTATTCCTATACTATTAAAGTTGCTTTGCCTCCCTCCTCTCTACATGAGGATGGGTACCCGATTATCTATATTCTTGATGGCAATTCTTATTTTCAGTTCGCTCGAGATGTCATCCGTTTGCAATCCAAGAATGCACTGAAAACCTTTGTGAGTGATGCTATTATCGTTGGAATCGGACATACTGGAGAAGATAAAGCTGCCTCCAAACGGCGCTTCCTTGATTTTACTGCACCCTCGGAAACCTATATATATCCAGATCGGCTAAAGGGAAAAGATTTAGGTGACCATGGTGGTGCTGGGAGATTTTTAGAATTTTTACAAGAGGAATTGAAGCCCGAACTGGAAAGACGGTATTCAATTAATAAAGAAAAACAAGCTTTATTCGGGCATTCGCTCAGCGGGCTATTTACGTTATGGACAATGTTCACAGCGCCAAAAGCTTTTCAGACGTATCTTGCTATAAGTCCCTCCATTTGGTGGAACAATCATGAAATGCTTACATTTAAGGACTGGTTCTCCGATCAGTCTAAAAAAGACAAGAAAAGACGGCTGTTTATGGCAGTTGGTGAGCTGGAAGGCTTTATGGTTGATGATGCGCAGAAATTGCTTGAACAGCTGAAGACTCAGCACTTATTTGTGGACTCTGATTTATATGTGGCTCCTGAAGAAAATCATGCCTCTGTTGTGCCGACAGTACTGAGCAGAGCCATTCGATTTGCTAATGAGTAATCATTATAGAATCCTTTTGAATAAATAAAAACCAGTTCAAAGACTGAACTGGTTTTTACTTTCACCCATTACTTTTAGATAAAGAAAACCCTCTTCCAAGAATTTCAGAGGCGTTAAGAAAGACAACAAAAGAGGTAGGCTCTTGCTCCTGCAGCACCTTTTTTAAATAAATCGCTTCCTCCTGCTCAACTACGCATAGGATCAGTGTTTTTTCCTTATTCGAGAAACCGCCAATTGAGCGGATCTTTGTCAGCCCGCGATCAATTTCATCTTTAATAATCGTTTGAATTTGTTCTTCCTGCTCAGTAATAATGAGGACAAGCTTTGACGGAGATGTTTGCAGCTGAACAAAGTCAATCACTTTGCTTGTAACATAGATCGCCATCATCGCATATAAAGCCAGTTCTAAATTAAACACCAATGCAGAGGTGACAACGACAAATCCATCAACAATTAACTGGGAATAGCCGCTGGAAAACCCTGTGTATTTTTTAACGATTTGCGCGACTGTTGCGAGCCCTCCTGTAGATCCTTTTCCTCGATATACAATTCCAAGCCCAACTCCTAAAAGAATGCCGCCGTAAATTGCTGCTAACAGCGGATTATCAATGGTAAAAGGAATGTCGGCACTTAGCCAAATCGTAAACGGAACAAAAAAAGTCCCTACTAATGTCTTTAAGCTAAAATCTCTCCCTAAGAGGACAAGACCGGCAAAAAATAGCGGAATGTTAATCAGCCATTGAACATAGGCGGGATTAAACTGGTATAGTTCAAAAAGAATGGTACTAATTCCTGAAACCCCACCAGCTGCCAGTCTCGCAGGCAGTAGAAAGATATTATAAGATAAACCAACTAAAATCGAACCAACGATAATGAAAATGTATTCTTTCAGTAACTTCGTCTGAGTTGTTTGTTTATTCATCATTTCCGTATCCTTTCCATAATAATACGACCTAGGTATTTTAACATATAATCAGGTAAATAATTAAAAAATCAAATAAAAAATGCTATGAAAACTTTTAGGAATCTACTATTACATTTATAAGGGAAAATTGGGTTCGTAAATAATTATTAGTGATCGATATTTACATTTAAAGGAAAAAAATGGGTTCATAAATGATT